>JBCCJS010000001.1:0-274699 GCA_039027675.1 Pseudomonadota bacterium
AAAGGCCAAGATCGAACTGTCGAGCTCGGCCACCACCGAGGTCAACCTGCCCTTCATCACCGCGCGCATGGAAGGCGGCGCGTCCACTCCGCTGCACCTCGTCGAAACGATCAGCCGCGCCGATCTTGAAAAGATGGTCGACAGCCTGATCACCCGCACGCTTGAGCCGTGCAAGAAAGCGCTGGCCGATGCGGGCGTGACCAAGGACGAAATCGACGAAGTGATCCTGGTTGGCGGGATGACCCGTATGCCCAAGGTCCGCGAAGTGGTTGAGAAGTTCTTCGAAGCCAAGCCCCACACCGGTGTGAATCCGGATGAAGTGGTCGCCATGGGCGCTGCCATTCAGGCCGGCGTTCTGCAGGGCGACGTCAAGGACGTGCTGCTGCTCGACGTGACGCCGCTGTCTCTCGGCATTGAGACGCTGGGCGGGGTCTTCACCCGCATGATCGACCGCAACACCACGATCCCGACCAAGAAGACCCAGACCTATTCGACCGCCGACGACAACCAGAACGCGGTGACGATCAAGGTCTTCCAGGGTGAGCGCGAAATGGCCGCAGACAACAAGCTGCTCGGCAATTTCGACCTTGTAGGCATTCCGCCCGCACCGCGCGGTGTCCCGCAAATCGAAGTCACGTTCGACATCGACGCCAACGGCATCGTCTCGGTCAGCGCCAAGGATAAGGGCACGGGCAAGGAACAGACGATCAAGATTCAGGCCTCGGGCGGTCTCAGCGATTCTGATATTGATCAGATGGTCCAGGACGCGGAGAAGTTCGCCGAAGAGGACAAGAAGCGCCGCGAAGGTGCCGAAGCGCGCAACCAGGCTGACAGCCTCGTCCACGCGACCGAAAAGCAGCTCGAAGAGCATGGCGACAAGGTTGATGAGGACACCAAGGCCGCCGTCCAGACCGCGCTCGACGAAGCCAAGGAAGCGCTCAGCGGCGACGATGCGGATGCAATCAACGCCAAGGCGCAGGCTCTCACCGAAGCGGCCATGAAGATGGGTCAGCAAATCTACGAAGCTGAGCAGGCTGCAGGGCCCGCTGCGGACGAAGCGCCGAGCGAGAACGCCGCGGCTGAAGATGACGTTGTCGACGCCGAGTTCTCCGAAGTAGACGAAGACAACAAGGGCTAAGTCCCTCAAATCCATTCTCCCCGTCATTCCCGCGCAGGCGGGAACCCAGGGAGGCCAGACACCAGGTTGCTCTGGGTCCCCGCTTTTGCGGGGATGACGAAAGGGAAGGAGTGACGGCGAAATGGCCACGACCCAGTCCTATTACGAGACGCTCGGCGTCGCGCGTGATGCCGATGCCGGGGCTCTCAAAAGCGCGTATCGCAAACTTGCGATGAAGTATCACCCGGATCGCAATCCGGGTGACACTGAGGCTGAGGCCAAGTTCAAGGCCTGCGCCGAAGCTTATGAAGTGCTCAAGGACCCGCAAAAGCGTGCGGCGTACGATCGCTACGGCCACGATGCTTTTACGCAAGGCATGAGCGGCGGCGGCGGTGGCCCGGGCGGATTTGGGGCGGGCGCGGGCGATTTTGGCGATATCGGCGACATCTTCGAGACCATCTTCGGCAGCGCCTTTGGTGGTGGCGGGATGGGCGGTGCACGCCAGCAGAATCGGCGCGGCGCGGATCTGCGCTACGACATGGAAATCACCCTCGACGAAGCGTTCCGTGGCAAAAGCACGCAGATCGAGATTGAAGTCAGCCAGCCTTGCGACGTGTGCGACGGTACTGGCGCGACACCGGGCACGGGTGAGCGCACTTGCGCAATGTGCCACGGTCGCGGCGCAATTCGCGCAAAGCAAGGGCTGTTCGTGGTCGAGCGTCCATGCCCAAACTGCAATGGCCGGGGATCCGTCCTCGAAGACCCGTGCAAGGCCTGCCAGGGCGAGGGCCGGGTGGACCGCGTGCAGACGCTTGAGGTGGAAATCCCGCCCGGCGTTGATACTGGCACGCGCATTCGGCTCGCCGGCAAGGGTGAAGCTGGTGCGCGCGGGGCTCCTGCGGGTGATCTTTACATTTTCATCCACGTCAAGCGCCACGCTTTGTTCGAGCGCGAAGGCACTACGCTTGCAACGCGCGTTCCGGTGAGCTTTACGACGGCTGCTTTGGGCGGCTCGGTTGATATCCCCGATCTCGATGGCAGCACGAACACGATCGACATTCCGGTTGGTATTCAGTCGGGCAAGCAATTGCGCGTGCGCGGGGCTGGTATGCCGGTTCTGCAGGGGCGCGGACGCGGCGATCTGGTGGTAGAGATAAAGGTCGAGACCCCGACCAAACTGAGCCGCAAGCAACGCGAAATCCTTGAGGAATTTCGTGAAACGGAAACGGGCGACGAGTGCCCGGAAAGCCGCAGCTTTTTCTCTAAGCTGAAAGATGCGTTCGGGGCCTAGCTTTGATCCTTCGGGAACCGCTCTATGATTTCATCGCGGAGACCGAAGACCAGTCCGCTTGCGCAGCGTCGCGCTTCCGCTTCTTCTTCGACGATCGCCAGAAAGACCCGCCGTTTGGCTGTGCGGATGGTCGCGTCATCAAGGCCGCCTTCAACCGTTGATGCGACGATGTCGATCATGCGCTCAGCACCGTGGAGGCGGCCCCACAGGTAATCGTTCTCACGATAGTCGCGGCTGAAGAAGGCTCCGAAATTATAGAATTCGATCCCGCGCAAGGTGGAGCGTGTGCCCCCTTCGCGGATCGAGCGCGCATCATCGGGCGAAATTCGGTCAATCAGTGCAGGGTTGAACTCATCGAGAACCTCGCGCTGCAACAGCGGCAAAGTGGCGATGTCATAATAAGGAAACCCCAGATAGGTCAGCAGCATCCTCTTGCGCAGGTCCTTGGGCATGTCTTCGAGGGCAGCGGAGAGCATTTCCTCAGCGGCCAGGTCTGTCTCAGGCAGCAGGCGTGTTTGCGCGAGGTGATTGAGGACTGCTCCAGGCCGCTCCAGAACCTTGTTCGCAAGCCCGCAGAATTCATCGCTCGATTGAACCTTTTCATCCGCCTCCTGATAGAGCGCAAGGATCGCGTAAATCCGCTCACGGGCCAGATCGAGCGCGTCATCCGAAATGTCAGGATCGTTCTCCCACTCGCGCGAGAGACGGCGGGCGAGCAATTGCAGGCGCCGGATACGAAAGCCAATATCATGCGCGCGGAAGAATGCGATGGCGGCGGGACTGGCACCGCCATTGTTCCCGGCTAGCGTTTGGAGCCCCGTTTCCTCAAGGTGATCGCGCAGGCGTTCGGCAATCAGGCTCCATTCGCTCAGGGCAAGCTCGGGCGCAGCGGCATGGGTGAGTTTGGCGAGCCGTTCGATAATCGCGGTGTATTTCGTCTGGGCATAAGCGTGATAGGCGAAACCCGCTTGCTCGGCGGCGGCATCCTGCGCCTTTGCTCGCCAATTGGCTAGGCGTTTGGGCGTCGGATTGTCGAGGAAGAAGGTGTAGCCAAACAGCTTCTCGACCGCGCGATCAATCTCAGGGCGCAGGCTCATGACAATGCGGCGCAGGCGATGCGCATCGCGCGATTGCTTCTCGATGCGTTCCAGATCATCGCGGATCGGCTGCTCGCGCGGAATGGTGGAGAGCGAACCGAAGATCGCGCCGAAAAAGCCTACGGGGTCGCCGCCATCACCACTGGTCGCGCCCACTCGGTCGGGCCGCGGATCGATATAGACAAAGCGCCGGTCAACCTCGCGCTGGGACGGGCGGCCTTGCAGCGCCGAAATCGCCTCGCCAAAGGGTGCGTTGACCAGTACCGAGCCATCGATGAGGGAGACCTTGTCCGTCGTCCCATCACGATAATGGACCGGCATGATCCGCTTCAGAAACGCCTCGCGGCTAGCCCAATAATACCCCTCGCGCGCGGCAAGCGCGTCGATCTCGTTAAGGCGCAAGGGCGGGAAGGCCCCCGGAAAGCTTGCGGTCGCGCGAGCGGCGAAGACCAGTTCGAGCGGATCGCCCAGCACGCCCGAGCTATCCTCGCTGACATTCGTGCGAAAGCCGATGGGCATGCGGTGCTCTGTTTCCTGCACAATCGGCGGTGAGTTGAGGCGCAATAGCTCGATATGCCCGCGAAAATCGGTGGCGGTGACGAACAGATCAACCAAGTGTCCGGGCGGAAGCAGCGGCTTGCCTGAAGGCTGGGCGGCCATGCTTTGCAACGCTTCGAACAGCATGCCGGAGAACCGATGACCCGAGAAGGGCGGGGTGAACCAGCGCCCGCGCACCAGACGCGAGACCTTGCGGCGCACCTCCTCGCGCGTTTCGGGCGAGACACTCTCGGTGACAGCGTTGCCGGGCCGGTTCAGGAACCACTCGGCAATCGGCTGCGCCCAGAGCTTGGCATAACGCCACATGGGTTCAGCATCAGGATCAGTGAGTTCGCTCACATCCGCGTTTTCGAGCCACAGATCGGTAAGCGGCTCGAGCGATTGCCCGCTCGCCAGAGCCTGCGCCAGGAAAATTGCGTTGATCCCGCCCGCGCTTGCGCCGGTCAGAATATCGGGCAGCACCCGCAGTCGCAGGCCCTTTTGCGCGGCGATGTCTTCCAGAAAAGCGCGATAGGCGCCCGCTGTGCCGGTGAGCTCGTGATCCTCATGCGCATGAAACGAGCGGCTGGCACGCGCGAGGTGCCAGACCTCCTTCGTGACGCCATGCATGTAGACCGCAAGGCTAACCCCGCCATAGCAGACAAGCGCAAGTCTGAGTTCCTTTTGCCGCATGCCATGCTTCCTACTGTGCAATCTCGACAAAGTGCAATTGCGTTCAACCTTTGTTCTGGTTACAAAACCGCGGATGTCCAAAGCGAAAAAGCGATTTGTGTGCAGCAATTGCGGCGCGGTGAGCGCGCGTTGGCAAGGGCAATGCGGCGATTGCGGGGAGTGGAACACGCTCACTGAGGACGCGCCGGCCACGGTCTTTTCGCAAAAGCATGATCTGTCGCGGGGGGGGCGGGGGATCGAGTTCGTGCCGCTCAGCAAGCCGACTGAACTGCCGGTGCGCAAATCAACCGGCCTCGCTGAGTTTGACCGCGCTCTGGGAGGCGGGCTGGTGCCGGGCTCTGCAGTGCTGATGGGCGGTGATCCTGGGATCGGCAAATCGACGCTTCTGCTCCAGACCGCCGCCACCGTCGCGCGCGGGGGCAATGATGTGGTCTATGTGAGCGGGGAGGAAGCAGCAGGGCAGGTGCGGCTGCGCGCCACGCGCCTTGGCGTCGCGGATGCGCCCATCCGCCTAGCGTCGGAAACCTCGGTCCGCGATATCCTCACGACACTGGGCGAGGGGGAGCCGCCCGCTTTGCTGGTGATCGATTCGATCCAGACGATGCACTCCGACACAATCGAAGGCGCGCCCGGCACCGTCAGCCAGGTGCGGGGATGCGCATTGGAGCTCATCCGGTTCGCCAAACAGCGCGGGACCGCTCTCGTACTGGTCGGCCATGTCACCAAAGACGGCAGTATCGCAGGGCCGCGTGTGCTTGAGCACATGGTCGATGTGGTGATGAGCTTTGAGGGTGAGCGCAGTCACCAATACCGCATCCTGCGCGCGCTAAAGAACCGGTTTGGCGCGGTCGATGAAATCGGCGTATTCTCGATGGAAGGCGCGGGGTTGGAAGAGGTGTCGAACCCATCGATGCTGTTCCTCTCCGGCCGTGATGCCCCGCTCGCAGGCAGCGCTGTGTTTCCGGCGCTGGAAGGGACGCGGCCCGTCCTGGTCGAGATTCAGGCGCTTATCGTGCGGCTGCAATCGGGCGCCACGCCCCGGCGCGCAGTGGTGGGCTGGGATAGCGGTCGCCTTGCCATGCTCCTTGCAGTGCTTGAGTCGCGCTGCGGGCTCAGTTTCTCATCCGCCGAGGTCTATCTCAATATTGCCGGGGGATACCGGCTTGCGGACCCGGCGGCAGACTTGGCGGTGGCCGCCGCGCTTGTCTCTGCGCTGGCGGATAAACCCCTGCCCATGAAGTCAGCCTGGTTCGGAGAGGTCTCGCTTGCAGGAGAAATCCGCCCCGTCGCCCACGCCGAGCTACGGATGCGGGAAGCAGCGAAACTGGGCTTTGCGCGCGGCTACGGCCCGTCCGATACCAAGACCGGTTCGTCCAGCATCGATTATCGCGGCCTCGGACAACTCGCAAACCTCGTTGACCAGGTGATGGCAGCATAATATTCGTGCGCGGCATATGACGGGTTTTGATATTGTCGTTCTGATCATTGTCGGGATCGCCGCGATTGGTGGCTTCATGCGCGGTTTGGTGCAGGAAGTCTTGTCGCTCGCCGCATGGGTGTTGGCGGCTTTTTCGATCTACTATCTGCATACACCGATGACCGCCGCGCTGCGCGAATATTACGACGCGGAACCCGCAACGCCGATCCTCGCGTTCGTCCTGCTGCTTCTCATCCCCTATGCCGCGATGAAAGTGATCGCGGCCAATGTAGGGGAGGCCTCGCGCGGTTCCCTCCTCGGCCCGATTGACCGCGTGCTTGGCTTCGGTTTTGGCACCGTGAAGGGCGCGCTGATCGTGGTGTTCGCGTTTTCGCTTCTCGCGCTCGGTTTTGACTTGGTGTGGGGCTATAAAGGCCGGCCCGACTGGATCACGCAAGCGCGCACCTACCGCGCCACCGATGCCTTTTCGCGCCACCTGGTGCAGTTGGTTGCCGAACGCCGCGCACAGATGCTGGGCGAGATAGCCGAGCGCGAGGCGCAAGAGGACGCGGACGATGCGAACGCTGAGGGCCCGTGAGCACGCTTTACACACCTGAAATGCTGGCGCTCGCGACTGAGCTGGCGCGTTACCCCTTGAATGGAAGCTTCGCTTATCAAGCGGATGTGCGTTCGAAGGTGTGCGGCAGTACGCTTTCAATTGGCCTCGATTGTGATGCCAAGGGCGCGGTCAGCCGGATCGGCCTTAAGGTCAGCGCGTGCGCGGTGGGGCAAAGCTCAGCGGCAATCCTCGCGCAGAGCGTACAGGGTGTGACCGCGCAGGACTTGACGCGCACCCATGCCGCGCTTCGTGACTGGCTTGCGGGCAAGGGGGCGCTTCCCGATTGGCCGGGGCTCGCAACGCTTAGCTCTGCGCGTGAGCGTGCCGGTCGCCATGGAGCGCTGCTGTTGCCGTGGGAGGCTGCGCTCCAAGCGCTATCCGCGAGTGATTGCGCAGGCGATCTTTCCTCACAAAGCGCCTCTCGCTAGGACTAAAGCCTTGTTCAGCACTGCGGTGCCTATGGCACATGCAAAAGGACACGGCACAAGAGTTAAGGGGCAGCATGTCAGACACAGCTGGGAGTATTTCAGAGGGCTCATCAATAGAATCGCAGGCGCTCGTATCGCGCGAGCCGAGCGAGAAAGAGGTCCGCCTCGTAATCGGAGCGTCAAGCGCGGGCACCATCTTTGAGTGGTACGATTTCTTCATTTATGGGACGCTGGCTGCGCTGATTGGTTCAGCCTTCTTCCCTTCAGACAACGCTACGCTCGAAGTTCTGTTGGTTTGGGCCGGGTTCGCCGTTGGCTTCGGCTTTCGCCCATTAGGCGCGATATTGTTCGGGTTTCTGGGAGACAGGCTCGGGCGCAAATACACCTTCCTTATGACCGTTACATTGATGGGCATCGCTACCGCTGGAGTGGGGCTGGTCCCGACCGCCGATTCAATCGGGATCGCCGCTCCGCTGATCGTGCTTTTGCTTCGCATTCTTCAGGGATTGGCGTTGGGCGGAGAATATGGCGGCGCGGCGATCTATGTCGCCGAACATGCCCCGCCGGAAAAACGTGGCTTTTACACCAGCTTCATTCAAGCCAGCGTAGTGGGCGGCTTCGTGCTCAGCATCATCGTCGTGATAGGGTGCCGGTTTCTGATCCCCGAAGAAGCTTTCAACGCATGGGGCTGGCGCATTCCATTCCTGCTCTCGCTGATCCTGCTCGGTATATCGCTGTGGATGCGGTTGAAACTGAGCGAAAGCCCGGTCTTCCAGGCAATGAAGGAAGCAGGCGAAATGGCAGGCAATCCGTTCGTGGAAAGTTTCACCTATCCCGGCAATAAAAAGCGCATCTTCGTCGCGCTTTTCGGCATCACCGGCATTCTGACCACGATTTGGTACACCGCTTTCTTCTCCGGCCTTTCGTTTCTCAAGGGGCCGATGAAGATGGATGATCAGGTGGTGAATATCGTTCTGCTTGTCGCGGGCCTGATCTCTATGAGCTTTTACATCTTTGTCGGGCGATGGTCAGACAAGGTGGGCCGCAAGAAGCCCATCATTCTAGGCGCCTTGGCCTCGCTTGTTCTGCTCTTCCCGCTGTTCTGGGGCATGGGCGCGCTTGCTAATCCTGGCCTTCAACAGACCGCGCGCGAGGCGCCGATATCGGTGATCGGGACCGATTGCACGTTTGACGCTTTTGCCGAGCAACAAGAGACCGCGTGCGGAAAAGTCTTGCAAGATCTAACGGCGCTGGGTGTCCCCTATTCGATCGCAGACGGAAAGGCTGGGCCTCTCGGCATCACTGCCGGGGACGCCGCGCTCGATCTTTCGGGGACGCAGGCGGGCGAGCGCCGGGCGGCTGCACAAAGCTTTCTCGAAGCGCAAGGCTACAGCTTTGAAAAACAGACCCCGCCGATGATCAATATTCTTGGCATTATCGTGCTGCTGCTGGGGCTCGGCCTGTTATCGGCGTTGACTTATGGGTCGGTCGCGGCGCTGCTTTCAGAGATGTTCCCGCCGCAAATTCGTTATTCTTCGATGTCGATCCCGTATCATATCGGCGCTGGCTATCTCGGCGGGTTCCTGCCTCTGATCGCAAGCTATATCGTAGCAACAACCGGCGATGTGTATTCCGGGCTTTGGTATACATGGGGTGTGGTTGCCTTTGGCGTGGTGGTCGCATGGTGGGGCCTTCCCAGCGGCCCGCCCAAGGACTTTACCGACGATGCCCCTTGAGGCTCCACCGCCCACGCTGCGCCTCAGCATCGACACTGAGGCGCTGGCGCACAATTGGCGGTATCTCGATGCGCTTTCCGGGCTGGCAAGCACAGGTGCTGCGGTCAAAGCCGATTGCTATGGTCTGGGTGTTGATGCTTGCGTTCCCATTCTGCGCGAGGCTGGGTGCGAGGCGTTCTTCGTCGCCCATTGGAGTGAGGTTGAGGCCGTCGCACGCCATGTCCCCCATGCGTCGATTGCGGTTCTGCACGGCGTCATAAATGCAGATGAGATCGCTTATGCAAAAGCCATCGGCGCTCTCCCTGTCATCAATTCGCTAGAGCAGGCGCTCGCTTGGACCCAGGCGGGCGGAGGCCGGTGTCATGTCATGATCGATACCGGGATCAACCGCCTTGGTATCGCGCCCCATGAGGCGAGCGATGACGCGGTCCGCGCGCTCGATATCGATATCCTGATGTCCCACCTCGCCTCTGCCGATGAGGACAGCGGCAAGAACGAGGCCCAGCGCAGCGCGTTCCAGCAAGCCTCCACCGCCATCGCGCACCAGCGCACCAGCCTTGCCAACAGCGCTGGCCTTGCTTTGGGAGAGGCCTTAACCTGCGATCTCACACGCCCCGGCCTCGCGCTCTATGGCGGCGTGCCAAGGCCCGAGATGGCAGGCGATATCAAACAGGTCGCCCATATCGAGGCGGCGATCCTGCAGGTGCGAGAGCTCTCGTCCGGAGACACGGTCGGCTACAATGCAGAGTTCACCGCAACGGGGCCAATGCGCACGGCGACCGTTTCACTGGGATACGCCGATGGGTTCCTGCGCGCACGCGGCCCCGGCGGCGTAATGCTGCGCGGTGATGCCAAGCTTCCCATTATCGGCAAGGTGTCGATGGACATGATCGTCGTCGATTGTGCAAACGCACCCGATCTGCGCGCCGGAGACTGGCTCAGCGTACCCTTTTCTCTTGCTGATGCTGCGCAGCAAAGCTCTGTTTCGCAATATGAATTGCTAACCACGATCGGCAACCGTCTACGCGCCTGACCCTCGCATATTGCGCTGCACATTGTGCAGGTGCTAAGGCTCGCAAACTCGCATTGGGATATGATCATGGCAAAGAAAAATATGAGTGCTGCAGCCGACGCTGCGACCGGTCCGATTATCATCAAGAAATACGCCAACCGCCGACTCTACAACACCAGTTCTTCAAGCTACATCACGCTTGGGAACCTGGCTGGCATGGTGCGTGAAAACATCGATTTTCAGGTGCTCGATGCGAAGTCCGGGGATGATATTACCCATTCGATCCTGACACAGATCATCATGGATGAAGAAGCCAATGGCGGACAGATGCTGCCCGTTAGTTTCCTGCGCCAGTTGATCGGGATGTACGGCAATTCGATGCAGAACCTGATGCCATCTTATCTCGAAGCGAGCATGAACAACTTTCGCCAGAACCAGGCCAATATCCGCGAAGCCTTCGAAAAGGGCATGAGCGCAGGCCCGCTCGCCGCAATTCATGAGACCAACATGGCGATGATGCGCGCAGCCGCTGACACCTTTATCCCCGGCTCCAAATCGCGCGTGAGCGAGACACGCTCCACAGCGGCAACAAAAGAAGCAGACGGTTCGCAAAGCGAGATCGATCAGCTCAAAGAGCAGATGGCTCTGATGCAAAAGAAGCTGGACGAACTGGGCAAATGACGCCACGGCGCGGGCGCATAATGCATCGCAGACGAAAGCCAGACTAACGTGTCCAACATCAGGCACGCGCTCAACACGAAGCGCGAAGACGATTTCGCCAAGTGGTATCAGGAAGTCATCAGCGCGGCTGACATGGCCGAGGAATCGGGCGTGCGCGGCTGCATGGTTATCAAGCCATGGGGCTTTGGCATCTGGGAGCGTATCCAGCGCCTGATGGATGATCGGATCAAGGCCGCCGGTATCCAGAACGCCTATTTCCCACTCTTCATCCCGCTCGCCAATTTTGAGCGTGAGGCGGATCACGTCGAGGGCTTTGCCAAGGAAATGGCGGTCGTCACGCATCACCGTTTGATCGCCGATGGCGAGGGTGGCCTTGTGCCCGATCCCGAAGCCAAGCTGGAAGAGCCGCTGGTTGTGCGCCCGACTTCCGAGACGATCATTGGTGACGCCATGGCGCGCTGGGTGCAATCCTGGCGCGATTTGCCGCTGCTGCTCAACCAATGGGCCAATGTGGTGCGCTGGGAGATGCGCACCCGGATGTTCCTGCGCACCAGCGAGTTCCTATGGCAGGAAGGCCACACCGCGCACGCGACGCGCGAAGAGGCTCTGGAAGAAACCCACCGCGCGCTGGAAATGTACCGCGCCTGCGCTGAAGAAGACATGGCGCTGCCCGTCATCGCAGGCGAGAAGCCGGAGAATGAGCGTTTTCCCGGCGCTGTCGAAACCTGGTCCATCGAGGCGATGATGCAGGATGGCAAGGCGCTGCAAGCGGGCACCTCGCATTATCTCGGCACCAATTTCGCGAAGGCTGCGGGCATTCAGTATCAAGACCGCGAAGGCACGCAGACGCTATGCCACACGACTAGCTGGGGCGTCTCCACCCGCATGATCGGCGGCGTGATCATGACGCATGGCGATGATGATGGGCTGCGCGTGCCGCCGCGCATCGCGCCCTACCAGATCATCATCCTGCCCATGCTGCGCGACAAGCCCGAGGACGAGGCGATGCTTGCTTATTGCGAGGGCCTTCGTGCCAAGATTGCCGCTCAGACCGCTCTCGGTGAACCCGTTCGCGTGCTGCACGACAAGACGCCGGGCAAGGCCTCAGCCAAGCGCTGGGACTGGGTGCGCAAGGGCGCGCCTGTCATCGTGGAAGTCGGTCCGCGCGATATGGAGAACGGCAAGGTCGCTGTCATGCGCCGCGATGCGCTGTGGAATCTTGATAATGGCAAGCCCGCCATGGACTTCGTCGCGCTCGCTGATTTCGTGGCGGCGGCTCCGGCCACGCTCGAAGCGATCCAGTCCGGTCTCTTCGCCGAGGCGGCTGAGCGCCGTGACGCCAACATCACGCGAGGCATCACCGAGTGGGACGCCGTCGCGGCGCATTTCAAGCAAGGCGGCAAATATCCGGGCTGGGTTGAAGTGGAATGGGCCAAGCCCACAGGCGAAGCGCTTGACGCCGTTGTGGAACGTTTGAAAGCGCTGCAACTTACGATCCGCAACGTGCCGCGCGAAGCTGAGCCTGCCACCGGCACGTGCATCTTCACCGGCGTGCCTGCGACCGAGCGCATTCTGGTGGCGCGCGCTTATTGACAGTTTGTGAGTCCCCGCGCAGGCGGGGACCTCATGCAACCAAAGCACCCAACCTACTGAGATCACCGCCTACGCGGGGATTCACTGGTTCTACGGTATCGCGGCTCGCAATGCCGAGAGCGATGGTCTAGGACAGCGCCAATGCCAGCTTCAAAAAAACGCCCTGAAGGTATGCCGTCGCGCAGCCAAGTGCTTGAATTCATCCAGTCCTCTGAGACGCCCGCTGGCAAGCGCGAGATCGCGCGCGCCTTTGGCCTCAAGGGTCAGGAGAAGATCGCGCTCAAGCGCCTGCTTCGCGACATGGCGGAAGAGGGGCTGATTGACGGCAAGAAGACCGCGTATCACCGCATGGGCGGCGTTCCCAAGGTGACGGTGCTGCGCGTCATCGAGATCGAGGACGGCGAGGCGATTGCCATCCCCGACAATTGGGACCCCGAAGCGGCCGGCGAGCCGCCACGCCTGACCACGCGCGAGCTCAAAGCGAAAGGCGGCGCGCGTGCGCCTGCGCTCAAACGCGGCGACCGAGTCCTCTCGCGCACCGAGGAGACAGAAAGCGGGTGGATCGCGCACCCAATGAAGAAATTGCCCGCGCGCACTGAAGGTTTGCTGGGCGTTGTCGAGATCGACTTTGGCGGCAAGGCGTGGCTTGCCCCGGTCGATAAACGCGTGCGCCAGTCTGCACGGATTGCTGACCTCGGCTCGGCTGAGGAAGGCCAGCTGGTGCTCGCTGAACGTATCGGGCGCTCGGAACGCAGCGGCGTCAAGGTGACCGAGATTTTTGGCGATCCGTTGGCCCCCGGCGCCTTCAGCCTCATCGCCATCGCCAAGCACGGCATCCCCAATGTCTTTCCCGAGGAAGTAATCGCCGAGGCACCGCGCGCGGCCAAGCTCAAGCTGTCCGAGGCCAAACGCGAAGACCTGCGCGCGCTGCCCATCGTCGCCATCGACCCCGCCGATGCGCGCGACCATGACGATGCGATCTGGGCTGAGCCTGATGGGGAGGGTGGCTACCGCGCGCTCGTCGCGATTGCCGATGTAAGCTTTTACGTGCGCCCCGGCTCCGCGCTCGACCGGGAGGCGAGGAAGCGCGGTAATTCGGTCTATTTTCCTGACCGCGTCGTCCCCATGCTGCCCGAAATCCTGAGCGCGGATGTCTGTTCCTTGAAAGAGGGTGAGGACCGCGCGGCGATGGCTTGCCACTTGCGGATTGATGCGGCGGGCAAGGTGACGAGCCACCGCTTCACAAGAGCCATCGTTCGCATCCATCACAACATCGCCTATGAGGACGCGCAGGCGGCGGTGGATGGGGGCGAGGCTCCCGAATATCTCCAGCGTTTGTGGGGCGCGTGGAAACTGCTCGCCGATGTGCGCGAGAAGCGTGACCCGCTTGAGCTTGAAATCCCTGAGCGCCGGGTGATCCTGGGAGGGGACGGCCAGATCGCCGAGATCGCTGTGCGCGAGCGGCTCGATGCGCACCGCGTAGTGGAAGACTTTATGATCGCGGCCAATGTCGCCGCGGCCAAGGCGCTTGAGGCGAAGACAGCGCCCGTTGTCTACCGCGTGCACGAGCCGCCGAGCCGCGAAAAGCTGATTGCTCTGCGCGATTACCTCGCGACGATGGATAAGAAACTGGCGATGGGGCAGGTGATTACGCCGAGCCTCTTCAATCGCATCCTCAAAGACGTCACCGACGAGGCGGAGAAGGCGCAGGTCATGGAAGCGGTACTGCGCACGCAGATGCAGGCCTATTACGGGCCGAGCAATGCCGGGCATTTCGGACTGTCGCTTGGTTCATACGCGCATTTCACCTCGCCCATTCGCCGCTATTCGGACCTGCTGGTCCACCGCGCACTGGTCGATGCCTATGGGCTTGAGCAGCCGCAACCACCCGGATCGCTGCCGCCGACAACGGGGCTTTCAGACCGTGACCGCGACAATCTGCAACAAATCAGCGATGTAATCAGCGGGACCGAGCGCCGCGCGATGGAAGCCGAGCGTGACACGATCGATCGCTGTGTCGCCGCCTGGCTCTCAGGTCGCGTGGGCGAAGTCTTCGAGACGCGCGTTACCGGCGTTCAGGGATTCGGTTTCTTTGCTACCATCTTGGGGTTGGGCGGCGATGGACTGGTGCCGATCTCGACGCTGGGCAGCGAATACTTCCGGCATGACGAGGCGGCGCAGGCGCTAGTGGGCGAGGACAGCGGCACGCGCTATGCAGCGGGAGACCGGTTGAAACTGCAATTGGCCGAAGCCAATGCGCTCACGGGCGCGCTCAAGTTCGCTCCGGTGGACAGCGATGGGAATCCCATTGAGGTGCGTGGCGGACGAGGGGATGAACGCTCACGTCGCGGTGGCCCCCGTTCTGGACCACGCCCTGGCGCACGCCCCGGCGGTCCAACGCGCGGCAAGTATGTTCAGGGCAAACGCGGGCGACCGGGCAATATCCGCCATCAGGGACGGCGCAAGTAGAACCCGCCAGGCGTTACACTTCGTGGTCGCTGTCGTTCTCATCGTAGTCATGGGGGATCACGTAAAGCGGGCAGGCGAGCGAACCGGCATTGGCGGAAAAGTGCAGCACCAGCGGCCCCGGATTGCTGCCCTTTGCCGCGCCCAAAACCAGCGCGCCGACCTCCGTGTGTTCATCAAGAAAGTCGGTGACGATCTTGGAGCCCTTGCCAATCGCCACAGAAATCGTGGGCATGATCCCACTTTCGGCAAACAGATTTCCGGCGACGCCATTGGCAAGCACTTCGGCCCGGTCGCGCGCTTCCTGTTCAATGGTTGCCTGAACCGATCCGAACGCGCTGAAGCTTTGCTGCGGCACCAGCGCGAGGATATGAACCGCGCCGCCCACCGATGCTGCGCGCCGGGCAGCAAAACGCAGGGCCGCGCGGGCTTCCTCGGTTTCATCCGTGACCACAAGAAATGTGCGCATGCCCGCCTTCTCACAACAATCGCGCGTTGATGTCAAAAGTGAGGGGTGAGGCGGAAAGATACAACACCTTGCCCGCCCGATCCAAATTCGCCAAACCGAGATCGGCGCTAAGCCGCTTTTGAGGGGATCAAACAGCCATGCCGATCGAAATCCGGATGCCCGCGCTCTCGCCCACCATGGAGGAGGGAACGCTTGCCAAATGGCTGGTGAAAGTCGGCGATCCGATTCGGTCAGGCGACATCATGGCCGAGATCGAGACCGACAAGGCGACGATGGAGTTTGAAGCGGTCGATGAAGGCACGCTGGCGCAGGTTCTGGTGGAAGAGGGCAGCGAGAATGTCACCGTGGGCACGGTGATCGCGATGCTGGCGGAGGAAGGCGAAGATGCCAAAGCGGTGAGCGCTCCCCCCGCAGATGTGCCAGCCCCGGCGCCTGAGCCTTCTCCATCTGCCCCGGCACCTGCACCCACACCAACGCCAACCACAGGCGCAGGTGCCAAGGCGACACCGGTTGCCCGGCGCATCGCCAGCGCCAACAATATGGACCTCGGCTCAATCATTGGCACCGGGCCTTCGGGTAAAGTGACCAAGGCCGATGTCGAAGCCGCGCTGGGCGGGGGTGGAGGCGCGTCAGTGACGGGAGCAAACACCCTGCCCGCACGGCAAGAGGACAGGATCATCGCCTCACCGCTCGCCAAGCGGATGGCGGCAGACAAGGGCATAGCGTTGGACGATGTGACGGGAACAGGCCCCGGTGGGCGGATCATCGAGCGCGATATTGAGGGCTTCAAGCCCACGCAAGTCCCCGCGCAGGCGGGGACCTCCCCCGAAACGGCGCGACCAGACGAGGCACCTGCTTTGGCTGGGCCACACAGTGACGTCACGACGCCTGATTTCGGCGCGCCTTACGAAGAGGCGAAGGTCTCCAACGTGCGCAAGGTCATCGCCCGGCGCCTGACCGAGAGCAAGCAGACCGTCCCGCATTACTACCTCACCATGGATATCCGCCTCGATCCGCTCCTCGCGCTGCGCAAGGACTTAAACGAAGCGCTTGAGCCTGATGGGATAAAACTCTCGGTCAATGATCTGCTGATCAAGGCGCTGGCACGCGCGCTCATTCGGGTGCCCGCTTGCAATGTGAGCTTCCACGGCGATGTGATGCGCCACTATACCCGCGCGGATGTGTCGGTGGCGGTGGCAGCGCCCAGCGGGCTGATCACGCCGGTCATCACCGAGGCTGAAACCAAGTCGCTCGCCGTTATTTCCTCAGAGATGAAGGTGCTGGCGGGCAAGGCTCGCGAGGGCAAGCTCAAGCCCCACGAATATCAGGGCGGAACGGCAAGCCTGTCCAATCTGGGCATGTTCGGGATCAAGCAGTTCGACGCCGTCATCAACCCGCCTCAGGGCATGATCCTGGCGGTCGGAGCGGGGCAACAGGCACCATACGTGATCGACGGCGAACTGAGCGTTGCCACCGTAATGCACGCGTCAGGCAGCTTTGATCACCGCGCGATTGACGGGGCCGATGGCGCGCAGCTGATGCAGGCGTTGAAGGACTTGATCGAGGCTCCGATGGGGCTGGTGGTTTAACGGCACGTCGTTATGGCCCGCTGGCTCGCATTCCTTGGCAAAGTCGTTGCGATTACGATGTGCGCAGCGCTCTCGGCCACCGCTTACCTCGCGGTCCTTCAGGCTTTGACGATGCCGCCTGACGTGCCGTATCATTTTTCATGGGACTTTTGGTCGTTCGCTTATGTGATCACTCTAGCCATCACCTGCATCATCGGGTTGCCGGTTGCGTTGCTGACATATCTGTTTGCGCGGCGACATTTGGAGCAATCACCCGCGACGCTGGCAATGATTGCGGTGCTTGCAGGGATCATAATGGTGCTGACAAGTTATGCGATCGGTGATGAGGAGACGGTGTTGAACTTAGGAATTCCAGCCTTCGCGGCTGCGATCACCTACGGAATTCTGGGCTGGTTCTGGATTGTGAAACCGCAAGGGCCGGGCGCGCGGGGGCCGGGCGCGCAGGGGCAGGGGACGCAAGGGTAGTCAATTCATGTGTTCGATACAGCGGCAATAACCGTTTCCTACACGCGCCGAATATGACAGGAGTGCAGGCGATGAAGGTCTCTTGCGCTCAAAATTTTTGAGAGAATCCGCCCGGCGAGGGGGCGGTGTGTTTTTGGGTTTTGGACTGTGTAACATGTGTCTCCAACAAAATGGGCACCGGGCACGGCAAGCGAAGGGATCGTAAGGCATGTCGCAAGACTATGATGTGGTAGTGCTGGGGTCAGGGCCGGGGGGCTATGTCGCGGCAATCCGCTGCGCGCAGCTGGGTCTGAACACCGCGATTGTGGAGCGGGAGACCCTCGGCGGTATCTGTCTCAACTGGGGCTGCATCCCAACCAAGGCGATGCTGCGCTCGGCTGAGATCAAGCACTACATGGACAATGCGTCCGACTACGGCCTCAAGGTGGCGGGCGCGATTGAGGCGGACTTGGACGCCATCGTGAAGCGCTCTCGCGGCATCGCCAAACAGCTCAACCAAGGGGTTGGGCACCTGATGAAGACAAACAAAGTGACGGTCCATATGGGCGATGGGGTGCTTACCGGACCAACCACGCTCAGCGTTAAGGGCGATAAGGGCACGCAAAACCTCATCGCCAAACACGTCATCGTCGCCACTGGAGCAAGGGCGCGCGACCTCCCCTTCGCTCCGGCGGATGGCAAGCGGATCTGGACCTACCGCCACGCCATGGTCCCACCCGAAATGCCAACCAAGCTGCTGGTCATCGGTTCAGGCGCGATAGGGATCGAGTTTGCGAGCTTCTACAACGACATGGGCGTCGATGTGACGGTGGTCGAGATGCTGGAGCGGATCGTTCCAGCGGAAGACGCGGATGTCTCGGCCTTCCTTGAGAAGTCGATGGTGAAGCAGGGCATCACGATCATGACAGGCGCTGGGGTCGAGGAGCTGAAAGTCGGTGCCAAGAGCGTCACCGCCACGATCAAGGACAAGACAGGTGCGGTTTCAAAGGGTGAATTCAGCCACGTCATCAGCGCGATTGGCATCGTGCCCAACACTGAAGGCATCGGGCTTGAGGACCTGGCGGACTTGGACCGGGGCTTCATCCAGATCGATCCCTACGGCCGCACAAAGACGCCGGGCCTGTGGGCGATCGGTGATTGCACGCCGGGCCCGTGGCTGGCTCACAAAGCCAGCCATGAAGGCGTCACCTGTGCAGAAGCCATCGCGCAGGAGCTTGGCAACACCGACGTCCACCCGCACCCGCTTGATCGCAATGCGATACCGGGCTGCACCTATTGCCACCCGCAAGTCGCCAGCATGGGGCTTACCGAGGCAAAGGCGAAAGAGGCAGGCTATAAGGTCAAGGTCGGCAACTTCCCCTTCATCGGCAATGGCAAGGCCATCGCGCTCGGCGAAGCGGAGGGGTTCATCAAGACGGTGTTTGACGCAGGCACGGGAGAGCTTCTGGGCGCGCACATGATCGGCGCTGAGGTGACCGAGCTCATCCAGGGCTACACCGTGGGCAAGGTGCTCGAGACGACCGAGGCTGAGCTGATGCAGACCGTCTTCCCCCATCCGACCTTGTCCGAAATGATGCATGAAAGCGTGCTCGACGCCTATGGACGAGCACTCCATTTCTGATGAGGACAGCGGATGATGACTGTAGGTTTTACCAGAGGCGAAAGCTGTGCTAGTGCAGGTGTATCTTGTCAATTGAGGTTTTGCGTAATGTCGATGATCCGCCGTGTAAGTGTTGGAATGGCCGTATCGAGCCTGGCTTTTGCCGCTCCTTCGATGGCGTGCGATCTGCATGGTCCGGGTCAGCTTGGCGGGTTCCATCGCTATAACCCGTTCGCCAGCGCGATGCAGCAATCCCCGGAGGCTCCCACTTCAGCGCAAAGGGCTGCTGCCGAAGAGGCGCCGGTTGCTCGCAAGAAAGACGCTAAAGCGACCAAAGAAGCCAAGCGCCGCCTTGAGGCACTGGTGGAAGACGATAAAAACGCATCAGGCCGTGACACCGCCGATTACAAGGACGCTCGTGAGGCCGCTCAGGAAGGGCGAGGCAACCCTTTTTAACCCATGGAACTCTCGGTCGCAGGGGTTGGGCTGTCGTACGATGGCCAACCCGTCCTTGAGAATGTAAGCTTTGCGCTCGAAGGGCAGGGAAAAGCACTGCTTCTCGGCCCGTCTGGTTCGGGAAAATCAAGTCTTATCAATGTTATAACAGGGTTGCAGACGCCTGACAGTGGCGATGTTACGCTGGGCGATCAGCGCGTCTCGGGTTCAGGCGGGGACAGTGTGCGGCGGCGCTCGATGGGGATCATCTTCCAGACGCTTCGGCTTGTCTCAGCGCTGTCGGTGCGCGCCAACCTGCTGCTGGCTCAGAGGCTGCAAACCGGCGCTCAGGATACGGCGCTGGTTGATGCCACACTTGCACAGCTGGGCATTGCAGACCGGGCGCACGCGCGCCCCTTTGAGCTGAGCCAGGGCGAAGCGCAGCGCGCGGCGATTGCGCGGGCGCTGGTGGTAAAGCCGGCGCTCATCATTGCGGACGAGCCTACCTCGGCGCTTGATGCGGCCAACACCGAGCGAGTGGCGCAGCTTCTCATTGAAGTCTCCGAGCAGGCGGGCGCCTCGCTTCTGGTCGCGACGCATGATGATCGCCTCAAGCCCTACTTTGAGCGGTCCATGACCCTGTCACAAGGGAACCTTGCGGCATGATCTCGCTCGCGCTTGCCTATCTGAGGGACCGCCCGTTGACGACCGCGCTCAATGTGCTGCTGTTGGCGATCTCGGTGGCGATGCTGGTCCTGTTATTGCAACTTGGGACGCAGGCCAGCGAGCGCTTTGAACGCGATGCCCGGGGCGTTGATCTGGTGGTGGGAGCAAAGGGTTCACCGCTGCAATTGATCCTCTCAAGCGTCTTTCACGTCGATCAGCCTACCGGCAACATACCTTATTCCAGCCTTGCTCTGCTGCGCCGCGATCCTGCCGTGGCGCGGGCGGTGCCGCTCGCGCTGGGCGACAATTTCAGGGGCTACCGAATTGTCGGCACGGATAAGAGCTTTGGCGATCTCTATTCGACCAAGCTTGCGCAAGGCCGTAGCTTTGATGAGCCGCTTGAAGCGGTGCTCGGTGCAGATGTTGCGGCTCGAACAGGCGCTAAGCTTGGCCAGAGGTTCATCGGCAGCCACGGTCTTGAGGAAGAGGCGGGCGCTGACCAGGGGCACTCTCATGCGCCGTTCAAGACTGTGGGCATATTGGAGCCGACAGGCACCGTGGCCGATAGGCTGATCCTGACATCCTATGAAACGGTGTGGGACGTCCACGGCATCGAACATGATCACGATCACGATGAAGACAAAGCAACCGGCGTGGCTGAGAGTACAGACGAAAGTCCCGAAATCCTTCAGGCTGAAGGCAATGGCCTGGAACAGGAGCTAACCGCGCTGCTCGTCACCTATCGCAACGCTTCAGGCGCGATCCGCATACCTTCGCTCATCAACCGTCAGACCGAGATGCAATCTGCAGTGCCCGCCACTGAGACCGCGCGCCTTCTCCAGCTGCTTGGTGCAAGCCTTGATGGCATTCGACTGTTCGCGTGGCTTCTGGCGCTGACTGGCGGACTTGCGATCTTTGTAGCATTGCTCAACATGGCGCGCAGCCGCGAGGGCGATCTGGCACTGTTGCGTGTGATGGGTGCGACGCGCGTTCAGGTCTTCGCAACGCTGATTATGGAAGGGGTGATTACCGCAGCTCTCGGCGCTGGCCTTGGCTGGCTACTTGCGCATGGCCTGATCATGGTCGCCAAAAGCAGCTTTGCAACGCTTGCTGATCTGGGGCTGAAAGCGTGGCAGGTACAGCCCGCGGAAGCGCTTCTTGTGCTGGCGGTGCTCGCAATTGGAGCGCTAGCGGCGCTCATTCCGGCGTGGCGGGTGTTCAACCTTGATCCCGCGCGCGTACTGGCTAGGTCTTGAGAATATGATTATGTCACCCACTCCAACCGTTATCCGCAAAGGGCTTGTTGCTGGCAGCCTCGGTGTGCTTTTCGCGCTTGCTCCAGCGCAGGCGCAAGCCCCCGATCCCAAAATGGGTCCGCCGGTCGAGGACATCTGGAAGCCCGCAGCAACGCCCAAAGGGGGCACCTCCTGGAAAATCCTCGAAGCAACTGGCGAGACGACACGCCGCGATGCGGAAGGCTATATTCTGTCAAAGCCACTGTTTACGCCGGCGGTAAAGAAGCTCGAAGGCAAGCGGATCAAGGTCGCCGGCTGGATGATGCCGCTCGAAAATACAAGCTCGCAGAAGCGGTTCGTGTTGCTCGGCTATCCGCCGGGCTGCCCCTTCCACTTTCACGCAGCGCCCAACCAATTCATCGAGGTGTTGGCCGACACACCCTTCGAAACGAATGAGACCAAGGTGCATATTGTCAGCGGCGTGCTGGAGCTGACTGGCTATGACGAAAGCGGCATCTTCTATCGCCTTGTTGCCTCAGAGCCCGCATGATCCCCCGTCGGATCGCGAGGAAGCGGCGGATTTGGTCTTGACCCCGCGAAGTCGCTCAGCTTGAGCACTGAGACAATGTCGCATGGAGCAAGGCCGGACATCGCGCTTTGCGAACACAAGAAGGTCGAACAATGAATTCCACTCGCTTTACCGCTCTTGGCCTTGTGGCCACGCTTGCCCTTGCCGCACCGCTAAGTGCCAAGGAAGGGATGTACACTCCTGACCAATTGCAGGAGTTGAGCGAGAATCTGAAAGAAGCCGGGCTGGAGCTGGATCCGGCATCGCTCTCCGATCTCACCAGCTTTCCAATGGGCGCGGTTGTCTCGCTGGGCGGCTGTTCGGCAAGCTTCGTGTCCACCGAGGGCCTGGTGGTCACCAACCACCACTGCGCGCGTGGTTCGGTGCAGTATAATTCGACCGCCGAGAACAATTACCTTAAGAACGGCTTTCTAGCGGCCACTAAAGGCGAAGAGGTCCCCGCTGCTCCCGGATCGCGCATTTACGTCACCACCGAGGTGACCGACGTCACTGACGCCATGCGCGCAGGGACCGAGGGGCTGGAGCCGCTGGAGCGCTACGAACTGGTGCAGCAGCGCCGCAAGGACATCATTGCAGCCTGCGAGGAGGCGGCGGGCTATCGTTGCCAGGTTTCGGGCTTCTTTGGCGGCGCGCAATACAAGCTGATCAAGCGCCTCGAAGTGCGCGATGTGCGCCTTGTCTATGCCCCGGCGGACAGCATAGGGAAGTATGGCGGCGATATCGATAACTGGCAGTGGCCGCGCCACACAGGCGACTTTGCGTTCTACCGCGCCTATGTCGCGCCTGACGGTTCGGCAGCCGACTTTGACGAAGCCAACGTGCCCTACGAACCGGAGCATCACCTCAAGGTCAGCGCATCAGGTGTAGAGGATGGCGATTTCGTGATGGTTGCAGGCTATCCCGGTTCTACAAGCCGCTACACGCTGCTCGCTGAGGTCGAGAACACGTTTGAGTGGAATTACCCCACCTTCCAGAAGCTGATCGAGGAATGGATTGCGACGATTGAAGGCGCAGCGCCCGAAGGGTCGGACGCGCGGGTCAAGTATGAAAGCCTGCTTGCCGGCCTCAACAATTACGAAAAGAACCTGCGCGGTCAGATGGAAGGCGCGCAGCGCGTGGGGCTGGTCGACCGGCGCCGGGATCGCGAAGCAGACTTGGCGCAGTGGATTACCGCCGATAGCTCTCGCGCTGACTACGGAACTGCGATTTCGTCGCTGGCGGAATTGTCAGAGGAAAGCGCCAGCGCCTCGCGCACGAATTTCTGGTATGGCAACGCCGCGCGCGCCTCGCTGTTTGGCGTTGCCCGAAGGCTCTATCGTCTCTCGAAGGAGCGCCTGAAGCCCAATGCAGAGCGCGAGGGTGGCTATCAGGAACGCGACATGACGTTCTTCAAGCAGAGTATGCAGGCGATTGACCGTCGCTATGATGCGGGCGTTGACAAGGAGGTGTGGACGCTCTTCCTCACCGGCTATCTCGCTCAGCCCATCGAAGAACGCGTGGCGGTGCTGGATGAGGCTATGGGCTTTACCGCAGACACGTCTGCTGAGGATCTGCCCGCGCTGCTTCAGGCGTTTTATGACGGCACCAGCCTCAGTGATCTCGATACGCGCCTTGCGCTGATGGAAGCTTCACCGGAAGACTTCGAAGCGAGCGAAGACCCGTTTATCAAACTGGCGGTTGCCATGTACGATTATGGCTTCGAGCTCGAAACTGATAGCAAAATCCGCGCTGGCCGCTCCCTTGCGCTGCGCCCGGCTTACATGGAAGCGATCACCGCCTGGCAGAAAGAACAGGGCGTGCTGGCCTATCCCGACGCAAACAGTACTTTGCGAGTGACTTTCGGCAATGTGCTGGGCGGTTCACCGCAGGACGGGTTGATCTATGCGCCGTTCACCAGCCTTGAAGGCATCACCGTCAAGGACACCGGTGAAGACCCCTTCAACGCGCCCAAGCGCCAGCTCGAGCTGATCGAGGCGGGCGACTATGGCGATTATGCGCTCGATGCTATCGGCTCTGTTCCGGTCAACTTCCTGTCCGATCTTGATGTGACAGGCGGTAATAGCGGTTCAGCCACTCTCAACGCGCAAGGAGAGCTCGTCGGGCTGCTGTTTGACGGCACCTATGAGAGCATCAATTCCGACTGGGACTTTGACCCGCGCACGACCCGCTCAATCCATGTCGACACGCGCTACATGCTGTGGGTGATGCAAAAAGTGGACGGGGCGCAGACTCTTATTGATGAGATGGACGTTGTGACCCAGTAAGCGCTCCGGCGCGCGCCAGACCAAGACTGACATTACCGAGGAATTTCCATTGAAACTGATTGCCTTCCTGCTCGCCCTTTGTGTGGCCATCCCCGCCTCTGCGCAGGGTATCCAGCAGACCAAGGGGAGCTTTGAAGACAAGTTCCGCCAGCTTGATGAAGTGCTGGCCGATCCCAACGTCTACCGCAACGCCTCGGGAGCGCCGGGCCACCAATACTGGCAGCAGCAGGCCGACTACAAGATCACGGCTGATCTTGACGAAGACGGCCGGCGGCTGACCGCAAAGGCGACGATCACCTACAAAAACAACTCGCCCGACACGCTGCCGTGGATCTGGATGCAGCTTGATCAGAACATCTTCAAGAAAGATTCAATGGCTGAGCTCACCACCACATTTGGTGGTCCGGGTCGCCGTGGTCCTGCGGTTTCAGCGGCGAATGGAGGCTCTCCTGCCAAGCTGAGCCTTGAGGAATTGCGCCGCCAGCAGGCGATGGAGGACAATACCTACGGCTATGACATCACCCGCGTGAGCCTTACTAATGGCCGCGCGCTGGATCACACGATTGTCGGCACGCTGATGCGGATTGACCTCGCGACCCCGCTGCGCCCCGGCCAGAGTGTGAGCTTCAACATCGACTGGGCGTTCAACATCGTTGAAGAGAACACGATCTACGCGCGTTCGGGCTATGAGCACTTTCCCGATGACCCACGCGAAGGCGGCAATGACATCTTCCTCTTCGCCCAATGGTTCCCGCGCCTTGTCGCCTATTCAGACTATGAAGGCTGGCACAACAAGGAATTCCTCGGGCGCGGCGAGTTCACACTGGAGTTCGGCGATTACGATGTGACGATGACGGTCCCTAACGACCACATCGTTGCCTCAACCGGCGTTCTCGCAAACCCGTCTGCAGTGCTGACGGGGACGCAGCGCCAGCGTCTGGCTGAGGCTCGCAATGCCGACGCGCCGATGTTCATCGTGACGCCCGAAGAGGCCGAAGCCAACGAGGCCACCGATCCCACTGGCAGCAAGACATGGCGCTACACCGCCAAGAATGTGCGCGATTTCTCCTGGGCCTCAAGCCGCAAATTTGCCTGGGACGCACAAGGCCATAAACAGCCGGGCGCTGAATTCGACACCGTCATGGCGATGTCCTTCTATCCCAAAGAAGGGGGTGAACTTTGGGAGAAGTACTCCACTGCCGCCGTCGTACACACGATGAAGGTCTATTCGCGCTTCAGCTTTGATTATCCCTATCCCACCGCGCAGTCGGTCAACGGTCCTGTTGGCGGGATGGAATATCCGATGATCACCTTCAACGGCCCGCGTACCAATCTCAACGACGATGGCTCGCGGACCTATTCCGAAAGTGAGAAGGTGTTCCTTGTGGGGGTCGTTATTCACGAGATCGGCCACATCTACTTCCCGATGACGGTCAACTCCGATGAGCGGCAATGGACCTGGATGGATGAGGGGATCAACTCCTTCCTTGATAGCGTCGCGGGCTATGAGTGGGACCCGGACATGCCTTGGGGCCGCTCGTTGGCGCGTGATCTCATTCCTTACATGACATCGACCAATCAGGTTCCGATCATGACGCAGTCCGACAGCGTGCTGAACCTTGGGCCCAACGCCTATGGCAAACCATCTGCTGCTTATCACATCCTGCGTGATACCGTGATTGGGCGGGAGCGGTTTGACTTTGCGATGCGCGAATATGCGCGCCGATGGAAGTTTAAGCGTCCGACACCGACTGACTTCTTCCGCACCATGGAAGAGGCATCAGGCACCGATCTCGACTGGTTTTGGCGCGGATGGTTCTACACTACCGATCACGTCGATATCTCGCTTGATACGATTCACAAGCTGCGCCTAGACACCGAGAACCCCGACATTGATCTCGCTCGCCAGCGTCAGACGCTTGCCGATGAACCGGAAAAGGTCGGCGTGCGTCTCAACCGCGAGCAAGGCCTGCCGATATGGGTTCTCGAAAATCCGGGTGTGACCGATTTCTACGACGAGAACGACCGCTTCACCGTGACCCCCAAGGATACCAAAAAGTATGAGGGCTTCCTCGAGGGGCTCGACGATTGGGAACGCCGCGTGTTCGATCGCGCGGTGGAAGAGGACAAAAATTACTATGTCCTCAGCTTCTCAAACAAGGGCGGCCTCGTAATGCCGATCATCCTCGGGCTGACCTTTGCCGATGGTACCACCGAGCGCATGGACATTCCGGCGGAAATCTGGCGCCGCAATGCGCGCAATGTGAGCAAGCTGCTGGTCTTTCCCAAGGACAAGGAACTGGCCTCGGTCGTCATTGATCCCAATTGGGAGACAGCCGATGCAGACATCAACAACAACCACTATCCGCGCCAGATCATCGAAAGCCGGGTCGAAACCTTCAAGCGCTCCGCGCCGTCGTCGCGCCTTGGCCGTGACCTGATGGCCGAAGTGCTCGTGGTCGAGGAGGAAGAGGAAGAGGCTGAGGAAGAAAAGGAGACGGAGGGCGCTGAATGATCCGCGCTCTGGCTATGCTTCTGGCGGCGCTTCTGACGTTGCCCTTTGCGGCATCGGTGGCCGCGCACCAGCAGAAGGTGACGATCTCCACGCTTGAGCATAACCCGCGTACAGGGATGCTCGAAGTGGTGCATCTCATACCGCTCCACGATGCGGAACACGCGCTTCGCAGCCAAGGCATCTCCGCGCCCGATATCGTCAGCGATGTCGAGAGCCGCCGCGCCTTCGCCCGCTATGTCGCAGCGCGCTTCAATGTTGAGGCGAATGGCGAGCCGGTTGAACTCATCGTGCTTGGCACAGACACCGAAGGGGGGCGCTTGCTCGTCTATCAGGAAGCCCGGTCTCCTGGCGTTGGCAGCGAACTTCTGGTGCACGCTCAGATCCTGACCGACGTCTGGGCAAGGCAGGAAAACCGGGTCAATCTGGGCACCGGCACCAGCGTTGAGACGCTCATCTTCACCAGTGGCGACCGGCCAAAAGAAGGCCTGCTTCCCTAACGCGCGTTCCGGGCAAATCGGCGCGGCTTGCGCGCTATAGAGCGTGCTGAGCACCGTTTATGCCCCGCTCTGTCTCACTAGCGCGGCGGTCAATACAAATCGCGACGGACCTCCGAGCAACCTACGCTGGTCGGGGCTTTTGCCGGATGTGCCAAGTGAGCAGCAAGATGCAGAAGGTAAACAGAAAAGCGACCTTGCGCATGGCGCTAGCGCTCAACACATCATCACACGCGCTGAATGGTCCGGTTTGCAGCCGTCTCATGCTAAGTTCAGTGCGACGACCGAACGATCACGCGGCGAGGCTAGGTGAAAAGACGTTCTGCGCATCGTAACCGGCGGCTCTGCCGACATCGAAATGGCTCACCGTTTGCTCCAAATTGTCCGCTTCGCCAGCGAGAGAGGCGGCAGCGGCAGTGCATTGCTCAGCCATAGCCGCGTTTTGCTGGGTCGAGTTGTCGAGATCGCGTACAGTTGCGGTAATCTGGCTGATGCTGGAGGCCTGTATGTCGGTACTTTCTGCGATCGCTTTAATCGATGCAGCAAGTTGCGCCACGTCTTCGTTGATCCCCGCAAATGCCTTGCCGGAACGGTTTACAAGTTCGACACCGGAGCTGACATGCTGGCCGCTGGCGCTAATCAGCGATTTGACTTCATCAGCAGCCTCAGTGCATCTCTGAGCAAGGGCGCGCACTTCGCTGGCTACCACCGCGAAGCCTTTGCCAGTTTCGCCCGCGCGCGCGGCTTCAACCCCGGCGTTGAGAGCTAGAAGATTGGTCTGGAACGCGATCGATTCGATCACAGAGATGATCTTGTTGATCTCGTCTGAAGACTTTGCGATCTGATCCATCGCACTTATCGCTTCCGTGACAATCCTTGAGCCGTCATCGACCTTTTGTGTGGTTGAGGCGATCGTAGTGCGTGCGCCGGTCGTCGTCTCGGCTGTTTGATGGATGCGCGTATTGGCTTCTGCAATAGCGGCAGCGGTTTCTTCAAGGTTTGCCGCCTGCTCTTCTGTTCTGCGCGCCAGATCGTTTGAGGCAGACTTGATCTCAGCAGAGCCGGTCGTAATGGTCTCAACGCCGCCGATAACCGATCCAATCGCGCGATTAAGGCTTTCGATCGCGGAGTTGAAGTCCTCTTTGACGTTCTCATATTCTTCGGGGAAATCGCTGAGTTGGCCGGTTAGATTACCCTTGGCGAGCATTTCGAGTGCTTGCCCCATCTTCTGGTTCATCAGACGGATCGATTCATTCGTGCCTTCAAAGTAGGATGAAAGCGCGAGGTCCATATCGAGTAGCGCTACCTTGACCAGCGCCGCAATGCTGCGTGCCTTGGCGCGCTTCCAGGGCAAGAACCGCTGCCAACCGGGTGCTATGGACTCCTCAATCAGATGCTCGAGCAGTTTTGCATAGCTGCCAATATACCAAACCGGTTCGAGGCCGATGCGGGCGTGTACTTGGCCAATATGCTTCGCGCGATTGCTGAACTGTTCGGTCACTCCATCCTTGAAGACGGCTTGCCAGTGCCGGGCCTGCGCGCTGCTAGCCCGATCCATGCTTGTTGTATCTTTGAACATGCTGGCGAGGTGTTCGCGCGTGTGCAAGTCGGAGTAAAACGCATCAAGCGCTTTCTCAACTCGCCGATCAACCGCACGGCTGACCGATTTGTACGCGGGATCCGAGGCGTTAATTCCATAGAATTCGAGCCGGCCTGCGAGGTTGCGATCAGCCATAGATCTTCTCCGGTGTTTGCTTTTGTTTAGGATGGGGCTGAGGTTTTGGGTTCGCGCGAAAGTCAGGCGGCGAGAGCAGTGGTAGAAGAAGGGTTCATGCTATCCACACCTGCCTCCACGGCTGAGCCCGTCTGAAAGTGGCTGACCGCGCGCGCAAGACCTTCGGCCTCGCTGGTAAGCGAGGCGGCGGCGGCAGTGCATTCTTCGGCCATGGCCGCATTTTGCTGGGTCGAGTTGTCGAGATCTCGCACGGTCGCGGTAATCTGGCTGATACTGGAGGCTTGAATATCGGTACTTTCCGCGATCGCATTGATCGACGCGGCTAGCTGCGAGACATCCTCGTTGATCGCTGCAAAGGCCTCACCTGTGCGGTTCACAAGTTCGACGCCGGAGCTGACATGCTGGCCGCTGGCGCTGATCAGCGACTTCACCTCATCAGCGGCCTCAGTGCAACGTTGGGCGAGGGCGCGCACTTCGCTGGCTACCACCGCGAAGCCTTTGCCGGTTTCGCCCGCGCGCGCGGCTTCAACCCCGGCGTTGAGGGCTAGAAGATTGGTCTGAAACGCGATCGATTCAATCACGGAGATGATGTTGTTGATCTCGGCGGAAGACTGCTCGATCTGATCCATCGCATTCATCGCCTCAGTGACGATCTTTGAGCCGTCATCAGCCTTTTGGGTGGTTGAAGCAATTGTGGTGCGTGCTCCTGTCGTCTCTTCAGCGGTTTGATGGATGCGCGTATTCGCGTCAGCGATGGCGGCGGCGGTTTCTTCAAGGTTTGCCGCCTGAGCCTCGGTACGGCGCGCCAGATCGTTCGAAGCCGACGAAATTTCCATGCTGCCGGTGTTCATCGCGCGGATACCGTGGATGACATCGTCAATTGCGCTGTCCAGCGAACCAACGCTTGTGTTGAAGTTGTCTTCAAACTCGCGATAGGTCTCGGGCAGGTTATTCACCGAGACGGTGAGATCTCCTTGAGAAAGCGCACCGAGCTGGACCTTGAACGCGTCGAGCGCCTGGCGCTGCTCTGCGTTGATGGCCTCGCGTTCGCGAGCCAGCTTTTCCTCCTGCTCCGTCTGCTCCTCGCGCACTTGTGCAAGGCCAACAACAAGGCTCTCAATCCGTGAGACCAACAAGACTAGGACAGCGGTTTCCATTACAACGATCCCGGCATGCAGCAGGACTCGAACAAAGCTCGCGCCTTCAGGAAAGACCAAAGCTGGAGCGGCGAAATTGAGGATCAAATGATGAAGCGCCGTCATTACTGTTGCAGCGATAATGGCGCGCCAGTCAGCCATGATCGCAACCATAGCGAGATAGGCAAAGAACAGCATATGCATGTCCAGCATCCATGCGGTCTCGCCGGCCACCGCCACAAAGAGCGCAGCATAAACCGGTAAAGTCGCACCAAGGGCGACACGTGCAGGGGTATCATAGCGCCGTGTCAGAGCAAAACCGACAGGAACTACGGCGAGAGCCGCGCCAACAAGGCCATAGACGAGGCCGCCCAAAACCGCGCTCGTCCCGAGCAGGATCAAGGCGCTTGCAAAGGTGACCCCAGCCGTAGCTTGTACGCCGCGCAGGCGCAGTGTTTCGATCTGTGTCATACCAAACTTCCTGTGTTACTCGCTCCGCCTTGTTCATTGAGGCATGATGGGAGCTGCGCTGAAATCGGCACAAACCCATAGGACACCACCCGCAGCAATCCGCGCGCATTCGGCGCGATCACCGTGAAGGAACGGGTTTGCGGTTCAAAACTGAGCAATTGCGCGTTTTCTTCAACCGCCCACATGGCAGCTTCGCTGGCGCTGGCACCGCCGAGCGGGACCAGCCTGCTGGCAGAGCCGGGTTGCGGGCACAAGACCGCAAGCGTGAGACCCATAAGTGCCGCCGTGCCCTGAAAAGCGATAGCGATGGGGCTAAGCATGGCGCGCAACCCGCAAGCGGTTCTGCAAATCGCCCATACGCAGTGCATCGATTGCTTCATCAGGGTGCGGCGCGCGCAGCACACCAGCCAACTGGTCAAGCGATTGCGCAATACGATCAAGGCCCTGCAGCAGATCAAGATAACGCTCTGCGATATCAGGATCACAGCACAGACCTGCGCCCAGCTCTTCGACCTCGCGCGAAAACCCTGAAAGGGCATCGGCAGCTTCGTGGATCAGACCGCGCGAGACAGTTAAAGGCTCGCTCACGCTGCAATCTCCAATTGCTCGTCGACCATGAGCGTCGCCAGATCAAGTACCATCACCATGTCTTCGCCAAGCGGTGCGACACCGAGCAAGTAACCGTTGATCTCATCCTGGCTTACAGCATCGGGCTGCTGCAAGTCTTCGGCGGGAATGGACACGATATCATTCATGTCATGCACAATCAGCCCACGCGACTGGTTCTCTAACTCGGTGACGATGATAGGGTTGCGCGGCGTGGTCTTTGTCGGTTCCCATCCCAGACGCACTGCCAGATCAATCACAGGCAGCACTGCACCGCGCAGATTGACAACCCCAGCGACGTATTCAGGTACACGCGGGAGGCGGGTGACAGGCGACCAGGCGCGGATTTCGCGGATCGCCATAATATCCAGACCGAACAACTGGCCCGAAACTCCGAAGGTGATCAATTCATAGCGCATGGATGCGTTCTTTCTTTGGTGGTTGGCGGGTCAGGAACGGGGCTCAGTGCGTTACGCATCGCAGGGCTGTGTTCAGCTTTTCAGCATCGAAGGGTTTGACGATCCAACCGGTTGCGCCGGCCTTTCGTGCGCGTTGTTTTTTTTCGTCCGAACTTTCGGTCGTCAGGACGAGGATCGGGCGATCAGCATGCAGCGCTGACCCGCGCAGTTTCTCTATGAGTCCAAATCCGTCAAGCCGAGGCATGTTGATGTCAGTGATGATCACGTCGACTTCGTTGCTGGCGAGCCACTCGAGGGCTTCCTGGCCGTCCTCGCACTGTTCAACAGCAAACCCGCGCGAGGCGAGGGCACTGCGCAACAGCGCGCGCATCGAAGCGCTGTCATCAACGGTCAGCACACGAACGGCAGGCGCCACCTCGCTGGTTTCGCAAGAGCCGTTTGCCGGTTGAGCTGGAGTGTCAGTGAGCGAATTCATGGGCGGGGTCCTTTTAGCGTCAGAATGGTTCGACATTGCCAAGCGCCGATTGCGGCCTAACCTGTGGTTTATCCTTAGGTACCGCGACGGGAGCAACTTCACGGCAGCGCACAAGGCCGGAAGCAGGGCGGAAGTGTCTACGCCGCGCGCGTGAGCCTTCGAGGTCCTCGAAGACCTTTTGAATGCCTTCATTGGCAAGGAATTGACGCGCAAACGCAGCGTTGGCCGATCCGATCGCACCCAATTCGGCGTTGATGTTTGCTCCGCCATAGAGCCGGGCCTTTAGCCGAGACTTGACCGCTCCCAATTGCAGGCATTCGTTGATGAGCAGCTCCATGAGGTATAGCCCATAAGTGCTGTCAAAGCCGTCATTGAGCGAGTCTTGTGGGGGTTGGGCGAGCAGAAAATGGTTGAGCCCGCCAACACGCGCAACCGGGTCTTAGAGGCAAGTTGCAACACAGCTGCCAAGGATGGTGCTCATCTCCACATCGGGTGAAGCGCTGGCGCTCGCTTGCCCCTGGATGACGTTGACACTCGTCATCTTTCTCGGGACGACGGGTCTTGCGCCGTCATGGGAGTGAATCCGTCCGATTGAGGCTTGGTTGGTCATGACGCGTTTGCTCTGTTTGCTGAAACAGCCAGGGTATTGCTGCCTCCGGGACTGCCGAAAATGCTCGGTGCTATTTGGTGTAGAGGAAGCACGCTTTGCGCTGCGCCAAGCTCGATGGCCGCACGGGCATGCCGAAAACCACGCAAGTATCCTTGTCTTGTGCAATGGTCTGCGCGCCTGCTTGTGAGAGAGCCAACAAGCCCTCTGCGCCGTCACGTCCCATACCTGTCAAAAGGATACCCAAAGCACCCTCTCCGACATTGTTCGCGGCCGAATGGAACAGCGCGTCAACGCTGGGACGATGGCCGCTAATCGGTCCGCTTTCCCGCATGGCGCACCGAAACCGGCTGAACGGGTTGGACCGCGCGCCGAGCACCAAATGATGCGTGTCCCCAGCAGCAACTACCACTTCGCCCGGCGAAAGCGCACGGTCCGGATTTGCAAGAGAGACGCGTGGGGCAACGTCGCTGTCCAAGGAGCGGACAATGGCGCCGGCAAAATTGCTATTGATGTGCTGAACCACAAGAGTGGGCGGACAATTTTCAGGAAATCCGGAAAGCAGTGAGTGCAGCGCTTCGACGCCACCGGTAGAGGAGCCGATCACGATAACGTCGGGCGCCGAAAGTGTCTTTTGAACCCGGCTCGCTTTGGCCGTGTCGTGAACGCTAGCAGCACCAGCCAGGCCCTGTAGCCCAGTCTTGCGCGCCGAGGGGAGCTGCGCTTGCGCCGCTTCATGGACCAACTGGATGAGCAATCCCCCATCGTCATCCGCAATCGAACGCTCGCCAGTGGATTTTGCGTAGCAACTGATCGCTCCCAGTTGCATCGCGCGCGCTGTTGCCCGTGCACCCGGACCGGTCGAGCCTGAAACAATAATCACTGGAGTGGGGCGCAACTCCATAATCTTCTCAAGGAAAGAGAGGCCATCCATGCCCGGCATTTCTACATCAAGCGTCACGACATCGGGGTTGAGCGACTTGATCAGGCGTCGTGCCTCGGCGGCATCTGGTGCTGTGCCCACGACCTCAATCGCGTCATCTTCGCTGAGTTTGCGAATGATCAACGCACGCATGACCGCGGAGTCGTCGACAATAAGGACCCGAACACTCAAGAGCTACCTCCTGATTTTTGATAGATCGTCGGACCCACAGGGCGTAGGATTGAGTCGGCTTCACCCGATACGCGCTCGGAATGGCCGATATAGAGAAAGCCGCCTGGCCGCAGCTGCTGAGCAAACCGAAGGACGAGGCGTTCCTTGGTAGGTTCGTCGAAATAGATCATCACGTTGCGGCAGAAGATGACGTCAAACTTACCTTTTAACGGCCAGCTTCGCAGCAGATTGAGCCGGCGAAAACGCACGAGGCGGCGGACTTCGGAACCGATAGAGAGCTCGCCACTTGCGTTATCACACCATATTGTGCGCAGGGGTTCGGGGACCGCGTTCATGGCGTCGTTAGGGTATCGGCCTTCTTCTGCGGCGCTGACTGCGTGATCAGCAAGATCGCTGGCGAGCGTTAGAATGTCATGGTTGGCGATTTTGAGACCTTCTGCGCGATCAGTACCCAGCAGCACCATCATCAAGGTCCACACTTCCTCACCGCTTGAACATCCCGCAGACCACAGCCGCACCGGCATTCGCGCGGCCGCACGCTCCAAAAGGGCAGGGCGCACATGACTTGCAAAATGCTCATAATGGTGCGGCTCTCGGTTAAAATAAGTGTGGTTTGTGGTGAGAACCGCGATCGTGCGGGTCTTGAGTGTTGGGCTTTTATCGAGGTCTTCGAGATATTCGGAAAAGCTGTTGGCCGAGCTCGCGCGCACCAATGGTGCGATGCGTGAATAGGCAAGCATTGCCTTGCCCTGCGACAAGACAATGCCCGCTTCTTGATGCACAAGCCGCGCAATCCGCTCGAAATCCGTTTGCGAATAGAGTTGCGGGCTCACGCCCGGTACGATTGACGCACCTGGATCAATCAGAGCTGGCGAGGCTTCGCTCATGAGGCGACCTCTTCCAGTGCAATTTCGGCGCTGCCCGTGTCTTCAGGCGCAGCAAGAACGCCCAATCCGGAACCTGATGCGCTTTGTACGAGGTAATCGACGTCCACGATCAACGCGACTTTGCCGTCACCCAGGATCGTTGCACCTGCAACGCTATCGACCGAGCGATAGTGGGCATCAAGGCTCTTGATAACGAACTGGCGCTGATCGGCGATGGCGTCAACGAGCAAGGCAGCGCGGCCAAAGCTCTCAGTCTCCACAAGGACAAGAACGCCCTTACAAGCATCGTCGACCCAGCCATGCGCTCCGGTCATTGCACCAAGCGAAACGATGGGAACGAACGCGCCGCGCACATTGAGCATCTGACGCGGTGTGCCAAGCCCTTTGACCGCGTCGCTTGCTGGGCGCAGGCTCTCGATTACATGGGTAAGCGGGATCACCAGCGACTGGTCTCCGACCTGCACAATCATACCGTCTGAAATGGCCAGCGTCAGCGGCAAGGCAAGCGTGAAAGTCGTGCCCTTACCATGGGTAGAGTCGATGGTGATCCTTCCACCCAGGTCTTTTACGTTCTGCTTGACCACATCCATCCCGACGCCGCGGCCCGAGATGTTTGAAACGCTCGTTGCGGTTGAGAAGCCCGGCGCGAAAATCAACTGATTGACTTCATCATCGCTTAGTTCGGCGTCCTCACTAACAAGGCCGTTCTTGACCGCTTTGGCCAGAACTTTTTCACGGTCGATCCCGCGACCATCGTCACCGATTTGAATGACGATGCGACCTGCCTTCTGCTCGGCAGACAAGGTAAGCGTCCCCTCGGCATCCTTGCCCGCACCAGTTCGCTCCGTGGGGTCTTCAATCCCATGGTCGACTGCGTTGCGGATAAGGTGCGTCATCGGCTCGGAGAGTCGCTCGATAACGGTCTTATCGAGCTCGGTTGTTTCGCCAGATACCTCGAGCTTCACATGCTTGCCGGTGTTGCTCGCCAGCTCGCGCAAAAGGCGAGGTACGCGACCGAATACCGAACTGATCGGCTGGGCCCGGAAGGCCATGGCGTGTTCCTGAATATCACGCACCAGCGTATCGAGCATCGCGAGCTCTTCGATATGGCCAAAGCCTTCATTCTCGATGCGCTGCGTCAGCATGGCCTGCGAGATCACCAATTCGCCAACACCATCGATCAGTTTATCGAGCTTCTGCAGGTCAATCCTGACGCTTTGTGAGCCCGACGAATTGCTCGCCGGAGCTTTGCGACGCTCGTCATTCGCTGCTTGAGCCGGGGCGTCCTTTGTGGCGGACGTACTTTGCTCAACCGTGCTGACATTGAGGTCGGGGATAGGGCTATCGTCAAAGGAAAGGCTGACATCGTCGCCTGCGAAATCGAATACGTCCTTTACCGCGCCGCGTTTGACGCTCGCGGGCAGCGCGAACGTCCACGCAAGGAAGCCCTCCTCGACAAGCAATCGGTCAACCGAGGGAACATCGTTGGTATGGCAGCGGACGCAACGCCCACCCATGGATTTCAGCTCACGCAGCCAGAGGATAGGTTCGCTGCCATTTCCCATGGCGCCTGAATGCGGGCGGATATGGACTAGCCATTCGCTCTCTTCAGGCTCTGTGCTCTGGTTAGGATCGGGTGTGGGATCGCTTTCATCGGTCGTTGGCTGCGACAATTCATCAAGCAACGCGTCGAGATCATCGAGAGGATTGGTGTCATTAGGATGAGGTTGTTCCCCGTCAGCGTTTGTGAGACAGATTGAGGTGATTGGATAGAGGAGTGTTTTGGTCTCATCGTAGTGACTGTAAGGAACGAAGATGAGATCAAAACGAGCAAATTCCAAAGCGCCTGCTGCTGTGTCGCCGCGATTGACCCTTGCGCAATCCGCGCGCTCTCGGCGGTCTGCCGGACAAGATCGGTCACTGCGCGCATCGAAGCGGCGGTTTGTTCGAGGCTCGCGGCCTGCTGTTCGTTGCGCTGGGCAAGGTCCTCGGAGGCGGCGTGGATCTCGACCGAGCTTCTCTGGACGCCCGACGCAGTCGTGCGTACCGATCCGATCATCTGCTCAAGTCTTTCAATCGATGTATTGTACATCTCGCGCAGGTTTGGTCTCGGCTTGCTCCTGCGCTCTTCCTTGACCTCCAGTTCAGGCATCGACTTGATCCGATAGTCGAGCTCGCCATTTGCCAGTCTATCCAGCGCGGTGGAGAGGGTAGCGACGATTTCGGTCTGGGCAATTGCACGCTTCTTGTCCGATACAAGCGCCTCTCGAAAGGTTTCGATGGAACGCGTCATGTCGCCAATTTCATCATTGGAATGCTGCGATGTCCGCCCAACTTCGAGGTCACCTCCAGCAAGGGCATTCATGGTTTGGGCCGTTTCGGCGACCGGCGTCAGTACACGTCGCTTCAAGCCGATATAAACGAAGCCGATCATGGCCAGTATCGTCAGGCCAATAAGTGCAAGAGCAGTCATCACCGCTGACGTTGTCGCTGCGCCCTCATCAGAGACTTCTTTGAACAGTTCGCTGCTGCGCGCGACCATCTCATCGTTCGCGGCACGATGAGAGCGGTAGATTGTCAAAAGGCGGCGGTTCGAGGCGAGAACGGCTTGCGTGTCCCATTTTTTCGCCGCCGGCTTGAGCCGCTCATTGATCTCTTCCCAGAACGCCTTTCCGTCACTTTGCGCGCTGGTAGCGAGCGCAGTCTTGAGTTCGGCTGGCAGTTGGCTTTGGGCCCACATTTCCTGCGCTTCCCAATAGTCCTCTTCAGCCACGGCGAGGCGCCTGTCGTTGATGTCCCATGAATCCTCGTGGATCGCCATGATGCTCGCCAGTGCAAAGGCTTCGACCAGATAGGCTGAGGGAGGAAGGATATCGGTCTGGAACTCAATCAGCCGCTCGCCTTCAACATCAATCGCGCCCCCTTCACGAATATGGTTCACGCCGAAGCCAACAAGGATCAGGATGACCAGCATCAGCCCCCCGATTAAATATCCGGCTCGTTGGGTGAGCTTGGCGATGGTCATTGGTCTGATCCCTTTTTAAGGCATAGCTGCTTGGCACGTCGCTCGAGGAGATGGAGCGAACTCGACGTTGGACTACCCTGAAATCTTGAAAGGGGATTTGTCCGTGCCCTCTGTCCAATTCCTTATCTGTGGGCAAAGCGCTCGTTGGCATACGCACGTTAGAACCGGCATACCGCCAACAAGGGTTTCACAGAGACATGACAAAAGTTCTGGTCGTTGATGATTCTGCCGCCATGCGCGCGCTGTTCTGCGATATTCTCGATAATGCGCCAGGAGTGACCGTGTGCGGGACCGCGACAAACGCAGACGATGCGCGAGACAAGATTGCCGAACTCAATCCCGATGTGCTCACACTCGACGTTGAAATGCCAGGAAAGTCCGGCATGGATTTCCTGGCAGAAGTCATGGAAGAGCGACCAATGCCTGTCATTATGCTTTCCAGCATTACACAAGCGGGCACTGGTACAGCCAAGCGCGCGCTGGAACTGGGCGCGGTGCATTGCTTTCCCAAACCACTGCATTCCTCCCGCGAGGAATTTGATGCGACCGTCCAGAAATTGGGCGGTATCGTCCTGAAAGCGGCCAGCGGAGAGCTTTCGCCCGGAGGCGAGGGCGACAGCGAGGGTAGGGATTATAAACCGGGCGACAAGATCATTGCCATGGCCTGCGGCAAAGACGGCCTCGACAGTGCTAAGCAATTGTTCGCTTCATTTCCTGCCAACTGTCCGCCCACCTTGCTCATCGTCGATGCGAAGCCGGAATTGGCAGATCGCGCGATTGATGCGATGCGCGGATCGCTGGCCTGCGAAGTCGATATTGCCGTCGATGGGATGCAGCTCAAAGCGGGCCGCGCTTGCATCGCATTTGACAAGTCGCACCACGTGATCGTTGAAAAGGCGGATCAGCCACGCGTTCGCATGGTTGCGCGCGACCCTGTAGGAGGGGCTCGCCCATCAGCTGACCTGCTGCTTGGCTCAATTGCCCGCGCAGGGATCCCTGCGGTTGGCGGTCTTTTGGTCGGTACAGGCCGCGACGGCGCCAAGGGCTTGCAGATCTTTGCAGGCGCTGGTTACGAGACCTTTGTTCAGAACCCGTCAGACTATTTCCCGCGCGAGCGTTTTGAAGCTGTGCGGGCCCTATGTCTTGAAACTGACGAACTGAAAGCGGATGCACTAGGTGCGTGGGTGCTTGGAAAAACAGCAGCCTGAATTGATCGTCTTTGCACCAATGACATTTGGAATAGATGGCGGACAGGGTGGGATTCGAACCCACGAAGGGCTTGCACCCTTGCCGGTTTTCAAGACCGGTGCATTCAACCGCTCTGCCACCTGTCCGCGCTGGTGATCCCGTTAGCGAGGCAATTGGCCGCACTCAACCCTATGTGTGCTTTGCCTCTCTTGGCGCGGCATTCGAAATGTGAGAACATTGCTGGATGCGTTTCTCCCGTTTCCTCAGCGCTTTGGCGCTCATTGCCGCCGCTTTTGCTCCAACATCGCCTGCCTGCGCTCAGGTTCAGGCGCGCGATGGGATAGCGTTTGATGCTTACATGGAACTGCTCAGGGCCCGGGCGAGGGCGGAAGGTGTCAAACCTGCCACGCTAGAGCGGATGACTGTTGGCCTTACCCCAAATCCCCGCGTCATTCGACTTGATCAGGGGCAGCCCGGTCAACCCACCAGGCGCGGCTATCCCGATCTTGCCCCCTACATCGCCAAGCATGTCAACTCGGTCCGGATCGGCGGAGGCAGGGATGTCTACCGTGCCCATAGAACCGATCTCCTTGAAGTAGAGCGCGAGACAGGCGTGCCAGCCTCGATCATTGTCGCGATTTTCGGGCATGAGACGAGCTATGGGCGAATACGAGGCGGTTTTGACCTTTCGCGCTCGCTCGCGACGCTAGCGTGGGAGGGGCGCAGGCGCGAACTCTTCGCTAGTGAATGGGTTGCGCTCATGAAGGTGGCAGAGCGCGGCTTCTCGCGCGAACAGCTGGTTGGGAGCTATGCAGGTGCTTTCGGCAATCCGCAGTTTTTGCCCTCAGTATACTTGCGGCTTGCGCGTGATGGCGATGGAGATGGCCGTGCCAATATCTTCACCAATAGGGCCGATACATTTGCCTCAATCGCTGCGTATTTTCGCGATGCAGGATGGCGTGCGGGCCAGCCCTGGGGCATTCGCGCAATCGTGCCAAGCGGTTTTGATGTCGACGCTTACAAGAGCAAGCTCGTCTCGCCGGTCTGCTCGCGCGTTCATGAACGTCATAGCCAATGGAAGACGGTTCGCGAATGGCGTAAATTGGGAGTGGAACCCGTCGGCGGCCTGACGGACGACACTCTTGCATCACTCTTCCAACCTGATGGGCCGGGCAAGCCTGCCTGGCTTCTGACCGGTAATTATCGGGTCATCCTCGAATACAATTGCTCCAACTACTACGCGATGAGCGTAGGCCTGCTTGCGGATGAAATCGTGAACTAGACGCCCTCGGCGGCTCGCCTAGCAGAGTTTTGCTCCCTATAGAGAGCGCTATGGGGCCAAACTGGACACACGACATAAGAGCACCGCGCACGGCCATGGCACGCACCATTCGGCTTGCTATTGGTTTCGTGTTTCTCAGCCTCGCATTGGTTGCCTCCGCAAGCGCGCAGAGGCCTGAACTTCCGGCGAGCCTTGACGAAAGCCGGGTGCCTGTCGCACTGCTGGTGGATGCCGACACAGGCCAGGTCCTGTTTTCGCGCAATGCCAATCGGCGCTTCGTTCCCGCTTCGATCACCAAGGTCATGACACTCTACACCGCATTTGACCTCATCGATGCTGGGCAGCTCGATCTGCGCCAATCGCTCACGGTCAGGCCGCAGGTCTGGATGGAGTGGCGCGCCAAAGGTTCAAGCATGTTCCTGAATGCACAAGACCGTGTGCCTCTGGCCGATCTTCTCACCGGGATTGCGACCGTTTCCGCCAATGATGCTGCAATTGTTGTGGCCGAAGAAGCAGCAGGGTCAGTCTCCGCCTGGACTACACAAATGAACGCCAAGGCCCGCGCAATCGGGATGACGCAGAGCCATTTCGCAACGCCCAATGGGTGGCCCGATGAAGGGCAGACGTTCACCACCGCAAGCGATCTGGTGACACTGGGCCGGGCAATGGTGGACAACCATCCTGACAAGTTTGCCCGGTTCGTCGGGGTCCCCGAGTTCCGATACCAGAGCATCACTCAATCCAATCGCGACCCTATGCTTGGCCGGGTGAACGGGGCTGACGGGATCAAGACTGGCTACACCAACGAAGCTGGGTTTGGGTATCTCGGCACCGCAAGGCGAGGGCCACAGCGCCTGATGCTTGTTCTTGTAGGGGTGACCAGCAGCGGTGCGCGCGCTCGTGCCGCGCGAGATTTGGTTGAGTGGGGTTTTGGCGAGTTTGAGCGCAGGCCTCTGTTTTCCAAAGCTTCAGCCGTTGGTGAAGCGCGCGTACAGAACGGGACTGAACGATACCTCAACCTGCTCGCCGAGCGTGATATTGCCGTCAGCTTGCCACAGGCGCTTGAACCGGGGCTGGAGCTCAATATCACTTATGAAGGGCCCCTTCGCGCGCCCATCACGGCTGGAGAACAGGTGGCTACGCTGGAGATCAGGGTTTACGGCGTTGAAACAGCACAAGTGCCTCTGCTGGCAGGCAAAAGCATTGCCAAGGCGGGTTTCTTCGGGAGGATCTACAACGCCGTTGCGGGATGGTTTGCATGACGCTGCGCACGGTGAGGGGCGCTGATTGCGGCCGTTTCATAGCCTTTGAAGGCGGGGAGGGGGCTGGCAAGTCCACTCAAGCGAAGATGCTGGCGGCACGTCTGCAGGAAAACGGGATCTCGGTCGATCTGACGCGGGAGCCTGGTGGCACGCAAGGGGCTGAAGCGATCCGCGATCTGCTCCTCAACCCACCTAGCGACACTGGGTGGGGTCCACAGGCCGAGGCGCTGCTTTTTGCTGCATCCCGCTCTGACCATGTGGCCCAGCGCATCGGGCCCGCGCTTCAGTCTGGCACTTGGGTGGTGTGTGACCGGTTTGTAGATTCAAGCCGCGCTTATCAAGGCGGGGCAGGGGGGCTGGGCGATGACGCCATTTGCGCGCTTCATAGCTTTGGGAGCGCCGGGTTGCGGCCTGATCTGACCGTTCTGGTCTCTGTTAATCCGGAACGTGTAAGAGAGAGACTTGCGGCGCGTGATGGAGGTGTGAGCGATGCGATCGGCGGGCGTGGAGCTGAATATCATGCGCGCGTTGCCGCAGCGTTTGAAGCCCTCGCAAAAGCGAACCCTGATAGCTTTGCGATCGTCGATGGCAACGCTGCACCCGAAGCTGTGCATGAGGCGGTCCTTGAGGTAATCAGCACGCGGTTTGGCGACGTATTCCCATGACCGACTGGCCCAACCACATTGCTCCCTGGCGCGAATGGCGCAGCGCCCTCGGCAGCGCACGGATGCATCACGGTTGGATACTAGCGGGTAAGGCGGGGCTTGGCAAAAGCGAATTTGCTCTCGCTGCCGCGCGCGAATTGGTCGAAGAACCCGGCGCTGCGCAGCCAGTCGATCACCCGGATATCATTACAGTTAGCTTTGGACCCAAGGACGAGAAAGAAGAACGCAAGCGCGAGAACGGCAAGCCCTACGAACTCGCGAGGATCATCCGTGTGCGCGAAATCCGCACCATGCAGCGCCGGCTCACGACGCGGCCGACGCTAGGGAACCGAAGGGTCATCATCATCAATCCCGCTGATGAGATGAACAAGGAAGCTGCCAATGCATTGCTCAAAAGCCTCGAAGAGCCGCCGCAGGGCACCTTCTTCATCCTCGTTGCGCACCGGCCCGCGCGCCTGCTCCCCACGATCCGATCGCGGTGCCGCGTGCTGCGCTTTCCGCTGCTGAGCGATGACGAACTTGCGCGGATGATCACCGATGAAGGGCATGCCCGCGACCCGCTCGCGCTAGCTTATGCAGGTGGATCGTTCGGGGCGGCGCTGCGCTTTGCCGAAGAGGACCTCGCTCCGCTGGCGCGTCTTATGGAAGACCTGCTCAGCAAGGGCGATCCCGGATTTGTGGCTCGGGCAGAGCTGGCACGGCTGATTGGCGCACGCGCTTCTCGCAACCGCTGGCAGGCAGTGTTTGATCTTGGTCAGGGGCTCACTTCACAGCGCGCAGGAGCCGTGGACGATCCGGCTCAGCGAGAGGCGCTCATCAACGCCTATACAGGACTTGTCGAGCTATCGGGACAGGCACCGACGCACAATTTCGACACCGGGCTCCTTGCCCTTGAAATCGGCACCTTGCTTGTGAGTGCGCACGCAGCTAGCGAGCCTGCCCATGGTTGAGCCCGATACCTCCCCCTACTACATCACAACCGCGATCAGCTATCCCAATGGCCGCCCGCATATCGGCCACGCTTACGAAGCGATTGCAGCTGATGTCATCGCCCGTTTTCAGAGGCTGCGTGGGCGCCGAGTGCGCTTCCAGACCGGCACCGATGAGCACGGCCTCAAGATGGCCCGCAAGGCCGCGGAGCAAGGGCGCACCGCGCGCGATCTGGCTGATGAAATGTCTGGCTGTTTTCAGGAGATGTGCGCCGCGCTGAATGTCTCATATGACCGTTTTATCCGCACGGTAGAGGACGATCACCATCGCGCCAGTCTGGCAATCTGGCAGCGTATGGAGGCTGCGGGTGATCTCTATCTGGATCGTTACGAAGGCTGGTACTCGGTCCGCGATGAAGCCTATTACGACGAGAGCGAGCTGGTTGAAGGGGAGGGGGGCACCAAACTCTCCCCTCAAGGAACGCCTGTTGAGTGGACGGTTGAGGAAAGCTGGTTCTTTCGCCTCTCCGAGTATCAGGATCGTCTGCTTGAATGGCTCAAAGCGCCCAACAATGTCGAACCGGCAAGCCGCCGCAATGAAATGATCGCCTTTGTTGAACAGGGACTGCGCGATCTCTCGGTGAGCCGCACCAGCTTTGACTGGGGCGTCAAGGTGCCAGGCAGCGACAATCACGTGATGTATGTCTGGGTCGATGCGCTCACCAATTACCTCACCGGGCTGGGCTTTCCCGATGAGAGCGAGGATATGCGCGATTTCTGGCCCGCCGATCTACACCTGATTGGCAAGGACATCGTGCGCTTCCACACAATCTACTGGCCGGCTTTCCTTATGAGCGCTGATCTGCCGCTGCCAAAGCAGGTATTCGGCCACGGCTTTCTCCTGGCGCGCGGCGGCGAGAAGATGTCGAAGAGCCTTGGCAATGTGGTCGATCCGCTGGAGCTGGCTGAGACTTTTGGTGTTGATACTGTCCGCTATTTCCTGATGCGCGAAGTGGCGTTTGGTCAGGACGGTTCTTACTCGCCCGAAGCTATTGTGACGCGCTCCAATGCTGAACTTGCCAACAGCTTCGGCAATCTGGCGCAGCGCACGCTTTCGATGATCTTCAAGAACATGAATGGTCAGCTCAAGGACGTTGTCGATCAAGAAGCCACCGAAATTGAGGGTACGGAAGTTGGCGTCGATGCGGCTCTGACCATCACAGTTTTCGCCGGTGTCGATGGTTTGATCGAGAAGTTTGACGAGCTCAATTTCAGCACTGGTCTCGATCGTTGGATGACAGCAGTGTTTGCTTGCAACCAGTACGTGGACGAACAAGCCCCCTGGGCGCTGCGAAAGACAGATCCTGAGAGGATGGAAGCTGTGCTGATGACCCTTTTTAGGGCCGTAAGAACGCTAACGATTGCGTTGAGGCCAGTATGCCCAACCGCCGCGGATGAGCTGCTCGATCAAATGGGGATACCCAAAGGCGAGAGAAAATTTGTCCATATCGAGGACCATGCATGGTTTGGGCGCTTGGTCGACAGTGGCTTCACACTAGACAAACCCCATGGGGTTTTCCCGCGTCTGGAACTACCCCAAGCGGCGGAGGGTTAAGTCATCATGCTGATCGATAGCCATTGCCACCTTGAATATAAGGGTCTGGTCGAAGACCAGGCTGGCGTTCTGGCGCGAGCGCGCGAGGCAGGGGTGGGGGCCTTTCTCAATATCTCGACCAAGCAGAGTGAGTGGGAACAGGTCATTGGCACCGCGATCCGCGAGATCGATGTTTTCGCCAGTGTCGGCATTCACCCACATGAAGCGGACAAGCACGCAGATCTGGGACGCGGCCCGCTGCTGGCTGCAACCGAGAACCCGCGCGTGATCGGAATCGGCGAAAGCGGGCTCGACTATTATTACGACCATTCGGATCGCGAGACGCAAAAGCGCCTGTTTCGCATGCATATCGATGTGGCGCGCGAGACCGGCCTACCGCTGATCATCCACACGCGAGACGCTGAGGACGATACTTACCAGATCCTCGAAGAAGAAATGGGCAAGGGCGCGTTTCCGGCCCTCATTCATTGCTTCACCGCATCCGATGAATTTGGCGCGAAAGTGCTTGATCTCGGGCTTACAATTTCAATCTCGGGCATCGTTACCTTCAAGAGTGCCAAAGCGTTGCAGGCCACTGCCGCCAAAATCCCTGAGCATCGGCTGATGGTGGAAACCGACAGCCCGTTTCTTGCACCGGTACCGCACCGTGGCCGCCCATGCGAGCCAGCCTATGTGGCGGATACCGCGCGCTTTGTCGCCGATCTGCGCGGGGTTGAAGTGGACCGCCTGGCCGAGCAGACCAGCACCAATTTCACGAACTTGTTCACAAAGGCCATGCTGTGAGCGTGGCTGAGTGAAAGTCATTCTGCTTGGATCTGGCACGTCGACCGGCGTGCCAAGGGTAGGTGGAGAAGATGGCACGGGCGATTGGGGCTTGTGCGATCCTGATGAACCACGCAACCGCCGCTCGCGTGTGTCAATCCTAGTGGAAAGCAAAGAGGGATCTCGGCTTCTCATCGACACTTCGTCAGATTGCCGCGCGCAATTGCTCGCGAACCGAATAAACCGGATTGATGGGGTGTTCTGGACTCACGATCACGCTGATCATTGTCACGGCATCGATGATCTGCGGGTGCTGCGATATGGCCGCGGGGGCCCGATCCTCGGCTATGCGCACACCGAAACCGTGAGACGTCTGCGCCAGCGGTTTGGCTATGTTTTTGCAGGCCAGGACGGTTATCCGACAATCGTCACGCTGGAGACGCTTGACCGTTTGCGCATTGTCGCTGGATTTAGCGTGGAATGGTGCCAGATGGAGCACGGCACGGGAGAATCTACTGGCTACAGGTTTGAGGCCGATGGAGCTTCGATAGCCTACACGACCGATTTCAGCACCATTTCAGACGAAATGGTCGAACTATGCGGCGATGTTGACGTCCTGGTAAGTGATTGCCTGCGCCGAGAACCGCATCCCAGTCACGCCCATCTCGACTTGGCTCTTGAACTGGCTGAGCGTAGCGGGGCAAAAAGGCTGGTTCTCAGCCATCTGGACAAGAGCATGGACTACCGCACACTGTGTGACGAAGTACCAGACCACGTGATTGTGGGTTATGACGGGTTGGAGATCGTTGCATGAGTGATGTCGCCATCGTTTCGATCATTTCATTATTAGGTTGGTTGGTCCTCGCCGGATCTGCGTTTGCTTCTTACCGCCTCAGTTGGGGAAAGACGGCGCAACTGGCGCTTGTTTGGCTTGCCATTTTCGCGGGGCTGTTTCTGTTGGTGCGGCTGACTGGACTCGAAATGTGAGGTCGAGTTGAATTTTGAAGTCCTGTGCTCCGACTGCATTTATTTAACATAATATATATTATCCATCTGTATTTAGCGAGGCGCGAGAATGACGCAGACCGCATCCCCCAAACAAATGGCCCCCTCTCAAATCGATCGCCTCCTCGCTATTATGGCAACATTGCGTGACCCAAAGCTAGGATGCGAATGGGATCGCGCACAGGATTTCGCCAGCATCGCGCCATACACGATTGAGGAAGCCTATGAGGTCGCTGACGCAATCGAGCGCCAGGATCTTTCTGAATTGCGCGAAGAGCTTGGCGACTTGCTGCTCCAGGTCGTTTTCCACGCACGAATGGCTGAAGAGCAAAACGCTTTTGATTTTGAGGGCATTGCCCAGACCATCTCCGACAAGATGGAGGCGCGCCATCCGCATATCTTTGGCGCGGAAATCGGCACTATGGGCGAGACCCGGTGGGAAAACCTCAAGGAAACCGAACGCGCCCGTAAAGGACAAACTTCGGCACTTGATGGTGTCGCACTAGCGCTACCGGCCCTCATGCGCGCGCAAAAGCTCCAGAAGCGCGCGGCCAGAACGGGTTTCGATTGGCCTGATCCATCGGGCTCGAAGGCTAAAATCCTTGAGGAAGTTGAAGAGCTTGAGAGCGCAAGCTGCGACGAGGACAAAATCGAGGAAGCAGGCGATTTATTGTTTGCCGCCGTCAATTTCGTGCGCGCCTACGGTATCAGCGCTGAAGATGCCTTGCGTGCGGCCAATTCCAAGTTCGAGCGGCGTTTTAAGGCCATGGAAGACCTTGCCGGTGGCGATTTTCCCAATCTCACTCTCGATGCCCAGGAAGAACTTTGGCAAAGAGTGAAGTCAAGGGAATAACACGCTGTTATTAAATGCTAAAGGGTGGCGTACTGCCCCAGTTCTTTTGGATTCAAACGCACCGTAATGCGCCGCTGGGGTCCCTCTTCCCCTTCACCCGCATCCGCCTCCTCAAGGACGTCTCCATGCGCGTGGAGCCATGCAATCCGGCGGCCATCGCTCAAAGGCAGTGTCACCGTCACTTCCCTCGCCTTGGCGGTAAGGATTGTCGCGACCCTATCGACGAAGGCCTCAACGCCCTGACCGCTTTTCGCCGAAATCAGCACTGCGTCATGTCCTTCAGCCACTTCGCTTAGTTCCGTTAAAGTATCCGCGGCTAGCAGATCGGCCTTGTTCCACACTTCGATAATGGGAATTTCTGATGCACCCGTATCGCGGTCCACCACGTCGAGATCAGCCAAGATCTCCATCACCTGCTTTTTCTGTGCCGCATGCGAGGAGTTTGACATGTCACGCACGTGGCAGATCAGATCGGCGCCGGTGACTTCTTCCAATGTGGCGCGGAACGCGGCGACAAGCTGCGTCGGCAGATCGGAGATGAAGCCCACCGTATCTGATAAGATCACCTTCTGAGCACCCGGTAAGCTGATCGCGCGCATCGTCGGGTCGAGCGTTGCAAACAGCAAGTCTTCGGCCATGACGTCAGAGCCCGTTAGGCGGTTGAACAGCGTGGACTTGCCGGCATTGGTGTACCCGACCAGCGCGATGACGGGCCAAGGCGCCCTGCCCCGCCGCTCACGATGGAGCGCGCGGGTCTTGCGCACTTGTTCAAGTTCTCGGCGCAGGCGGCTCATGCGCTGGCGGATCATGCGCCGGTCGGCCTCGATCTGCGTCTCCCCGGGACCGCCCAGAAAGCCAAAACCACCGCGTTGACGTTCAAGGTGGGTCCAGCTGCGCACCAGGCGGCTCTGTTGGTAGTCGAGATGCGCGAGCTCCACCTGAAGCCGCCCCTCGGCCGTGGCGGCCCGCTCACCGAATATCTCCAGGATCAGACCAGTACGGTCGATGACCTTGCGCTTGAACTTCTCTTCCAGATTGCGCTGCTGGATTGGCGTTAACGCGCCATCGACGATCACCAACTCGGCTTCATACTGCTCGCAAGCAATCCTGATGTTTTCAACCTGCCCCGAACCGAACAGCGTGTTTGGCTGCATCTGGCGGATCGTTAATATCTCGCTGTGCGCGATCACCACACCAATGGCGAGCGCGAGGCCTTTGGCTTCGTCAAGTCGTTCGGATGCATCCAGATCGTAGGTCATCACCCGGATATCCGGACACAGAACAAGGGCCCGCGCCCCGCGGGTTACCTCGTCCATCAAATCATCATCAAAACTCAGGCGTCGTCTTCTTCGTCGTAATCCGCGTCCTCATCGTCATCGTGCAGATCAACGGGAGACGCAGGCTGAATTGTCGAGACCGCATGCTTGTACGCGAGTTGCACAGCGCCGTCGCGTTCCAACAGCATACAGAACAGATCGTAAGCTGCAATTCGCCCCTGAAGCATGACGCCGTTCACAAGGAACATCGTGACCTGCACTCCGGCTTCGCTCACGCGGCTGAGGAAAATATCTTGCAACAGGCGCTTGTTCTTTGCCCCGCTGCCACCTTCGAACTGGTCCGCATCAACGCTGGTGCCGGGCATAATGGTCGAGATTGCGTGCTTGTAGACCAATTGTGACTGGCCATCACGGCGAAGGAGGATGGAAAAGTTGTCAAACCATGTAACGATGCCTTGCAGCTTTACGCCTTTCACAAGGAACATGGTCACCGGCGTCTTGTTCCGCCGCAGCAGATTGAGGAATGCGTCCTGGAGATTGCCGGATGGACCTCCTTTGCTGCCCCCACTCGCCGTGATGGGCGCTGTTTCGGGGTCCGCTTTGGATACAGGACGCGGAGAGAGAGTACGCCCATTGGACATTTGTATGACTCCTGTTCTTGGCGGCCGCCATTACGGTCCGCAGTATCAGCGCTGTTTTCGTCAAATATAAAAGGTCAACGCCGGGACTATAATGCCCCTTGCTAATGGAACCGGCAACGATTGAATTATTGTCAAGATTCTGGAGGAACAGGCATGGGCAACAGTACGCCCAATCTCAGTCTTTGCGCGTGGCTTCCCGGCGTTCCGCCATACCCAGCAGTTTGAGTTTGCGGTGCAGAGCTGAACGCTCCATTCCGATGAATGTTGCAGTTTTTGAAATATTTCCAGAGAATCGGCGAATCTGAATGGTCAGGTATTCGCGCTCAAAACTCTCGCGCGCCTCCCTCAAGGGAACCCCCATCATTGAGGACAACCCCTGACCTGAAGCGGCCATGCGCCCACCAGTGATCTCGCTGGGCAGCATATCGGTTTCAACCACAGTCAGTCGCTCTCTCGGGGTCATGATAATGGTGCGCTCAACGACATTGCGAAGTTGGCGCACATTGCCTGGCCAATCATACGCTTGGAGGGCCGCCATCGCTTCTTCGGAGATCGTTGGGGGTGAAAGTCCCTGATCACTCGAATAGCGCGTGAAGAAATGCTCCGCCAAAGCGGGAATATCGTCGCGCCGGTCAGCCAAGCTCGGGATCGCAACAGGGACCACGTTCAAGCGATAAAAGAGATCTTCGCGGAACCGCTTCTCCTCCATCTCCAGCGCAAGGTCGCGCGAGCTTGACGAGACGACGCGCACATCCACACCGATCTGCCTTGTGCCGCCAACGCGCACAAAGCTCTGCTCGGTTAGCACGCGCAGTATCCGAGCCTGTGTCGAAAGCGGCATGTCGGCCACCTCATCGAGGTAGAGCGTGCCGCCATCCGCAATTTCGAGCAAGCCTGGCCGCACCTGTTTGCCGTCCGCTTCCTCTCCGAATAGCTCCTGCTCAAAGCGATCAGGTGTAATGCGGGCCGAATTGACGATCACAAACGCTTTATCTGCGCGCGTGCTCCAGCTGTGCAAGAGCCGCGCTGCAACCTCCTTGCCCGCGCCCGCTGGTCCTGAAATCAGTACTCGGCTGCCGGTATTGGCCACGCGCTTGAGCGTAGCGCGCAAACTGTTGATGATGGTCGAATTGCCGGTGAACTCACCCGCCTCGCTCGCGCCTTCGCGCAGCCGTGTGTTCTCTCGGCGAAGCCGTTCGGTCTCGGTCGCCCGTTCCACGAGGAGAAGCAGGCGTTCTGCCTCGAAGGGTTTCTCGATAAAGTCCATTGCGCCCCGCCCGACAGCGCTAACGGCCGTGTCGATATTGCCATGGCCCGAAAAGATGATGACCGGTAAATCGGGCTCGCGCACCTTGATTTCGTCTAGCAGTTCAAGTCCGTCCATCTCGCTTCCGTGGAGCCAGACATCAAGCAGGACGAGGCTGGGTCGACGCTCATCGATTGCGGCAAGCGCGCTGGTGGAATCGGCGGCAGTCCGGCACTCATATCCCTCATCCCCCAGAACTCCGGAGACCAGATCGCGAATATCGCGTTCATCATCGACAATCAGGATTTCGAGCGCCATCACGCAGCTCCTTCACTTTGACTTGAATTCACAATTCGCCAGCAATTGGTCATGCGGGCTCGCTTTCGGTGATTTGAGGATCGCGTGCAAAACGAAGCGTCACTCGGGTGCCTCCGCTTGGCGCGGTCGCAAAAGCCATGTCACCGCCATGCTCGTCGACAATTTTCTTGACGATCGCGAGGCCAAGGCCGGTGCCCTTTTCGCGCGTTGTTACATAAGGCTCGGTGATCCGCTCACGATCCACCGGGAGCCCTATGCCATTGTCTTCGATAGCCACGCTTAGATGCTCGGGCTCGCTTATCAGCCGTACGGAAATCTCTCCGGCATAAGCTCCTCGCGCTTCGGATGCTCTTGCTTCAATGGCTTCAACGGCATTTTTGAGCACATTGGTCATCGCCTGGCCCAATTGGTGGCGATCACAACGCACTTCGCGGCTGTTGACGCCGCTCGCATCAACGATGAATTCGATGCCGTTATGCGCGACTTCCTGCAGGAACACGGCCTGCCGCACCAGATCGACCGCATCCTCTGTTCGGAACACAGGCTTGGGAAGGCGCGCAAAGGACGAGAACTCGTCGACCATCTTTCGCAGGTCTCCAACCTGACGGACTATGGTGCTGGTCAGTTCATCGAAGAGTTCGCCATCTTCGCCGTCCAGGATTTGCTTGCGATAGCGCCGTTTAAGCCGTTCGGTTGCGAGTTGGATGGGCGTCAAAGGGTTCTTGATTTCATGCGCGATACGGCGAGCTACATCAGACCAGGCTGCTTGCCGCTGATCGAGCAATTGCCGGGTGATATCCTCAAAAGTAATCACATGCCCGCTTGAGCCGGGCGCGACTTTAACCGCGAGTGTCCTCAATTCCTTGCCCTTGGCGTGGTTTACGATCGCGCGCTGAGACCGTTCGTCAACCATCGCGGAAATTTCGGGCGACAATTCAGATAGCGCCACGCCTTCAAGATCCGCGCCCGCCTCGCATGGCTCTGCATCGTCAAGCAGGCTCTGTGCCGAGGAATTCATCAGGAGAACCCGGCTTTCTGTATCGATCGAAATAACCCCTGCGCTGACCGATTCCAGCACCGCCTCCATAAAGGCCCTGCGATCATCAATCTGGCGGTTCGCGTTCACGAGCGCTTGAGTTTGCTTTTCAAGCTGAGCTGTCATCCGGTTGAAAGCGCGGTTCAGCAGACCAATCTCGTCCGCCCCGGTGCGTCCTTCAACACGCAAGGCAAAGTTGCCCTGCCCCACTTTGCGCGCCGCAGCCACCAAGTCCGTCAGGGGCTCCACCTGCCGATCAGCAAAGCGCAGCGCGAACCAAATCGCTAAGCCAACCAGCACGAGGCTTACGAGCACAAGCGCGATGTTAAACCGCAGCTGCAACGTGCGCGCTTCACTTGTCAGTGTGTCGTAGGCAGCAGAAATCTGCTGCGCGCGCGACCAGGATTTGAACATGGTCTCTTCGGTTGTACGCGCATTGTAGAGATAAATGCCGCTTTCCTTGTCGATGGGGGCTATGGCCGCAATTCGCTCAGGGCTCCCTTCAACGACGACGAACGCGCCAGCATCAAGCTTGGGCAGAGCCGCCTCGCTAAACTCGATAGGCTTGTTGCCTTCCATCAATTGGTAGACGGCAGCGGTGCGCAATGAGCCATCTTCAAGTCGCTGAAGAATCATGCTCTCCGAAATCTCACGCGCTCGAGCCTGGTAGGCGTAAGTGTCGGGAAACCCGGGGTCCGAGATCGGCTCGCGCTTGAGGTTGTCGCGCATGTCGGTCGCCATGGTGATGGTCTCATCCTCGACCTTGCGCTGGTTGGCGTCATAATAGCTTTGGGCAAGCTCGTTCGCGTTTTCCATCAGCCCACGTGAATCGTCGGAAAACCAGAAATCGACGCCCGTTTGGAAGAGGAAAGCGGCGAACCCGGCTACCAGCAGCGTAGGCACAGCAGCGACCACCGAGAAGAAGAAAACCAGCCTCACATGAAGCCGCGCTGTGCTTCCGGCCGCTCGGCGCAAGGCCAGACGTCGGCCCGCCAGAACTAGGATTGCCATTGCCGGAACGAGCGTCGCCATAAGCAGGACAGACACCTGCATGGTGGGGAGCAATGCATCGGCCTGCGACCCTTGCGAATAGGCAAGGTATGTAGCGACGACAGCCATTAGCAGTGCGACCGCCGAGATACCTTCAAGCCAAACGAAAAGGTTCGCTCTGCGCGAAACCAAGACAAGTCGGCGCCACCATGCGGGTGCGCGGCGAGAGGGCTGACTAGCCGCAGGATTCGGCGTGCCATCCATCTGATCTTGAGCGGCGCTATGCGGCAAAACTGACCCGTCCGATCCGTTTATCGTGGCCCGGTTACAACCATAGTGTTGCCATTTTGCAAGTAAAACCTTGGGATCGGCCCCGGTTTATGCGTCAGCCCGTTCTTGCGAAGCGGTCGGGCTCAATGCCCAACTCCACCACCCGTTTGCGCAGTGTATTGCGGTTTATGCCCAAAAGCTTGGCGGCCCGCAGCTGGTTCCCGCGCGTTTGCCCGAGGGCATGTTCAATCAAGGGACGCTCAAACGCTGCTAGCGCGCCATGATAAAGAGTGCCATCCGCAGGAGCTTCATCCCGAAGCCATCGACTGATCGCGCGTTCGAAGGTGGCAGGCTCGCTGTCCTGCGCAGCGATCCTGACCCCGTTTTGTGCCGCGAAGACCTCAGCGAGATGGCTGGCTTCTATGAGGTCATCGCGCGCCATGAGAGCCAATCGATAGATCACATTGCGCAGCTCGCGCACATTTCCGCGCCAGGAATGCTCCTCCAGCACGGTAATTGCATCCGGCGCCAACGTCCGGCGCGGAAGCCCTTCTTCTGCTGCAACGGCAAGAAAGTGGTTTGCCAGAACCTCGATGTCCTCGCTGCGCTCGCGCAAAGGGGGCAGCGCGATGGGCACAACATTGAGCCGATAGAACAGGTCTTCGCGAAATGCGCCTGTTTCGATCAAAGGACCAAGATCGCGGTTGGTGGCAGCGATAATACGGACATCGACAAGGATTTCCTGACGCCCGCCGACCCGGCGAATGCGCCCCGATTGAAGCGCCCGCAGCAGCCGGGTTTGTGCCTCGCCCGGCATATCGCCAATCTCGTCAAGGAACAGCGTTCCGCCGTTAGCTTGCTCAAACTTGCCAATCGCCTGGGCAATTGCACCGGTGAATGCGCCCTTTTCATGCCCGAACAATTCACTTTCAATGAGATTGGGCGGAATGGCGGCGGTGTTGACCGCCACAAACGGGCCGGTCCGCCGACTACCCAGCTGGTGGATCGCCTCGGCGACCAATTCCTTGCCGGTGCCGCTTTCGCCCGTCACAAGCACTGTCAGATCGTTGCGCAAGACGCGGGTGATCATCCGGTAGACGCTCTGCATGGCCATGCTACGGCCGACGAGCGGCAGGCCTTCGACCGGTGCGTCGGGAGCGTCTGCTTTGTCCTGAGCGTGCGCGCCGGCAGCCTGACACACAGCTTGCACAAGCTCATCCAGATCGAACGGCTTCGGAAAGTACTCGAACGCCTCGCTATCGCTTGCGCGAACGGCGGTATCGAGCGTGTTTTGAGCCGAAAGGACGATGACCGGCATGATCGGCGCTTCGCGGCGGACATTGGCAAGCGTGGCCAGGCCATCACCGTCCTCAAGCATCACGTCAGTCAGCATGACGCTGAAAAGCTCTTTTGCCAGAGCTGCATCGCGTGAGGCCAGACTTGCGACACGCGTTATCGCAAAGCCTTCATCCTCAAGCGCCGCTTCGATCACGGTCGCGATCGCGCTGTCATCCTCGACGAGCAGGACCTTTGAGGCGCTGTTGGAGCTCATGCGTCAGCCTTTGTTGGTGGCGCAATTGGCAGGTGGATGCGAAAATGGGTCAGACCTGTGCGTCCCTCGCGTTCATGGCTGATGCTCCCATCCATATCGCGTATGAGCTTGCGAACAAGCGCCAGACCAAGGCCCTGACCCGTGGGCTTGGAGGAAACAAACGGTTCAAACAGGCGATCGCGTAGCTCGGCACCTACACCTTGTCCGTTGTCAGAGATGCAAATCTCAATCGGTAAACGAACCGTGCGACCAAAACGGATCGCACTGAAGACAAGGCCGCTCACATATCGCGTGCGGATAATGATCCGAGGCGATTTCCCGTTGCTCTCACCTGCACTGATCGCTGCATCGCGCGCATTGGAAATGAGGTTGATCAGCACTTGCTCAAGAGCGTCGCGATTAGCGAGAACACTGGGCAGGGAGGGGTCAAATTCCTCGATAATCTCTGCCCCGTCCAACCCTGCGGCCTTAACCGTTGCCATCGCGGACCTGATGGCTTCATGCGGATTACAGGGCTGGCTTGCCTCCGAGGTTTGGCTGCCCAATTGCTGCATGCGATCGATCAGCCGCGCAATCCGATCCACTTCATCGGTGATCATTCGTGCAAGCGCTTTGTCACCAAGCGGAAGCTTGCGCGCGATCAATTGCGCTGCGCCGCGAATGGCGGCGAGCGGGTTCTTGATCTCATGCGCAAGGATCGATGGCGCACCAAGGACATGCGGACCTTGTTCATCACTCGTCGCCGTCTCGTGGCCAAGTTGCGATATCGACACCACCCGCCATCCCGGATGTGAGGGCAAGGCCGACATTGTGAGGTTCACAGGGGTTTCCACGCCAGCGAGCCTCACGCGCACATCACGCGCAACCAGATTGCCCTCTCCTGAGCCAAGCCAATTGGCAACACGCGCGTCCAGAGGAACTATCACCTTCTCGATCGGCTTGCCGACGATCCGTTTGGCACCGGTCCCCAAAAGACTCTCAGCGGCGTGATTGACCTGCTCGATGCAGCCTTCAGGATCAATCAGGATCACGCAAAATACGAGGCTCAGGATTTGAGAGGCGGCATCGGGTGGCATGTGGGCCGACTTCGGGACGGCAGGGTCGCGGGCCATGTCCGATACGAAGCGTCAGGCCGCCGCAGCACGGCGGCGCAGAAACGGCTCATAAAACCGCTCAATCTCGCCCAGCACCTGATCGGGGTCATCGATGGTGTTGGCGTAATGACGAAACTCAGCTGATCCGTGCATGCCCTTCGTATACCATCCCAGATGCTTGCGCGCGATCTTGGTGCCGACACTGCGCCCGTAGTGATCGAGCATCCGCTCATAGTGCTCAACAAGCGTTGCATATTGCTCGTCAAAGTCCGGCGTCGGGATACGCTCGCCGGTGCGCAGATAGCGCATGACCTGACCCAAAAGCCACGGCTTGCCATACGCGCCGCGGCCAATCATCAGCCCGTCTGCGCCTGATTGCCCCAATGCCTTGGTCGCATGATCGATAGTGCAAATGTCGCCATTGACGATGACCGGGATGGAGACCGCGTCCTTGACGCGGCGGATGAACGACCAGTCGGCTTGTCCCTTGTACATCTGGTTACGCGTGCGACCGTGGACGGTGATCATTTTGACCCCCAGATCCTCGGCAATGCGCGCCATTTCGGGGGCGTTAAGGCTTTGATGGTCCCAGCCCATGCGCATTTTGACCGTGACGGGCACATCAACCGCCTTTACGGTCGCTTCCATCAGCTTGGTCGCCAAGGGGACCTCGCGCATAAGCGCGCTACCGGCATACTGGCCGACAACCTTGCGCACAGGGCAGCCAAAATTGATGTCGATTATCGCTGCGCCATTGCCTTCCTGAAGCTTGGCCGCCTCGGCCATCGAGCCCGGATCGCAGCCAACAAGCTGCATCGAAACAGGGTTCTCGGTCGGGTCCCACTCGGCTTTCTGGATTGACTGGCGGGTTTCGCGGATCGCAGCCTCGCTGGCGATCATCTCGGTCACGTTGAGACCGGAGCCATAGCGGCGCACGAGCACACGAAACGGCTTGTCCGTAACGCCAGTCATCGGCGCGAGGAGGACGGGTTCGTCAATTGTCACCGGACCGATGTGAATCGGCTTTAGGGTCGGGATCGTGGTCGCGCTGGTCATCGAGGAATTGCCTAAAATTTGAGCAGGCGCATAGTGGATTGCGCTAAGCTCGTCCAGACCCTAAGCGCTTTTGCGCAATGGCTAAGACCACGCCCCTCCCCCGATTTGCTGCCGTGATCGTCGCTGCGGGCAAAGGCCTTAGAGTGGGCGGCGACACGCCCAAACAATTCCGCCATTTCAGAGGGCGGCCCGTGCTTGAACACTCGGTGCGAGCGCTGCTTGAGGCTGGGTGCGATACTCTTGCGATCGTGGTGCCTGAAGGGATGCATGATGAAGCACGCGAGGCGGCGGGTAATCCCAAAGGTCTCATTACCATAGAGGGTGCGAGCAGGCGGCAGGGTTCTGTGCGCGCCGGGCTTGGCGCGCTGGCGGATTTCTTCCCCGAATGCGTGCTTATCCATGACGCTGCGCGCCCCGACCTCCCGCGTGCCGTTATTGAGCGGCTAATAGGCGCGCTCAACACGCATGATGGCGCAATCCCTACCCTCCCCGTGGTCGACAGCCTTGCAGTAGCGGATGAGGCCGGCATGATGACTGGCAAGGCCGAGCGGGAGACCTTACGGCGTGTGCAGACACCGCAAGCCTTTCGCTACGGCCCGATCATGAACGCGCATAATGCCTGGTCAGGCGAACCCGATGCAGGCGATGATGCGCAAGTCCTTCTGGCAAGCGGAGGTTCAGTTGCGCTTGTCGATGGTGATGAGCGGCTTAAGAAGATCACCTTTGCACAAGACTTAGAAGAAATGACCCAAGCGCCTCCCTTTCGCGTCGGACAAGGATTTGACGTGCACCGCCTCTCTGAAGGTGAAGAATTGTGGTTGTGCGGGATAAAGCTTGATCACACGCATGGTCTTGCGGGTCACTCAGACGCTGACGTGGCGCTTCATGCGATCACTGATGCGGTGCTCGGTGCGATCAGCGCAGGCGATATCGGCACGCATTTCCCGCCCAGCGACCCGCAATGGGCCGGCGCGCGTTCGGATCAGTTTCTGGAGCACGCCGTCGCGCTTGCCCGGCAGGCCGGATACACGCTTTCCAACATCGACCTCACGATCATCTGCGAAGCGCCCAAGATCGGCCCGCGTCGCCCCGCCATGCGCGCCGAGGTCGCACGTTTATGTAGCCTTGCAGAAAACGCGGTCAGCATAAAGGCAACCACCACAGAGCGTCTGGGGTTCACTGGGCGCGGAGAAGGTATCGCTGCTCAAGCCCTCGTATCTCTCACGCAATCCCTATCCGCTATGGAGGCCCCCCGATGAAACGCACCCTGCTAGCCCCCGCCCTCGCCCTTGCCGCGCTTGGCCCAGCGCAAGCGGCTCAGGCGCAGCAAGCCTGCGTTGCGCCTGAGGATGCAGCGGACGCCGTGGTTTACGCGATGCCGGCGGCCTATGATGCAACGCTCAAACGCTGCAAATCCGAATTCGGCGAGGAGAGCTTTCTGACCTCAGCTGATGGAAGCAATTTCGCTGAGCAATTCCGGACCCAACAAGATCAGCGCTGGGCTGGTACTTTCCGCTTCCTGAAGGTCTTCATCAGCGCGCAAAGCCGAGGCGAAGGCGATGAAGGTATGGGCGAGATGATTGCCGCCATGCCTGAGGAATCGCTGCGGCCGTTCGTTGATGGCATTCTTGGCCAGATGATCGCCGATCAGATCAAGACGGATACGTGTGGCAAGATCGATGAGGCCGCGCAATTGCTGAGCCCGCTTCCACCTGAGAATGTCGGCGGGCTTGTGGCCTTTACTTTAGGGCTCGTCGATCTCGACAATCCGCCCGTTTGCGGCGCAAGCGGGACTGTTGAGGTAGCCCCAGAAGGCCCGCTCAGCGAATGAACGCCGGCCTTCTCCCCACTAACATAGATAAGCTGGCCGCGCGCGTTGTGGCGGAGAACGGTGCAGCCGGCCGGATGATCGCCACAGCGGAAAGCTGCACCGGGGGCCTTGTCGCCGGGGCTATCACCGAAATTGCAGGCTCCTCTGCGGTGCTCGATCGCGGCTTTGTGACCTATTCGAACGCAGCCAAGATGGAGATGCTCGGGGTTTCTTCGGACATTATCGAGACCTTTGGCGCGGTGTCCATCGCATGTGTTTGGGCCATGGCGCAAGGCGCGCTGGCACGCTCCAACGCAGATGTCGCAGTGGCGATCAGCGGCGTTGCCGGGCCTGGAGGGGGCACGAAGCTGAAGCCTGTGGGCACTGTGGTCTTTGCCCGCGCCTATCGTGAGCAGACGTCCAAGGAAGAGGGCGAATTGAAATTCTTCGAAGGTGGCGATGATCCGGATCAGGCCCGGGCCATTATCCGCCAGCAGGCTACGCTGTGCGCGCTGGAATTGCTGCTACCCTAACGCGTCCTGCGTATCGTAAAGCTCGGCCGCGCGCTGCTCGAAAGCGTTGACCATCTTGCGAAAGGCGCGGTCGAAATACTGGCCTGCAATCCGCTCAAACACCGCGTTGCGGAACGTGAAGTCGACATAGAACTCGATCTCGCAGCTTTCCTGGCCATAGGGTTTGAACAGCCAGATATTGTCGAGATCGGATAGCGGCCCGTCGACATAGTGCACCCGAATTTCGTGCGGGCGCGCTTTGGTTACGCGGCTTGTGAAGCTCTCTCGGATGGATTTGAAGCCAACGACCATGTCGGCGAGCATTTCCGTCTCGCTGTTCGAGCGCACGCGCGTTGCAACCACCCATGGTAGAAACTTTCGATAACTGCCAACGTCGGCGACCAAATCAAACATCTGCTCGGGCGTGTAAGGCAGGCGCTGGACTTCACGAATGGACGGCATGGGTCTGAGCGTCTTTAAACTTTGAGCCGGTCTTGCTTCCGGCGCTGCGCGGCAAGCTTTTCTTCGCGTGCGGCACGCATAACGGCAAAATCATCTCCGGCGTGATAGGACGAACGTGTAAGCGGGCTTGAAGCTACCTGCAAAAACCCCTTCGCGCGCGCGATCGAGCCGTATGCATCAAACGCCTTCGGCGTGACGAACTCTTCAACCTTGGCGTGCTTGGGAGTGGGCTGGAGGTACTGGCCCATCGTGATAAAATCGACCTCAGCGCTGCGCATGTCGTCCATCACTTGGTGAACCTCCAAGCGCTCTTCCCCAAGACCAAGCATGATGCCCGACTTGGTGAAGATGAGCGGATTGTGAGCCTTCACCTCCTCAAGCAAGCGCAGTGAGGCGTAATAGCGCGCGCCCGGACGGATCGTGGGATAGAGCCGCGGTACGGTTTCCAGGTTGTGATTGTAAACATCCGGTCCCGCTTGGCAGATCGCTTCCACCGCAGCGCGCATCTTGCCGCGGAAATCGGGCGTCAGGATCTCGATGGTCGTATTGGGTGTATTGCGGCGCAGAGCCTCGATGACCTTTACAAACTGCAAAGCGCCGCCATCGGGCAGGTCATCGCGGTCAACGCTGGTCAAGACAATGTGCTCAAGTCCCATTTTGGCCGCAGCAACAGCGGTGTTTTCAGGCTCCATCGGATCAACCGCGCGCGGCATGCCCGTCTTAACATTACAGAATGCGCAGGCACGTGTGCACACATCGCCGAGGATCATGACAGTCGCGTGCTTCTTGCTCCAGCACTCCCCGATATTGGGGCACGCCGCCTCTTCGCACACAGTGTTGAGATTAAGCTCGCGCATGAGTTTGCGCGTCTCATTGTATTCCTTGCTCACCGGCGCGCGAACGCGGATCCAGTCCGGTTTGCGCTGTCGCGGTGGGCGAGCCTTACCGGGCGCGACATTAGGCGTGTTGGCGAGGTCGTTCATGGCGTTCCATCTAGGCGTCAAGAGCGCGCCTCGCAAGCGCGCGGCGCCAGACTTTCAGATGATATACGCACAAGCTCAAAGCCTGGATGAGCGGCATAAAAGGCGCCGCTGGCTTAGGAACTAAACAACCGCGCCAAATATTGCGGTAATTGCAACTTTTGATGGGGGCGTTTGCCGAGCTCAATGTTCGAAACGGCCGTTCAGCCCTTACCTTGCCTATGGTCCTGTGTTTCGTTCTGGGTCTGTTCGCGGCTTTTGTTCGCTCCGATCTCTCAACACCTGAACCAATTGCGAAAGCGATGTCGCTTTACCTTATGGCTGCGATTGGCATTAAGGGCGGGGTTGCGGTGGCCAAATCGGGTGTTGACGGCACTGTGCTTTCAGCGCTGGGAGCTGGGATCGTCGCGGGGCTTATCCTGCCGTTTTTCGCATATGGCGTGCTCATAAGATTTGGACCGTTTGATCGGATCAATTCAGGCGCTGTAGCGGCGCATTACGACTCGATCAGCGTTGTGACCTTTGTAACCGCGAGCCAGATTCTGACCTACCAAGATCGAACCCCCGCAGGCTACATGGTCGCAGTTCTGGCTGCCACGGAGGCCCCGGCGATCCTCTCAAGACTTCTGCTTGCGCGCGGCATGGGAAGCAAAGGCGGCACGCAAGGCTTTGGCACAATGATGCATGAGGTTCTGACCAATTCCTTGATCGTCCTGCTTGTGGGGGCCTTTTTGTCTGGCGCCTAACGGAGGAAGCATGATCGAGACTGTCAGCCGCAAGCAGATCGAAATCGTGACCGACAAAGCCTTTGTGCCGCGTCTTACCGACGCGATCGACCGCGCTGGTATAACAGGGTGGACAATCGTGCCTGTCAGCAGTGGTAAAGGGCGCGAAGGTCATTGGCGTGAGGAAAGCGTGATGGGCACAGACCAGGTTTTCGTCCTGTCGATTGCCTCTCAGGAACGCGCTGAGACGCTAGCTGAAGAGCTGGCTCCTATGTCCACCACTCTCGGTTTCTTACCGACCATGTGGGACGTAGAGGTCATCCGGGCGAACGGTTCTGATCAGACCAGTGATCATTGCGCGAGAATAAGCGCTTGCCCCGCCTCCTGCCCTTCTCCATGTCGCTGAGCATGGCCAACGAACACACTGCGAATATCGCCCTTCTCATCGACGCCGACAATGCCAGCCATGCGGCGATTGATCCTGTGCTCACGGTTCTTGCAGAGCTTGGCCAGGTGAACATCAGGCGCGCCTATGGCAATTGGCGCAAGACCAGCCTCAAGGGTTGGATCGACAAGATGCACCGCTACGGGATCGAACCGCAGCAGCAGTTCGACCTGACCAAGGGCAAGAACGCAACCGACATGAAGATGACGATTGACGCGCTGGATCTGCTTTATTCCGGCCGCGTGCACGGTTTCGGGATCATGAGCTCGGACAGCGATTTCATGCCCCTCGCGATGCGCATTCGGCAGGATGGGCACCCGGTTTATGGCTTTGGCGGCGCAAAGACGCCTGAGGCATTTCGGCAAGCCTGCACGCGCTTTATTGACGCAAACGCGCTCATCAAGGCCGAGAAAAAGGAAGCCGAGCGCAGCAAGAAGTCTGAAACTGCTGATACCGGCGATGGCGCGAATTCGGCCTTTGATGATGACCTTCTGCAACTGCTTGTCGATGCCTACAACGCCAGCAAGCGCAACGAGCGGGGCTTTGCCAAGCTTTCCGAAGTAGGGCAGCGCGCCGGAAATCGCTCAAGCTTTGACACCCGCAATTATGGCTTCACGCGCCTGTTTGACCTCATGGACGCAATCCCCAACTTCGCTCTTGAGCGCGGTGATAGCGGCGAGGTTTGGGTGAAGCGCCTTCGCTGATAAAATGGGCTCCGAAACACGCCCGTTTCGAAGCCCTTCTTTTCCCAATGTGATAAACGCTGGATCAGGCGCCCATAAGATCGCCAAGCGACGGGCCATCATCGGCAGCGGCGCTTGTCTGCATATCGGCATACCCCTTCCACAAGGTTGCGATCGGGGTGCGCGTGCCTTCGATCTTGCGAAAGGTCTCAGCCGCCTCGGTGTGCTTCTCGAGCCCAACCTGAGCAATGCCCAGACGAGTGAGCGCTTCGTTTGTCTCAACGCCCGGCAATGTCAGGGCCTTTTGGAAGAAAGTCTCCGCCTTAGCGAAATCGCCGTAGCTGAGGAAAGTATTGCCCGCTGCATTGACTGTGCGAAGTTCGGCATCAGCAGCGAGTGCGGCCTGCTCGAGCTCAGGAAGGTCGGCAACGTCGGTTTCTATGCGATTGTTGGCCGTCTCAAGCGAATCCGAAATAAAGATGTCATCAGCGCTGATAGCGCCTTCGGCATAGGCCTGCTCGATGACTTCCTTCACTTCCTTGGGAAGGCGGCGTGCATCGGCTGATTCCACGTAATACAAGTAATCCTGCTTTTCCGAGAGCGCGCCCACTTTCCGGCTCAACCGAAACAGATCAAGGATCTCTTGCTGGCCAAAGTCATTGAGATTGCGCGCAAGGTTGATCGCATCGCGCCAGTTGTCCTCTGACGGGAAATCGGCGACCCAGGCGACCGCTACGTCGTAGACCTGCGGCACCAGTTCATTGTTGTAGGCGACAGTAATCCCCCGACGATACCAGTTCTCACTAACGTCAAGTCCCTGATTCTTGCGTCTTTTGATCGCCTTATCGAGGTAATCGAGCCCAGCATAGTAGTCTTCAGCCGCAAAATAGCTTTCGGCCATGGCGATCTGCAGATCGGCAATCCCGACCGTGTCGGTGGTGAAGTTGGTGTCGATCGCGCCCTGAAGGTATTGCCGCGCCTTGGGAAAATCGTTCATCGAATTGGCGATCTGGTAGGCGATGAAATTGAAACGGCCGACATTATCGATGGGAACTTTGCCTGCGGAGAGCAACATTTCCATCCCTTGCAACTGAAGAGCCGGGTTAGACGTCTTCGTACCTGTATTGTAAACAAGGCCTCCAAGCGCGTTCTTCTCATCTGCTGAGACAGCCAGCGGGATGAGCGCCTTTACTTGTTCAACCAGAGGGGCAACATCGGCGCCTTCAGCGTTTACCGCTTCATTTAGTGGCTGATAGGCAGCAACAAATTCTTTGGAATATTGGGGCTGGTTCTCTTTCTTTTTCTTCCTGTCCTTCTTTGCGCGCTGAGCATGCGCGGCGTCGGGCACAATGTGTCCGGCCACCATCGCGGTGCCTGTGGCCAACGCGACGGCAAGGACAAGCTTAGAGGCCTGCTTGCGCAGTGAGCGAGTTTTCATGCGATGGGTCTCCCTTGGGGTGTGTTACCAGGCGAGCGCTCTCATACGCTACGCTGGTGTTGAACTTCTGCGTGCGAGCAATGGCGCCATTGCTCGCATTTGGCAATTCCTCCTAGCCGAACGGGGCTGAATGGCCTTTGAATGGAGCACGAGGGCTGTTGTCAGCGTATTACTTCGGGACAGATTTGCCGCCTCGCCTGTTGGCTATTCCTCGCACGATTCCAGGTGTGGAAAAAAGCCGCTTTGTTTGCTTCTTGTTCTGCTCTTTGGTGGCGCTATCGGGCCAGTGTCACTAGATAGAAACATGAAGGCCAGCAGGCCAAACCACACCAACAGAATTGGCACCCTCTCTTGAGCGACGACAACACTCCAACCGATCCCCAAATTCCAGGATCGCCCGACGGCTTTGAGAGGGTGGACATCGTCGATGAAATGAAGACGAGCTACCTGGATTACGCGATGAGCGTGATTGTAGCGCGCGCGCTTCCCGATGTGCGAGACGGCTTGAAGCCGGTTCACCGCCGTATCCTGTTTGCTAGTCAGGAAGGCGGGTTTGTAGCAGGGCGCCCCTATCGCAAGAGCGCCAAGATCGTCGGCGATGTGATGGGCAATTATCACCCGCACGGCGATGCAGCGATTTACGAAGCGCTTGCGCGCATGACGCAGGATTGGTCCTTGCGAGTGCCACTGGTTGATGGCCAGGGCAATTTCGGGTCGATGGACCCCGATCCGCCCGCCTCCATGCGCTACACCGAGGCGCGTCTGGCACGGGTTGCGAACACGCTGCTTGATGATCTCGACAAAGACACGGTCGATTTTGCCGACAACTATGACGGCTCACGCCAGGAGCCTCAGGTTCTGCCTGCACGCTTCCCCAATCTGCTCGTCAATGGTGCTGGCGGGATTGCGGTCGGCATGGCCACCAATGTGCCCCCGCATAACCTTGGCGAGGTGATCGATGGCTGCCTTGCTTACATTGAGAACCCCTTGATCACATCTGAGGAGCTGATCGAGTTCATACCTGGACCCGATTTCCCAACCGCACCATTGATCCTGGGCTCGAGCGGTTCCAAGGCAGCCTACACCACGGGGCGCGGCTCGATCCTGATGCGCGCGCGGCACGAGATCGAGACCATGCGCGGGGACAGGCAGGCCATCGTCCTTACCTCGATCCCGTTCCAGGTCGGCAAGTCGGGCCTGGTTGAGAAAATCGCGGAGGCTGCCAAGGACAAGCGCATCGAAGGCATTGCCGATATCCGCGATGAAAGCTCGCGCGAGGGTGTGCGCGTGGTGATCGACTTGAAGCGTGACGCCTCTGCCGATGTCGTGCTCAATCAGATGTGGCGCTACACACCCGCGCAGTCGTCCTTCCCCGCCAATATGCTGGCCATCCGTGGTGGACGGCCCGAAACTCTGACCCTGCGCGAGATCATCAAGAGCTTCATTGGTTTTCGCGAAGAGGTCATCACTCGGCGCACCAAGTTTGAGCTCAACAAGGCCCGCGAAAGCGCGCACCGTTTGCTCGGCCTTGTGATAGCGGTCTCAAACCTCGACGAAGTCGTTGCCATGATCCGCGGTTCGGCCAATCCGGCTGATGCGCGCGCGCGGCTGCTCGCCAAGGAATGGCCAATTGGCGACATCGCGCAATACATCAAGCTCGTGGAAGCGATCGAGCCCACCGCCGATGAGTCGGGCGGAACCTACAAGCTTTCCGAACGGCAGGTGAAAGCCATCCTCGACCTGCGCCTGCACCGCCTGACGGCTTTGGGCCGCGACGAGATCGGCGATGAGCTCAAGGTACTTGCGACGCAGATTGAATACCTGCTCTCGATCCTCGCGGACCGGGTCAAGCTCTATGGTGTGATGCGCGGAGAGCTTGAAGAGGTGCGCGCCACATACGCAACGCCGCGCGTCTCCGAGATTGCGCCGGCCTGGGACGGGATCGAAGATGAGGACCTTATTGAGCGCGAGGACATGGTGGTCACCGTCACCCATGGCGGCTACATCAAGCGCACCGCGCTCGACACCTTCCGCGCACAAGGCCGCGGCGGCAAGGGCCGTGCGGGCATGGCAACCAAGGATGAGGACGCCGTCACCGAACTCTTCGTCACTTCAACGCACAATCCTGTTCTGTTTTTCACCAATACCGGCCGGGTCTATCGCCTCAAGGTCTGGAAGCTGCCCGAGGGCGGCCCACAAACGCGCGGGCGCCCGATGGTGAACCTGCTCCCGCTCGGCGAAGATGAAGCGGTCACCAATGTCTTGCCCTTGCCCGAGGACGAGGCCGAGTGGGAGAAGCTGGGCATCGTCTTTGCCACGCGCCAGGGCATGGTCCGGCGCAATTCGATGGACGCCTTTGCCAATGTCCCCACAGCAGGCAAATACGCGATGGGCTTTGTGGAAGGGTCAGGCGACCGTCTGATTGGCGTCCAATTGGTTGATGAAAGCCAGGAGATCTTCCTCGCCAGCACCAACGGCAAGGCCATCCGCTTTGAAGCCACGGCCGCGCGCGAGACGAAGAGCCGCACAGGCATCGGCGTTCAGGGCATGGGTCCCAAGGGCGAGATCAAGGTGGTCAGCCTCGCGGTTCTCAACCAGACCGGCACCACTCTTGAAGAGCGCGAGAAATATCTGCGCGCAGCTCCGTGGAAGAACAACGAGGCCGTGCCCGAGCTCGACGATGAGCGCATTGCGGAAATGGCTGAGAAAGAGCAGTTCATCCTCACCATCACCTCGCGCGGATACGGCAAAATCAGCTCCAGCTTTGAATATCGCGTCACCGGTCGCGGTGGCAAAGGCGTCGTCAATATCGGTGAGCCCAGCGAGAAGGACCGCAACGGTCCGGTCGTCGCCAGCTTCCCTGTGCGCCATGGCGATCAGATCATGCTGGTGACTGATCAGGGCAAGCTCATCCGGCTAGGCGTCGACTTCCGGCATCTTGTTGAGAACGGTTTTGACGAGCTCAAAGGCTGGGCGGTCTATGGCCGCAGCTCCTCGGGCAACCGCCTCTTCAACGTCGCCGACAACGAACAGATCGTCAGCGTCGCTCGCATCGAGGATGCGGGTGATGAAGAGGAATCGTCCGAGACCGATAGCGAGCCTGAGAGCGCACCGGACGCTGGCGAATAGCTTCTAGGTCGCTTCGCGCTCGGCCCGCAATGTCTGCACAATGCCCGTCGCGATCATGAATTGCGCCGCGTAATATGTCGGCCAAACAAAGATGTCGGGCAGTGGTGCGAGGTCGTAGGGCCCCGTGCGGCTAAAGATCAGCCAGTCGCTGAGGATGAACAGCGCTGCCCCAAGCCCCACGCGTGAGGCGGGAAAGCGGCTCATTAATGCGCCTGCGGCCATCAGGCCGAGTGAAGCGGAATAGATGACGATCAGCCAGTCGAGCGTCAGGAGCCACGTCAGCAGCGGGGTCGCGATCATAAGGCCGACCCCGGTTACAAAGCGCCACTGCACTCCGGGCTTGGCACGGTGCCGGGTGTAAAAATAGACCGCCAGAATGTGCGACATCGCAAACAGCACGCCGCCGCCTATGATGTTGATGACCAGCACCATGTCCGCCGCTGCACTCAAAACGAGCACCAGCGTCAGGATCGCGCCCTCCGACCCTTCAGTCCGGCAAAAGACGTACACCGCTAGCAAGCCGACCCCAGCACCTTTGAGTGCAATCAACCACACCCCGCCAATCGGATTGTTCCAGACGAAGTAATAGGCAATCCCGGCGATCAGGCTGGCGAAAAGCCACGGGCGATGCTCGATAAGCGCTCGTTCCGACACGGATTGTGGTCCCCTCCCCTTTTTGCAGCACGCTTGTGCTCTTGCCTCTGCGCTAACACGCAACTACCTCTCGCGCCATTATGCAACACGATGTCCACATTATTGGCGGCGGGCTCGCTGGCAGCGAGGCTGCTTGGCAGCTGGCACGGCGCGGCGTAAAAGTTCGCCTGTCCGAGATGCGCGGTTCTGGTGAGATGACGCCAGCACACCAGACCGATGGTTTGGCAGAGCTGGTGTGCTCCAATTCCTTCCGCTCGGATGATGACACCAAGAACGCGGTTGGCCTACTCCACCACGAAATGCGCGCGCTGGACAGTCTGGTGATGCGCGCAGGCGAAGTCGCACGGGTTCCCGCTGGCAGCGCGATGGCGGTGGATCGGGATGTGTTTTCTAGAGAGGTCCAAAAAGCTCTTAACGCGCATCCCAATATCGAGATCATTCGCGAGCGGGTCGACGCCCTGCCTGCCAGCGGCCTTACCATCGTCGCTACCGGTCCCTTGACCGCTGCCAGCCTTGCGCAAAGCATTGTTTCAGCCACGGGCGAAGAGCGCCTCGCCTTCTTTGATGCCATCGCGCCGATCGTGCACCGCGACAGCATCGATATGTCGAAATGCTGGATCCAGTCGCGCTGGAACAAGACGACCGAGGCCTCAAACGAAGACGGCGACTATATCAATTGTCCGATGACCAAGGAGCAATATCTCGCCTTTCACAAGGGACTCATCGAAGGTGAAAAGGGTGAGTTCAAGGATTGGGAGAAGGACACACCCTATTTCGATGGATGCATGCCAATCGAAGTGATGGCGGAGCGCGGAGTCGAAACCCTGCGCTACGGGCCGATGAAGGGCGTCGGGCTCGATAACCCCTATGACACGACCGAGGAGCACCCTCAGGGCCGCTGGCCCTACGCCGTGGTGCAACTGCGTCAGGACAACAAGCTGGGCACGCTCTGGAACATGGTCGGCTTTCAGACGAAGCTCAAATACGGCGCACAGGTTGAGCTCTTCCGCACCATCCCCGGCCTTGAGAGCGCGGAATTTGCGCGTCTTGGCGGCCTTCACCGCAACACCTTTCTCAATTCGCCCGAGGTGCTTGATCGCCAACTGCGCTTGAAAGCAGCGCCGCATATCCGCTTTGCTGGCCAGGTCACGGGCTGCGAGGGATATGTCGAAAGCGCAGCCATCGGTCTTGTTGCCGGAACGATGGCAGCTAGCGAACTTGCAGGGCGCGAATGGCAGCCCCTCCCCCCCTCAACCGCGATGGGCGCGCTCTTGAGCCACATCACCGGCGATGCCGATGCAGCGACCTTCCAGCCCATGAATGTCAATTTCGGACTCTTCCCGCCGCTCCACGAAGTCAAGAAGAAGCAGCGCAAGGAAGCCTACACTTCGCGCGCCAAGGCTGATCTGGCCGAATGGATCACCGCCCAGCGTGAGATGGAGCCCGCCTGATCAGCAGGCGCATGCGGGCTTTGGCTTTGCCGCTTTGGGCTTTGGCGCAGTGGTCGCAAATTCGGCAGGGGTCAGTTGGTCATCGCCATCGCCGTCCGCGCCTTCGAAGCGCTTGACGGTGGTGACCGCCCATTCCTCAAAGGTCAGCAGGTTATTGCCGTCGATATCGAGCTTGCGGAACGCATCGGACCTTGTTGAGAGCATTTCATTGCGCGTGATGATCCGGTCCCGGTCCCGGTCATAGCGGAAGAAGCGCTGTTCCTCGCGGGTGAGCTCGCTCGCTTCGGGCGGTGCTGGGCCTTCGAGGTCTGCTGGATCACCTATCGGCAGATCGTCTCGCGGGGTTATGGTTTCCTCAGGCTCGGGCGGCGGCGGGGCGAGTTCCTCCACCTGCGCCTGACCTTGCCACCAGAACACGCCGACCCCTGCCAGGATCAATCCCACGAATACTCCAAGAATGGTCTGCCGCAATGTCTTGCACCCCACGCCGCTGCTGAGGGCAGAAACATAGCGGGTTTCAGCGCCCTAACAAGCCAGCGCGAAAAGCGGTCCAACCCGCGCCGCGTCCTTCCATCAATGGTGCTCCACCGGCCTTGAGCGCGCGTGCGCCAAGCGCCGCCAGGATAGCAATGCCGCGAAAGGGTGCTGGAAGCGCATCTGGCAGCGGCAGTTCGCGGCCCAGAGCCACCAGTGTTTCGCGTTCGGCTTCAGTGCCAATGTGGCAGGCCGCATCAGCTATAGCCCAGATGCGCCCCGCCGCCTCAAGCTGCGGCCGAAACGCGTTTGCGCGCCGGGAAAAACTTGCCAAACCACCAAATGCTGCTCCTCGCCCCTCGGCAAACGCGATCGCTGCTTCCCGTGTGAGCGGCGGGTCGCTTAGCATATGCTCCCATCCGTCCACTACAGATACAAGAAACCCCTCTCGCCCTTGCCAAACCGATCCGATGGCATCGAGCACCTGATCGCCTGCCGGTCTATCACTGACGGGCTTGCCTAACATTTCACGCCACCACGCAAGCCGCATCTGGCCAAGCATGGGTTCGGTCGTAGCAGCTACAATGCGAGCCAATCGGCTATCAAGTTCAAAGAGTATCGTTAACGCGCTGCGCGTCTCACCCTTAGTGTGCGCAAGCGCCAATTGCGCCTCGGTCGAGAGCGGTTCTAGCGAAACATAAGTCATCGGACGCGCGGATAAGCGTGGGTGATGGCTGAGTGTCAAGCGGATTGTCCAGCATTGGGACAGCCTCGCCAAATATGACCCAAGCCCCATGCTTAGGGGTTCGTTAACCACGAAACTTCGCAAATCGGTTACCCGCCATCCGATAAGCCCCCGCAATGTATTTTTGTAGCCCGCGCGCACATGCGCCGGGACGGGGCAAAGGACACCTAGCGCATGAGCCAGCCAGAGCACGGTCAAAGCGGCTTTCTTCGGTCACTGATCAGGGACGCAACCGCGAACACGATCGCAATCGGAGCCGCTGCGATGCTTCCGCTGCTTGCGATGGTTGGTGGAGCGGTGGATGCAAGCCGCTTTTACATGGCCGAAACGCGCCTTCAGGCAGCGTGCGATGCCGGGGCACTGGCCGCTCGCCGCGCCATGGCCGATGATACCTTTACCGCCGAACACAAACAGATCGGTGAGAACTTCTTCGATCAGAACTATGAAGACGGCATGTTTGGCCTGGAAAACCAGGCGCGCAATTATGTCGGCACCCAAGAAGGGGAAGTCAACGGAACGGCATCGGGTGTTTTGCCGACGAGCTTGATGGGCATTTTCGGCTATGGCGAATTCAACCTGGCCGTGACCTGCACCGCTGACATAAACATCTCGAACACCGACATTATGTTTGTGGTCGATACGACTGGCTCGATGAACTGCGCCCCGGACAACCCCACTGGCGGTAACTGCGGCAACACAGAAGACGTAAACGCCAAGATGATTGGCCTTCGCGAAGCTGTTATGGTTTTCTATGACACCGTCGAAGCCTCGACCTCGCCTCAGGCACAAGTTCGTTATGGTATGATGCCTTACGCCTCCAATGTGAATGTCGGACGGGCGATCGTTGATGCCAACCCGAACTGGATGGCAAATGACGCCGTGTTCCAGTCCCGCTGGGCGGAGTATGAAGAGGGCGAGGACTGGGTCGAGATCGGTGAGCAGGTCGTTGAGATCGATAACCGAACAGAAGAGGAATATATCGGCCCATTGGTCGAATTAGACACGACCGCCAGCAGCGAAGCCGAATGTATAGCGCTTGCCCCTGAGGCCTTTACGGATCAGATCCAGACAAGTCTTGGCACCCATCAAGGGTCCAATGGACAACGCACTGAAGGCGATTTCCGTTACACCGAATATGATGATGACAACGAGACGCTTTGGCGCGGTGAACCAGGATATCTTTATGAACCAGGCGACGACAACAGATGCCGCGTCGGGTGGTTCATCTATGAGTACTTCGCAGATGTGAACTTCGAAGTGGTCGAAGAGCTTCAGCCCAGTGGTGTCATCACCTTTGCCCAATGGATTTACGACGAGATCGACACGGCCAATCCTCCGGGTGGATCGAACCCGGCCGGCAGTCCCGCAGACTGGGCCAATGTCGACATCACAACTGCTTACGACAGCACACCAACGGTCCAAGTACCAATTGGCTCAAATGGCGCCATGACCACTTTAACTTGGGATGGCTGCATCGAAGAGGCGGACACTGTCGCCACGACCAATTTTGACCCCATCCCCGTCGGCGCGCTCGACATGGATATCAATCTTGTGCCTTCGATAGAAGCAGAGCGCTGGAAGCCTGTTCTCAGAAATATCGACTGGCGTCGTCGTGATGGGACAGGAATTGCGGATTCAACCGGAACCGGCACGGGCCAGGGCAACAGAACCACAAACGCTGTGGCCGAAGATGAACGCATCAATTCCAACGGCGCCATTGTAGGCCAGCAGAGAGCAGGCGTCGTATGCCCCGCCCCCGCGTTCCGACTGGGAGATATTTCGCGCGCGGACATGCAGACCTTCGTCAATAACTTGCGAGGCCGAAGCAACACCTATCACGATATTGGCATGCTCTGGGGCGCACGCTTTATCTCCCCCAACGGCATTTTTGCTGCCGATAACGCTTCGGCTCCCAACGGAGATGCCATTTCACGCCACATCGTGTTCATGACTGATGGTCTTCTCGCACCGAACAGTAACATTTACACGACTTATGGCGTTGAGTGGTGGGCACGCCGCGTCAGCGGTAACGCTAATAACAATACGCTTAGAACTGCGCACGCCGAGCGCTTCCAGGCCGCATGTCGCCTCGCGCGTCAGGAGAACATTTCGGTCTGGGTGGTCGCATTCGGGACGGCGTTATCGCAGAACCTGATCGATTGCGCGACACCGGGCCGAGCCTTTGTCGCCGACGACTCCCAACAGCTGGCCGACACCTTCGAGGAAATCGCCCAGCGGATCGCCGCTCTGAGGTTGACGCAATGATCGGCGCTGGATTTCTTCACCGTATCGTCGCAAGTGAACGCGGCGCGACGCTCACCGAGTTTGGCTTTGTTGCTCCGGTCTTCATTCTGATGATCATGGGCATCTTCGACATGGCGCACACTCAGTATACGAGCGCCATGATGAACGGCGCGATGCAGGCAGCCGGGCGCGATCTGACCCTGGAAAGCGCAGGCAGCCAGGAAGCCAATATCGACCAGACCGTGATCGACCGAGTGAAAACGGTCGTTCCAAGTTCAGCCAATGTGCAGCTCGAAAAACTGTCGCATTTTGAGTTCAGCGATATCGGTGAACAGGAAGAGTACGACGACGATAACGGCGATGGCGTCTGCAACAACAACGAGGTATTTGTCGATGCCAATAGCAATGGCCAATGGGACGACAATCGCGGCGCAGCCGGGATTGGCGGCGCACGCGACGCGGTTCTTTACACGGCTATTGTGAGCTATGACCGCCTGTTCCCCATGTATGGCCTTGCTGGCCTTCCCCAGAAGGTAACGATCCGCGCCTCCACGGTTCTGCGCAACCAGCCTTATGATGAACAAGACATCTCATCTGATACAGGAAACTGCACATGATCGCCCGTACACTGGCTAACATCGATTGCGCCGATCCGTCTCTTATCGCTGAGGGCGTCGGCAGCGCACGGGGGACGTCTTCGCGTTTGAAACGCTTTGCACGCGCTCTGGCCAAGGGTCAGTCGGGTGTGGCCTTGACCGAGTTCGCCTTTGTGGCGCCGGTCTTTCTCGCCATGGGCCTGATGGGTACGGAGACCTCCTACTATACAATCACGCATATGCAGGTCAGCCAGATCACAATGCAGGTGGCGGACAACGCCTCGCGCGTGGGCGAGACTGATGTGCTCACCGCGCGCAAGGTTTACGAAGACGATATCAATGGCTCGCTCGTGGGCGCGGAAAAAGCAGGCAACACGATAAACCTGTTTGACCGAGGCCGCGTCATTATTTCCAGCCTTCAGCAAAACGCTGATGGAGGGCAATGGATTGCTTGGCAGCGGTGCCGGGGCGCGAAGAATTATGACTCCGCTTATGGGTCTGAGGGAACAGGTGCTGAGGGCACCAGCTTTCCTGGCATGGGCGAAACTGGCGCGGAAATCACCGCAAGCCCGGGCACGGCGGTTATGTTCGTCGAGGTAGCCTATAATTACGAAGCGCTGACCCCGTTTGACTGGCTCGACAACGAAGAGATCGTCTACACCGCCGCCTTCAACGTGCGTGACCAGCGTGACCTGACTCAGATTTATCAGACCAATCCGGCGACCGGTGTGGCTGACTGCAACGTATACAACGCGGACCGCCCCTGAGGTATTGATGGGCAATCAGGGTCAGGGCCCTGGTTGCTTTCAAACGTAGCAGACCTTTTTAACCGCCTCGATGATGCGGGGCGCATCGATCAGCGCGAGCTTTTCAAGATTGGCAGCGTAAGGCAGCGGCACGTCTTCATTGCACACTCTGAGGACGGGCGCGTCGATATCGTCGAATCCTTCCTCCATGCAGATGGCGATGACCTCGCTGGCGATCGAGCATGTGGGCCAGCCTTCCTCAGCGATCACAAGACGGTTTGTCTTGGCGAGGCTGGTGAGGATCGTCTGTTTGTCGAGTGGGCGCAGCGTGCGCAGGTCAATCACTTCGGCGTCAATACCCTCACCAGCTAACGTTTCAGCTGCTTCCAGCGCCAAGCCAACGCCGATTGAGTAAGAGACGATCGTTACATCCGCGCCTTCGCGCATGATCCGCGCTTTGCCAATGGGCAGGACATGATCATCCACGTTGGGAACATCGAAGCTGCGCCCATAGACCAGCTCGTTCTCGAGAAACACCACCGGATCCTCGCAGCGGATGGCGGCTTTCATCAGGCCTTTGGCGTCGGAGCTGTCATAGGGAGCGATCACGATCAGCCCCGGTACACTCGCATACCAAGGCCCGTAATTCTGAGAGTGCTGCGCGCCCACGCGTGAGGCGGCGCCATTAGGACCGCGGAAGACAACAGGGCAGCGCATCTGGCCGCCGGACATGTAATTGGTCTTGGCTGCAGAGTTCACGATATGGTCGATTGCCTGCATCGCGAAGTTGAAAGTCATGAACTCGACGATCGGGCGTAGCCCGCCCATCGCTGCGCCTGTCCCGATCCCGGCAAAGCCGTATTCGGTGATCGGCGTGTCGATAACGCGCTTGGGCCCGAATTCGTCGAGCAGGCCTTGGGTGACCTTGTAGGCACCCTGATATTCGGCGACTTCCTCTCCCATGACAAAGACGCGAGGGTCGGCGCGCATTTCCTCGGCCATGGCATCACGCAGCGCTTCGCGCACGGGCATAGCGGTGACGCTGGTGCCGGGGGGGATCTCGGGATCGCCCGCAGGCGGAGTAGATGCGGTTGGGGCCGGCTCCGGAGCGGGCTCTGGAGTAGGCGTCGGCGCAGGCTTCGGCGGAGGAGAGGCTGCCGGTTCAGGTGCAGGTGCTGGTGTGGAAGCGGTCTCTTCGCCCTCCCCTTCAATCATCGCGATGACAGTGCCCACAGCCACATTCTCTGTGCCTTCCGCGATTAGGATTTTGCCCAGCACCCCTTCATCGATCGCTTCGAATTCCATCGTCGCCTTGTCGGTCTCGATCTCTGCGATGATATCGCCCGGTTCAATCGTGTCCCCTTGGACCTTCAGCCATTTAGCGAGCGTTCCCTCTTCCATCGTGGGCGAGAGCGCGGGCATCTTGAGTTCGATAGCCATCGATCAATACTCTCCCACCAGAACATCGGTGTAGAGTTCGTCGCTTTCGGGCTCAGGCGAGTTCTCTGCAAAGTCCGCCGCTTCGGCGACGCGCGCGCGGATCGCCTTGTCGATGGCTTTCAGGTCCTCTTCGCTCTTGCCGCCCTCGATAAGCGTTTTCTTGAGGCCCTCGATAGGATCGTGATGATCGCGCTGGTCCTTCACTTCTTCGCGCGTGCGATACTTGGCCGGGTCCGACATGGAGTGCCCGCGATAGCGGTAGGTGTTGCACTCCATCAGAACCGGGCCTTTGCCTGCACGCACATGTTTGAAGGCGACTTCGGCCGCTGCGCGCACTTCGAGCACGTCCATGCCGTTCACTTCCATGCCTGGAATGCGGAATGCAGTGCCACGGCGGTAAAAGCGCGTTTCGGCCGATGAGCGTTTGGTCGCGGTGCCCATCGCATATTGGTTGTCCTCGACCACGAACACGATCGGCAGGTTCCACAGTGCAGCCATGTTGAAAGTCTCATAGACCTGCCCCTGGTTCGCCGCCCCGTCTCCGAAATAAGCGAGGCACAGTCCGCCATCGTCATTGTATTGATGCGCGAGAGCCAGCCCGCCGCCCAGCGCGACTTGCGCGCCGACAATGCCGTGCCCGCCGTAGAATTTATGCTGCGTCGAGAACATGTGCATCGAGCCGCCCTTGCCCTTCGAGATGCCTGCCTCGCGGCCTGTCAGCTCGGCCATGATAACCTTGGGATCAATCCCATAAGCAAGCATGTGGCCGTGATCGCGATAGCCTGTGATGACGCTGTCCCGGTCGCCATCAAGCGCGCTCTGCAGGCCGATCGCCACCGCTTCCTGGCCGATATAAAGGTGGCAAAAGCCGCCGATTAGACCCAGCCCGTACAACTGGCCGGCCTTTTCCTCGAACCGGCGGATGAGCAGCATCTGCTCATAGAATTCGAGCATCTGTTCTTCGCTGGCGTTGAAGCGCTTGGCCACCTCGAACTCATCCTGGAGCGAGTGGAGGATGAAGTCGTCATCCTCTGGCCCGTAAGCCTCTCGCGTGGGTGCCTTGGCTTTGGCGGCAGGCTTCTTGGTCGAGGGTTTGCGAGCGGCGGGTTTGGGCGCCTTGGCCATGAATGTGTGATCCCTTGCGTACCGTGCGCACCGCTCCCCTCGGCGGCGCGCTGTGAGTGGGCTCAGCTTTGGACCAGACGCGCGCAAGACGCAACGGAAACGAGGGCGGTGAACTCAATGAATGAACCTTGCAAGGCTCAGTCCAGAGCTTAATCCTCTGGGAGCGTGATGACCACTTCATCCTCATGCAGGACACCCAGATTGCGCCGCGCCAATTCGCCTGCAAAGTCCGGGTCCACATTCTCGGGATTGAGCAGATCAACCCGGTTTTCAAGCGCGGCGATTTCTTTTTCAAGCTGTGCAATTTCGCCTGATCGATCATTCAGAGCGCGAGCGCTTTCGTGCCAAGCTAGGACGCCCCAAGGACCGGCAATTGCCAGCCCGCTAAGCACCAGCAAGATCATCAACGCTCCCCAACGCTTCACCGGGTCACCCGGCAAGGCGACCTGCGGCTGAGTTCCGTATGCGAAAGTGGTCTTACCCCGATCCATGCGCCATACAGAATCATAGTTAACCCGCTGTTTCAAGCCCAAACTGTTGAGGCGCGCAGGGAATGATGCGATCCGAGGGATCGCACCACTCAGTAAGAGCGCGGCAGGCCCAAAACGTGCTCGGCAAGATAGGACAGGATGAGGTTGGTCGAGATCGGCGCAACGGTGTAAAGCCGGGCCTCGCGGAACTTGCGCTCAACGTCGTATTCCTCGGCAAAGCCAAAGCCGCCATGGGTCTGCACGCACATGTCAGCCGCCGCCCAGCTGGCCTCGGAAGCGAGCAGTTTGGCCATGTTCGCCTCCTCGCCCGGATTGCCGCCTTCATCGTAGACATGAGCGGCGTGGTGAACCATCAGTTCCGCTGCACGCATCTGAGCATAACAGCGCGCGATAGGAAACTGGATGCCTTGATTCTGACCGATTGGGCGCGCGAACACCTTGCGATCGCTGGCATAGGCGCTGGCCTTTTCGATGAACCATTTGGCATCGCCGATGCACTCCGCCGCGATCAGGATACGCTCAGCGTTCATGCCGGAAAGGATGTAGCGAAAGCCCTTGCCTTCCTCACCCACCAGAGCGGTGGCGGGAATGCGCAGATCATCGAAGAACACTTCACAGCTGGAGTGGTTCATCATAGTGCGAATGGGCTTGATCTCCATGCCGTTCCCGCGCGCTTCCTGCATGTCTACGAGGAACATTGAGAGGCCTTCGGTCTTCTTGGCCACCTCCTCACGCGGGGTCGTGCGCGCCAGAAGCAGCATGAGATCGGAATGCTCAGCGCGGCTCGTCCAGATCTTCTGGCCGTTGATCACATATTCATTGCCGTCCTTAGCCGCGCGCGTCTTGAGGCTGAGCGTGTCGGTCCCGCTGGTCGGTTCGGAGACGCCAAAGGCTTGCAGCCGCAGCGACCCATCGGCGATCTTGGGCAGGTAATGCGCCTTTTGGTCTTCCGAGCCATACCGCAGCAGCGTGTTCATAATATACATCTGTGCGTGCGCGGCGCCGCCATTGCACCCGGTTGCCTGGATTTCCTCCATGATGACGCAGGCTGCATCCAAGCTAAGCCCGCTGCCGCCATAGTCGCCAGGGATCAGCGCAGCGAGAAAGCCTGCTCTGGTCAGCGCGTCGACAAATTCAGCGGGATATTCGCGGCTTGCATCCTTGGTCCGCCAGTATTCGCCGGGAAAATCTTCACACAATGCACGCACCGCACGGCGAATTTCAGCAAGCTCTTCGGTTTCGTCTTTCATATGGATTGCAGGGTCCCTCTGCCTCGCCCTATCTCAGGAGTGAGCGTCATGCCCCGTGCAATTGTGCCTGTCTATACCGTCGCTCGATTGCGCTACGGACGCTTTCCGAGCCGCCCCTCGCACATTTTTCGGAACACAAGACGCTTTCGACTCATTGCAATCGGTAGTGAAACAATAATGGGATCACGCGAAATAATCATGCCATCCATTGTAATTGAGCAGTTCAACACTTTCTGGGACCAAACGCTTGCGAGCGACCCATCGCCTATCATTGCGTCAGGGATCATCCTGCTAACCTGGCTCCTCGCCAAAGCGGCTGGAAAGATGTCCCGCAGGCTCGCTGGTCAAACCGAGCTGCGCGAATCGCTGCGCCACCTGCTGCAAAAGACGGTGAAACTTTTCATCTGGCTCGTAGGCCTCATGATCGCTGCCGTGGTTGTCTTTCCCGACTTCACGCCGGCCAGCCTGATTGCCGGACTCGGTATAGGCACGGTCGCGGTTGGCTTTGCCTTCAAGGATATCTTCGAAAATCTCTTTGCCGGCATCATGATCATGCTGCGCGAGAAAATGCAGCTGGGCGATGTGATTGAGGTCGAGGGCATTCTCGGAACGGTCGAATACATTTCCCTTCGCGAGACCTATATCCGCCAGTTTTCTGGCGAGCTGACGATAATGCCCAACGCAACGCTATTCCAGAGCCCGGTCCAAATCTGGACGGACGCGCCCAAGCGCCGCTTTGAGGTAGTGATTGGCGTTTCTTAGGATACCGATCTGGATCAGGCAGAACGCGTCCTCCAGCAAGCAGTCGAGAGCTGCGATAGCGTGTTCAAGGATAAGCCCAGCCAAGTACTGGCCGACACGTTCAACTCCAGCTCGGTCGATCTCGTTGTGCGCTGGTGGGCCGATTCCTCATGTGCAGATGCCGTGCGTACCAAGCCGCAAGTCGTGAAGGCGATTAAAGCTGCGCTTGATACGGCTAAGATCGAAATCCCCTTCCCCTATGTCACGCACACGTTCAAGGAAGAGGTGCCTGTCATAGACAAGGCGGCAGGAGAAGCCGAGGCATAAGGTAATGCGCGCGTCTCTCCTGACCGGACATGGGAGAGAAACATGCAAATCCTGACACACGACCCGGCGCGTTTCGCAAACATCCCTCACTATCCCTTTGCCGAAAACTGGATCGAGATTAATCTGGGCGAAGGGCACAAGGGCCGCATGCATTACCTTGACGAAGGGCCCGAAGACGCGCCTCCAGTCCTGCTCTTTCACGGCGAGCCAAGCTGGAGCTTCCTCTATCGCAAGATGATCCCGATCCTGGTCGAGGCGGGCTTTCGCTGCCTGGCGCCCGATCTCATCGGCTTTGGCAAAAGCGACAAGCCCGATGACATCCCCTTTTACACATACGACCGGCACATAAACTGGCTGAAACAATGGCGCGAAACTGTGGTGCCGCAGCCTGCTGCCTTGTTCTGTCAGGATTGGGGCGGCCTGTTGGGCCTTCGCATGGTGGGCGAGGAGCCTGAGCGTTTCACCTGCGTCGTTGCCAGCAACACCGTTCTTCCTACCGGCGGTGTACCCTCGCCCGCTTTCCTGATGTGGCGTGAATTCGCCAAGACCTCGCCGGATTTCAAGATCGGCGAATTGCTTCAACGTGCAACTGCAACCGATCTGGGCCCTGAGGAGTTGGCCGCCTATGACGCGCCCTTCCCCGATGAAGCCAGCAAGGCCGGAGCCCGCGCCTTTCCGCAATTGGTGCCGGTGGAGGACGGCATGGACGGCATCGGGCAGAACAAAGTGGCGTGGAAAGGTCTCGAAGCTTTCGACAAACCCTTCCTGACGCTGTTTGGAGAGGATGATCCGGTGCTGGGCCAGAACGGACCCGATCTTTATGAGCGGATCGAGGGTGCCAGGGGACAGCCGCATGGAACGCTGTCGGCCTGTGGTCATTTCTGTCAGGAAGACCGTCCGGTCGAACTTGCCCAAGGGGTCATCGACATGGCCAAAAAAGCAGGTTTCCTGAAGTAAGCGAGATCCATTGACCCAATCCGCCCCGGCCTATCTCACGCGCCGCCAGGAGCTCTTGCTTGCGGTGGCGGTCGCGGTGGTGACGGCGAACGCCTATTATATTCACCCGATCATCGCCGATGTGGCGCGTTCGTTTAAGGTTAGCGAGGATATGATCGGGCTTGTCCCGGCGCTTAACCAGCTCGCGCTGGCGCTCGGCATCTTGCTGCTTTTGCCGCTGGGAGACCGGTACTCGAACCGGACGCTGACCATCATCTTCACCGCGTGCCAGACACTGGGGCTGGTGGTGATGACGCTCGCGCCCGATTTCTGGACCTTTACCGCTGGCTCAACCTGGCTCGGCTTCTTCACCATCGCGCCATACCTTCTGCCCGCTTACGCCTCGCGCCGGGCTGCTCCTGAACGGCTTGGCGCTGTCACTGCCACTTTGACCGCGGGCGTCATTTTCGGACTGCTTGTGGCGCGAGTCGGGTCAGGGGTGATTGCAGACGTCACTGATTGGCACACGGTCTATTGGCTTGCGAGCGGCGCCATGATCGCGATGACACTTGCTTTGCCCGCGATCATGCCTGCAACCAAGCCTACCGACCAGACATCAAGCGGCCCGAAGACCAGCTATGCAGAGCTGCTGATGTCGGTTTTTCGCCTCACCAAAACCCACAGTGAGATAATCATCGCGGGCCTCATTCAGGGTATTGGGTTTGGCCAGTTCATAGCCTTGTGGCTCGGCCTTGCGCTTCACTTGACATCGCCCGCTATGGGCTATGGCACAGACGTTGTTGGCTACCTCGCTGGGCTTGGTGCGGTCAGCGTGCTGACGACGCCGATACTTGGCCGGATGGCTGATCGCATTGGTCCGCGCCGCGCCCGGTTCGGCTTGGGCATCATGCAGGTTGCGGGCACGATCTTGTTCCTTCCCTTTGGCGACAATCTGTGGCTGCTTTTGATCCCGACCTTCATCACTTCCGCCGTTGGCCCGGGTATTGATGTTGCAAGCCGCATGACCTTCCTCTCCTCAACGCCTCAGCTGCGCACGCGGCTCACCACGATCTACGTCGTGATCATGTTTCTAGGCGGAGGCGTGGGCAGCTATGTCGGGACCGCCGTCTATTCGGGATATGGCTGGGACGGCGTTGCCTGGTTTCTGATCACGGCGTGCGTGAGCCTGACCGCGCTCGCAGCGCTGACCTTGCGCGTTTGGGGATCGAAGCCGCTGGGCTCGAGCTGAAGTAAGCAGAAGCACTGTAAAGAGATAGTGGTGACCCCGGCGCGATTCGAACGCGCGGCCCTCAGATTAGGAATCTGATGCTCTATCCAACTGAGCTACGGGGTCTCGTGCGCGGCCATAGCAGCAGCGGCTTACCGATTGAAAGGCATCATGCCTCAATTAAGCTTTTCGGGGGGCGCAACGGGAAAAGGAAGCGGCGCGACCGGAACACCTTCATCGGCAAGAGCTTTGGCTTCTTTCAGGCTGGCTTGGCCGTGGATCGGGGCTTCGTCGCGCTCGCCGTAATGCATTTCGCGCGACTGCTTGGCGAAATCACCGCCGACAAAGGTGCTGTTCTTGAGAGCCTCGGATTGGGCCTGGGCGAGCTTTTCCATCGCTTGGCGCACCTCGGCGGGCATTTCGTGATTGGCCACAGGCGCCTCGTGCGTTGCTGCTTTTGCTGGAACCGCGTCAGTTCGCGTGTTGCTCTTGGCCGGGACAGCGGGGGCCATTGGCGCTTTCATTACGGTCTTGGTCCCGCATTCCGGGCATGCGACAAGGCCGCGCGCCATTTGGCTCTCATAGTCTTCAGACGAGCCAAACCACCCTTCAAAGCGGTGGCCGTGTTCACAGGTGAGATCAAAAACAATCATTTCAGCCAGGTAGGTTTTGTGTCTGGATCATATCTGGGAACGCCGCGCTTGTTCTCAAGTGCCGGGAGCTGGCGTCGAACCTCGGCAATGCGGGCCAGGTCGATCTCGCAAAAGCCCAGATCAGGACTATCGCCGCCAAGATCAAGCAACACCTCGCCCCACGGATCAACCACCAGGCTGTGGCCATAGGTTGAGCGTCCATCCTCGTGCTTGCCCACTTGCGCAGCGGCGATAACAAAAGCGGTCGCTTCGATTGCTCGGGCGCGCAGGAGGACGTGCCAATGCGCGGTCCCGGTGGGCACGGTGAATGCGGCTGGTACGGCGATGGCTTCACAAGAGGCTCTGCCCAGCCTCTCAAACAATTCAGGAAAGCGCAGATCGTAGCAGATGGTCAGGCCCAAGCTCCCGATGGCCGAATCGCCAACAATGACCGCCTCGCTTCCGGGTGCATAGGCCGCGCTTTCTCGCCACGTTTCGCCGGTGGAAAGCTCCACATCGAACATGTGGATCTTGTCATAAGTGCGCGCCGGTATGCCGCCCCGGCTGAAATAGAAGCTGCGATTGGCCCACAGCCCGGGCGTGTCGCTCCCAACCGGCATGGAGCCGAGCGCGATATCGATCTCCGCCCTTATCGCGAGCTGCTGAAGGCGTTGCTGCATTTGGCCGGGCGCGTCACTTTCGATCCAGTGCGCAGCGCGCTTGCGATCCCGGTCAAGCAGGATCGACATTTCGGGAGTAAAGAGCACTGAGGCGCCCTTCCCGCTTCTATCGCCCGCCTCGCGTGCGGCCGCCTCGATGACTGCGAAATTTGCTTCGGGATCGATGCCCGACGTCATTTGCAAGACGGCAATGCCGGGCATGGATGCGCCCTAGCCCTCAAGCAACGCGTCAAGCTTGCCCGCAGCTTCGAGCGCGGCGAGATCATCAGAGCCGCCCACATGGGTCTCGCCGATGAATATCTGCGGCACTGTCATCGCACCTGGAGCGCGGGCCAGCATTTCATCGCGCCGCTCGCCGCCCATCGTGATGTCGAACTCATTGAATTCGACGCCCTTGGACGAAAGCAAATGCTTGGCACGCACGCAAAATCCGCAAGTGAACTTGGTGTAGATATCGACCTTGGGCTGGCTCATCAAAATGGTCCCTCGAAAGCTCTTGAAAGGCGTTTTCCGCACCCCAGATAATGCGTGTCGCACCGTTTCGCCAGTCATTGGGAAGCGCAATAGGCGACAACAAACCCGGCGCTGCATTCGGCAGGCCGGAGCATTGAAAAACAAATTGCTCAAACACGAGGATTTGCAATTATGTCACGTCTTGATTTTACCCCCTATCGCCGTTCTACCGTAGGCTTTGATCGTCTCTTCGACCTTCTCGAAAGCCAGGCGCGCACACAATCGGGCGACAATTACCCCCCTTTCAACATCGCACGCCAGGGCGAAGACAATTACCGCATCACGCTCGCCGTCGCTGGTTTCCGGCCTGGTGATATCGACATCACCGCTCAGCAAAACCTGCTGACCGTTCAGGGCAAGAAGCGCGAGGAATTCGACGATGGCTCACAGTTGCTGCATGTCGGCATCGCCAATCGCGGATTTGAGCGACGCTTTGAGCTTGCCGACTTTGTCCGGGTAGAGCGCGCTGACCTTGCCGATGGCCTTCTCATCATCGATCTGGTGCGCGAAGTGCCCGATGCGATGAAGCCCAAGAAGATTGCCGTTGGTTCAACGACGCTTAAAGCTGTGGAGACCGACGCGCACGCAGCCGAAACCGACGCCAATAAGGGCGAGGCAAACGCCGCATAAGGCGAAACCGCCCTACACCTGCACAAACAAATGAGCGGTCCTGCAAAATGCGGGGCCGCTTATTTTCGTTCAGCCGATGCGAATGGGTTAGAGGCGGATCACATGGATCCGCCCCCGCGACATAGCGCCGCCTCGTTCCGAGCAAAGCGTCCGGGTCGCAAAAGACGCTCTGCTCCGACACGAGTCTCTTACAGCGCGCGGGCTGATGAGTGTTGCCCCCCAACGCCGTGTTCCCCCTGAGGTTTTGGAAAACCCCAATACCTTACAACTTTCCTGCAGGGATCAGCCAAAAATTGTGCGGAAAATTTGGCGCAGTGCAAGCGGAAAAGTGCCCACTTGTACAAACGCGACAGACCTTTGAAATGGCTCATAAAACCCGAAATTGACAATTGTCATCGGAACAGTTTCGTCAAATCAAGGGTTTGGAGCGTGTTCATACCGTATCTCATCCCTCATTCTGCCTGATGCAGAAAATCAGACGAGGCGCGACTGCTCTAGCGCGGCGGCGATGAAACCGGCGAAAAGAGGATGGGGATCAAACGGTTTTGATTTGAGCTCTGGGTGGAATTGCACGCCTACAAACCAGGGGTGATCCGGGCGCTCGACTATCTCAGGCAGGAGACCATCGGGAGACATGCCGGCGAACACTAGACCCTGTTTTTCAAGCGGCTCGATATAGGCGCTGTTGACTTCGTAGCGGTGGCGGTGGCGCTCTGAAATGGTCTCAGCCCCGCCATAGATCGAGGAGGTGTGGCTGTTGCCCGCAAGCTTTGCCTCATATGCGCCAAGCCGCATGGTCCCGCCGAGATCGCCGTCGGATTCGCGGGTCTGGAGGCCCTCTTCGCTCATCCATTCCTCGATAATGCCAACCACCGGTTCCTTGGTCTCGCCAAACTCGGTCGAAGAGGCTTCGGAAAAGCCCACCGCACGTGCGCCTTCGATGCACGCCATCTGCATGCCCAAACAAATGCCGAAGAACGGGACCTTGCGTTCACGCGCAAAGCGCACGCTGGCAATCTTGCCCTCGCTGCCGCGTTCGCCGAATCCGCCGGGCACAAGCACGCCGTGCATCGGCTCAAGCTTGGCGGTGATCGCCTCATCGTCTTCCTCGAAGACCTCGGCATCAATCCACTTGATGTTGACCTTGACCCGGTTGGCAAGCCCACCGTGGATCAGCGCCTCGTTGAGGCTCTTATAGGCGTCAGGCAGGCCGACATATTTGCCCACCACGCCGATCGTAACCTCGCCTTCGGGATTGAAGTAGCGATCGGTCACGTCATTCCACGCGGACAAGTCCGGCTGAGGCGCATCGGTAATGCCGAAGCCGCGCAACACTTCGGCATCGAGGCCTTCACGATGATATTGCAGCGGAACTGAGTAGATCGAGGGCGCATCGAGCGCCGGGATCACCGCTTCCTTGCGCACATTGCAAAAATTGGCGATTTTGATGCGCTCTGTTTCCGGGATCGGGTGTTCCGCGCGGCACAAAAGCACGTCGGGTTTGATCCCGAGGCTGGCAAGCTCGCGCACCGAGTGCTGGGTGGGCTTCGTTTTCAGCTCGCCCGCAGCTGCGATATAGGGAACCAATGTGACGTGCACGCTCAGGGTCTGGAGCGGCTCAAGCTCGTTCCGGATCTGGCGGATGGCTTCCATGAACGGCAGCGATTCGATGTCGCCCACCGTTCCGCCGATCTCGCACAGGATGAAGTCGTGATCGTCCTGGTCCGCGAGCGCGAATTCTTTGATAGCATCGGTCACATGCGGGATCACCTGAACGGTTGCGCCCAGATAGTCCCCTCGCCGCTCACGCGCGATGATGTCGCGGTAGACACGTCCGCTCGTGATGTTGTCGCTCTGGCGGGCTGAGACGCCGGTGAAGCGCTCGTAATGGCCTAGGTCGAGATCGGTCTCCGCGCCATCGTCGGTAACGTAGACCTCGCCGTGTTGATACGGGCTCATCGTGCCCGGATCGACGTTGAGATAGGGGTCAAACTTGCGGATGCGCACCTTGTAGCCGCGCGCCTGAAGGAGCGCCGCCAGGCTTGCCGCCATAAGACCTTTGCCGAGCGAGGAGACCACGCCGCCGGTGATAAAAATGTACCGCGCCATGGGATTTGGGCCTTAAGCCTTGGATTGGATTCGGGGCAAGTGAATTGGGCCCTTGGGGCCGTTGCAATCCACAAGCATAGGGCGTAAGCGCGCTGAGAACCTTCGTTCCGGACTTCAATGAGAGCCTATTCGGCCAGCGGATCATCGCTGGCTGGGGTGTCCGGGGCCTCGCCCTCTTCGGGCTGTGCCAGCGGATCAGCGGGCTCGGTCGGATCAGCCAGCAATCGGTCAGCTGTCGAGGGTGCATCCACATCGCGATCAAGCGTTGAGGTGACGCCGCTACCGGTGCCCGTGTTCACCGCCACAGCTGCAAGTGCGATAGAAAGCGCAACAAACGCAATCGCAAGCCACTTGGTCGCGCGGGTCAGGAAATCTGCCGCACCGCGTGCGCCCAGCGCTCCTGTCGGGCTACCGCCAATACCAAGACCGCCACCTTCCGAGCGCTGCATAAGAACAACACCGACGAGGCCAGCAGCGACCAGCGCCTGGAGAACGGTGAGAAAGATGAACAGGCCCATGAAAAATTCGTCTCTGATGAAAAGGATTGAGTGGCGCATTTAGGGCTGCGCGCCTCTAAGTGCAAGATGAGTGGCGACGCGCTACGCCCGGTCAGGTGTCCGGCGAATCCGCTGCCAGAGCGATGCTCATGAAGCTATCAGCGGTAAGGCTCGCCCCGCCGACCAGCGCTCCGCCCACTTCGGGCACAGCGAGGATTTCAGCAGCGTTTTCTGGCCTGACTGATCCGCCATACAAGATGCGCACCATTGCCGCCTGTTCCTCGCCGAACAGCTCGATGAGAAGCGCACGGATTGCCGCGTGCATTTCAGCGATGTCTGCGGTCGTTGCAGTTTTACCCGTGCCGATCGCCCAGATGGGTTCATAGGCGATAGTGAGCGTCTCGCCCGCTTCCTGGATATTGGGAAGCGAAGCCTTGATCTGCTTTGTCACATACTTGACAGCGCGGCCCGCATCGCGCGTCTTTTCGCTTTCGCCGCAGCACAGAATGACGCGAAGCCCTGCTTCAAGCGCCGCTTCCACCTTGGATTTGACGATTGCGTCGGTTTCAGAGTGATCCGCGCGCCGCTCGCTATGGCCAAGAATCACGAATTTCGCGCCTGCATCAGCCACCATCGAGGCCGAGATATCGCCTGTATGCGCGCCGCCATCAGCAAAGTGACAATTTTGCGCGCCCACACCGATTTGTTCCGCCTCGCGGTGGATCGGGTGGATGAGAGTGTAAGGCGGAGCAATCGCTACCTCGACCTTCATGTGCCGCTGGGCCGCGCGGTCGATTGCGCGCGCTTCGGAGAGCATGGCTCTGGTGCCGTGCATCTTCCAGTTGCCAACGATAAAGGGCCGTTGAGCCATCTATTTGTCCTGCATTTGAAGAATTAAGCGTCGAATCTAACGCGGCATTAAGATCAAAGAGGCGCCGTCCGCTAGACGACGACGCGCTGACAGTCAAAACCTGCGTAGACCTGTTGCGGCGAAGTCTCAGGGCGGATAGAGCGCTGCTCTGCCGTGTTCGCCCGCAATGCGGTGCGCTTTCGCCCGATATGATCCGTTCAACAGCCACTCGAGAATAGTCCCTGAAATGATTACCTCTTTTCGCAAGTTCTTACAGTCCAAGCTCGGCATGGCGATTTTCGTGGGTATTCTCATAGCACTCGCCATCGGTCTGACTGCGGGAGACAGCACTGGCAGTATTTTGGGTGTGGGCACACAGACAGAGCGCGTCGCGATTGTTGGGGATGATGCGGTGAGCGCTGATGAGCTGACCAGCACTACCCAGACCACCTTGCGCTCCGTCCAGTCACAAAATCCCGGTGTGACAATGCCTGAATTTATCGAGCAAGGCGGACTTGATGAAGTTCTCTCGCAGATGATCGACCGCTACGTTGTGGGCGCCTATGGCGAGATGCTGGGCCTTCGCGCTGGGGAAAACCTAGTAAACAGCGAGATCATCCAGATACCAGCCTTTCGCGGCGTGAGCGGCGAGTTTGATCAAGCCACGTTTGAGGCCGCGCTTGCAAATCAGCGTATCCCTGAAAGCGTGTTGCGCCGTGATTTGGCGGACGGGCTGCTCGCTCAGCAAATCCTTTTGCCCGCGATTGTCACACCGCAAGTATCCGAGAAAATGACGCGCCAATACGCCTCGTTGTTTTTTGAGCGGCGCAACGGGTCCATCGCTCTGGTGCCGAGCGCGCTGTTCCGCTCCGATGAAGAACCCAGCGACGAGGCGGCCGCGGCCTACTACACCGACAATCGCGACACTTATGTTTTGCCCGAGCGGCGTACCTTGCGCTTTTCGATCTTTAATGTGAACAATCTCGACACCGACCCGACGCCGAGTGCCGACGAAATTGCGGCGCGCTACGAAGAGAACAAGGCGCAGTATGCTGAGCGCGATACGCGCGACGTAACCTTATTTACCGCACCCACACAGCAAGGCGCACAAGCGCTGGTAGACCAGATCCGCGCGGGCAAAAGCCTTGAGGCAGTCGCGCTCGATGCAGGATTTAGCGCCACGCAGATTGTCGGCCGTGATCAAGAGCAATTTACCACAAGCGCTAGCTTTTCCGCAGCACAAGCGATCTTCGCAGGCGAGGAAGGCGCGGTGGTTGACCCGGCGGAAGGCGCGCTTGGCTGGTATGTGGCGCGCGTTGACAAGGTCACCCGTATCCCTGAGCGCACGCTGGCTGAGGTGACCGATGAAATCACTCAGGTGCTCACAGCCGAAAAGCGTAACGCTGCGCTCTCTGATCTGTCGGCTCGCATCGAGGAAGAGGTGGATCAGGGTACCTCACTCACCGAAATTGCAGATGCGTTTGAGCTTAGTCTTGAGGAAAGCCCACCAGTGCTATCGGACGGCCGCGTCTTTGGCGATCCGCGCTCGCAGCCGAACCCGGCGCTGCGACTGGTCCTCGATACCGCCTTTGCGCTTGATGAAAGCGAGCCGCAATTGGACGTGTTGGTGCCCGGATCGCAGTTTCTGATCTACGAAGTTCTCTCGATCACCGAATCTTCCGCTCCGCCGCTTGCCGACATCAAGGAACGGGTGGCCGCTGATCTCACGCTCTTCAACGCCAGCACTACAGCGAAGGAGGTCGCGCAGCGTCTGCTCGACAAGGCGCGCACTGGGGAAAGTCTTGAAAGCGCGATGGCGGCTGAAGACACGGCCCTGCCTCCACCGGACCCCGTTTCCATCGCCCGCGCAGAGCTTCAGCAACTCGCAGCGCGCGGCAACCCGCCGCCTGCTTTAGTGCTGCTGTTCAGTATGAGCGCTGGCTCGACTAAACTGCTCGAGGCGCCCGGCAATCAGGGTTGGATCCTTGTTGGCCTTGATGAGGTGGCGCCGGGCGAGCTGCCTGAGGATGGCGGCTTTATCGAGGGTCAGCGCCAACAGCTGGCAGAGCTCATGGGTGAGGAATATTCCGACCAGCTCCGCCGCGCCATGCGTGAAACCGTGGGCTCTGAAATCAATGAAGACGCGCTTGCTGCTGTGCGCGCGCAATTGCTGGGCGAGACGTAAGGCTCTGGCTTCGCCAAAGCGCCTTTCCTCCCATTTGCCGCGACGACAATGCCGAACGCTCATCCCCTACCCTCAGATGCACCCAATGGCGCGAGCGACGCAGCGCATGCGCTTGAGGCGGGTAAGCCTGCGCTTGTGTGGCGCACAATCATCGCCGACAGCGATACGCCAGTGGGAGCAGCGCGGCACCTGATGCAAGCGGGGCGCGGGGACTTTCTGCTGGAATCGGTCGAAGGCGGAGAAGTGCGAGGACGCTACAGCCTGCTTGGCCTTGATCCCGATCTGGTGTTCCGCGCAAGCGAGGGGGACGCAGCGATCAACGCCAATTGGCGCAAAGACCGCGAAGCGTTCGAGCCGTGCGACCGCGATGCGCTGACTGAATTGCGCGCGCTCGCCAAGGCCTGCCAGATCGATGTGCCGGATGCGCTGCCACCGGCTCTGGCCTGCCTTGTTGGCTATTTCGGCTATGAGACGATCGGCCTTGTCGAAACGCTCCCACGTGCTGCGCCAAGCGAACTTGCCCTGCCAGACATGCTGTTCGTGCGCCCCGCACTGATCCTGGTGTTTGACGGGCTTACAGATGAGATGTTCTGCATCGCACCGTTGTGGCCAAAAGATGAAACCCGCGCCGATCCCGCTTCTGCCATCGCCCGAGCGGGCGAGCGGATTGATGAGGCTCTGCGCGCGCTCTCGTCCGCCGCCCCGCCCGATTCGCGCAATTCCGCCGACACGGCCGAGCCTGAGCTTGAGCCCATCATGCCGCCCGAGGACTACAAGGCGTTGGTCGCGCGCGCGCAGGACTACATAGTCGCAGGCGATATCTTTCAGGTCGTGCTGGCTCAGCGCTTTACCTGTCCATTCGACCTGCCGCCGCTCGAACTTTACCGCGCGCTGCGGCGAGTGAACCCCTCGCCCTTTCTCTATTTCCTCGACCTGCCCGGCTTTGCGATTGTCGGCTCGAGCCCGGAAATTCTCGTGCGCGTTAGGGCCGATGCGCAGGGCAAGCGCGAGGTAACGATCCGGCCTATCGCTGGCACCCGTCCGCGCGGGGCAACGCGCGAGGAAGACATTGTGAACGAAGCAAGCCTGCTCGCCGATCCCAAGGAGCTTGCAGAGCATCTCATGCTGCTTGATCTGGGGCGCAACGATGTGGGCCGGGTCGCCGCGCGTGGCAGCGTCAAGGTGACTGACAGCTTCGGGATCGAGCGCTACAGTCACGTCATGCATATCGTGAGCAATGTGATGGGCGAGCTGGCGGAAGGACGCGACGCGATTGATGCGCTGTTTGCAGGCTTCCCCGCAGGCACCGTGTCTGGCGCGCCCAAAGTGCGAGCTTGCGAGATTATCGCCGAACTCGAACCCGAAACGCGCGGCGCCTATGCAGGCGGTGTCGGCTATTTTGCGCCCGATGGCTCGGTCGACAGCTGCATTGTTCTGCGCACTGCAGTCGTCAAGGACGGCACGATGCATGTTCAAGCCGGGGCCGGTATCGTCGCCGACAGCGATCCTGATTACGAACACGCCGAATGCCGCGCCAAAGCGGGCGCGCTGTTTGCCGCTGCAAAAGAAGCGGTGAAGCGCGCTCAAGAACCGGGGTTTGGACAATGAAGCGGGTGTTTGTCGCGTTCCTCCCCCTCGCCGCGTTCACCGCCTGCGAACCGCAACCCTCGGGTGAGCCCGTCGTCACCGTCGCGCTTGACAGCGAAGACGGCATCCAGCCTGTCGGCGCCCCGGTGCCGGGGACAACGCCTGAGGCCATCCCGCTAAGCGCTGCGTCAGCCTGCTCGCCGGTCCGCTTTGAGGACATAGACTTCACCCATTGCATCGCCGACCCTGCCGAGCACACGATCAGCGTGGTATACGGCCCGGGTGATCAGTCGCAGGCCTATGGCTCGCTCACCGCCTATGCCGAGAGCGTCGAGGCGAGCACCATCGCCTTTGCCATGAATGGCGGCGCGTTCAGCGATGACCTGACCCCGCGCGGCTATCTGGTAAGCGGCGGTGAACGCTTGTCAGAGCTTAACCGCACATCAGGCGATGGCAATTTTTTCCTAAAGCCCAATGGCGTCTTCTTCGGCGGCGCAGGCCGCTGGCGCATTCTGACGAGTGACCAATTCTTCTCAACCGTGCGCGAACGTCCGCGGTTTGGCACACAATCAGGCCCCATGCTGCTCGCCGGCGGAGAACTAGGCGGCGCGATCAGCGAGAACGGCAATTCGCGCGCCATCCGCAACGGTGTGGGGGTGGACGCGGATGGCAAGGCGCATTTCGTCATCGCACTCACGCCTTTGAGTTTCGGCCAACTCGCCCGCTTTTTCCGCGATGAAGCCGGGGTGAGCGATGCGCTCTTTCTCGATGCCAATTCCTCCTCGCTCTGGGACCCAGCGACGGGGCGCATGGACGCCGGGCGCACGGGGCCCATAATTGTTGCCAGCCGGAAAGAAAGCGAATGAGCCTGCCTGAAAACTCCCTCAATCGCGCAAACCGCCGCGGCCTCTATCCCGAAATCGAACCGTATGATGCTGGCATGCTTGATGTGGGCGAGGGGCATAGCCTCTATTACGAGCGCGTCGGCACGCCGGGCGCGAAACCGGCGGTGTTCCTTCATGGCGGGCCCGGCGGCGGCATCACCGAGTGGCATCGCCAGCAATGGGACCCGGAGCGCTACGACGTCCTGCTCTTTGACCAGCGCGGCTGCGGACAATCGCTCCCCTTTGCCGAGCTTGAGAACAACGACACCTGGCGCATTGTCGCTGATATGGAGCGCTTGCGCGAGCATTGCGGGTTTGAGAGCTGGCAGGTCTTTGGCGGCTCATGGGGCTCAACCCTCGCGCTGGCCTATGCGCAAACCCATCCCGAACGCGTCACCGAACTGATCGTGCGCGGCGTCTTCCTCGCCCGCCAGCGTGAAAAGACCTGGCTCTATTCCTACGGCGCGAGCGAGATCATGGCTGAGGCGTGGGATCAGTTTTCCGGCCACATCCCCAAAGATGAACGCGGCGATCTGGTGAAAGCCTATTACGCCCGCCTCACCAGCGAGGATGAAGCGACGCGTTTGGCAGCTGCGACGCAATGGTCCTTATGGGAGGGGCATGTGGCAACGCTCCTGCCCAATCCCGACCTGCTTGAGCATTTCGAGGACCCGGCGACCGCCCTGCCCTTTGCCCGGATCTGCGCGCGCTTCTTCCTCGATGATTTCTATCTGGAAGAGGGCCAGCTCCTCAAAAACATGGATCGCATCGCGCATATCCCCGGCATCATCGTTCAGGGCCGCCACGACATCTGCACACCGCCGGGCGCGGCCTGGGCGCTCAAGAAGGTGTGGCCCAGCAGCGTTTTGTGGATCGTCGATGATGCAGGCCATGCCGCGAGCGAGCCGGGGATCATTGACGGCCATGTGCGCGCGACCGATTATTTCGCGGGAGGGGCTGCGTGAGCGCTCCCACCATCCTCGTCATCGACAATTATGACAGCTTCACCTTCAACCTCGTGCATTACCTGATGGAGCTGGGCGTGGAGGTGCAGGTTGAGCGCAACGATGCGCTCAGCGCAGCGGATGCGGTAAAGACGAACGCGGTGGGTTTCCTTATCTCGCCCGGCCCTTGTACGCCGAACGAGGCGGGGATCAGCCTTGATCTGGTCGCGGCCTGCGCCGATGCGGAGCGCCCGCTGCTGGGCGTGTGTCTAGGGCACCAGTCCATCGGCCAGCACTTTGGCGGCACGGTGACGCGCGGCGGCTTGATGCATGGCAAGACGTCCCCGGTGACACATGACGCAACGGGCGTCTTCAAAGGTCTGCCCTCGCCCTTCAACGCGACGCGCTATCACAGCCTTGAAGTGGTGGACGTGCCCGCCAGCCTAATCGCCAACGCGCACGCGGCAACACCTGGAATCGAAAAGGCGAGCGTCATGGGGTTCCGCCATGAGAGCCTGCCCATCCACGGCGTTCAGTTTCACCCGGAAAGCATTGCAACCGAGCATGGCCACGCACTGCTTGCGAATTTCCTAGCCGAATGCGGGATCGACGCGCGCCTTCCCGAGAGCTCACAGATGGAGCGCGCGTCATGAGCGCCCTGCCCGACATCGCCGCACCGCTCACCGAAACCGAGGCGGAGACCGCATTTGGAACCTTGCTCGACGGCAGCCCAAGCGAAGCGGAAATCGAGCAATTCCTCGTAAATTTAAGCGAACGCGGCGAAACCTCGAACGAGATCGCGGGTGCTGCAAGGGCTCTGCGCGCCCGGCTGATCCCGATCAACGCGCCTGAGGGGTCAATCGATGTCTGCGGTACTGGCGGCGATGGGCATCACACTCTCAATGTCTCGACCGCGGTCAGCCTTGTGGTTGCGGCCTGCGGCGTTCCGGTGGCCAAGCACGGCAATCGCGCGGCGTCCTCCAAGGCAGGCGCGGCGGACACGCTGGAAGCGCTCGGCCTCGATATGGATGCTGCCGGACGTACGGCGGAAAAGACGCTCGCTGAAATCGGCATCTGTTTCCTGTTTGCGAAGAACCACCACCCGGCAATGGGCCGCATCCAGCCCATCCGCACAAAAATCGGCAAGCGCACGATCTTCAACCTGATGGGCCCGCTCTCCAATCCCGCCGCCGTCACCAGCCAGCTTATCGGCATTGCGCGCCCTGCCTATGTGCCGATTTATGCAGGTGCTCTGGCAAAACTGGGCACCGGACGCTCGCTGATCGTGTCAGGCGATGAGGGGCTTGATGAGCTCAGCCTTGCTGGCGGCAACGAGGTTGCTGAGGTTACCGGCAACGCCTTCGTCATGCGGCGCGTATCAGCTGGTGAGGCTGGCCTCGCCCACGCCCCGATCGAAGCAATCCGGGGCGATGACGCGATCTACAATGCCGCCGCGCTAAAAGCTCTGCTCGATGGGGCCCGAGGGGCCTATCGCGACGCGGTCCTGTTCAATACGGCGGGCGCGCTGGCGGTGGCAAATGTCGGTGAGAGCTGGCCTGAACGCGTTGCACTCGCCGCAGAAGCGCTCGACAGCGGGCGCGCTCACGACAAACTGGCGCGCTGGATCGAATTAGCGGTGTAAGAGGCCGCGTCAGACCATCATGAACAAACTCGAAGAAATCTGCGCCCATAAGCGCGAGGAAGTCGCCACCCGCAAGGCCAGCGTCACACGCGCTGAGTTGGAAGCCGCCGCCTCCGAAAAAACGTCCCCGCGCGGCTTTGACGCGGCCTTGCGCGAGGTAGCCAAGACCCGCTTTGCCCTCATCGCCGAGATCAAGCGCGCCAGCCCCTCCAAAGGTCTCATCCGCGCAGATTTCCGCCCCGCCGAGCATGCGAAGGCGTATGAGGAGGGCGGCGCGGCGTGCCTCTCTGTCCTCACCGATGCGCCCTATTTTCAGGGCCATGAGCTTTACCTCGACGCCGCGCGCAAAGCCTGCGAGCTGCCGGTACTGCGCAAGGACTTCATGGTCGATCCGTGGCAGTGCCTCGAGGCGCGCGCCATTGGCGCAGACGCGATCCTGATCATCGTCGCCGCGCTAGACAACACCGCCATGGCCGAGATCGAAGCCGCCGCGCTCGAACACGGCATGGATGTGCTGATCGAAGTGCATGACGAGGCGGAGATGGAGCGCGCTGGCCAAAACCTCACCTCGCGGCTGATCGGGGTGAACAATCGCGATCTTAAGACCTTCACCACCACGCTTGAGACCACCGAAAGGCTCGCTCCGCTGGCTCCGGAGGGCGCGCTGCTGGTCGGTGAGAGCGGGATCAACCATCACCAAGACCTAACCCGGCTTGAGAAAGCGGGCGTGCGCACTTTCCTGGTAGGCGAAAGCCTGATGCGCGAAGATGATATGGCGGCGGCTACCAGGCGCTTGCTGGAGGGTTGAGAGGAACGCCCAAAAAGCCCCTCTGTCCTACACGCTCTTCCTGTGGCACAGCCTTTAGCAATGTCGGTCAGCCCAATCACCCCAGCGATCTTTTCAAGCGCATTTTTGAGCCCAATCAGCGCTTAGAAAGCGGAAGTTTTCCTGATTAAGACTGTGTAACCTGTGTCTCCTACAGCCAACCACACGGGCGGCCTGACAGAGCCGAAGGAGCGAATCAGATGAGCGAGCTAACCCATTTGAGCGAAGACGGCGCAGCGCGAATGGTCGATGTTGGCGCCAAGGCCGAAACGCACCGCATCGCCATCGCCAGCGGACGGATCACCATGGGCGCTCAGGCACTAAAGGCGATCAAGGCAGGCGATGCGCCCAAAGGCGATGTGCTGGGCACTGCGCGCCTTGCAGGGATCATGGCTGCCAAGCGCACTGGCGACCTCATCCCGCTGTGCCATCCGCTGGGACTCGAGGCGGTGACGGTCGAGTTCGAGTTTGAGCAAGCGGCAATCCGCGCAACCGCCACCGCCTCGCTAACCGGCAAGACCGGGGTCGAGATGGAAGCGATGGTCGCTGTCTCCACCGCGCTGCTGACGATCTACGACATGGCCAAGGCGATCGACAAAGGCATGGTGATCGAAGGGGTGCGCCTGATCGAAAAGCGCGGCGGCAAGAGCGGCACATGGAAGGCCGCTGGGAAGGCCGAGGACACTTGAGCGATCTGCTCACCCTCCACGAAGCATGGGCGCGGCTGCTCGCGCTCGCGCCGGCCCCGCCAGTGACGAGGTCAGGCGCGAGAGACCCGTTGCATGGCTTCCTCTCAGAAGACCTCATCGCCCGGCGAACACAACCACCAGCGGACCTATCGGCGATGGACGGCTACGCGGTCTGCGGCGATGGACCATGGCAACGCGTGGGAGAGGCACGCGCTGGCCTGCCCTTTGGAGGGACCCTCTCGCCAGGCGAGTGCACCCGCATCTCAACCGGCGCGCACATGCCGCAAGGTTCGGACCGGGTGCTGATACAGGAGAACGCCTCGGTTGACGGCGATAGAGTTCGGCTTGCGCAGGGCGAGAGCCTGCCCGATGCTGGCCGTCACGTGCGAGTGCGCGGCTTTGACTTCAGCATAGGGGATGTGGTGCTTGAGAAAGGCGCGTTCATCGGCCCTCCCCAGCGCGCGCTTGCCATAGCGGCGGGGCACGATGCCATCCCGCATCGCGCCGCGCCATTGACGCAGGTGCTCGACAGCGGGGACGAGCTCAGCGCTATCGCCTCCGAGTGCGGACCCGATCAGATCCCGGCTTCGAACGGCCCGATGATCGCTGCGATGCTGCACCCGTGGGTGGGGCAGGTCGAAACGCTCGGCCCTGTGCCCGATGACATGGAAGCTCTGGCCGCAGCCTTAGCCAAGGCCGATGGCCATGTCCTCATCACGTCAGGCGGGGCATCGGTTGGCGATCATGATCTCATTCAGGAGGCACTCAAGGCATGGGGCGCCAAGATCGACTTCTGGAAGGTGGCGATCAAGCCGGGCAAGCCGCTGATGATCGCCACTCGGCAGGGTCATGATGGCCCGCAGGTGATCCTGGGTCTGCCGGGCAATCCGGTGTCGAGCTTCGTCACGTGCTTCCTGTTCGCGCTGCCGCTGGTCAGGGCCGCGATGGGCGATCCTGATCCGCTTCCCAAGACTCAGCTCTGCCTCGCTGGGGAGGACCTGCCAGCGACTGGCAAACGGCGTGAGTTCCTGCGCGCTGTGCTTGAACGAGGCGAAGTGCGGCTCGCAGGTTCGCAGGATTCGAGCGCGCTTCGCTCGCTGGCTGAGGCCAATTGCCTGATTGACCGGCCCGCCGGTGCCGATCCGGTTCGCGCTGGAGAGGCTGTGCCTGTGTACAACCTCCAAAATGGCTAGAATGCGTGGGTTTACGGATCAAGCGCGCTTGACTTGCGGAACGGCGTTGCCTACTTGTTCCGCATTCGTTCACCTTATCGGTGGGCGGGAGCATCGGTAAAGCACCCCGACCTGCTATTGCAGACGGTGCCTCTTGCTGGCGCGCCCCACGGGCAGCTGCAGCGTTCTTTTGGGGCGCGACAGCGATATCGCGAGCAAGGAGTTTTTCGCAATGCTGACCGCCAAACAGCACGAATTAATTCGCTTCATCCAGCAGCGTCTGGAGGAGACGGGTATTTCCCCCAGTTTTGAAGAGATGAAGGAAGCGCTCGATCTCAAGAGCAAGTCGGGCGTGCACCGGCTGATTTCCGCGCTGGAAGAACGCGGCTTTATCCGCCGCCTGCCCAACCGCGCGCGCGCTTTGGAAGTGATCAAGCAACCCGAAGATGCAACGCCAGCCCCGCGCGCCGCGGTGGCACCACCGGCAGAGGATGTTGTGGTGCCCTTGAAGCCCGCATCTGCCGCGCCGCCTATGCCCGAACCCGCCAATGACGTGATCGAGATCCCGCTTCATGGCCGGATTGCAGCAGGCGCTCCGATCGAAGCGCTCGAAGGACAGACCTCGCTTCCTGTTCCCGCTGCCTTGTTGGGCCCGGGGGAGCATTATGCGCTTGAGGTCTCTGGCGATTCGATGATCGAGGCTGGCATCTTTGATGGCGACTTTGCGCTCGTGCGCCGCACAGACAGCGCGCGCGATGGTGAAATCGTGGTCGCTCTGGTCCACGGTGAAGAGGCAACGCTCAAATACCTCCACAAGGATGGCGGTCAGATCCGCCTAGACCCGGCCAATGCATCGTATGATCCCCAAGTCTACGGGCCGGGCGAAGTGCAGGTGCAGGGCAAGCTGGCTGGCTTGCTTCGCCGCTACCACTGATCGTAGGCGGGGTGTTTGCGATGGGTCGGGCCTTTAGCGCCCGCCCTGAGAACCAGCAGCCCGCCACCAGCCATGCGCGCCCTGCCCGCTGGCAACGTCGATGATGCGCTTGGCTTCAAGGTCAAGAGCAAGGCCGCCATGCTCGTTGAGATAGCGCCGGTCGGCTTTCAGCCAGCGCGGGCGGCAAGAACGAGGGAGGTAGCGTGCGGCAACGACAATGTCCGAGCGCTCGCACGCTGCGGCCAGCGCGCGCTCTTCGATAAAGTCATTGTTGCGGGCCATGAGCACAGTCCACTCGCGCCCTCCGCGCTCAAGCGTGACAATGCAGAATTCGCGCGAGCATCGTGCACCGGGCCATTGCGAAATCGGAATGGGCTCTGCCGTGACGCTGGCAAGCTCAAGCAGATTGTCGCGGGCATAGCTGGAGCGGGTGTCTCGCAGCGAAAGCAAGCGGCCATCGCCCAGCGTAATGCCGACATGACGTCCCTCGCGCCCGATCAGAACATCAGGAATGGGAGTAAGGAGAAGAAAAATGACGGCTACCCCTACCGGCACAAGCCCAAGCAGCCGCGCACGGTGGTTCCACAGCGCAAGCCACAAACCGCCTGCTGTAAACAGCGCAATCGTCAGCCCGGACATCTGAGGCATCAGCTTGACAGCGCCCGGCTGCGAAGACGTGAAGCGAGCAAGACCCAGTAGCGCTTCGAGTGACAGACCAGCGAGCCACCACACTGGCGCGCCCAGCCCGATCACATCAAGCGCCAATGCGATAGCGATAAGCGGCATGGATATGAACGTAACAAGCGGAATGGCAATCACATTGGCAAGCGCACCGTACACCCCCGCTCGGTGAAAGTGGAACATGACCACAGGCATTAGCGCGATCTCGATCACCAGCCCGGTGATGAACAGCATCAAGACCCGCCGCCCTGTCCGCTTGAGCCACGGCTCATCGCGTGCCTTCAAGAACTCGCGCACGGGGCTCGACGTATGCAGCGCAACGATTGCCAGAACCGCGCTGAAGCTCATCTGGAAGCTGGGACCGATGACGCTCTCGGGCCACAGCAGGAGGACGATGAGAGCCGCCACGGCAACCATGCGCAGCGACAAGGCCTCACGCCCCAACACCAGCGCGCCGAGCACCAGCAGCGCAGCGACACAGGCGCGCACGGTCGGAACCTGCGCGCCGGTCAGCAGGGTGTAGCTAATGCCTGCCAGAGCGCCAATGCCCGCTGCGACGATCGGCAAGCGCACCCGCAAGGCGAGCGCCGGGACGAGGGCCAGCAGCTTGAGCGCTAGCAAGTAGCCCGCTGCGATCACCGCACTCACATGCAGCCCGCTGATCGCGAGCAAGTGTGTGAGGCCCGCGTCGCGCATGGCATCCGCATCCTCGGCCGCAATTGCGCCCCGGTCACCGCTGGCAAAGGCGGCGGCAATCGTGCCCGGCGATCCGTCGAGGCGCGAGCGCACATGGGTCGAGAGCGCGCGCTGCCACTGCGCGATCACCGAGCCACCTTGCGCAGGCTCTGCATGCTGGATCTCGCCAATGAGGCTGCCCGTCGCTGCAAAGCCCTCGAACCAAGCAGCCCTAGCAAAATCGTAAGAACCGGGCAGCATCGGGCTTGCTGGGGGCATCAGCCGCACGTTCGCCCGGATTTGAGCGCCTTCGCGAAGCACATCGGCGCCCTCAGAACTGAAACGCGCCTCCACCCGGTCAACCTCGGCAAGAGGGACGTTGATGCGGATCTTGCGGCTCTCCCCGCTCGCAGCGTCGCGCACCGCGAGGACAAGTCTGATGCGGTCTTCAGAAGGCTGATCCTGACGCTCGAGCACATAGCCCTGCACCCGCTCAATCCGCGGATACTCGATCGCCTGCGCACCCACCACTTCCGAGCGGACCCAGATCACCGCGATCCCGGCTGCAAACACCAATGCAACTGCCATTACAGCGGAGCGCAGATGCGCGCGGGTCACGTCCGCCTCCCCCCCACGAGGCCAAAGAGCAAGCGCTGCAAGAGCCAGCAGCACGCTAACGCCAATCGCACCCATCCATTGCCACTGCGTCTCAAGATTGAACCAAGCAAGGATACCGCTAGCAAAGGCAACTGCCAGCCATGGGGTGCGATCAAATCCCGCCTCAGTGAGAAACGCTTCTGCGCGGTTCGCCACGGCGCTGGACAATCCCTGGCCCCTTTGCCACAGGCGCACAGCTTCGGTCCCTTGCGGGCTGTCCGGGGCGGATCGCTTGGCAGCGGGGCTGCTTTGCGGGTCGTCCCCCAAAGGAATAATCGGCGTATCGGCCATGGGCCCCCTTACCGAAAGGCTGGAGCGGGTTGCGCCGGCACGATTGAATAGGAAACACAAGCATATGGCAAGTCCAGCATCAGGCCCCACATCAGCCCCAATCGTTACCCGGTTTGCCCCCTCACCCACCGGCTTTCTCCATATTGGCGGTGCGCGTACGGCGCTGTTCAACTGGCTTTATGCGCGTCATCACGGCGGCAAAGCGCTGCTCAGGATCGAGGATACGGACAAAAAGCGATCAACTCAGGACGCGATTGATGCAATCCTAGATGGGCTCCAATGGCTGGGCCTTGACTATGACGAAGCGCCTACCTTCCAGTCGCAGCGGGCTGATCGTCACGCCGAAGTCGCGCACAAGCTGCTGGAAGCCGGGCACGCCTACAAATGCTTTGCCACCGCCGAAGAGTTGGAAGCCATGCGGGCCGAGCAACGCGCCAACAAGCAACCCATGCGCTATGACGGGCGCTGGCGCGATCGCGACCCATCCGAAGCGCCCGAAGGTGCAGCTTACACTGTTCGGCTCAAGACCCCTCAAGATGGCACCACGACCATCAAGGACGAGGTTCAGGGCGAAGTCAGCGTCGCTAACGCGGAGCTTGACGATTATATCATCCTGCGCGCGGACGGGACACCGACCTATATGCTCGCAGTGGTGGTCGACGATCACGATATTGGCGTCACGCATGTGATCCGCGGCGATGATCACCTCAACAATGCGTTCCGCCAGCTGCCGATCTACCGCGCGATGGACGCTATCGAGGGCGGCTGGCCTGACCCGGTCTATGCGCACATCCCGCTAATCCACGGCTCGGACGGGGCCAAGCTCTCCAAGCGCCACGGAGCGCTCGGCGTTGATGCCTACCGTGATGAAATGGGCATTCTGGCAGACGCGCTGTTCAACTATCTGCTGCGCCTTGGCTGGGGCCATGGGGATCGCGAAGAGATCACGCGCGCGGAAGCGATTGAGCTGTTTGACCTTTCCGGTGTCGGCAAGAGCCCCTCGCGCTTTGACCTGAAGAAGCTCGAAAACCTCAATGGGCATTACATTCGCGAAGCCGATGATCAGACATTGGTCGAACAAGTGCTCACGCGGCTTGGAGATGAGGCCGACCCCGCGCTGCTTCTTCTAGCCATGCCAGTCCTGAAGCCGCGTGCGAAGAACCTTGATGAAATCGCTGAAGGCGCAGGCTTTTTGTTCGCGACCACCCCGCTTGAGATGACCGAAAAGGCCGCCAAGCTGCTTGATAGGGAAGGGCGGGCTCGCCTGTCGTTGGTTGTTATTGCACTTGCGAAGGAAAATGACTGGACAATTGAGGCTCTCGAAGCCACTACCAAATCGCTCGCTGAGGCACAGGGATTGGGCTTCGGCAAGCTTGCGCAACCGATGCGCGCAGCACTCACTGGGACGACGACATCGCCCGGAATTTTTGACGTCTTGGTCCTTCTGGGCCGGGACGAAGCCCTTGCACGGCTTCGCGCACAGGCTGTGTAGAAGCTTCCCCGCAAGCGAGGGTGAATGGGATTGGACAGGAGAAACACCTTGGCAGACAAGAACGCGACGCTCGAATTCGATGGCAAGACGCATGAATTCCCCGTCTTTTCAGGCAGCACCGGCCCAGACGTGGTCGATATCCGCAAGCTTTATGGCTCAACTGGCGCGTTTACGTTTGATCCGGGCTACAAGTCGACCGCGAGCTGCGAAAGCGCGCTGACCTATATCGATGGCAATGAGGGCGTTCTGCTCCACCGCGGCTATCCGATTGGCCAGCTGGCTGAGCATTCAAGCTTCATGGAAGTCGCCTATCTGCTGCTCAATGGTGAGCTTCCGAGCCAGGACGAGCACGACGAGTTCGTCTACACGATCACGCGCCATACCATGGTGCACGAACAGCTGCGTACGCTTTACCAGGGTTTCCGCCGCGATGCCCACCCAATGGCGATTATGTGCGGCGTAGTGGGCGCGCTTTCAGCGTTCTACCACGACAGCACCGACATTTCCGACCCTGAGCACCGCAAGATCAGCTCACACCGCCTCATCGCCAAGATGCCGACGATTGCGGCCATGGCCTACAAGTATGCAATCGGTCAGCCCTTCATGCAGCCTGACAACTCGCTCAGCTATACGGGCAATTTCCTGCGGATGACCTTTGGCGTCCCCGCTGAGGAATATGAGGTGATCCCGGCGGTGGAAAAGGCAATGGATCGGATTTTCATCCTCCATGCTGACCACGAGCAGAACGCGTCAACCTCTACTGTGCGACTGGCAGGTTCTTCGGGCGCTAACCCGTTTGCGTGTATCGCGGCCGGCATTGCCTGCCTTTGGGGTCCCGCGCATGGCGGAGCAAACGAGGCCGCGCTCAACATGCTGCGCGAGATCGGCACGCCCGACAAGATCCCCCACTATATCGAGCGCGCCAAGGACAAGAACGATCCGTTCCGCCTGATGGGCTTTGGCCACCGCGTCTACAAGAACTACGACCCGCGCGCGACGGTAATGCAGTCGACCGTGCGCGAAGTGTTTGAAGCGCTCAACGTCAAGGACCCGGTGTTCGAAACCGCACTCCAGCTTGAAGAAATTGCGCTCAACGATGACTATTTCCGCGAAAAGAAGCTGTTCCCGAACGTGGACTTCTATTCTGGCATTATCCTGTCCGCGATCGGCTTTCCGACAACAATGTTCACCGCGCTGTTTGCTCTGGCTCGCACCGTGGGCTGGGTGGCGCAGTATAACGAGATGATCGCTGATCCCGGTCAGGTAATCGGGCGTCCGCGCCAGCTATATACCGGGCCGACGCAGCGCGATTACGTGCCGCTCAGCGAGCGGTGAAGCGACCAGTCATCGAGCCATGATTGAGTGCCATCGGCGATGAAACGGCTTCTCCGGATCATTGCGGTGGCCCTTATCGTGTTCGGAACGCTGTGGGCGCTTCAGGGCCTTGGCATCCTGATGTGGCCGCCGCAAAGCTTTATGCTCGCTCAGCGCGAATGGGGCCTTTACGGCGCTATAACGGCCGGATTTGGAGTGGCTGTCCTGCTTGTTTCAGCGCGCTTTGGTCCGCCAGAGTAAGCCTGCATGAACAGGATCTGCGGCCCATCGTCAGGACCCGCTGTATAGCGGCAGCGTCAGACGAAACTGCGCGCCCTCCTCTCCCGGATTGGCAATGTCGAGCATGCCATCCATCGCTTCGGCAAGGCGCGAGGAGATGTAGAGGCCAAGTCCTGAGCCTCCATCGCCTTCGCGTCCCAAACGCTCGAACTTGTTGAAGATGCGTTCCGCCTCGCCTGGCTCAATTCCAGGCCCTTCATCGCAAATGATGAGGCTAACGTTGCCCTTTCGTTCGCCAGGCAGAGCTTTAATTGTGACAACGCTATTTTCAGGCGAATAGGCGATGGCATTGCCGATCAGATTGATCAGGATCTGCAACACACGGCGATACTCGCCCGTCGCGATATGCCGCGCCTCGGCGATAGGCGTGACAAGCTCGATGTTCTTGGCCCTCGCCCGCACCCCCAAAATGCCGCCAGCACGACGCGCAGCATCGCCAAGATCGACCGCTTCACGCTCGGTCGAGAAGTCGGGCGCTTCGACCACTTCGAGATCCGCCAGATCATCGAGCAGACCGTTAAGATGCTGGCCCGCAGATGCGATATTGCCAGCATATTCGCTGTATTCGGCCATGAGCGGTCCCGCCAGGCGCGCGCGGATGGTCTCTGCATTGGCAATGATCCGGGCGATGGGCTGCCGCAAAACAGGCGTGAGCGAGCCTTCGATAAGCTGGGCATGGCTAGGTGCCGGGTCTTGATCACCACTTTCATTCGGTACGTCAGGCAAGGGATGATCGGCCACCAAAAGGAGCTCAAATCCGCGCGGATCGCTGCCTGAAGGACCGATCGGCAAAAGCCGGGCCCGCCATCCACGTGCAGATCCGGGAACGCGGCACTGCACGCCGTCGAGCAGACGCCAATGGATCGGCTGTTGCAGGCCCATGCCTCTTAAAGTGACGTGATCCGTCCACACACTGCCGGGCGCCTTTGCAACGCGGTCTTCCAATTGCTCAGCGTCTGCTGCCCTTGCGTTGATCAGCTGGATGCGCTGGTCTTCGTTAAGCCTCGCGGTCACCTCAGCGCATGCGCGATCAATCGCGTCGAGCCGCGCCGCCGTTTCGCGAGAACTGGGCTCTTGGATGCCGCGCGTCTGCCAATTCTCAATCAGCAATTCGCAGCCCTCACCGCTATCGGGATCGCGCGGATGAATGCGGACAAAGCCTGAGACCATCGCCTCGCCATCATACGCGGTGAATTCGCGCGCGATCTTGAGCCCCAAACGGCGGCCCTCTCGTACAAGCTCAAGGAGTTCAGGCACCGCCAGCATTCCAGGAACTGTCCCGCCGCACCGCTCTTGCAGGTCTGCCAGCGGATCGTCCGCTGAAAGCAGCACGTCGCTATCATCGGTGACCCCGCGCGAGGCCAAAAGGCTGGTTTGGCGCTCCATCAACGTAGCGCCACTTCAGAAGCTGCGAGGCGCGACGACTGGAGCATGGCACGCGCGCTGTGAGCCGAAAGAGCCTCCAGCCCACGCGGCAACCTCTCTGTAGGGCCTAGTGTGACAAACTGCCGCTCAACACCCTGCGCATCGAGCCCCGCAGCGCGCAGGCCAAGCGCAAGGCGTGCAGACTGGCGATCAAAACAAGCCAATACCGCGCGCTCTCGCGATTGGTCGGAGAGCTGTGCGAGCGCGCTCGTAAACAGGGCGAGGCCTGCGTGTTCAAGTTCGAGCGCCGCAATCGCGCCTGCGCCCATGCGTGCCATCAGCCGAGCGATAAGCCCGGTGCGACTGGCGGCCTCGTCATAATCAGCCTTGAAGCCTCTGATGGCTGCGGTCGCATCAGCTTCCTTTTCAGCCGGTGTGCCGCGCGCCCAGATGCGCAAAGCACGCTCAAGCGTTTCGGGAGACAGATCGCTCACCGGATGCTGCATACGTCTCTGGGACTGCATGAAACGCGATTGCGCCGCGAGCGCCTGCATCGCTGTTTCCGCGGTCATCGGGTCAGAGGATGCAATCAGCTCCTGCCATAAGGGGCTAAGCACAGGATCAAGGCCAGCGCGCTGTTCCAGGCGTTCTGCCAGAATACCCTCTATCGCGGCGGAGTGCAGTGAAGCCAGCATCGGCGCATCCTGTGCAAAACGCTGGGCCAGAGTGTCGATCGGATCGGCAGCCTGCGCCTCGCCCTCAAATCCCTCTACCGGCAGGCGCGCTACAAATTGACGAGCAAGATCAATCAGCATGCCCCGCACCCGAGCCACGATCGCATCGCTCACCAATGCATCGCCGGAATTGGCGAGGATGTGACCGAGCACCGGGGCGACCGAACTTAGCGCGCGATCAGCCCGCGCGAGTTCGTCTCGAAGGACGGTCTCGACCAAAGTGTCACCAGCGCTTGTCAACGCGCAACCCTTCTCCAAATCTCGTCATCCAGCGCCGGTATACCGGGGAAAATCCCGGATCGAGGCTAGGCCAATGCTAGGCCTTAGCGCCTCATGGTTAAACCCGGGTTAGCCCAAAGCGAGCAAGGCAAACAGGCGCTTATGACAAATTTGGTAGTCAGCCTGAGAAGCCGGCAAGAACTGTCTCAATTTCGCGGATAGAAGCGGGCTCACCGGGGGCGGCTTCTAGAGCGTTTTGCGCAGCGCTGACGAGGTCCTGAGCGTGAAAGCTGGCAGCCAGGCTCTGCAAGCGCATCGCCGCCATATGCCAATTCCCGTCGCAGCGTGACCGGCGCAGCAGGTCAAGTTGTTTTTCCGCGCTCTCGAGAAACGCCCCGCGCAATTCCTGCATCAGCGCCGTGTCGTCACCAGCAGCTGCTGCCAGCGTCGCATCGAGGGCTCCGTTTTCATAAGCCATCTTAGGGCGCTAGAACATCGAGGTTAAGACGGGGTTTATCCAACGCTAGGGTGTGGTATGAAAGGGGCATGTCACGAAAGAACCAGATCATCAAAGCGGTCGGCAATGAAACATCCGAAGAGACTTCGGAAATCGCTGCCCAGACGCAATCAGAAGCCGAGCGCGACGCCGACGCCCACGATGAAGCCCACAATGAACCACCGCTGTTCGAGCTTGATGAGAACTTTGAGCATCTAGAGCCTCACTCACCAGCTGTGGGGTGGATCGCTGCAAGCCTTGCAGTGTTGGCCATCCTCGCTTGGAGCGCGCTTTATGTCTGGGCGATGCAAGATCAATTGCTCGCCGCCGCAAGCGCGCAGCCGGCCCAGTGGGTGCGCTGGATTATCGACTGGTCGGTGCCGGTACTCTTGATCTGCGTTGTCTGGATGCTGGCAATGCGCAATTCGACGCGCGAGGCGAGCCGATTTGCTGCCAGCGCTGCGCTTTTGAGCCAGGAAAGCGCCGAACTGGAAAACCGCCTTAGCGTTGTAAACCGTGAGCTGAGCCTCGCGCGCGAATTTCTTGCCGCACAATCGCGTGATCTGGAGTCACTTGGGAGGCTTGCAGCTGACCGGCTGTCAACCAATGCAAACGAATTGCAGGACTTGATCAAGACCAATGGCAAGCAGGTTGATCGCATCGGCACAGCCAGCGACACCGCTTTGGCTAACATGACGCGTTTGCGCGACGATCTGCCAGTCATCGCCAATTCGGCTCGCGATGTAAACAATCAGGTCGGGACAACGGGGCGCACAGCGCACGAACAGCTTGAAAAACTCGTTGCCGGTTTTGAGCGGCTGAACGAATTTGGCCGCGCCAGCGAAACCCAGGTCGGCTCGTTCACCGACCGGATCGGCGAGACGATCGTCAACTTTGAAGCGCAACTATCGCGTATCGAACAGGCGCTCAGCGCGCGGTTTGAGGCGCTCCAGACGCAAGCCGCAGACTATCGCGGAACCATCACTGATTCCGAGGCCGAAGCATTGGAAGCCATGAATACGCGCATCACTCTTTTGCAGACCGAAACCCGTGCGATCAGTGCGAGAATGCGCGATGCTGAAACCGAAGCGATTGGGCAGGCGAAGGCCTCGCGCGATCGCTGGGAGACAGAGATGGCCGAGATGGTTGAGCGGCTCAGCGCGCTCGACATGAAAGCTGCGCAAGCCTCGCGCATGCGCATCAAGGAGCTCAACGAAGAAGCTGGCCGCTTCGATGATAAGCTCGAGCAGCGTGACGTGCGCTTCTTTGAGGAAATGGCCCGGCGCCAGGCGGACCTTGAAACGCGAGAGACCCAGGCGACCGAGATGCTGTCTCAGCGGCTTGCGGACCTCGATGATCAGATGTCGCAACGGCGCGAGGCGCAGATCGCTGAAACCGAAAAGCTCATGGCAAGCAGTGATGCAATGACGCAGCAGCTTGAGACGCTCAACGCGATGATCGGCAAGGTCAAGGAACTGGGCGCGAACACGCGCACCGGCTTGAGTGAGGGGATGGCCGCCTTGGGCGATCAGCTGGAAGCCAAGCGCGCCTCGCTCGCCGAAACCGAAAACAGTCTTGCAGCGCTGACCGAGGCGAGCGTGCGTCTGTTAGAGATCATCCAGTCCGGCGCCAAGCACAGCCGCGAGGACCTGCCCGCAGCGATCGACACTGCCTCCACGGCTCTGGGCAATGTCGAAGAACGCGCAGCCCGCTTGAGCGGCGCAATGTTTACGCTGGGTGAGAAGGGCGACGAGTTGTCATCATATCTGATCAAAACAAATGAGCAGATCGAGACCGCCGAAACATCGCTCGAAGCCTTGCAATCGCGCGTCGCCGAGCAATCCGATGAAGCGCTGGCGAAGCTGAATGGCCTGCGCTCCGGGCTCGAAAAACTCTCGCAAAGCAGCGCGGCGTTTGCGGGCGACACACAAGAAGCAATGCGGGAGTCTATCGGCAAGCTTGAGGAAGCGACCAAGGCCACGCTTGATACGCTGGAGGATGGGGCGACCGCACGAGTAACAGGGCTTGCCGAAAGACTCAGCCAGGAGGCAGTAACAGCGCTCGAACGCTCGCTGCGCAATGACAGCGCAGAGGCCGTCGGCAAGATCGAACAAGCTGCCGCCCATGCCTCAGGCGTGGGCCGCGAGGCAACCGTCCAACTGCGTGATCAACTGGCACGCGTTAACGAGCTCACATCCAATCTGGAACAACGCATTGAGCGCGCTCATGAATTGGCAGAAGAGCGTCTCGACAACGACTTCGCGCGGCGCATGGCGCTTATCACTGACAGCCTCAACTCTGCTTCGATTGACCTCAGCAACGTCCTTTCGAGCGAGGTCGCTGACACAGCTTGGGATGCGTATCTGAAAGGTGATCGCGGGATCTTCACCCGCCGTGCGGTGCGATTGCTCGAAAACAGCGAGGCGCGCGCGATTGCCGAGATGTATAAAAACGATGATGGGTTCCACGCCAACGTCAATCGCTACATCCACGATTTCGAAGCGATGCTACGCTCGATGCTCTCCACGCGCGATGGCAACGCGCTGAGTGTTACGCTTCTGGGTTCGGATATGGGCAAGCTCTATGTCGCGCTCGCGCAGAGCATTGAGCGCTTTCGCAAGTAAACGGAGCCAGTGTTAAAGAGGCTAGTCAGAAGGCCCCAGCACCTTGGGCGGCGTTGGCAATAAGTCGAGATCCTGCGCGGTGATCCAGCCATATTCGTAATTCAAAACATAGGCCGTGGTCAGAACTATCGCGGTAACGGTCGCGCGGATGATCAGAGGCGCAGCGCGGAAATTGGCGGGCGCGCTATCGGCTTGCCCAGGCACTTTCTCAACCCCAACCTCATCAGCGGTCTTCACGCCAAAGGGCAAAAGCACAAACGCGCTCATCACCCAGATCAGGAAATAGATCGCGAGGATCGAAGTCCATTCCATCCCTCGTCAACGCCCTGCAGGCAGGATGACGCGCACCTGAGGGCTTTTGCCTGACCAACGCCGCGCTGCACGGCGGGCGGCAAGCCGCGCCGCTTCATGCACGGCTGCAGGGTCTTGTGCGTTCTTGCCCTTGAGCCTGCCAATCGCTTTCAAGACATCGTCGCCCGCCTCTTCAAGGAATTCGGGCATGTCTTCGTCGAGCGGAAGGCCTACCGCCTCGATGATTGGTTGAGCGCCGCGAACCAGCACAACGACCAGCACGCCTTCACTCGCAATTCTGCGGCGCATGGTGATCGCCTGACCATCCGAAGGCGCGATGATGTCTCCATCAAGGACAAGCCGTCCACTCACGACCGGAGCCAGAACGCCGGGCTCCCCCGGAGCAAGCTTCACGATCTCGCCATTGGTCTGAACGACAGCGTTGGGGATCTGGCAGGCCTTTCCAAGCCTCGCTTGCTCGCGCATGTGCCGCATTTCGCCGTGCACCGGGACAAGCGTTTGCGGGCGCAGCCAACTGTAGAGCGCTTCCAGTTCTGGCCTGCCGGGGTGGCCAGACACGTGGATCAGGCTCTTGCGATCGGTCACCATGATAATACCCTTGGTCGCAAGCTGATTCTTCAACTTGCCGATGGGGATTTCGTTTCCGGGAATATTGCGCGAGGAGAACAGCACCACATCGCCGCTGGTAAGCTCAATCGGGTGGCTGTCATCGACAATCCGGCTGAGCGCAGCGCGCGGTTCGCCCTGCCCTCCTGTGGCGAGGATGAGCACTTCACCACGCGGCAGTCTCATCGCAGTGTCAAAATCAACGGGTTCGGGAAAATCAGCAAGGTAGCCATTGTCCTGCGCCACCTCGATAATCCGGTCTAGCGAACGACCAGCAACGCAAACCTGCCTCCCGGTCTCACGCGCGACCTCGCCAAGCGTCTGTAGGCGCGCGACATTGCTGGCAAAGGTAGTGACCAGAACGCGTCTGCCTTCATGCGAGGCGATCTCCTCCATCATAGCGCGGTGGACGGCACCTTCTGAACCTGATGGATTGGAATTGAAGACATTGGTGCTGTCACACACCAGCGCGAGCACACCCTCATCGCCGATGGCGCGCAATTCTTCCTCGGTTGTGGGCTCGCCGATGATCGGTTCTTCGTCGAGCTTCCAGTCGCCGGTGTGGAAGACCCGGCCATAGGGTGTGTCGATCAGCAGTGCATTGCCTTCAGCGATTGAGTGAGCGAGCGGCAGATAGGTCACCGTAAAGGGGCCAAGCGCGATCTCGCCGTGATCCACGGGTATTATGTTGACCTCCACCTGGCCCAAAAGCCCCGCCTCTTCCAGCTTGCGCGCCACAAGATCGGCAGTGAAAGGCGTCGCATAAAGCGGCACGCCCAGTTCGCCGGCGAAATAGGGAACTGCGCCGATATGATCTTCATGCGCGTGCGTTAGGACGATGCCGAGCAAGTCTTTGCTGCGTTCTTCAATGAAATCGAGATCGGCAAAGACCAGATCGACGCCGGGATATTCCCCGCCCGAAAAGGTCATGCCCAGATCCACCATCAGCCACTTGCCCTCGCAACCGTAGAGATTGACGTTCATGCCAATCTCACCGGAACCACCAAGGGCAAGGAAAAGAAGCTCGTTTTCGGGAGTGTAGTCTTTTTTCACGTGAGAGAGGTGTTTTCTATTCGTGTTTTTGAATTTCGGTGCTCAGCTTTCGCTGGCGGCCTGCTGTGCAAGGATCGCCAAGCCTTCAATGGTCAGATCGGCATCCACATGGTCAAAAACATCGGTTGCCTCATCAAACAGGATCGCAAGCCCTCCGGTGGCGACCACTTTGGCAGGCCGTCCGATCTCTGATTTCATGCGCGCAATAATGCCTTCCATCATCGCGACATAGCCCCAGAAGACGCCGATGAGCATCTGATCTTCGGTGTTACGACCAATGACACTGGTGCTTTCCGGCGCGCGAATGGCGATGCGCGGAAGCTTCGCGGTCTTGCCGACTAATGCATCGAGCGAAAGATTGATCCCCGGGGCGATGGACCCGCCTTTATAGGCTCCGTTGAAATCAATCGCCTCAAACTTGGTCGCCGTGCCGAAATCAACCGCGATTATGTCCCCGCCATATTTGTGATGAGCCGCGAGGATATTGAGCGCGCGATCCGCTCCTAGCGAGCTGGGTTGATCGACATCGATCTCAAAGCGCCAGCGCGCCGCCCCTTGGCCTGCAAAAAGCGGGGCGATGCCGAAGTATTTTTGCGCCAGAACGGTGAGATTGTGGTCAGCGCGCGGCACAACCGAGGCGAAGATTATGCGCGTGATGTCTTCGCGCGCGACGCCTTCGATATTGAGCAATTGCAGCAGCCACACGGCATATTCATCGCCGGTGCGGCGCGGATCGGTGGCGATGCGCCAGCGCGCCTTTAGCTCGGGCGTGCCCTCGATGCAGTCATCGAACAGCGCAAAGACCACATTTGTGTTTCCTACATCGGCGGCCAAAAGCATGGCGTAATATCCTTAGACAATGTCGCCAGCGCGAATGACACGTTCAGAGCCATCCGCCAAGCGCAGGCGCAATGCGCCATCGGTTTCATCAAGGCCCGCAAACACGCCTTCGACAAAGCTACCGTCCTGATCATGAACCTTTACGGGCGCTCCCGGCGTTTGGATTGAGCATAGCTCAAACTCAGCAAGCGTTGCTGCAAGGCCGTGCTCTCGCCAGCTTTTGAGGCGCTCTTCGAAGCGATGAGCCAGTGTCTGGGCAAAACTATCTACTGCGGGTGCCGGTCCGAAGTCAGCCAAAGAAACGGCATCGCGGTCTTCCAATGAAGGGGCGCGCGCAAGGTTTACACCAATACCGACAACAAGGTGCCCCTTGACCATCTCAAGCAGGATACCGGCTAGCTTCGCCCTGCCGATCAGAACGTCATTGGGCCATTTGAGCGAGGGCCTTGCACCGTCCGCTAAAATGTCGCCCACCGCATCATAGACCACAAGCGCAGCCACGAAGCTTACGCTCGCGGGCGGCGGATCGCCAGAGAGCAATTCTACCGTGGTAGAGCCCATGAAATTGCCCGTCCCATCAAACCATTCGCGCCCCTGTCGGCCTCGCCCAGCATTTTGGCGGCGCGCGACGAGCCATTGGCCGTCGCGCGCCTGCCCTGCGCGCACGCGATCAGCCAGATCCGCATTGGTGGATCCGGTCTGTTCGACCATCTTGATTTCGAAACTGCTCAAACCGCGAGGAACAGCGCGCTGGCAGCCTTGCCAGCCAAATCGTTGAGCGATGGCGTGAGCAGATAGCCCAGCGGCGAGATGATCGCAGCCGTCAGCCCCAGCAGAGCCCAATGGGCAGCCCCGCTCTTGCCGGTGACAAGATCAGTTGGTTCATCGAAGAACATCACCTTGACGAATTTGATGTAATAGAACGCGCCGATCACGCTTGCTGCGATGGCGATGGCGGCAAAGGCGATAAGCTCCGCTTCAACCAAGGCCTGAAACACGACGAATTTCGAATAAAAGCCCAGTAGTGGCGGGATGCCTGCAAGGCTAAACATCAGCAAGAGCAGACCCCACGCTATCGCCGGGCGCGTAACCGCAAGGCCGGATATATCGCCGAACGTCTCGTACAAATCGCCGCTCTCGCTGCGCAGCATCAGGAGGGCTGTAAAGCTTCCAAGGCTCATCGCGACATAGATGAAGAGATAGATCAGCATGCTCGCCGCCCCTGCCTCATTCGCAACCGCGAGGCCGAGCAGAATAAAGCCGACATTGTTGATCGAGGAATAGGCGAGAAGGCGCTTCAAGTTCTCCTGCCCAATCGCACCCAATGCGCCGAACACGATTGAGGCAAGCGCCGTGAACATGACGATCTGGCGCCAAGCGTCGACCTGCGCCCCGAACACCTCGAACACCACACGCGCAGTCAAAGCGACAGCGGCAACCTTGGGCGCGGTGGCGAAGAATGCGGTGACTGGCGTGGGTGCGCCTTCGTAGACGTCAGGCGTCCACATATGGAACGGCACAGCGGCGATCTTGAAGGCGAGACCCGCCATCACGAAGATGAGGCCGAAGAGCGCGCCGGTGCCCAATTCTCCCGTCAGCCCCGCGCGCACGCCTGCAAAGTCGGTTCCGCCAGTAAACCCGTACAAGAGGCTCATCCCGTAGAGCAGGATCCCCGATGCTAACGCGCCCAGCACGAAGTATTTAAGCCCAGCTTCGGCAGAGCGCGTATCGGCGCGCAGGATCGAGGCGAGGACGTAAGCGGAGAGGCTGTTGAGCTCGAGCCCAAGGTAAAGCGCCATGAAATCGTTGGCCGAGACCATGATACTCATGCCAAGCGCGGCAAACAGGATCAGAACCGAATATTCCGAGCGCATCCCGCGTTCCGCACCCGCAGCCTCGCTGTTGAAGAAGCCGGGTGCCACCAGCAGGCAGCCAATCGCCGCCAGATAGATGAGAGCCTTGGAGAACAGCGCAAAACTGTCCGCCTTGAGAAGACCGCCAAAGGCCAGCGTATCAGGTCCGGTAGCGCCGGTGTGAAGACCGGGAACTAGCGTTACACCCGCAGCGAAGAAGGCGAGCACTGCAACCAGGCTGATCGCGCGTGCTGCCTTGTCTCCAGCCCACGCGGTCCACAACAGGAGGACAAGACCTGCCCCTGTGAGGATCAACTCAGGCGTGATCAGCGCAAAGGAGGAGGCGAAATCCATCAGTGCTCGTCATCCTTCCCGTTATCTGTTTGATAGGCGCTTTCAAAATAGGGAACGGCGTTCGCAGGCTCAGCCTTGGGTGCGCCCACGGCAAGCTGGCTGTCGCTCTCAGGCGCGGCGGATGCGAGCCTTGCATCAAGCGCAGCGATGTCATCGCGCATCGGGGCAAGGAAGCTCTCCGGATAAACACCCATCCACATCACCGCGGCCGCAATCGGGACCATCATCGCCCATTCGCGCGCCGTGATATCTGACATGGCCTGCGCGTCCTCGTTCTTCTCAGGCCCGAAGGCGACGCGGCGATAGAGGTAGAGCATGTAAGCAGCGCCCAAGATGATACCGGTCGTGCAGATCAGTGCGACCGTGGTCGATACCTGATAAATGCCCGCCAGTGACAAGAATTCACCCACAAACCCGCTAGTGCCCGGCAATCCGATACTCGCCATGGTGAACAGCAGGAAAAACAGCGCGTAATAGGGCATGTTGTTGCTGAGCGCGCCGTAACGGTCGATCTCGCGCGTGTGGAGGCGATCATAGATCACGCCCACGCACAAGAAGAGCGCGCCCGAGACGAGGCCGTGGCTGAGCATGATGATCACTGCGCCTTCCAGCCCCTGCACGTTGAAGGCAAACAGGCCGACCGTGACGATCGCCATATGAGCCACGCTGGAATAGGCGATCAGCTTCTTCATATCGTGCTGCACCAGCGCGACGAGCGAAGTGTAGACCACCGCCACCATGGACAGCGCAAACACAAGCCAGGCAAAGTCAGCCGACGCCTGCGGAAACATCGGCAGGCTGAAACGCAGGAAGCCGTAGCCGCCCAATTTGAGCAGAACGCCAGCCAGGATGACCGAACCGGCAGTCGGAGCTTGCACGTGCGCATCGGGCAGCCATGTGTGGAACGGCCACATCGGCACCTTCACCGCAAAGCTCGCAAAGAAAGCCAGCCACAACCACGTCTGCGCGCCCGCCGGGAAATCGTATTGCATCAGCGTCGGGATGTCGGACGTTCCTGCCTCAGCCACCATCCAGAACATCGCGATCAGCATCAGCACCGAGCCAAACAATGTGTATAGAAAGAACTTGTAGCTCGCGTAAATTCGGTTGTCCCCGCCCCAAACGCCGATGATCAGATACATCGGGATCAGGCCCGCCTCAAAGAAGACGTAGAACAGGAAGATATCCTGCGCGGCAAAGGTGCCGATCATCAGCGTTTCCATGAAGAGAAATGCGCTCATATATTCGCCCACGCGTTTCTGGATCGCGCCCCAGCTGGCCAGAATACAAATCGGCATCAGAAAGACGCTGAGCATGATCAGCAGAAGCGAGATACCGTCAATCCCAAGCGCATAGCTGAAGCCAGCGACAAGATCCGCACGCTCGGTAAACTGCCATTGCTCGCCGCCGATCTCGTACCCGGCCCACAGCATCACGCCCAGCGCAAAGGTTGCAAGCGTGGCGATCAGCGCGCTCCAGCGCGCCGCGCTAGCGCCTACGAACAGGCACGCGATCGCGCCTGCAAGCGGAACAAGCATCATGATGGTGAGAATGGGTAAGCCGTCCACGTGTCCCAGTCGTCCCCTAGAGCAGCGCGTACGTCGTTGCGGCGATCAGGCCAAGCAGCATGATCAGCGCATAAGTGTAGAGATAGCCCGACTGGATAGTCTTGGCTGCGACCGCTCCGCGCTGAACCATCCAGGCAACGCCATTGGGTCCGAACCGGTCAATTGTGCCCATATCACCCAGCTTCCAGAACTGGCGTCCGAACCAGAAGGCGGGCTTGACGAAAGTCGCATTGTAGAGCTCGTCAAAGTACCATTTGCGGAAGACGAAATTGTGCAACGGCGCGATGGCGCTTGCGAACTTTGCTGGCACATCGGGCTTCAGAAGATAGGCGTAAATCGCTCCGCTCAGACCCAACAGCATCACGATGAAGGCTGAATACTTCACCCAATAAGGCACCTCATGCATCGCGTGAATGAGGTTCTCGTTGTAGAAAATTGAGCCGTCCCAGAACTCTGTACTATCGAGGAAGGCAGGAGCGAAGACCTGCCCGGCTGCCGCTGCGCCTACGGTGAGCAGCATCAGCGGGATTAGCATGACCCACGGGCTTTCATGAGGGTGATAACCGCCGGTTGTGTCGGCGCCGGCCTCTTCGGGCGTCTTGTGCACCGAATGCTGAATATGCTCGCTCTCGATCCATCGGGGGCTTCCCCAGAAGGTGAGGAACATCAGGCGCCAGGAATAGAAGCTCGTCAGCAGCGCCGCGATCACGCCCGCCCAGAAGGCGAATGTGGCAGCGCCCGTGCCGCGCGCAAAGGCGACCTCAATGATGGCATCTTTCGACCAGAAGCCCGCAAAGCCAGCCCCCAGATGATACACGCCCAGACCCGTAATCGCGAGCGTGCCCGCCATCATGGCCCAGAAGGTGACCGGGATGTCCTTACGCAAGGCACCATAATAACGCATGTCCTGCTCATGATGCATGGCGTGGATGACCGAGCCTGCGCCAAGAAACAGCAGCGCCTTGAAGAAAGCATGCGTGAACAGGTGGAACATCGCTGCGCCATATGCGCCCACGCCCGCTGCAAAGAACATATAGCCCAGCTGCGAGCAGGTTGAATAGGCGATCACGCGCTTGATGTCCCACTGCGTCGTGCCGATTGTGGCCGCAAAGAAGCAGGTCGCCGCGCCCACAATGGTCACCATGGTGAGCGCAATCGGAGCGGCTTCAAACATGGGCGACAAGCGGCAGACCATGAACACGCCTGCTGTCACCATGGTGGCTGCATGGATCAGCGCGGAGACGGGCGTTGGGCCTTCCATCGCATCGGGGAGCCACGTGTGCAGACCGAGCTGCGCGGACTTACCCATGGCTCCGATGAACAGGAGGATGCACAAAATATCCATCGTTGGCCAGCGCATGCCAGCAAAGCCGATGGTAGCTCCACTCATGGCGGGGGCGGATTCGAGGATTTCCGGGATTGACGTCGTCTGGAAGACCAGAAACGTACCAAAAATGCCGAGCATGAAGCCCAGATCACCCACGCGGTTGACCACGAAAGCCTTGATCGCCGCAGCGCCCGCGCTGGGCTTATGATACCAGAAACCGATCAGCAGATACGAGGCAAGCCCCACCCCTTCCCAACCAAAGAACATCTGAACGAGGTTATCCGCGGTCACCAGCATCAGCATGGCGAAGGTGAAGAGCGAAAGGTAGGCAAAGAAGCGCGGTTGGCTCTCGTCTTCCTCCATATAGCCCCAGCTGTAGAGGTGGACGAGCGCGGAGACGCTATTGATCACAACCAGCATGATCGCAGTCAGCGTGTCGACTCTAAGCGACCAGTCAAACGTCATCGCACCCGACTTCACCCAGGTGAGAAGGGACACGACTTCCGCTTCTGCGCTGCCAGTGAGAAAGCCGATAAAGATCGGCCAGCTCAGACCCGCCGACAAAAGCAACGCGCCAGTGGTCACCACCTTGGCCGGCACATTGCCGATCATGCGGTTACCGAAGCCAGCAATGATGGCCGCGATCAGAGGCGCAAAGACGATGATCTGGATCGAATGCATAGCGGCGCCCTACCCCCTCATCCGGTTCACATCATCAACCGCGATAGTGCCGCGGCCTCGGAAATAGATGACGAGAATGGCAAGCCCGATTGCCGCTTCGCCCGCGGCCACAGTCAACACGAGCATCGCAAAAATCTGCCCGGTCAGATCGCCCAGCTCTGCGCTGAACGCGACCAGATTGAGGTTCACTGCAAGCAGGATGAGCTCAACCGCCATCAGGATGACGATCACATTTTTGCGATTGAGGAATATGCCCAGCACGCCGAGCACGAAAAGGATCGCGCCCACAACAAGGTAGTGCTCAATGCCGATAATCTCGTTCACAGCTCGACCCCCTCGCCCACGGTTGGCCGCTTCAACACGGTTGCCTCTTCCGGGCGGCGCGCGATCTGCTTGCCGATATCCTGACGCCCGCGCGCACCGGGCTTGGGTTCGCGGTGAGTGAGCACAATGGCGCCGATCATGGCGACCAGAAGGATGATCCCGGCAATCTCGAACAACAGGATATAGCGCCCGTAAAGCAACGCACCGATAGCCTCGATATTGCTCTGACCCGCAGCGGCGACGGCCGTGCCATTGGCTTGGCCAAGCTCAATCCCGCCCGCTCCATAGGCTCCGACTGCGAGCATCAATTCAGCCAGCAGGACCGCAGCAATGGCGATACCCAGGGGGAAGTTGCGAACAAAGCCCGCGCGCATCGCAGCAAAGTCGATGTCGAGCATCATGACGACGAATAGGAACAACACCGCGACCGCGCCCACATAGACGATGACCAGCAGCATCGCGATGAACTCCGCGCCCACCAGAACCATCAGGCCCGCCGCGTTAAAGAACGCAAGGATGAGCCAGAGAACCGAGTGCACCGGATTGCGCGCCATGATCACCATCACGGCGCTTGCAATCACAACGCTTGCAAAAAGGTAGAAGGCAATAGCCTGTATCATGATGGTTGAGCCGCTCGGTCGCCCAGCTTTCGGCCAGGCGCATGGTGCGGCGACGTGATCCCTTATTCATCCCTCGAACCCGACGCTAAGACCCTGTCCAATGGCCGGATTCGGTTATTCCATGTCCGTTTCGCAGACGCCCCTAGCGATAGGGCGCATCCGCTTCAAGATTGGCCGCGATGGCCCGCTCCCATTTGTCACCATTGGCGAGCAATTTTGCCTTGTCGTACAGCAATTCCTCGCGCGTTTCGGTGGCGTATTCAAAATTTGGCCCCTCGACGACAGCATCCACCGGGCAGGCCTCCTGACAAAAGCCGCAATAGATGCACTTCGTCATGTCGATGTCGTAGCGCGTGGTGCGGCGGCTGCCGTCTTCGCGCGGTTCGCTCTCGATGGTGATCGCCTGAGCCGGGCACACCGCTTCGCACAATTTGCACGCAATGCAGCGCTCTTCGCCATTCGGGTAACGGCGCAAAGCGTGCTCACCGCGAAAGCGCGGGGAGAGCGGCGACTTTTCGAAGGGGTAATTGATCGTAACCTTGGGCTTGAAGAAATACTTCAAGGTCAGCGCATGCGCCTTGAGGAATTCCCACAGGGTGAACGATTTGAGGAGCTGGGTTGCGGTGGTCATTCTTCCTCATCCGCTGGAATGCACTTGCCTTCGGCCAAGACTTTCAGTGGTTCACGACGACCTTCTTCGAACCGAGTCAATGCGATAGGCTGGAAATGAAATTTGAGTGAGCCGTCGTCCTGCGCAGCGTAGTGAAGCGTCCCGCCGCAGTGACCTTCGGTGAACATGCAGGGCCCCCTGCCAACGACAAACACCGCGAAAGAAGAAGGGCCAGTTCGGATCGCAGGACGCTTGCCCTCAAACTGGAGCGGGCTTGATGGCCAGACAATCTCAATCTCACGTTCGGTCTTGATAAGGCCGAACTTCCAGGCCGGATTGGTTTCCTGTCCAAATTGGATCGGCGATCCCGAAACACCCTCGTCGCTGGAGCTCAATGCATAGATGTTACCGAACGAACACGCGTATGACTGCGCCGATGCCGCGGTTGAGGAGGCGACGGCAAGGAGCACGATTGAAGCCTTCCCAATCATCCGAAATGCCCCGTCGCCATCAAATAGCCGCTGATTAGCGCGACAAACAAAAGACTCATCGGCAGGAAGACTTTCCAGCCAAGCCGCATCAGCTGATCATAGCGGTACCGGGGAACGGTCGCCCAGATCCAGCTGAACATGAAGAAGAACATAAAGGTCTTCAGCAGGAACCACACGATCCCCGGCACATAATAGAGCGGCGCCCACTCAATCGGCGGCAGCCAACCGCCCACGAACAGCAGCGTGCACAGCGAGCACATCAGCAGGATGTTGGCGTATTCGCCGAGCCAAAACAGCGCGAAGGCCATGCTCGAATACTCGGTCTGATACCCGGCGACGAGTTCGCTTTCGGCTTCAGTCAAGTCGAACGGAGCGCGCGCAGTCTCAGCCAGCGCCGAGATGAAGAACACGACGAACATCGGAAACAGCAGCGGATGCACAAAATGCGCGTTGACGATGCCAAGGCCAAAGCCTTTCTGGCTCATCACAATCTCGCTCATATTGAATGAGCCGACGAACAGCACCACGCACACAAGCACAAAGCCGATGGAAACCTCGTAAGAAATCATCTGCGCCGCCGCGCGCATGGCCGAAAAGAACGGGTATTTCGAGTTCGACGCCCACCCGCTCATCACCACGCCGTAAACACCCAGAGAGCTGATCGCTAGGATGTAGAGCAGGCCGACATTGATGTCCGCCATCACCACACCGTCGGCGAACGGGATCACCGCCCAGGCGGCAAGTGCTACGGTAAAGGTGATGATCGGCGCGAGCAGGAAGATGCCCTTGTTCGCCGCGCTGGGGATGATCGTCTCTTGGAGGAAGACCTTTAGGCCATCCGCAAACGACTGGAGCAATCCAAACGGTCCCACCACGTTCGGCCCCCGGCGCAACATGATCGCGCCCAGCACCTTGCGGTCAACATAGATCACCATTGCCACCGCCAGCATGACAAGCAGCGAGATGATGACAATCCCGAGCACCGTCGCAATGGTCCAGGCCCATTCGAACGGCAGGCCGAGAGATTCGAAGAACGGGGTCATTAGCCGTGCCAACTCACTTCGTGAATTTCGGTCGCGTCAGACCTACGCTTCTTTAGGTCTTCGCTAGTTTTACGCATGGTTATCCAGCCCGAAATCCTGAATATTGCAACGATCAAAAGGAGAGCCGTGACAACTGCACCGATTATGATCAACGCAGTTGTCATTCCGCCGCCTCCTTGATTTCGTCCGCGTGGAGCAGTTCGGCTGAGCATTGCTGCATGACGTGGCTTGCGCGGGCGATCGGGTTGGTGAAGTAGAAGTCGGCGATCGGGTAGGCGGTGATTTCGCCTTCCGCCTTCGCGCTCGCGTCAGCCTTGGGCAGCGCGCCGTAATCCGCGAGGCCCTCTTCGCCCAGCGCCGGCACTTCGGCGATCATCGCTGATTGCAACTCGGCAAAGCTGTCAAACCCGACACTCACGCCCAAAGCGTCCGCCAAAGCACGCAGGATCGTCCAGTCTTCGCGTGCGTCGCCCGGTGCGAAGACGGCCTTTTCAGCGAACTGAACGCGTCCTTCGGTGTTGACGTAGGTCCCGTCTTTTTCGGCGTAGGAGGCCGCTGGCAGGATGATATCGGCTGCATGCGCGCCCTTGTCACCGTGGTGGCCGATATAGACCTTGAGGCTGTCTGCGAACGGGGCAAAGTCCATCTCATCCGCGCCAAGACTGAAGATGACCTTGGGAGCCGCCACCGCGATTTCCGCCATGCCGCCTTCGACCGTGAAATCGAGCATCAGCGAACCCATACGCGCCGCGCTCATATGCAGCACGTTGAAGCCGTTCCACCCGTCTTTGACGAGGCCAAACTTTTCGACCAGCTTCAGCGCCGGAGCCAGCGCTCCCTTAGCCAGAGCCGCGCCGCCCAGAATCACCGCCGGACGCTCAGCCGCCTTCATCGCGTCGCCAATCGCCTTGGGGACACGGTTCAGGATTTTCAGATCATTGCCCACAAACTCAGCCGGATAGGTGGTCTCCCATTCCGGGCCGATAACGAAGACCTTGGCGCCATTCTTGGCCGCCTTGCGGATGCGCGGGTTCGCCAGCGCCGCTTCCCAGCGGATGTGGCTGCCGATGATGAGGATCGCGTCAGCGGTCTCGATGCCTGCAAGGGTCGAATTAAAATTCACCGCCGCTATGTTCGAGACATCGTAGGTCATGCCCGTCTGACGCGCTTCGACAAGCGATGAACCGCAGGCCCTGAGCAGCGCCTTGGCCGCGAACATGGTCTCGCAATCGACGATATCGCCTGCGATCGCCGCGACCGAAGTCTTGTCCTTGTCCAACGCTCCGGCAATGATACCAAATGCCTGGCTCCAGTTGGACGAGGTGAGCTTTCCGTTCATGCGAACATAGACGCGGTCCAGTCGACGCTTGGTCAGACCGTCAACCTGATAGCGCCCTTTATCCGACAACCATTCCTCGTTCACATCATCGTTAACACGCGGCAGAGCGCGCATGACTTCGCGCCCCTTGGAGTGGAGCGAGATGTTGGCACCAACCGCGTCTGAAACATCGATGCTGAGAGTTCGCTTCAATTCCCACGGACGTGCTTCGAAGGCATAGGGGCGCGAGGTGAGCGCTCCCACGGGGCACAGATCGATCACATTGGCCGAAAGCTCATGCGCGGCGGCCTGTTCGAGATAGGTTGTGATCTGCATGTCCTCGCCGCGATAGAGCGCGCCGATTTCATCCACGCCCGCAATCTCTTCAGAGAAGCGAACGCAGCGTGTGCAGTGGATGCAGCGGGTCATGACCGTCTTGATCAGCGGGCCCATATATTTCTCGGTCACTGCACGGCGATGCTCCTGCGTGCGGGCAACACCGCGCCCATAGGTCATCGACTGGTCTTGCAGGTCGCATTCGCCGCCCTGGTCGCAAATCGGGCAATCGAGCGGGTGGTTGATGAGAAGAAACTCCATCACGCCTTCGCGCGCCTTCTTGACCATCGGCGTGTTGGTGCGAATTTCCTGCCCCTCGCCCGCTGGCAGCGCACAAGAAGCCTGAGGCTTGGGAGGTCCCGGCTTCACTTCAACGAGGCACATCCGGCAGTTACCGGCGATACTTAAACGCTCGTGGTAGCAAAACCGCGGGATTTCCTTGCCCGCCAGCTCGCAAGCCTGAAGAACCGTTGCGCCCGCCGGGACGTCGATTTCTTCGCCGTCTACGGTGACCTTAGGCATTAGCGGATCACCTCAATACCCTTGACGCAGAGCGACGGAGTAGGCGTCAGTGGCCCAGTTATCCGAACGCCCCAGCCCTTATCCACGTGATCTGCAACGTCGTCCAAGGCTCTAAGAAGCTTCATGTTCTCTTTTACATTCCAGCGACGCTTACCGTCTTTCCCGACCACACCTTCAGGCGAATAGACTCGATAAAAGCCGTCTGCATGCCGGTGAGCGTACCGAATTTCTGCTCCGCCTTTTCGAGGGCCGGTTGAGAAAACGTGCTTTTTCTGAACGACAGTCACTCCGCCGCCTCCTGAAGCTCAGGCGCAAACTGCGCGTTGTGCTCTTCAATCCGGCGCTCCAGCTCGGGGCGGAAGTGGCGGATGAGGCCCTGGATCGGCCACGCCGCCGCATCGCCCAAAGCGCAGATCGTGTGGCCTTCGACCTGCTTGGTGACCTCGTGCAGCATATCGATCTCTTCGATGGCCGCATCGCCGGTGCGCAGGCGCTCCATGACGCGCCACATCCACCCGGTGCCCTCGCGGCACGGGGTGCACTGGCCGCAGCTTTCGTGCTTGTAGAAGTAACTGAGGCGGCTGATCGCGCGCACGATGTCGGTGGACTTGTCCATCACGATCACGGCGGCGGTGCCAAGCCCTGAGCCCAGCTCCTTAAGCCCATCAAAATCCATCGGCGCTTGGCGAATCTGCTCAGCAGGAACAAGCGGCACCGAAGACCCGCCTGGAATAACCGCCAGCAGATTGTCCCACCCGCCTCGAATGCCGCCGCAATGCTTCTCGATAAGCTCTTCGAAAGGAATGCTCATTTCCTCTTCGACCACGCAGGGGTTTTCGACATGACCGCTGATCTGGAAAAGCTTGGTGCCGGCATTGTTCTCGCGCCCGAAGCTCGTGAACCAGCCCGCCCCGCGCCGCAGGATCGTGGGCGTCACCGCAATGCTCTCAACGTTGTTGACCGTGGTCGGGCAGCCATAAAGGCCCGCACCTGCCGGAAATGGTGGTTTGAGGCGCGGTTGGCCCTTCTTGCCCTCAAGGCTTTCGATCATCGCGGTCTCTTCGCCGCAAATGTAAGCGCCCGCGCCGCGATGCATGAAGACGTCGAAATCGCAGCCCGAGCCGCTCGCGTTCTTGCCGATCAGGCCTGCGTCATACGCCTCGTCGATAGCCGCCTGCAGCGTCTCGGCCTCGCGGATATATTCGCCGCGGATGTAGATATAGGCCGCCCTCGCGCGCATGGCGAAGCCGGCAATCAGCGCGCCTTCAACCAGCTTGTGCGGATCGTGGCGCAGGATTTCACGATCCTTACAGCTGCCCGGTTCGGATTCGTCAGCATTGATGACGAGGAAGCTGGGACGCCCGTCCTTGCTTTCCTTCGGCATGAACGACCACTTGAGCCCGGTCGGAAAACCCGCTCCGCCCCGGCCGCGAAGCCCCGATGCCTTGATCTCTTCAATGATCGAATCCTGCCCGCGCTCGATCAGGGCCTTGGTGTTGTCCCAATCGCCGCGCATCTGCGCTGCCTTGAGGCCCCAATCCTGAAAGCCGTAGACATTGGTGAAGATACGGTCCCGGTCAGCGAGCATCTCGAGCGTCCCTCTCAATAGCGTCAGCCAGCATCGGTTTCGTCCTTTTGAGCTTTTGATTTCTTTCCGACGACCCCCGTCAGCGCAGCAAAGGTCGCGCCAACGGCAATAAACACAGGGCCCATCGTTTCGCCCGAGACGAATGTCATATAGACGCCAACGCCCATATTCAGCAGCGCTGCGAACAGCATGACCCCTTGCCCAGTCGTCATTCTTGCTCACCCTGATCCATCGTGGACTTCTTCGCCATCTTCATATGCCGAAGCGTAAGAGCCTGAAACATCAGACCAAACCCCATGAACGTGATCCCCAGCATGCGCTCACCGGTGGAGGCAAGATACGCGCCCGCCAGAAAGCCAATGAGACCGGCAATAGCCAGAGCAAGGAAGCCGCCGTTCATCACCATTCTCCCCGATAATCGTGATTGGCATCGACCATTTCTTTGAGAGTGGTGACGCCGGTCTTGGGTTCGGAGGTGTGGCGGCCGGGCTCTTGTGTGCCGGTTTTGGGTTGCTCTCTTGCCGCCAGCGCATCGAGCACGGCATCGAGGCGTTCGGGGGTTAAGTCTTCGTAATTGTCGTCGTTGATCTGGACCATGGGCGCGGTGGCGCAATTGCCCATGCATTCCACTTCGGTGAGGGTCCAAAGGCCATCTTCGGAGACCCCGCCCTTCCTCATGCCGCGCGCCTTGCACGCGCTGATAATATCGTCCGAGCCGCGCAGCATGCACGGCGTCGTGCCGCAGACCTGCACGTGATATTTGCCCACCGGCTTCATGTTGTACATGAAATAGAAGGTCGCGACTTCAAGCACGCGGATCACCGGCATGTCAAGATAATCGGCGATATATTCAATCACCGGTAGCGGAAGCCAGCCTTGCGTATCAGTTTCTTCGCCAACCTGACGCTGACCCAGATCGAGAAGCGCCATGACCGCCGATTTCTGACGACCATCGGGGTATTTGGCGATGTGGTAATCCGCCTTCGCCTTGTTCTCTGGCGTCCAGGCAAAGTCGCCCCAGCGCGCGCGCAGTTCAGGCGTATCGGGTGCGGGTGTGCGGTCAGCCATTGGAAGCCTCTTTTTTTTCCAGATAGCGTGAAACAAAAAAGCAGGTCACCCATCCAAGCGACGTCCCAACTGCAAAGGGCTGGGCTTCGTTGATTCCCCAGACATAAAAGCACCAGAATAATGCGAGAGACGCGCCCAGCAGGACTAAATAAACTCCATAAATACGGGTCGTGATACTCACCGGTCACACTCCCCGAACACCACGTCAATCGCGCCCAGAATGGCGGTTGCGTCAGGCAGCATGTGGCCTTTGCTCATCATGTCCATCGCTTGCAGGTGGCTGAAGGCCGTGGGGCGGATCTTGCAGCGATACGGTTTGTTCGTGCCGTCGCTGACGAGATAGACGCCAAACTCGCCCTTGGGGCTTTCGGTCGCGACGTAGACCTCGCCGGCGGGCACGTGGAAGCCTTCGGTGTAGAGCTTGAAGTGGTGGATCAGGCTTTCCATCGACTGCTTCATCTCACCGCGCTTGGGCGGGGAGACCTTGCCATCAGTGCTCGCAATCGGGCCTTCGGGAATGTCGCGCAGGCATTGCTTGATGATCTTGGCGCTCTCGCGGATTTCGGCGACGCGGACCATGAAGCGGTCGTAGCAATCGGAATTGGTGCCGACAGGAACCTCGAACTCCATGCGATCATAGACGTCATAGGGCTGCGACTTGCGGATGTCCCAGGGAATGCCGGCGGCGCGGATCATCGGGCCTGAGAAGCCCCACGCCACCGCATCATCGCGGCTGACCACGGCGATATCCACATTGCGCTGCTTGAAGATGCGGTTGTCGATGACAAGGCTCATCGCATCATCGAAGAGCTGAAACAGGCGATTGTCGATCCAGTCGCCAATATCCACCAGCAGCTTTTCGGGTACATCCTGATGCACACCGCCAGGGCGGAACCAGGCCGAGTGCATGCGCGCACCAGACGCACGCTCGAAGAAAGTGAGGCAGTCTTCGCGCAGGTCCATCATCCACAGGTTAGGCGTGAACGCACCCACATCGAGCACATGCGCGCCCATGTTAAGGAAGTGGTTGCAGATGCGGGTCAGTTCGGCGAACAGGACACGCAGATATTGCGCGCGCTCGGGAACTTCGAGATCGAGCAGTTTTTCAATGGCAAGAACGTAAGAGTGTTCCTGACACAGCGGCGAGCAGTAATCGAGGCGGTCAAAATAGGGGAGCGCCTGCAGATAGGTCTTCTGCTCGATCAGCTTTTCGGTGCCTCGGTGAAGCAGGCCGACATGCGGGTCAATCCGCTCGATCACTTCGCCGTCGAGCTCCATCACCATGCGCAAAACACCGTGAGCGGCCGGGTGCTGGGGGCCGAAATTGATCGTGTAATTGGTGATGACTTCGCCGTCAGTGGTGGGCGATTCTTCGAGTTTCATCAGTCCTCACCCTCCTCATCAGCGATTTCGAAGGCAACGCCGTCCTTGGGCTCTTCCGGTTCGTCGTCAGCGTCAGGCTCAGGGGCGGGCTCGGTGGCCTTTTCATCGCCCGGAAGGACGTAGTCCGAGCCTTCCCAGGGTGAGAGGAAGTCAAACGTGCGCATGTCCTGCGCCAGCTCAACCGGCTCATACACGACGCGCTTTTCATCCTCGGAATAGCGCAGTTCTGTGTAGCCCGTCATCGGGAAGTCCTTGCGGAACGGGTGCCCTTCAAAGCCGTAGTCAGTGAGAATGCGGCGCAAGTCCTTGTTGCCTGCAAAGGTGACGCCGAACATGTCGAACACTTCACGCTCAAGCCATCCGGCATTGGGCCACAAGGTCGTTACGGTGGGAACGGGCGTGTCCTCATCGGTCGAGAGCTTGACCATGATCCGGTGGTTCTTGGTCAGCGAAAGCAGCATGTAGACGACTTCGAAGCGCTCAGGGCGGTCCTGATAATCCGCGCCCGCGATCTCCATCAGCTGCTGGTATTCGTGCTCATCGCGCAGGGTTTGCAGCACGGTTTCAATCTGGTCACGCTTCGCAGTAAGAATGATTTCCCCATGCTCTTCACGCGCGCCGTCGAGCCAGACGCTGACGCTCGCCATCAGCGCGTCGAGAACGCCTTCGTTCGAGGCGTATTTGGGGGCGGAGTGAGCGACCATGACAGCGCCTACCGCTCAATCGTCCCGACACGGCGGATTTTGCGCTGCAATTGCATCACACCATAGAGCAGCGCCTCAGCCGTCGGAGGGCAGCCAGGAACATAAATGTCGACCGGCACAATGCGATCACAACCGCGCACAACTGAGTAGCTATAGTGGTAATAGCCACCGCCATTGGCGCAAGAACCCATGCTGATCACATATTTTGGGTCCGACATCTGGTCATAGACCTTGCGAAGCGCCGGGGCCATCTTGTTGCACAAAGTACCCGCAACGATCATCAGGTCTGACTGGCGCGGGGATGCGCGCGGGGCAGCGCCAAAGCGCTCCATGTCATAGCGCGGCATGTTCACATGGATCATCTCGACCGCGCAGCACGCAAGGCCAAAGGTCATCCACCACAAAGAGCCGGTGCGCGCCCAGTTGAACACGTCCTCGGTCGAAGTGATCAAAAAGCCCTTGTCGTTCACCTCGGTCGACAGCGCGTTGAAATAGTCCTGATCGGGCTGCTTCACCTCACCGCCCTTTGCGGTCGGCATCATCTGCGCGGCCTCAGCCGTGCTGAGCGGCGCAGTCGGAGGCGTAATGATGGTTGAAGGCTTGTTCATTCCCAATCCAACGCCCCTTTCTTCCACTCATAAGTGAGGCCGATGGCCAGAATGCCGAGAAAGGTCATCATACCGCCCCAGCCAATCCAGCCCGTCTCACCCAGGCTGACGGCCCAGGGAAACAGAAACGCAGCCTCAAGGTCGAAAATGATAAAACTGATCGCAACGAGATAAAAGCGAACATCAAACTGACTGCGCGAGTCCTCAAAAGCGGGAAAGCCGCATTCGTATTCCGAGAGCTTGTCGGCATTGGGCTTGTGCGAGCCGGTCAAACGCGAAACGCCCATGGGCAGAAACACGAAGAGCACAGAAAGGCCCAACGCGATGAAGATGAATAACAGTATCGGCAGATACTGGCTCAGGTCGATCACGACAGTGTCCAAGTGAAATTAATCCCACCTATCACCTAGGCTTGTCAGTGTGTCGACGCAAGAGCACGACTCGGGCGAAACAGCACATATCTGTTGCGTCAAACCGAACACTAGTCCGGGTACGCGTCGCCAAATCAAGCCAGGCGAAAAACGCGCGGCCTCTAGCTTAACGCCTATTCAGCCGGTTCAGCGCTCGGCTTTTTGCCATATGGCGGTTTGAAGCCAGCGAGCTTCGCAACATCAACCTTGGGCTGATGATAGACGCTGCGCGCATGGCTGAACTCGCGGAATCCCTCGATTGCGTGGTAGCTGCCAATACCGGATGGACCGACACCGCCAAACGGCAGATCCTCCATCGAGACGTGGAAGATGACATCATTGGTGGTTACCCCGCCTGAAATCGTGCGGGTGAGAACGCGCTCCTGCTCGGCCTTGTCTTCGCCGAAAAAATAGAGGCCGAGCGGGCGATCATGTTCGTTCACGTAGTCAACTGCCTGATCAACCGCCTTGTAGGTCTTTACCGGCAAGACTGGGCCAAAGATCTCCTCGTTCATCACCTTCATCTCGTCGGTGACGTTCTTGACGATGTTCAAAGGCATCTTGCGCTGGTTGGCGTTAGAGAAATCCTCACCCGCCGGATTGACTTCGATAACCTCAGCGCCCTTTTCGCGCGCGTCTTCAACCAGGCCCTGGAGCCGCTCAAAGTGGCGGTCCGATACGATCGAGGCGTAATCATCATTCTCAAGCAGCGTGGGATACATGTTCGCGACCCCGTTTGAGACACCTGCGACCGCTTCGTCCTGCTTGTCTTCAGGGACATACATGTAGTCGGGCGCGAGGCAGATTTGCCCGGCATTCATCATCTTGCCTAGCGCGATCCGTTCACCCGCTTTGGCGAAATCGGCGCTGCTGCCCATTATAACCGGTGACTTGCCGCCAAGCTCCAGCGTGACGGGCGTCAAGTTCTTGGCCGCTGCTTGCATCACGAGGCGTCCTGTAGGCGTGGAGCCCGTGAAAACCAGGTGATCGAACGGCAGCGTGGAAAACGCCGCTGCGACTTCCGGGCCGCCTGTCACCACCGCCAGTTCATCACGAGCGAAATATTTCTCGACCAGTTCGGCCATCAGATCGCTGGTGCGCTCGGTAAATTCGCTGGGCTTGATCATCGCCCGGTTGCCTGCGCCAAAGACCTGCATGAGCGGCCCGAAGGCGAGGTTGACCGGGAAATTCCAGGGCGAAAGGATGCCGATGACGCCTTTGGGCTCGTAGCGGACCTCGGCCTTTGCACCGAGCAGGCCCAGGGGAAACTGCAAGGGGCGGCGCTGGGTCTTGGCCCATTTGTCCATGTTCTTGAGCGTGTGCTTGCCCGCATTCACCGTGCTGGTGATGTCGGTCATCTGTGACTGGTACATGGAGCGACTGCCGAAATCCGCGCTCATCGCCTTGGACAAGGCCTCACCGTGGTCATTGAGCAGCGCCATGGCGCGTTTTATTCGGTCCTTGCGGATCGACATGGGCTCAGGCCGCGAAGCAGTGAACGCCTCGCGCTGCAGTTTGAGCAATTCCTCCTGCTCGTCGCGCTTGTCGTCGGCCATGGTCTCTCTCCTCAAGATCGCGTTTCGATTTGCGACTGGTTGTCGCTCAAACATGCCCAGCTTGCAAGCATGGAGACAACGAGATGTCCGACCAATTGTGTACCGGCTGCCTGATTGCCAAGCGCAGGTCCTAAATCTAAATGGGCGTGAGCGACAGATTAACCCCGCACCAGAATGAACCAAGGGATCCAAACCATGAGCCAGATTTCCGCCGACGATCCGATTGTCATCCTCTCCTATGCCCGCACCCCGATGGGCGGCATGCAGGGAGCGCTGTCTAATGTCTCTGCGACCGACCTTGGTGCAACAGCGGTCAAGGCCGCGGTGGAACGCTCGGGCATTGCCGGAGAGGCGTTTGACCGCGCCTATATGGGCTGCGTGCTGCCCGCCGGACTAGGCCAGGCACCCGCCCGTCAGGCTATGGTCAAAGCTGGCCTGCCTAAATCCGTCCAGGCGACGACTGTCAACAAGGTGTGCGGATCGGGCATGCAAACGGTGATCATGGGCGCTGAAGCGCTCGCAAGCGGCACCATCGATTACGTTGTGGCAGGCGGCATGGAGAGCATGACTAATGCGCCTTACATGCTCAAAAAGCACCGCTCGGGCGCGCGGCTTGGCCATGACAGCGTCTATGACCACATGTTCCTCGATGGCCTAGAAGACGCCTATGAGGAAGGCCGCGCCATGGGCAGCTTTGCTCAGGATACCGCCAACGAATACCAGCTGACGCGCGAGGATATGGACGGCTACGCGATCGAGAGTCTCTCACGCGCCAATGCCGCCATCGATAGCGGTGCGTTCGCTGATGAAGTGGTCCCTGTCACCTACGCAACGCGCAAGGGCGAAGCAACCGTCGACACCGATGAACAGCCCGGCAAGGGCCGCCCGGACAAGATCCCGCAATTGCGCGCTGCCTTCGCCAAGGACGGCACGATCACGGCGGCCACATCGAGCTCGATCTCGGACGGGGCGGCGGCTGTCGTTCTCACGCGTGAAAGCGTCGCCAAGGCCAATGGCCAGACGCCCGTCGCCAAGATCGTTGCCATGGCTGCCCATGCAAGAGAGCCCAAGGACTTTACCGTCGCCCCAGTAGGCGCGATCCAGAAGATCATCGATGCAACCGGATGGAGCGTGGACGATGTTGATCTGTGGGAAGTGAATGAGGCCTTTGCTTGCGTTGCCATGTTCGCGATGCGCGACATCGGCATCGACCATGCAAAGATCAACGTAAACGGCGGCGCGACGGCTCTTGGCCACCCCATCGGCGCATCGGGCACGCGCATTATGGTGACGCTGCTCAACGCGCTCAAACAGCGAGATAAGACCAGGGGCGTTGCCAGCCTGTGCATTGGCGGCGGTGAAGCCACTGCGATTGCTGTCGAAATGGTGTGATTTGATGCGCGTGCTTGCCCTTGCGCTGGCGTCCTTCTTCGCGCTGACCGCGTGCGATGATGGAGGTAAGACCGGCGGCAAGGAGGGTATTCCGCCGATCCCCGCCCAGATGGGTCCAGGCCTATAAGCGGTTGGCGATGGCACTCAGCTCTATTCGCGCACTCGGCTGTCGCCGGATGGGTCCTACACCGACTTCAACGAGGCGATGGAGCCGGTCGGCACCGGCGCGTGGCGGATAGCGGCGGACGATACGATCTGTCTCGATCCCAAAGGAGATGGCCCCGATCAGGGCGAGCGCTGTTGGCAAAACGGTCCGCCCGAAGCAGACGGGAGCTTCATGTCGTCCCGCATCGATGGGTCCGAGCGCTACCGGGTAACGCCGCTAGAGGAGTATGCGCAAAGGCGGGTTATTCCCCGCTCGTCAGCTCTTCATCGCCCCACAAACGCGCAGCCTCGACCCATCCGGTGCGGCCTGTGACGTCGATCTCGCACCAGGCATCTTGGCAGCGCAGCAGCCTGCCAACCACGCCGGGCTGCGCCCGCCAGCGCAATTTGGAGGTGGCAGTCGGCTCCTCGCGCAAGGTCAAGAGCCCTTCCCCCACCACCAGTGCGGTGCGCGTATCGGTAAGCTGGCTCCCCGCGATCCAGCCTTGCGCGCCGTCAGGGTCCTGCACAAGTCTCCAGCCCTCGCGCACGCGCACGACTTTCATCGGAAGGCCTTCGCGCTTGTAGAGCCATTCGATAGGGTATTCCTGGCTCGGCCCCACCCGCATGCGCACTTCGTCAAACTTGAGCGACACCCAATAGGGCGCTTGGCGAGTTTGCGCCTGAAGCGCGCTGGCGCTCACAGCCAGAGCGCCAAGAACGCCGGCGTGAATCGCGAAGCTGAACAGTCCCTTTGTCGTCATTGCCGATGGTCTTAGCGAGCCTGCGCCAACCCCTTCAAGGCCTGTGTTTTTGCCTACACGCTTGACCGCCAGCCCCCCGTGCCATTAGCGCAAATCCCATGGCTCCATCGCATACGCCTCCGCAGTTTCCGTCCGGCAAGCCCAGGGTCGTGGTGACACGCCAGCTCATGCCCTCGGTCGAAGAGCGGATGAGCGAGCTTTATGACACCGTGCTCAACCCTGAAGACACGCCGATGAGCGAGGAAGCGCTTATCGAGGCGATGCAGGATTGCGACGTGCTGGTCCCCACAGTGACAGACAAAATCACCAGCGAAATGATCGCGGCGGCAGGAGATCGCCTGGGCCTGATCGCGAGCTTTGGTGCAGGCACCGAGCATATCGACCTCAAAGCCGCGGCTCAGCGCAAGATCCTGGTGACCAACACGCCCGGCGTCTTCACCGATGACACGGCCGATATCGCGATGGCCGCCATAATCGGTGTGCCGCGCCGCATCCGAGAGGGGACGCAGCTGGTGCGCCGAGGCGAATGGACCGGCTGGGCGCCCTCAGGGCTCCTTGGGCGAAAGCTAGGTGGCAAGGTTCTGGGCATTATCGGCATGGGCCGGATCGGACAGGCCGTCGCGCACCGCGCCCGCGCCTTCGGCCTCGAAGTCGCCTACAGCAACCGCAAACGCCTGCCTGAAGCCATCGAGAGCATGCTGGGGGCGCGCTACGTTGCCGATGTCGACACGCTCGTCGCGGAGGCGGATATCCTCACTCTCCACTGCCCGCTCACGCCTGAGACGCGCGGGCTGATGGATGCGCGCCGGATCGCTTTGATGAGAACGGGTGCAAGCATCATCAACACCGCGCGCGGCGAACTGATCGATGAGGAAGCTCTGATCGAAGCGCTCCACGAAGGCCGGCTCGCAGGCGCAGGTCTCGATGTCTATCGCGATGAGCCCAATGTTGCGCGCGGGCTGTTGGATCACCCCAATGTGATGACCCTCCCCCATATCGGCAGCGCGACGGCCGAGGGGCGTGAGGCTTCAGGAGAGAAGGTGATCGCCAATATCCGCTTCTGGGCCGATGGCCACCGCCCACCCGATCAGGTGCTGACCGCGCTGATTGGCTGAGTTCAGCGGTTTTGAGCGCCGGAATGCTCTTCGAGCAGAGCTAGGATGCGGTTGATCGAAGCTCGGCTAGCCGAAAACTCAAAGTGGCGCTCGGGCACTTCAATGGCGATATCGCGCTCGTGATCCTCCCCGCGTGAGCATGCGGGCGCGATAATCCCGTCATTGGGTGACCAGATTGCAATTGTATGCGCGGGCGGCTTTTGGCTGGGATCATCGGGAAAGGGCGGATTGTCGACACCGTGATCGTTAATCGCCTCATAGACCCGCCAGGCATTGTTGGCGCGCCTGTCCCCCGAAAACGGTGTGCCAAGCGTCATCACAAGGGCAACCTTGTCGGGGTTGCGCTGCGCCAGCACCCGCGCATAGAGCCCGCCAAGGCTGATCCCGATTAGTGTTATGGGTCGATTGTGGTTGGCATAAACCTCATCAAGCCGGGCTTGCGCTTTCGCCATCAATCGCGGCGTTACGCCGGTGACGACCCCAAGCTTTGAGCCATAGGCGTGATAGCCCCTGCGCTTGAGCGTGCGCCGCATCAGCGAGGTTGCCGGGTCTGATGAAAGAATGCCGGGCAGCACCAAAACTGGCGCTGCGTCACGCACGGCTTTTCTCTGAGGCGCGACGAATCCGACCGGGCGCACCGGGCTCGCCCAGATCTTGGTCAGATTGGGAAGTTCGCGCAGCAGATTGCCAAATGGCGGAGGCTTTGTGTCAGTCAATCCAAACATCCTTTGAGCAGGGTCATGCCTTGCAGCATACTCAAAGGATATGAACGGCTCGCAACTTCAAAGGTTCTCGTGCTGCGGCATGCCAAGCACGTGGAAACCGCCATCGACGCGAATGATCTCTCCGGTTGTGTAAGCGCCCGCATCGCTAAGCAGATACACCGCAGTGCCGCCCACTGCTTCGAGCGTAGCGTTGCTTCGCATGGGCGCGTTAGCCTCGGTGTGTTTGAAAACCTTGCGCGCGCCGCCAATTGCGCTGCCGGCGAGGGTCTTCATCGGTCCAGGGCTGATCGCATTCACTCGGATGCCCTCTGGCCCCAGATCATTGGCGAGATACCGCACCGCCGCCTCAAGCGCGGCCTTGGCAACGCCCATCACGTTGTAGTTCGGGGTCACGCGGTTTGACCCCATATAGCTCAGAGTGATCAGCGAACCGCCATTTTCAGCCATCATCGGATGCGCGCGGCGCGCCACTTCGATGAAGCTATAGGCTGAGATATCGAGCGAGTTCTTGAAGTTATCGCGGCTGGTGTCGAGGATGCGCCCCGTCAGCTCCGACTTGTCTGAATAGGCGATCGCGTGGATCACAAAGTCAAGCTGACCCCACCGAGCTTGCAACGCCCCAAAAGCTGTATCGAGCGAAGCGTCATCGGTGACATCAACATCGAGCATCACGTCCGAGCCCACGCTCTCAGCCAGGGGTGCGAGCCGTTTTCCGAACGCCTCGCCCTGATAGGTGAAGGCAAGCTCAGCGCCCGCATCAGCGCACGCTTTGGCAATCCCCCAGGCGATCGAGCGATCATTGGCAACGCCCATCACAAGCCCGCGTTTTCCGTCCAGCACGCCCATGTCCAACCTTTCGCTTACCCCTGAAACTTCGACAAAAGCATCGATCCGTTCGTGCCGCCAAAACCGAAACTGTTGGTCATCACCGTATCGAGCCCGGCATTCTCAACCAGTTCGGTCGCGATCTCCTCAGGCTTCAATGCCGGATCGAGCGTCTCGACATTGATCGAGGGGATGATGAAATCATGCTCAAGCGCAAGCAGGCAGTAAATCGCTTCCTGCGCGCCGGTTGCGCCCTGGCTGTGCCCTGTCATCGACTTGGTTGAGCTGACGGGTGGGGTGCTACCCTCTCCGAATACGCGCCGCACCGCTTCGATCTCGCCGACATCGCCGACCGGGGTAGAGGTTCCGTGCGCGTTGATATAGCTGACCTTTCGATCCTCGCTCAGCGTTTTGAGAGCGCCACGGATCGCCCGCTCACCGCCCTCGCCCGATGGCGCGACCATGTCTGCGCCATCAGAGGTTGCGCAAAAGCCGGTCACTTCGGCGTAAATCTTGGCCCCGCGCGCCTGAGCGTGCTCAAGGCTTTCGAGCACCACCATGCCGCCGCCGCCGCCGATCACGAAGCCATCGCGGTCAGCATCAAAGGCGCGGCTCGCGCGCTCTGGTGTGTCGTTATACTTGCTCGACATCGCGCCCATGGCGTCAAACAGGCACGAAAGCGTCCAGTCGAGCTCTTCCCCGCCGCCGCCAAACATGACGTCCTGCTGCCCCAGCGCAATCTGCTGCGCGGCCATGCCAATGCAGTGAAGCGAGGTGGAGCAGGCAGAGGTAATCGAGAAGTTCACGCCCTTGATCTGATACGCCGTCGCCAGATTGGCGCTAACGGTTGAGGACATTGTCTTGGGCACCGCAAACGGCCCAATCCGCTTGGTCGCGCCGGTTTTGAGTACGGTCTGGTGCGCCGCCAGCATCGCCGAAGTGGACGGACCACCCGAACCCGCGATCACGCCAGTCATCGGATTGATGATGTCCCTTTCTTCAAGCCCGGCATCCGCGATCGCCTGACCCATCGCGACATAGGCGTAAGCCGCGCCCGATCCCATGAAGCGCAGGGTGCGCTTGTCGACATGCTCTGCCACATCCAGATCGACCGCTCCCGCAATCTGCGAGCGAAAGCCGTGTTCGGCCATGTCTTCGTTGAAGGTGATGCCCGATTTTCCGGCCTTGAGCGATGCGAGGACTTCGCTGGCATCGGTGCCGATCGAGGAGACGATCCCCAGACCTGTGATAACTACGCGGCGCATAATCTCTTTCTAGTTGGAAGTGGCCCGATCACGCTTCGGAAAGGGCGACTTTCATATCCTTGACGTTGTAAATGACTTCGCCATCGGCTTCGACGCGCCCGTCGGCTACGCCCATGGTCAGACGCCGGGTCTTAACCGCCTTGGTGAAATCCACATAATAGGTCAGCTTCTTGCGGTCAGGGCGCACCATGCCTGTGAGCTTCACCTCGCCCACACCCAGCGCGTAACCGCGGCCCTTCCAGCCCCGCCAGCCCAGGTTGAAGCCCGTCAGTTGCCACAAGCCATCAAGGCCAAGGCAGCCGGGCATGATCGGGTTGCCGGGAAAGTGACAATCGAAGAACCAAAGATCGGGCGTGATATCGAATTCGGCCACCACATGTCCCTTGCCATGCGGCCCCGCGTCGCCCGAGATATCGGTGATGCGGTCCATCATCAGCATGGGCGGTTCGGGCAATTGCGCATTGCCTTCGCCAAACAGTTCACCGCGAGCGCATTTCAGCAGATCGTCCCTGTCAAAACTGGTTGGGAAATCCGTCATCCCCGCGTGTCCCCTCATATTGTGGTTCTTATCTTGAGCGGCGCGCCTAGCACCGCACTTGGCTTAGGAAAAGAGCGCTCAGAGCCACAGGGTTGATAAGAGTCGCTCTGCCCGATTTGCACCAGAGCTTCACTTGTCACGCCATGGAACGCGGCTAGTTACTGGTGCAGACCTCGATATCGGCCGGATCGGTGCGCTGAGCGCCGCGCTCAAACCGCGCGAAATAGCCCGCGATGTCCGGTTTCTCCGTGAATTCGAGCAGATGATAGCCCACCGCTTCGAACTCGCAGAACAAGAGCGCGTGCGAAATCCCGCCCTCGCTGATTGGGCGCTCGGCCTCGACGACGATGATCTCACCGCCTTCAGCCAGAGCCGGCCACAAGCGCCACAGGAAGGCGTAAGGCTCGGTCACTTCGTGATAGACATGGACGATGAAGATGCGATCGAAACTGTCGACAGGAAGTTGCGGATCATCGGGCTCTCCAAGCTTGATCGAAATGTTTTCAAGCCGCTCGCGCTCAACCCGGCTACCGAGGCGATCCAGCGCCTTGCGGTCAATGTCCTGTGCCAGAACCCGGCCCCGCGCGCCCACACGCTCGGCAAGACGCACCGTATAATAGCCCTCGCCTGCGCCAATGTCCGCGACCGTCATGCCCGGTGTGATCCCCGCACGGTCCATCACCTTGACCGCCTCACCGCGTCCATCGCGCACATCCTCGGTGGAGAATTCACTGGCGGTTTCGCTTGCCAAGGGCCGGTCAGGCAGCGGAAATTCGAGCGCGCTGTCAGGCCGCGCGCTATCACTGACCATGCCGTCACAAGCCGAAACAAGCACGGCCGCGCAGCCAAGTGAGAGGGCTTTGATCACGGTTTTCATGCTGAACAGCAAAGGGCCTTCGAGGACAGTCTCACTCAACGTCCTCCACATCGACCGTTTCACCCGTCACGCGCTGGGCGAGAGCGGCGGAGATGAAGGGGTCGATCTCGCCATCAAGTACCTTGTCGGGTGAGGATGAGGTGACGCCGGTGCGCAGGTCCTTGACCATCTGATAGGGCTGCAGGACGTAAGAGCGGATCTGGTGGCCCCAGCCAATCTCGCTCTTCTCCTGATATTCGCCCGAAGCTGCCGCTTCGCGCATCTGCATCTCGCGCTCAAACAGTCGGGCCTTGAGCATGTTCATCGCCGTCGCGCGGTTCTTGTGCTGCGAGCGATCGTTCTGACTTGCGACCACGATGCCTGTGGGCTGGTGGGTGATGCGAACGGCCGAATCGGTCGTGTTGACGTGCTGACCGCCTGCGCCTGAGGCCCGGTAGGTGTCGATCTTCAGGTCTGCAGGGTTGATCTCGATGTCGATATCATCGTCGATCACCGGGTAGACCCAGACGCTGGAAAAGCTGGTGTGACGCTTGGCCGCGCTGTCATAGGGGCTGATGCGCACAAGGCGATGGACGCCGCTTTCGGTCTTGCCGTAGCCGTAGGCGTTTTCGCCCTTCAAGAGCAGCGTTGCTGACTTTATCCCGGCCTGATCACCCGCCTGATACTCGACCGTCTCAACCTTGAAGCCGCGCCGCTCAGCCCAGCGTGCATACATGCGAAAGAGCATTTCGGCCCAGTCCTGGCTCTCGGTGCCGCCTGCGCCAGCGTGGATTTCGAGATAGGTGTCATTCGCGTCCGCTTCGCCTGAAAGGAGCGCCTGCACCTTGTCGGCATCAGCGCGGTTAGCGAGGCGCTCCAGCGTTGCGAGGCCATCATTGATGACGCTCTCCTCGCCCTCCATTTCGCCCATTTCGATGAACTCGATCGCGTCGGCCATTTCGCCCGAGATCTGGTTAACCGTCTCCACCGCCGTCTCCAGCGTCTTTTGCTCGCGGCTCACCGCCTGGGCTTCCTTGGGATTGTCCCAAAGCGTGGGGTCTTGCACGCGCGCGTTCAGTTCATCAAGACGGCGCAGTGCCCGCTCCCAGTCGAGCGACTGGCGAACAAGGTCTAGCGCGGCCTCGATACGGTCGATATGGGTTTGGGCCTCGGCCCGCATAACATGTCCTTCGAAAGGCCCCGAGGGCCAAAACCCCCAAGGGAATAACAAACCGCATCCCCTAACGCGGGAACGAGTATTGTAAAGCACACCCCCTCACCCGCAGGCCTACGCTTTGCTTTATTTCGAGAGGTTTTTCACAGCTGTAAGCGTGCGGCTGACATGTTGGCGGTAATCACCGCTGGTGTAGACCGTGGTGATCTTGCCGCCCGGCGCAATGACGTAGGATGTGCGGCTGGCATACGGGCTCTTCGGGCCGCCCACCTCATAATCCTGCATCACATCGAGACTGGCAACGCCCACAGGGAAGGCATCGCGGCATTCTTCTCGGCTAAAGCGCTTCAGGGTCTCGATATCATCGTTCGACATGCCAATCACGCTCGCGCCCGCCCCCTTGAACTGGGGCATCGCCTCAGCAAAGGCGTTCGCCTCGAGCGTGCAGCCGCTCGTGAACGCCTTGGGATAGAAATAGAGAACGACCGGCCCCTGCTTGAGCGCGGTCTCGAGGCTGAAGCCGAATTCCTTGCCCGCCATCGCGGCCTTAGTGGTGAACAGCGGGGCCGAGGTGCCCTCGGGAAGGTCAGCGAGCGCTGGAGCGGTGAGGCCGAGCGCAACAAAAGCGGCGGCAAGCATGGGGAGTTTTCTCATGAAGTTTGTAACCCGTCAGGCGCAGCTGCGGTTCCCGGCCTCAAGCTGAACAGGCTCAATAAATGCCGCCCTGATCCTCAGCGAAGTTTTCCGGCATGCCTTCCTCACGAAATCCATCGCCATTCCGGCCTGCTTCGATGAGAGCGAGGATTTCAGCGCGCTTGGCCGCAATCTCGTCCTGACGGGTGGAGCGCTGGGGTTCTGTATCAGGCTTGAAGGCTTCCCAGATAACATCGGAGAGCGGATCATCGCTTGGCCATCCGTCGAACACGCGCTTACCCGTGCGCCGGTCAATGCGGACCATGCGCACGCCTTCGGGCGCGACAGCGGGAAGGTCGGACCAACGGCTGCGCGATTTCTCGATCATCGACTTGATGATGGGCGCAGCTATTGTGCCGCCATAGGCATAGCCGCCCAGATTGCGCGGCGTATCAAAGCCAAGATAAGCGCCCGCCACCATGCGCTGCGTGCCGCCGATGAACCACACATCCTTGGGTCCCGTCGTGGTACCCGTTTTGCCGAAGAGTGGTAGCTCGAGGCTGCGCAGGTTGGTCGCCGTGCCGCGCGTCACCACGCCTTCGAGCATGTGCATGGTTTGAAACGCCGTGCGCGCGTCCATCGCCTGGCGCCCTTTAAGCCCCATGCGCGGCATCGCCGAGCCATCCCATTCCGGCATATTGCAGGTCCGGCAATTGCGCGTATCGGCGCGCCAGATCACCTTACCCCGGCGATCCTGCACATAGTCGATCACCGTGGGCGTGTTAAACCGGCCATGATTGGCGAGCGCTGCGTAAGCCGCCACCATGCGCATGACCGTGCTTTCCTCCGAGCCAAGCGCGGTCGCCGCGTAAGGGTCCGCTTCGCCGATCTCAAGGCTCTCGATTGTGTTGACCACGTTCTGCATGCCAGCCTGCATGCCGATCTGGACGGTCATGATGTTCTGCGATTGCTCCAGCCCGTAGCGCATCGGGAACTGGCCCGCGCGCCCGCCGCGAATGCACTTTTCGCCAAGGCCGGAGCCCTGATAATAGCAAAAGCGGGTGTTATCGATTTGGGTCGAAGGCGTCATGCCCTGGTCAAGCCCGGTGGCGTAGACAAACGGCTTGATTGTGGAGCCTGGCTGGCGGAAGGCCTGCGTTGCGCGGTTGAAGTCGCCCAAGCGATCATCAAACCCGCCCTGCATGGCAAGCACACGGCCATATTGCGCGTTCTGAACGACCAGCCCGCCCTGCGCTGTGGGAAGGATTGCTAGACTATATGCCGCGCCGTCGGGCTTTGCCGCGATTACATCGCCCGCTTTGAGATTTCTCGGCGGGTTCAAAAGCGGCGCTTCTTTGCCATCGGTGAAGCCGACAGTCGCATCGCTCTGCGAACGCTGCGTCACCACCGCGATGCGCCAATCCTTGTAATTGATGCTCAGATAGGAGCTTGCCAATTGCCCGCGCCAATTGCCCGCCTCCATATCGATTGTCGCGATCGAGCCGCCCCAGCCCCGGCGTCCGTGATAGCTAAGCAGTCCTTCGCGCAAAGCCTCGCGCGCGGCGTTCTGGAGCTCCATATCCAGCGAAGTGCGCACCCACAGCCCACCAGCATAGACGCTGCTCCCGCCATCCTCAGCGGTCTCACCAAATTCATCGATCAGCTGGCGCCGCACCTCTTCGAGAAAGTAGCCCGCATCTGCGCTGCGCCGCGCGCGCTGCTGCACGAGACCCAGCGGCTTTGCCGTGGCAGCGGCGCGCTCAGCGTCGGAGATGAAGCCGTTGTCCGCCATTTGCGTGAGCACGAAAGCGCGCCGGGCGAGCGCTGCGTCCTCTTCACCCTTGCGGCCATAGCGTTCAGGCGCCTTGGGCAGGATTGCAAGGAACGCTATCTCATGCAGATCAAGCTCGCCCACATCCTTGTCAAAATAGGCGCGCGCCGCCGCCTGCACCCCGAATGAGCGGCGGCCCAGAGGAATTTCGTTGAGGTAAAGCTCAAGGATTTCCTGCTTGCTCAGAACCCCTTCGATGCGGCTTGCAAGGATCATTTCTTTGAGCTTGCGCGTGACTGAATATTCATCGCCCAGCAGCAGGATTTTGGCGAGCTGCTGCGTAATCGTTGACCCGCCCACAGCGCGCTGGCCAGAGCCGTATTTGGTCGCGTAATCGAACACGGCATTGGCTGTACCGGTGAAATCAATGCCGCCATGGCTGTAAAAGGTCTTGTCCTCCGCTGAGATGTAGGCCTGCTTAAGCCGCTCAGGAAAATCGGCGTATTGCAGCTGCACCCGGCGCTCTCGCGCATAGGAATGGACAATGGCGCCATCAATCCCGCGCACGACGGTGGGCAGCGGGGTCTCGTATTCGAGCAGGCTTGTCGCATCAGGAAGATCGCTTGCCAGCCACACAAACAGCGCGATCCAGACGGCCGCCACCATAACGACGGCAGTCACGATAAGCTTGTACCAGATGCTTGCGCGCCACTTCGCCAGCAGCCACGCGCCGGCACTGCGAATGTCGCGGTTCAAGCGGTGACGCATATAGGCAAATGGCGGCAGGTCAGCGGTATCAGTCATGGGGCGAGTGGCGGATTACAACAGGGTTTGAGGCGGGACCAGTGCTTTTGGCGCAAAGCTGTGCGCATTCCAATTGGGATTGTTGCGTTTTTTTGGGAGGCAGCACTCAGCGCGCCGCGACCTCTGTTACCGTATCGTCACCCGGAGCATCTGTATCGCTGCGCCGCGCGAAATAAACCCGGATCGCGCGTTCAAGCACATCGGCATAGGCCGCCTGCCCTTCTGGCGTCGTTAGCTTTGCGCGGTCCTCACGATTGGTGACAAATCCGCTTTCAAACAGCACCGCTGGCACATCGGGCGCGCGCAGGACCGCCAGAGACGCCGAGCGCAGCGCCTCTGGGTGGAACGCAATCTCACCCTCGCCTTCGCGCCGGATGAGCTGGGCAAACTCAGCCGACTGGCCAGCTGTGCGTTCTTGCGCAAGCTCGACGAGGATTCTCTGGCTTTCATCGGTTTGATCGACGATTTCGACCCCGTTCAGGCGATCCGCATTATTCTCTCGCGCCGCAAAGCGCGCTGCTGCCTGGCTCGAGGCCTCGCTCGACAAGGTGTAAATACTCGCACCGGAAACCTGGTCTAGGTCCCCGGCGGAATCGGCGTGGATCGACAGGAACAGGTCCGCATCAAGCTGCCGCGCGGTCTCGGGCCGCTGGGCCAGCGTAACGATACGATCATCCTCGCGCGTCATCGCCACTCGCACGCCGCCTCGCTCCAGTAGTCTTTCTCGCAATTGCAGCGCAATCGCGAGGACAACGACTTTCTCTTGTACCCCGCCGCGCACGGCGCCCGGATCGCGTCCGCCATGGCCTGCATCGATCACCACCAACGGACGGGTCGGATCATCAGGGCCCATAATTGTGGGCAAGTCAGCATCGCGCGCGGCGCTGGTGAGAATGAAAGTCTGGACGTACTCGCGCCCGAAAATCGGCACAGGAATAGTCAGCTCGGTCGCAATGGCCCCGCCCAGCACAAGCGCAGGCAGCGCGATTACCAGCAGCAAAAGGTCACGTACACTCATGACATGAGCCGCTTAGGGCGTTGCCGGGGTGAAGTGCAATAGAGTTGCCTGTTGAAACCCACGGTGCTAATCGCTTGGTATTGGGGAAGGTTTGCAAACCGATTGATAACTCAATCCATGCTACGCCTTCTCCACTCTCAGGCTCTTTTGGCCATTTGCCGACACTTACTAACAGAGCCTTAACCAGGTTGATGCAGTGACGAGACGTAAACCCTCGCAAGTTTTTCCCCAGGGTGCCTCAGGTGCACACGGGCAAGCGAGCGTTCTTGAGCGAGCCATCGCAGCGTCTTTCACAGCAGACACGAACATCGCGCGCAAACCGCAATCGGGATGGCTGAGCCTCAGCCCAAAACCCCAAGGTCACCGCGCGAACACCGCATACAGCGCGGGCATTGCCAGCGCCACTTATCACACAATTACGCGCCCTAGCCTTCGTCCACACACGCAAAGGCTTGTCGGCGCTTGGAGACACTTACATGGCAACGCGCATGTTAATCGATGCGCGCCACGCGGAAGAAACCCGGGTGGCGGTTCTCAAGGGAAACCGGATTGAGGAATTCGACTTTGAATCGGCTGAACACAAGCAGATCAAAGGCAACATCTATCTAGCCAAGGTCACGCGGGTCGAACCCTCGTTGCAAGCGGCTTTTGTCGATTTCGGCGGCAATCGCCACGGCTTCCTCGCTTTCAGCGAAATCCACCCCGATTATTACCAGATCCCGCAAGAGGATCGCGAACGCCTCCTCGCTGAAGAGGCTGAGGCCGCCGCCGAAGAGGCCCGCCTGCGCGACGAAGAGGAAGAGGAAGGCGTCTCGCCTGGCGATGAATACGACGCTGAGGATGAAAGCGCCGAACAACTCGTCGAGGAAATCGCCGAAGATGGCCTTGAAGAGATCGACACCTCCGACAAGGACAAGGTCGCAACAATCGAAGACGGCACCTCGGACGATGACGACGAGGATGAAAGCGACGAGGCCGAAGACGACGAGGCGGAGGAGCATTCTGGCGACGATTCTGGCGAAACCGCTGACGACAGCGAGGATGGCGAAGATAAGCCGCGCCGCTCACGCCGGGGCCGCGGTCGCCGCCGTCAGGGTGGCAAAGACACCAAAGGCGGCAACAAAGGCGGCCGCTCCAGAGCCAAGGAAGTCGACGAAGTGCGCGCCAAGCGTATGGCGCTGCGCCGTCGCTACAAGATCCAAGACGTCATCCAGCGCCGTCAGGTGCTGCTCGTCCAGGTCGTCAAGGAGGAGCGCGGCAATAAGGGCGCGGCGCTTACCACTTATTTGAGCCTTGCCGGGCGCTACACCGTCCTCATGCCGAACTCGTCGCATGGCGGTGGGATCAGCCGCAAGATCAGCTCAACCAGCGATCGCAAGCGGTTGAAGCAGGTGGTCTCGGACCTGTCGCTACCAAAGACCATGGGCCTGATTGTCCGAACCGCCGGCCTCAGCCGCACCAAGACCGAGATCAAGCGCGACTTCGATTACCTTGCCCGGCTTTGGGATACGATCCGCAAGACCACGCTTGGCTCCACCGCGCCCGCTTTGATCCATTCCGACAGCGATCTCATCAAGCGAGCGATCCGCGACATTTACAACCGCGAGATTGAAGAGGTCGTGGTTGAAGGCGAAGACGGTTATAAGAGCGCCAAGGCCTTCATGAAAATGCTGATGCCCAGCCATGCGCGCCGGGTCAAAGCCTATTCCGATCCTGTCCCGCTATTCCAGCGCTACGGCGCCGAGGATCAGCTGCGCGCAATGTATGATCCGATGGTACAGCTGAGATCGGGCGGCTATCTGATCATCAACCCAACTGAGGCGCTGGTCTCGATCGATATCAACTCAGGCCGCTCTACCAAGGAGCACGGCATCGAGCAGACCGCGCTCCACACCAACCTTGAAGCCGCACGTGAAATCGCTCGCCAGCTGCGCCTACGCGATATGGCGGGCCTCGTTGTCATCGACTTTATCGACATGGAGTACAACTCCAACACACGCAAAGTTGAAAAGGCGATGAAGGAAGCGCTCAAGAACGATCGCGCGCGCATTCAGGTGGGCCGCATTTCGGGCTTTGGCCTGATGGAGATGAGCCGCCAGCGCCTGCGCACCGGCGTGCTCGAAGCGACCACCCGCACCTGCCCGCACTGCGATGGCACCGGCCTTGTGCGCACCGCCTCTTCCGCTGGTCTTTCCGCGCTGCGCCTTATCGAAGACGAAGCGGCCAAGGGCAAAGGCACGCAAATCAAGCTTGCGGCGAGCACCGAGGCGGCGGTCTACCTTCTCAACGAAAAGCGTGGCGAACTCGTCGAGATCGAGAGCCGTTATGGTGTGTCGATCGAGGTCGTGCCCGAGGGCGAGGATGAAGGCGCCAAGATGAGCGTTGGCAGCCACGGCCCGCGCCCCACACAAGCGCCTAGATTTGAACCGATCATCGATGATGAGGACGACGATGATGACCTCCCCGAAGAGGAGGCCTATGCAGACGAGGACGAAGACGATCGTCCCAGGAAAAAGCGCCGCCGCCGCCGTGGTGGCCGGGGCCGCAACAAGAAGCGCTCGGACGAGGGAGCTGATTGGGCCGACGAAGACACCGAAGACGAGACGCACGATGAGGCTTATGCCGACGATGCGTCCGAAAATTCGCAGGAAACCAGCGACGGATCGAACGATGACAAGCCCAAGCGCCGTCGGCGCCGTGGCGGCCGTGGTCGGCGTCGCAAGTCGGGAGATGAAAATGGATCGGATGAAGTGGATTCGCAGGAAAACACCGACACGGTGAGCGAGGCCTCCGCTGCCGCTCCGGCAAACGATGAGACCGCCGATGCCGCACCTGAAGGTGATGCTAAGGCTGAAGCCGAGCCTGCGGAAAAGCCCAAGCGCAAGCGCGCGTCGCGCAAGAAAAAGGCCGAGCAAGAGGCGTCAGATGAAGTTGCTGCAGTCGAGGAGGCTCCCGCTACGGACGCACCCGCCGAGGAGACACCCGCTGCGGATAAGCCCAAGCGCAAGCGCGCACCGCGCAAAAAGAAGGTTGAGGAAGAAGCGCCTGTCGCTGAAGCCCCGGCCGCCACAAAAGCGCCTGCCGAAGCGCCCACCGCCGAGGCCAGCACTACAGATGCAGGAGAAACCGAGACCGTGAACGAGAGCGATGAAAGCGGCTCAAGGAAACGCGGCTGGTGGCAGCGCACTTTCGGCGAGTAATCGATAATAACGGGCCGGGAGCGGTGCGCTAGGCACCCCCGGCCCTTTTTTCATCAAAGCGGCCTTGCAGACGTCACCATCGCCGAGGCTGAGCGGGACGACGTCAATGCTGGGCCGGTGATGGGCCGGTCGACGACACACACTGGGCCATGCTTGAGGGCAGCGCGCGACCCCTAAGACCCCTCTTCGACAAGCGCAAAGGCCTCAGGCGCGATGAATGCTCAGCCAATCTGCATTTTTTAAACAGGCCAACAAGAAGCGCTGGCGAAACACTGGCTCACCCCCTAAGGGCGGGCGCCAAGAACGGATCGACCTTCGTGAAAAAGGCCCGCATGTCGCACGCACCAAGCCCTCTCAAAATTCCAGAGCACGCCAAGGACAAGATCCACATCCTGTTCCTGGCGAAGAATGCGCTGTGGGAAGGCGATATCCACCCCGAGGATGGCAATCACGCCCGCTACCACCGCGAAATGCGCGAAGTGCTCGAAGCGCTGGGATTACGGCTCACGATCGCGCAGACGCATGACATTCTGTTCGATCCGCCCAAGGAGATCGACCTTGTCTTCCCGCTCCTCAACCGCGCCGGGTTCTTCAATTCTGAAATGCTGGTGCCGCTTTTGTGCGAGCGTGCGGGTATCCCGTATCTCGGCGCGAGCCCGATCCTGCGCGGTCTTTCGGATGACAAGCACCTTGCCAAGCGCGCCGCTTTGGATGCAGGCCTGCCAACCGCGCCCTGGGCAATCTTCCGTAAGGGTGCCCCAGTCACGCCAGAGCGCCTGCCTGAGGCGCAGCGCTACGTGATCAAACCCAATAACTCTTCCGCCAGCTGGGGAGTGCAGGACGCGACTGATTGGCACGGCGTGAGGGCGGCGGTCGAGCGCATTCATGAGGACCCAGCCAATCGCGGGCAGGATGCAATCGTCGAACCCTTCCTTGACGGCAGCGATGTCGAAGTGCCGGTGGTCACTATTGATGGCCAGCCGCAGATCCTGCCTATGCTGATCTTCCGCCAGGCGGACCCATCGCACCTTCGCACCTACTACGAGAAGCGCGATCTGGTGGATCGCAGCCAGAAATACTCGCTCGACCCCTTTGAAAACCCTGAGGTGACTGCGCGCATCGCAGAAATGACCAAGCTATGCTGGGAGGAGTATCGCCCGTTCGATTATGGCCGCTTCGAATTCCGCGTTAACGAGGCGACAGGCGACATCCAGTTCCTGGAGCTCAATCTCAACTGCAATCTCTGGTCGCAAAAGGTCTTTGGCCGCGCCGCCGCTATGGCCGGGTGGACGCAGGAGGAACTGATCCAGACGATCATCGCCGAAGGGCTGGCGCGCTACGGGCTGATTTGAGACGTTTACTCCTCAGCGCTGGCCTCATACGCCGCGATCATCTCATCGATAATGGCTGATGAGACCCAGTAAATATCTTCATTGCTGGTGAACATAAACGCTGACCCGTCGAGCGAAACTTGCGGGCACAATTCGTGGCCTTTGGTGTTGACGCGCTCATCAAAGGCGATGGGGTGTGACCAGCCGCCATCCTCCTTGGCGACGCTCAGATAAATGTCCCCGCGCCCTGCCCCATCTCTGCGGTTAGAGGCGAAGATGAGATAGCGACGGTCTGGGTCGATGAAGGGATCGCCCTCATAAGCGCGCATGTTGATGCCATCGGGCAAACGGATCGCTTCTTCGCCACCCTCCAGCGGCGCTTCGTAGAGGTCAAAGCCCTGCCCACCTCTGTTGGAGGACAAAAACACCGCACCATTCTTGGTGATTGAGGTGTAATAATCATCGCTATCTGAGTTCACCGGCGCATCCAGGAACACCGCCTCGCCCCAGCTTCCGTCGATCTCGCGCGGCAGATAGGCAAGGTCCGCAGTCCCGCGCACCTTAGTGATGAAATAGAGCCGCTGCTCGTCTGCCGAGAGATACGGGTCGTGCGCGTTGTAATTGGGCTTGCCAATCACCGGCTTTGGCCCAACCCACTGCGCGCCATCCCACGAATAGCTCTCGATCGATTGCCACTGCCCATGCTCGACCCCGATCGTGAGCGTGCGCCCATCGCGCGAAAGGGTCTGGCAAAATTCATAGCGGTCAGGCCGAGAGACAAACCCTGCGCCCAGAACCTCTGGCTGGCTATTCGGGGGCGTAGGCGCCTCTTGCATTGCCGGTGGGACAGCCTCTTGCGAATTGCCGAGCGCCCCCGCAAGAGACGACGCGACAAACGGTGCGCTAAACTGGGCCACCAAGAACGCACCAAGACTTCCCAGAACCACCCCTGCGAAGACCGCGCTTTTCATCGAGCAACATCCTTGTCGCAATACCACAGCTATCAGGCGTGAAAACGGGTGTCTTTGGTGTCAAGCTATCGGGTGCGAATGGGCGATATTGCGCTCTTTTTTTGCGTTGCAGGGTGGATTCTCCTGGCGATCACCATGGCCCTCACGCTGAGGATCCCCAGCGCGGATTGGTTCACGCAAGTCTCGCCCGGGCCCAACACGCCCTAATCCCCGACCCGCTTGCCCTACTCGCCCCGCGCTGCTGGACACCACGCCAGTGCTCGCGCATTCTGCACAGCAAGGGGAACACATTATGCGTTGGATTAAAGCAGTTTTGAGCGCGGCTTTGCTGGTGGCGCTGCCTATTCAAGCGCCCGCTCAAGCGCAAGAAACAAGAGACAAATACGACGACCTCGTTGCGCTGCATTCCGAATTGCTCGAATTCATGGTGCCCGGCTTTTACGCCGAAGTGGTGCTCGAATCCGGAGCGCGGGTCGATAGCACCTATGTCGAAAGCCTGATGGACGAAAAGCTCGCCGGTCTTGCCCGCTTCGAGACCGAGCTTGCCGCACTGCCCGTCCAATCCTGGCCGCGCGACAAGCAGGTGGATTTCCTCGCGGTCAAATCGATCCTCAATGGGTATCGCTTCAATCTCGAAGTGCTCAAACCCTGGAAGCGCGATCCGGGCTTTTATCTCGACCCGATGATGCGCGTTGCCTTTAGCGAAGTTACGGGAAGCGACGCTGAAATCGCTGATCTCAAGCGCAGATTGAAACTGGTGCCCGAAGCCATCACTTCGGCGCGCGCCAACCTTACCGAAGTCGCGGGCGACTTTGCCGATCTGGCGCTCCACAACCTCGAAAACAGCGACGGGGTGAACCACTACCATCCCTATCGCGAGGTTCCTCCGCCAGGCATTATCGGCTGGTACGATGACCTGCTCCAGCGCGCTCGCACGGACCGCCCTGACCTTGTCGCCGACGCTGAGGCCGCCAAAGCCGCGTTAGAAGGCTTTCGCGACTGGCTGCTTGCTGAGCGAGCGAGCATGACCACGCCCGCTGGGGTCGGTGATGCGCGCTATGACTGGTTCATCCGCCATGTGCGCATGATGCCGCTGACGGGTGAGGAAATGATCACGCTTGCCGAGCGCGAGCATGAGCGTATGAGCGCCGCGCTCACCCTGCTGCGCCACCGCAACCGTGCTTTGCCTCCAATCGAGCTTTCGCAAAGCGCCGCCGAGCAAGAAGCCAAGATTGCCGAGACCGATGCGCGCGTGCGCCGGTTCCTGACCCAGCAAGAGATCATCACAATCCCCGATTTTGTCGGCGAGCTGGGTGCCAACACGCCTTATATCGAGCGTCCGGACGGACCCAATTTCTGGGAGCAGATCCAGTTTCGCGATCCCATTCCCGATCATGTCCACGCAGTTATTCCCGGCCACCGCTACGATGCGGTCCTTGCCGCGCGCGACACACGGCCCATTCGGTCAAGCTACAGCGATGGCGGGCGGCTCGAAGGCTGGGCGACCTATCTCGAAGAAGCGACGATGCTGGCAGGCGGCACGCAATATTCGCCGCGCGCAGACGAGTTCATGATGATTTTCGGCATCTTCCGCGCCGCCCGCGTTCCCGCCGATATCTACATGCAGCGCAACAATTGGAGCGTGGCGCAGGCGGTGGACTATATGCGCGCCAAGACGCCGTTGCTCGATGTCGATGTCGCGCGGGTCGATGCGGAAATCTATTTGCGTCGCCCGCCCGGCTATGGCGTCGCTTACACGATCGGCAAATTGCAAATGGACGCACTTCTCGCTGACCGTGCCAGCCAATTGGGAGAGGCGTTTGTCCTCAAGGACTTCCACGATGAGTTCATGGCAATGGGGCGCTTGCCGATTGCTCTCATCCGCTATGAGATGACCGGGCTTGATGACGAGGTCGCCTTGTTCTGGGCCACACCACCCATCCCCGCCGAGGACGCGCCAGCGGCGGACTAGAGCTTCAGCTTGTCCATCACCCGTTCGACAAGGCCAATTGCTGCGGGCGGCGTGTAACGCCTGACCCATTGGCGGCGGTGGTTATGCGCGCTCGCTACATCCTCTGAGCCCGGTCGCGGGCGGAAGAGCGTGGTGTGCTCCACGTGGCTCGGCGACCAGGTCGCCGTGTAGTAATAGAGCGCCATTGAAAGCCTTGGCATGCCATCGGGGTGTTTCACCGGTTCCGGATTGCCGTGCATGCTGGTCGAGGATGTGCTGAAACAGGCCATGCGGTTCATGACCGGAGTAAAGCTTGCCACCTGGCTTTTCATATCCGGGGTCCAGACCTCGAAATTCCCGCCAAATTCAGGCTGCCAGCCGGGATTGAGATAGATCAGCACATTCAATCGCCGCTCAAGGTTCATTTCCTTATGGCGATTGAAATCGGCATGGATGCCCAGATAGCCGCGATTATTGGTCCGGTGAATGCCCCCGCCCTGGAAATAGGGATCAGGAATGAGCCCATCTATCCCGGTCATCTTCTCGAGGAATTTGATAAATGACTGGGAATTGAGAGCAGTGAAAACGAGCCGCGAGTAATGCGGCAAGATGTCGGGGCTGTAGGATGTTTTGCGGTGCTCCTGTAGGCTGGAGTTCTGTGCGGTCTTCTCACCCATCGCAAGCGCTTCCTCGCGCACTTTCAGAACAACCTCTTCAGGCAGGAAGTTGTCGATTGCTATGTGATGAAAGGGCTCGGCGGACTGGTAATCCTGCGCAAAAGCCTTCCCACAACGCGCGGCTTCGTCTGCTTCGAGATGCAGCGCGTCTGGATCAAGCGGATAGGCAGGCGACGCAAGGCTTGCCGCTGTTCGTGCGCCCTCATCCTCTTGTTGCGCAATCAACGCGTCTTGTTGCATGGAACCCTCGACGAATTAGACGAAATGACGTGAAAAGAGAATAGGCGCGATAAGCATACGAAGTCGAGCGAAATTCGCCGAGCTACGGTTTTCGTAGCGCCCTATTCTGGCACGCAATTATCAAGCTCAGTTAAGCGCGAAAGGCAGACATTCGTAGAATGATCAGGTGCTGAATTATCAAGCAGGCACTTCAATGCCGGCAAAGTCAAACACGCGGCCCGATTGCTCTGACCCCAGTTGTGACAGCACGCTTAGCAGGTTTGTTGCTGCGTCTGCGGGCTCGGTCAATTGGCCATTTGGCAGGCCTTTTTGGAACGGCTTGGAAAGGTCGCTGTCCACAGTGCCCGGATGAAGCCCCACGACCACGCCCTGCTTGTGTGTGCGCGCCATTTCCAGCGCGAAGTTCTTGAGCATCATATTGAGCGCGGCCTTGGATGCGCGGTAGGAGTGCCAGCCTCCCAGCCCATTGTCCGAGATCGAGCCGACACGCGCTGACAAAGCTGCGAAAACGAACGGCTCAGAACGCGGCATTAGCGGCAAGATATGCTTTGCGACCAGCGCCGGGCCGATCGTGTTAAGCGCCAGAACCTTGGCCATAGCCTCACCTGAGAGGCGTTTAAAGGTGCGCTCTGGTCCTGTTCCGTCCGCCAGTGTCAGCACGCCGCTGGCAACAATCACCCATTCGGGCGGCGCGCCGCGCATCAGGTCTGCCGCAGCTGCAATACTGGCCTCATCCTCCAGGTCGAAGGCGAAAGGGGTGATGGCGGCTCCTGCGGGCTCTTTCCCGCCGCGCGATCCGGCATAGACCGTCTCGCAACCGCCTGCGGCCAGCGTCTCACACAAGGCCCGGCCAATTCCTCCGGTGCTGCCAAAAACCGCCGCGCGGCGTGGGAATTTTCCTACATGGTTCATACTTGCTAACAGTGAGAGACATGGCGATGAGTTCCCCTGATCTGCTTCAATTTTTTCGGCCGCAAGGTGGCTCTTGAGAGGGGTGCGTTTTCTACTTTTGGACTGTGTAACATGTGTCTCCTACACGCGTGCGCTCATATCGGGTAATGAACCGCGCTCAATTGGCGTCTCAAAGCTCGCAACACCGCGCATCTTGCCTCGCTCGCGCAGCGCGTTACATACCAAACAAACGCAATTGGGATAAATGCAGAATGGCAACTTTCACGCTTCCGAAGAATTCGAAAATCAGAAAGGATGGAAAGGCGCACAAGGCCAAGGGCGCCAAGCGCGCCAAGTCCTTCAAGATTTACCGCTACGATCCCGATAGCGGCAAGAACCCGCGCTATGACAAGTTCGAGATCGACCTTGAAGAATGCGGGCCGATGGTGCTGGATGCGCTGTTCAAGATCAAGAATGAGGTGGACCCAACGCTGACCTTCCGACGGTCCTGCCGCGAGGGGATTTGCGGTTCGTGCGCGATGAACCTCAACGGCAAGAACGCGCTGGCCTGCACCACCGCGATTGAGGACCTTGACGGTGAGATCCGCATCACTCCGCTGCCGCATATGGAAGTGATCAAGGATCTGGTGCCTGATTTCACGCACTTCTACGCGCAATACGCCTCTATCCGGCCCTGGCTTCAAACCGTCTCGACCACGCCATCGGGCAAGGAGCGGCTGCAATCGCCTGAACAGCGTGAGCAATTGGATGGCCTTTATGAGTGCATTCTGTGCGCGTGCTGCTCGACCTCGTGCCCGAGCTATTGGTGGAATTCGGACAAGTTCCTGGGACCCGCCATCCTGCTGCAGGCCTATCGCTGGCTCGCTGACAGCCGCGATGAGATGACGGGTGAGCGCCTTGATGCTCTCGAAGATCCGTTCCGTCTCTATCGCTGCCATACGATCATGAACTGCGCGAATGTCTGCCCCAAGGGCCTAAGCCCCGCCAAGGCGATCGCCGAGACCAAGAAGATGATGGCCGAACGCGCCATTTGATGCGGCCTGCTTGGGGCGGCTTTCCTACTCGGGATGAAGCCGCTAACGCCCGCATTCATGAGCAACGTACCTGTAGACCTACCCTTCGAGCACCGCCCGCTTTTGCCTGAGGAAACGGACGGCCAGGAGGGCTGGTACACCTGGAACATGATCGACCGCACGCGTTTCAACACGCAGGTTCTGGGCGAGATGTGGGTCCGCGCGGAAGGCAATCAGTGCCGCCTGCGCATGTTCCCCGAACGGCGCCACACCAATCTTGCTGATATGGTGCACGGCGCGGTGACTTTGGGCCTCACCGATATCGCGCTGTTTGCGACCATGCATATGATCGGCCACGGCGATGCAGGCCCTTCGGTGACGGTCGAACTATCGAGCCAGTTCGTTGGGCCCGGCGATCCGACCAAGCCGCTCGACGCAGTGACCGAAATCACGCAGGAAACGGGGCGCATGATGTTTGCACGCGGCCAGTGCGTTCAGGGCGATACTATCGTCACCAATTACTCCGGCATTGTGCGCAAGATGAAATCGAGACCGGCTGCCTCGGCTTCGGCCTCATGACAGGGCTGCTTGCGCGTTACGAAAAACTGATTGCGAGCGGGGAGCTGCATGCTGACCCCGATCAACGCGCGGCGGCGGCCCGGCTTGATCGTCTACAAAAGGACCTGGAGGCCAAGCGCCCCGGCGGGCTCATCACGCAGTTCTTCAACTCCGGTCCCCGGCGCGCTGAGGGGGTCTATATGTGGGGCGGCGTCGGGCGCGGCAAATCGATGCTGATGGATCTCTTCCACGAAGCGCTTAGCATCACCGAAAAGCGCCGGGTGCACTTCCACGCCTTCATGCAGGAGGTCCACGCAGCGATCCGTGAGGCGCGGCTGAGCCATCCGGGCGATCCGATCCCGACTGTCGCAGAGCGGCTATCCGAAGGGCTACGGTGCCTCAACTTTGACGAGATGGTGGTCAACAACTCCGCCGATGCGATGATCATGAGCCGGCTGTTTACTCAGCTCATCCGTGAGCGCGATGTGACCATCATCACCACCTCGAACCGGCCACCGAGCGATCTTTACAAGGACGGCCTCAACCGCGAGCATTTCCTGCCTTTCATCGACCTCATCCAGGAAGAGCTCGACGTTCTCAGCCTCAACGGGCCAACCGATTACCGGCTTGACCGGATTGGCGGGCTTGCGACCTGGCATGTGCCTCTGGGCGATGCGGCCACGGCGAAAGTGCGCGAGGCCTTCTTTCGCCTCACCGACTTCGCGCCCGAGGATGCCGACAACGTGCCCTCAGAGGAATTGGCCGTTGGCGCGAAACGCTCGCTGCATGTGCCCAAGAGCCTCAAGGGCGTTGCCGTCTTCAGTTTCAAGCGCTTGTGTGGCGAAGCGCGCGGCGCGCCTGATTACCTGGCGGTTGCACGGGCGTTCCACACCGTGATCCTTGTCGGCATTCCGCTGATGGGCCCGGACAAGCGTAATGAGGCGGCGCGGTTCGTGACGCTGATTGACGCGCTTTACGAGCACAAGGTCAAGCTGTTCGCTACCGCCGATGCGCTGCCCGAAGCGCTCTACGAAGCGGGCGATGGCGCGTTCGAGTTCGAGCGCACCGTAAGCCGCCTCAATGAGATGCAAAGCGATGAATACCTCGCGCTTGGCCACGGAGAGGAGGGTTGAGTAGGGCTGAGGGAGATCACCCCGATATCTGCAAGCGTTCGAGCGATTTCTCGAGCATCAAGAGCTGCCATAGAACACGCGAATTGTCGGCAAACCCTGCAGTATGGGCATCGACGAGAGCGGCGAGCGCCTTAGCGTCAAACCACCCTGTCCTCGCCAGCGCGCCCGATGACGCAACCTTGCGCGCTTCACCAGCCAAAGGCCCGCGCAGCCACTCGGCAATCGGGGTCACAAAGCCTTGCTTTGGCCGGTAGAGGATGTCGCGCGGCAGATGGGCCTGCATGGTCCGCTTGAGGATCGCCTTGCCCGTTGAGCCCTCGACGCGAAGCGTATCAGGCAGGCTTGCGGCGAACTCGACAAGGCGATGGTCAAGCAGCGGCTCGCGCGCTTCGAGGCTGGTCGCCATGCTGGTGCGGTCAACCTTGGTGAGGATGTCGCCGGGCAGCCAGAAGGTGAGATCGGCATATTGCGCGCGGTCAAGCCCGGTGCGAGCAGGCGCGCCGCGCATCAGGGCGATAAGCTCATCCTCGGCGCGGAACCCTGCAAGGCTGCGCGCAAAGCCATCGCTGTACAGCGATGCGCGTTCGGCAGGTGTGGTGATCGAGAGGCCGCGTGCATAGCCCTCCTCCCCAGTCTCGGCGAGCGCGAGCAGGGTGGACTTGGCGCGAAGCCGGCGCGGTGCCCATTGCGCCTTGGGCCACAAGCGCCCGAGTGTGCCGAAGACAGGCGCGCGCAAGGCAGAAGGAATGCGCGAGCGCACGCGCTCTTCATGGTGGTGGAAGACCTGCCTGCGATACCCGGCAAAGGCCTCATCCGCACCATCGCCCGACAAGGCCACGGTCACATGCTCACGCGCCAGCTGGCACACGCGCCAGGTCGGCAAGGCAGAGGCATCGGCGAAGGGCTCATCGAACATGGCGGCAAGCTGATCGAGCGCGCCAAAGTCGTCCGGGCTGACGGTGCGCGCGCGGTGGTCGGTGCCATACTGGCGCGCTACTCGCTCAGCATAGCTCGTCTCATCGAGCGCTTCGACGTCAAAGCCGATAGAGCAGGTTTTGACCGGTTCGCTCACCGCCTCGCTCATCAGCGCGACCACGCTCGAGCTGTCGACCCCGCCCGACAGAAACGCGCCCAGAGGCACATCGGCGACCATGCGCGATTGCATCGCCTTGCGCATGAGATCGGCCAGTTCCTCGCTCAGTGCATCCTCACTAGTCGAGGCTCGCTCGGCAAAGCTGATGTCCCACCAACGGCGCGGGCTCGGCAGCGGCTTACCCGCCTCGCACAGCATGAAATGGCCAGCGGGAAGCTTGCGCACGCCTTGAAGGATGGAATGGCTGTCCGGGATGTAACCCCAGGCAAGGTAGGCATCGAGGGCGCGGCGGTCGAGCTTGCGCGACAGCGATGGTTCGCAGAGCAGCGCCTTCAGCTCAGACCCGAAGGCAAGCGTTCCATCGGGCAGGCTTGCAAGGAACAGCGGCTTCACCCCAAAGCGATCGCGCGCGAGGAACAGCTGGCGTTTATCGAGATCGTAGAGCGCGAAGGCAAACATGCCATCAAGCCGCTCAAGGCAATCGACACCCCAACGCTGCCATGCGGCGAGGATCACCTCGGTATCGCCTTGGGTGGCAAAGCGTGCGCCTTCGCCCACGAGCTCCTCGCGCAGCGCCTTGAAATTGTAGATCTCGCCGTTGAAGGCAATCACTGCGCGTCCATCGACCGAGAGCATGGGCTGCGGCGAGCCCTCCAGATCGATGATCGACAAACGCCGATGACCAAGCCTAATGCCGGGAGAGGTCCACACGCCTGCCCCATCAGGCCCGCGGTGGATGAGCGCGTTCGTCATCCGCTCCACGCGCTCAGGCGCGAATACGGCTTTGCCTTGGGGGTCAAACAGGCCGGCGACGCCGCACATCGTGGCAACCTCTTACATTCCGGAGGTGGGCGTCAAGATCGCCGCAGCTACAGTCACGGCCACCACCAGCCCTGCAAGGCTAGCGCATACAAGAACAGAGCTATCCTCGCGCGTTTCGAACCGCTTGATCCACCCCATCCCTTCGAGCTCGCCAGTGGTAAAACCATAGTCCTCCGGCTCGCATTGAAAGAATGGCCAGGCCGCGGCCAAAGTCAGCGCCACGATCACCGCGAAGAACACCCAGCCATAGACGATGTGATCAAACCCAGCAGCAAACTCGACCCCTGCAAATTGAGCGATGTAGATCGTGCCCCAAGCTCGAACGCCATTGGCAAGGACAGAGAGCACGATCGCTCCGCTCAGGAAAAGCGCGCGGCGGCTCCAATTGGTGAATCGGGTAAAGCCAACAAGCACCGCAAGAGTAACCATCGCGACAAGGAACTTCACACCCGAACATTCCTCAGCAACGATGAACAGGCCCACCGGTGTATCAATGTAGATCCCGTCAATAACCGCCGGAACGCCGCTCCATTTAGTGAGCGCGATAGCAATCTGCGCGGTGATCGATTGGAGGAAGGGAATGATCTCATCGCCAAACGGCACCAGGAAAGCGAGGAAAGCAAAGGGCAAGGCAAGCAGCGTCGAGACACGAACGCCCGATGCCGCCAGCAGCGCGCCCTGCACCGCTCCGACAGCGCCTGCATGCGCGACAAGATTTACCCCTGTCACTCGCCCAGCGAGCCAGAGCGCCAAGGCGCCAGCAACAAACAAAAGCCCCGGTGCCCAGGCTCGTGGCACGATGCGAACAAGCTCGTCGGACTTAAGCCAGATCAGCCAGATCGCAATCAGCGGGACGAGCAGAATGTGATTGTAGGTGTCGATGTTCCACCATTGATGCGCCATCTCCCCCCACTCGCGCGCGGTTGCCGCGCCAAGGATCGCGAAAGACACAAACAGCCAGCCAAGCGGCTGCCGCCACACCTGAGGGATCGCTTCGAAAAACGGCGCGTTTCGCAGCCGTGTTTGCGCGGTGAGGGCAGTGATACTCTCAGGCGGCACTACGCCCCTCCTCAGTCCGCGGTTCGCCTGTTACCAGCTCTTGCAGCGGCGCAAGCTGCGTGTCCCATGCGTGATGCTCCAGCACAAAGCGCCGCGCCTTTTGGCCCATGGCCTGGGCAGCTTTCGGATCAGCCCACAATTTGCCAAAGCGGTCCAGCATGGCGCGCGCATCAGCCCGCTCGACCATCCAGTCCTTGCCATCGTGCGCTTCGATCCCCGTCGCAGCTTCAGGCGTCAACAGGACCGGGCATTCCATCGCCATGGCCTCAAACACCTTGTTCTGAATACCGCGTGCAATCTGCAGTGGGACAACCGCGCAGGACGCAGCCGCGAGGAAAGGCCTCACATCGGGCACCTCACCCCACACGCGCACGCCATGTTTGCCATGCAGCGCTTTGAGAGCAGCGGTCGGATTTCGGCCCACGACGTGGAACTGAGCCTCGCGAAATCGTTCTTGCGTCAGCGGCATGAAGTTTTCGGCAGCCCACAGTGCCGCCGCTTCGTTTGGGCGATAGTCCATTTGCCCGGTGAAGACGAAATGCGGACCGGTTGTAGCGAGCAACTCAGCGAGAGCGGCAACATCTCGTCTATTGAAGGTCTCTGCGTCGATGCCGTTACCCATGACGACCAGATTAGTGGCTGCATGTGCTTTCATTCGCCTGCGAAACACCGCAGCTTCAGAACCGCTGATCAGAGTTACAGCGTCCGCTCTATGCGCCAGTCGCTGCTCCTCAGCCGCAAGAAGCCGCGCTTCGCGGGCGTTGAGCCAGACGCGCTCACCCGTTGCTGCGTACTCCTCGAATTTGGCGCTATCGACATCGCACAAATCGATCACCACGCGCCCGGTGAAATCACCGGGGATATATTGCCCCATTTGGCAAGAGAAGATTACAATAGCGCTGATAGGACGCTCGGCGATGGTGCGCGCGACCCACTTCTCGAGTGCGACGTTGTGAAAAGCGGTAATGCTTACAGGCTTGCCCGAAAGAACCGCTTCGACGCCAGCCAGAGCCAAGGGCTTTGAGCGTTGAAGGACACAGTGCGAGGCGCTGACACGCTCGACTTCAGCGTTTGCTTGGCGGTCCTCCTCGCTCTCCCAGAAACAGCCGACATGAACGGGCCCAAGCCGCGTGAGTGCTTTCAGAAGGTGGTAGCTGCGGATCTTGTCCCCGCGATTAGGCGGAAACGGCACCCGGTGCGCCAGAAAGAGGATCTCGCTCATGCCTGCCAGCCTTACGCCAGCCCGCGCGCAATGAACGGCCCGATAGTGTTGGCAAGAGGCAGCGGGAGCTTCTTCCAGAGCCCAATCTTGCGCGCGTAGGCCTTGCTGGTCGGGTCCACGTCGCGCGCAATGTGCCCCGGCGCGGTCCACTCAGCGTAGCGCAAGGGGCGCGGCTCAAAGCTCCAGTTCTTCTTGAAATTGTAGGGCCCGCTCCCGGTTTTCGAGCGTCCGAAATCGAACCGCTCCATGCCCTTTGCGCGCGCGTGGAGCATCAATTCGTAATACATCCGTTCATTCGCGCGGGCCGCGCGTGCGGCAAAAGTGCCGCCGCCCCAATAGGGAAGGACCGTGCCCCGATGATAAAAGTTGAGCACGCTCGAAGTCGGCTCGCCTTTGTTGAACACGGTAAGGATGTCGCTGTGCTCGGGAAACGCCTCAAGCGCGGCGCGGAACAGCTTGGCCGGAAAGACAGGTGTGCCCAGATTGCGCACGCTTTCAGAGTAAACGCGATAATGCGCGCGCAGATCGCTTGCCTCGCGGCCAATGCGCACCGTCAGATCGCCCTTGAGGCCTTTTCGCACTTCAGCGCGGGCCTTGCGGGGAATAGCGAGCAATTCCGCTTCATCATCGCTCGCAAGCGCGCGTTCAAAGCCGCAATGTTTGTCATCCCACTGGCACCAGCCCTCGCCCTCCGGAAGCTGTCCGCCGCGCAGTTCGAGGCTCGTAAAGCCGCCTGCGACCGCGTGATCCTGTGCGGCCTTGATAAGCGCATGCGCTGCCTCTTGAGAAATAGCGTTCAGACCACCGCCCACGCCAAAGCCGCTGGAAACAAGTGCCTTGCCGAACAAAGCGGAGCGCACCTCGGTCAAAGGAAGCCATCCTGTGATTACGCCCAATCGCTCGCTCACAAATCCGGCTGCGCGCTGTCCAGTGCCGGCGTGGATCGCTTGAAGCCAGGCCGGGCGATGAAACAGGCTTGCGCCTTGATCGGCGAGAAAACCTTCAATCCGCTCGACAAGCCGCTTATCGCCAAGGTCCGCCAGGCGTACCTCGTGCTGCAGGGCGAGCGGAGCGTTCACGCCGCGATCCCGCGCAGTTCTTCGGTTTCGACCCCGCCTTCGCTGACACGGACCGCTTCACGGGCGGCCACTGCGTCCATCCGCCCCCACGCGAACTCTCCGACCAAATCAGTGAGTTTGCCTGCCATCTTGTCGAGCCCGGTATAGTGCCGCAGCCTGGAGCGCATCGAAGCATTGGCGACACGCGGCTGTTCGGGATCGACCTCCCATGGGTGGAAATAGAACACTGCGGGGCGCCCCTCGCGGTGGTTGACCTGTCTGATCGCCCAGCGCGAGAAAGCGTAGGGAAGTACGCGGAAAAACCCGCCGCCACCCGCCGCAACGCGCCGTCCGGCAAGCATTGCCGTTGTTACTGGCAGCTCAAGCAGACTTGAGCCTCTGAGCGGGCGAAACGCAAAGCGCGGTGCTGCAGGCCAACCATAATGATCATGCGCGACCGGAGCGACGCTGGAGGAATAGGTGTACCCTTGCGCGGCCAGCTCTTCGAAGGCCCAAGGGGTGCGCGCATCGATCGAGAAACTGGGCGCCCGGTATCCGGTGATCCGTTGGCCGGTCGTATCTTCAAGGATCTGGCGCGCCTTGCGAATGTCCTCACCAAATGCTTGACGATCAAAGGTGTATACGCGCGCGTGATCATAGCCGTGGCTGGCGATCTCATGCCCGGCATCGGCAATGCGGCGCATCAGCGCAGGGTGACGTTCCGCGATCCAGCCAAGGGTGAAGAAGGTAGCGCTCACCCCACTTGCCGCGAACAAGTCCAGGATGCGGTCGACATTTGCCTCCACGCGGGTGGGGATCGAGCCCCAGTCGGACCGGCTGATCACGTCTTCGAACGCGCCCACCTGGAACCAGTCCTCGAGATCTACCGAGAGACCGTTGACCACCTGAGCTGGCTGATCCCCGCTTTGCACCATGGCTCAGGCAGCCTCGCGCGAGGTGTCTTCTTCGAGCCACTCGATCAGCATGGTCAGCACATGCCGGAAAGAGGCCTCCTGTTCGGCCAAGCGCTGCTCGATCCGCTCTATTGCTTCTTGGACTTGAGGACTGACAGGAGCCCCATTAGCATCGCCGGAGGCCGCTCCAATCGCCTGCAATTCCGCGATTGCCGCTTCCAGCTGAGCGGTGCGTTCGTCAGACGAGCTGGGCTCCTCATTGACGCGCGACGTTTGCGAGCTTGGCAATGCGTCTGACAGCGCAGGCAATTGCTCGGTGGAACGGCTGCCCGCACCTCGCTGCGTTTGCCCGCCACGGGTCTGATCCGATGCCATTTCCTCGCAGACCGCCTCAAGCATGGTGAGGCTCACCTCATCGCGCTCTTCGATGGCGCCAAGCAGCAGCAATCGGTTCATGACCTGATTGACCCGGCGCGGGATGCCATCAGTGGCCTCGAACAGCGCCGGGAGCAGCCCTTCGCCCAGCGCCGGTCGCCCTTCCCAGCCCACACGTTCAAGCCTATGTTTTATGTAGTCCTCGATTTCCAAGGCATCGAGCGCCTCAAGGTGGTGCGAGGCGATGATCCGCTGACGCAATTGATCCAGATCGGGATGATGCGCGAGTGTGCGGCGAAACTCAGGCTGACCCAGCAGCAGGCTTTGCAACAGCGGATGCGAGCCCAGCTGAAAGTTTGAGAGCATGCGCAACTCTTCGAGCGCGGTGAATTCGAGGTTCTGGCACTCATCCACCACCAGCAGGCAGCGGCGGCCTGCGCGCGCCTCATCCTGGAGGAACTTCTCGATCGCGCCCAGCGCCGTGGCCTTGTCCTTACCTTCGATCGGGAGCCCAAAGCTCTGCGCCACAACGTGGATCAGTTCTTCACCGTCAAGCGCGCTGGTGACCACTTGCGCAGCCGTCAGAGCTTCCTTGTCGATACGCTCCATCAGGTGCGCGACCAGCGTTGATTTGCCCGCGCCCACCTCGCCGGTGATGACGATGAAGCCCTCACCCTGGTTGAGGCCATAGCCAAGGTAGCTCATCGCCTTTTTGTGGCTTGAGCTTTCAAAGTAGAATTGCGGGTCAGGCGTCAGTTGAAACGGGCGCCCGTTGAAGCCGTAAAATTGTTCATACATCGTCTGTGAGGCTCCGTGTCGTCAGAAATCGAGGCGCAGGCCAAGCAAAGCGCTGGCGGCTGCGAAATCCTCTTCGCTGAATTCGCTATCGAAATAGTCAACGGCGAGCGCTGCACGCGCTGAAAGGTTGCCGGTGAGCGTGCGGTTGTACGCTGCCGAGGCCCCGTAAGCGGTGAGGTCGGAATTGTTCGCCTCGCTGGTGAACCAGTTGACATAGGCATTGGTGGTGAGAGCGGCGCTCTGGCCAAGGCTGCGGGTAAGCGCGCCGATCAGGTAATAGCTTTCATCGCGCAGGCCATCGATTGGCTCAAGAACCGTGCCTTCTGCGCCCACAAAAGTGCGCCGGTCATAACCCGCCGCAATGGCGGCGTTGAGGCGGCCGATGGTGCGCTGATAGCTGATGACACCGCCACGACCGCGCGAGACGGCAGAGCGCGTTGAGCCCAGCAGGCCGAGCCCTGTCGCGCCCTCATCGCCGGTTACAAGCCCGGTAAAGTCGCCGGTCAGCGCGTTGCGGGTGGCATCAAAATCCGCCGACAGCCCACTGAGCGAATTGGTGAGCCCACCACCAAACCCGGCAAGGCCATCATAGACGTTGATTGCGACGGCGCTGCGGCTGTCGGGAACGTATGAGAAGTTTCCGTAATATGTCGTTGAACCGTAACGACGTCCGAGGGTCGCGGTGAGCGAGGTCCGGCGGCTTGGACGCCATTGCACCCCGACATCCCAGATAAGCCCATCAACTTCAAAGGCGATCTGCCGAGGATTGCTTTCATCGGTCACAAACCGCCCATCATCGCCGATAACTGGGTCGCCGTTCTCATCGCGCAGCGCATCGCGGCTCGAAACCTCGACATCCTCGTAGCCGACGCCGCCAATCACGGCGAAGTTATCGGTAAGAGGCACCGTCACATCGCCGCGAACATAAAGATCGCGCACACGCTGATCGAGCGTGTTCACATCCTCCTGGAAAGCGCCTGCGCCAACGCCAAGGCCAATCGGCAGCGCATCGCCCGCACGTGTGCCCGCGCGAACCTGTCCGGCGTAGGTGACACTCTCATCAAACACATCGAGGACATCGCCCTCCGGGTTGACGATTGCGTCATTCGCCTCGATCCGGTTGTAGCCAACGAAAGCGCTGCCGGTGATGTCGAGCGCTCCGGCGCGTGTCGCAATCGTAGGACCAGCGTAAATGCTGTAGATATCGCTTGTGGCATCCTCAGCGACGAGCGGGTTGTTCGATACCCCGCCTCCGCCATCGATCCGCGCCCGGCTAGCCAGCGCGCCCGCTTCAAAGGTCAGCGCCTGCGGAACAAGCGCGAGAGAGCCGCGCGCAATGCCGCTGATCGTGTCGGAATCAACCGCATCGCCATAGCCGAAATTGCGCTCATACCGCACCGAGACCGACGCGACCGAGTTCTTTCCCTGAATTGTTGTATCCACCCCGGCTGCAATCTGGGTGAAGGTCAGGACATCATCGCCCGGCGTCAGCTCGGCGGTGAGAACCTGGTTGACCTCGATATAGGGCCGCGTCGTGGAAGTTGTGCCCTGCGGTTCGAATTGTTGAGCAGCAACCGGCACACTCAGCCAGGCGCAGGCCAGACCCAAAAGCCAGATGGCGCGCGGTGAAGTGAGGCGTTTCATCGGCCCCCCCTTTCCCCGTAATCGCCAAAGCGGCGGCCTGACGGACTGAATTGCGCAGCGTTGAGGAGAAGCTTGAGATCGGGGCACGCAGACAAAAGCTGCTGCGCGTCCTCTATTGCCGCGCGGCCCGTCTGATCAGCGCGCACGATAAGGACGCTCTGCCCCACATGCGCGGCAAGCTCAGCAGCGGGAGAGGCTGCAAGCGCTGGCGGCGTGTCGAAGATTACGAACCGATTGGGTGCACCGCGTGTCAGTCGGTCAAGGACTTGCCCCGTTCGGGAGCTGGCGAGGTACTCTGCATCGCGCGCGCTGCTGGTGCCCGCCGGCATGATGAAGAGGTCCTTGATATCGGTTGCAATGGCGAGGTCTTCGGGCCGCTGACCGCGATCGGCCAGAGCGTCCATAAAGCCCGGCGCTTCCTCAATCCCGAAATAGTGCGTGATCGAAGGGTTGATGACATCCGCATCCACCAAAAGCACTTCGACGTCCCGCTCAGCACTAAGCGCTATGGCGAGGTTGGCCGCGCAAAAGGTCTTGCCCTCCCCCTGATGCGGCGAGCTGATGAGGATCCGGCGAGCCTCATCCTCGCGCGAAGCACGCGCATCGGCGAGCAATTCGCGTTTGATGATGCGAAACTCTTCGAGAAGGCCCGTCACCGGGTCCTCGGGTACGATCAGCCCGCTGGAACGCAGAGCATCGCGATCAATCTCAACGCTGGAGCCGCTCAGCCGCACGCGCGCTTCGGACGAGTTCTGGGTGGGCTTGGGGTTAGGCGATGATCCGGGCGCAGAAGCCTCAGGTGCAGTTGTTTCCGGTGCTAAGGCTTGCGGTTCTTTTGCTTGCTGTGACGCAGTTTGAACCTTGCGCCGATCAGGCTGGGGCAGGTTGCTCGGAACCTTCACCCCGTCCAGTTTCTCGAGCCCGAACGCAGCATCTGCACGCTCAAGCAGCGAATCGCGGCGTTTGTCTTGTTGCGGTGCTCCGGGGATGGGGGTGTGCTTGGTCATGCTCGCCTCCTCACACCACCGTCCGGACCGAAATCACTTCGATCCCGAGGAGGATTACGAACACGCCCACCAAAGCCGCAGAGGCCCCCGCAAACTGCTTAATCCGCCTGCGAGCGAGAGTCCTCGCCGCCTCTGACATTGTCTTTGACACCGTACCGATCACGGGCAAATCGAACGTGCGCTCCAACTTTTGCGCCGTCATGAAACCCGAACGCAGCTGACCAAGGCCCCAGGCTGCCGCCACGCCCGCGCCGCATCCGACAATCAGCACGCCCAGCAGCAGCAAAGGCCGGTTGGGCTCAGCCGGGCTTTGAGGGACAACCGGCGGATCGATGAGGTCGAACTTGAACTGGCTCGTCTCGTCATCAACCTCGCCTCTGGTGCGAATATCTTCGCGGTCCTGCAGCAGCTTTTCGTAGTTCTGGCGCAGCACGTCATAATCGCGGCTGATCCGGTTCGCTTCAGCGGCCACGGCGGGTTCTGAGGCCTGGCTTGCCTGCAGTGAGGCGATTTGTGATTGGATCGCCGCGCGGCGCGATTGCAGCGCTTCGATACTGGCGAGCCGATCCGATCGGATTGCAACCAGCGAGGAATAAGCCTGGTTGGGCGTTCCCACCTCGTCCTCGGGGCCCGCCTTTTCAGCCGCCTGACGCAGAGTAATGACCTGTTTGATCGCCGCTTCGACGTCGGGGTGCTGATCGGTCAGGCCGCGAAGCTTGAGCGCCTGCAATTGCGCTTGCGCCTGCGCCAGCGCCGCTTTGGGACCGCCGGAACCGGGGGTCGACAGTGTGCGCGGCGTGCTCGCGATCTGCGTATCAAGCGCAGCAAGCGAGCTTTGCGCGCCTGCAAGGTCTGCATCGATGTCGCGCATTTCGGTGCGCAATTGCTGGATCTTGGACGAAAGCGTTGCTGAGCCGCCTATGAGATCAGGATATTGCGCTTCAAAGGCGAGCCTGCGCGCCTCAGCGTCCTCGAGCTCAGCCTTGCGCTCGGCGAGCTGTTCTTCGATCTTGGATAGCGCGCGGTTCACGCCCACGCGGCTTCCGGCGATGTGCTCCTCGCGGAAGATATCGAGCAGCTTCTGGACGACATTGCGCGCCAACACAGCGTTTTCCGCATCGCTCAAATCGCTTTTGCCAACGATGGCGGAAATCTCGAAGAGGTTCTCCTCCTGGCTGCGGACAGAGACCTTCTTTGACAGGTCTGCGACCGCTGCATTCATAGCGCCGCGCTGGGTGATGCCTTCGCCAAGTTTGGTGCCCTTGATCACCTTCTCAAGGTTGACATTGCTCGCCAGCGTCTGCCGCACGCGGGTGATCTCTTCACGCCCATCGCCCGCAATACCCAGCTGCTCGGATAGAACATCTTCCACATCGACATAAATGCGCGCTCGCGAGGCGTAGGAATTGGGAATCATGGCCACTGCAAGCCAGCCCAGAAGGCACACGCCCCAGGCAATGCCCAGCGCGATCCAGCGGCGATGCCAGACCGTGTAGATCGCTGTGCGAACCTCGTCGAAGAGTTCATCCATCCCCTGTGGCGCGCCTTAGAAGCGGCTCTCCGGGATGGAGATCGTGTCACCTGGCTTGAGCGCGACATTCGCGCTTGCATCGCCCTTGTTAAGCAGGTCCTTGAGGCGCAGGCGGTACAGCTTGGTCTTGCCTTCCGTGGGGTCAAAACGCGTAAGCGTTGCACGGTTGCCGGCCGCAAATTCGCCAAGACCACCCACCGCGATCATCGCATCAAGGATGGTCATATTCGCGCGATAAGGCAGCGCGGCGGGCTGCGCGCCGGCGCCGGTGATCCGGATCTGCTGCGAGAGTTCGCCAATGGAATCGTTGACGATGACAGAAACGATAGGCTGCTCGATGTATTCGCCGAGCACATCGCGAATATCGTCAGCAAGCTTGGTCGAAGTTTTACCCACGGCCACCATGTCGCGCACCAGCGGGATGGTGATCCGGCCATCCGGGCGCACCTGAATGTCTTCAGCGCTGAGTTCCGGATTGCGCCAGACGTGAACCGTGATGTTGTCCGCCGGACCGATGAGATAGTCTTCCTTGGGCGCGGTGGGCTGCGCGCTCGGCATAGCGGGCGGCAATTGCGCGCTTGGTCCTCCACCGCAGGCGGCAAGCGCAGCGGATGCAAAGGCAAGTCCGACGATCCGGACGAAGAACAGCAAGTGCGACATCGATACGTATCCTTGGCCTGGCAAAGCTAATCCGCGCGCCTTCAGCAGGAACGACCTGTATGCGCGAACAAACTAACAGCCGCAGTTTCCTCGCTGATATTGGTGAAAATAGTCTTAGTGATAACCCGCCAAATGGGCGCTATCCCGTTCTGGGACAGACGCCTTTGCCTCGGTTAACAAAACTCGGATTTCCGGGCGTTTAGACGAGGATTTCCGCCGCAGGACCGTGTCCAAGAAAGGCTGAGGGACTGGCGGTCGCCCCATAGGCACCAGCGCAAAAAACGGCGACAAGGTCCCCCACCTCGGCCCTTGGCAAGAGCGCCTGATCGGCCAGTCGATCAAGCGGAGTGCACAGGCAGCCAACCACGTTAACCTCATCCTCGTGCGGCGCATCGAAGCGCGAGGCGATGGCGACCGGGTAATTGCGGCGCACGACCGTCCCGAAATTGCCAGAGGCGGCCAATTGGTGATGCAGGCCCCCGTCGGTGACCAGATAGGCGGTCCCATGGCTGACCTTGCGATCGATGACTCGGCACAGGTAGACCCCCGCCTCGCCCACCAGATAACGCCCTAATTCAAGGCAAAGCTCGGTGTTTTCAAGCGTAGCCGGCAGAGCGCTCACCAGGTCGGTCAAAGCCGCTCCCACAGCCGCGAGATCGAGCGCTGTGTCGTTAGGGAAGTAGGGAATGCCAAAGCCGCCGCCCATATTGAGTTTGGGCAAAGGCGCGCCAATTTTGCTAGATAACTCTGCTGCCAATTTCAGCACGTTGCCTTGCGCTTCTACAATCGCGTCTGAGCTTAAGGTCTGACTGCCAGTGAAGATGTGCAGGCCTCTCCACTCGGCTCCGTACGCGATCAGCTGACGCGCAAGAGCAGGCACACGCTCAGCGTCGATCCCGAACGGCTTTGCACCGCCGCCCATCTTCATGCCTGAGCCCTTGAGCTCGAAATCCGGATTGACGCGGATCGCTATTCGCACTCTTTTGCCGAGGCTCTGCCCGATCGCCATCGCACGAGCTGCCTCGCCTTCGGACTCGCAATTAAGAGTGACGCCGGCAGCAATTGCGGGCTCGAGCTCTTCGTCGCGCTTTCCCGGCCCGGCAAAGCTGATGCGCGCAGGATCAAGACCAAGCGATTGCGCCAGCGCAAGTTCGCCCGCGGAGGCTATGTCAAACCCGTCCACCAACGGCTCCATATGCGCGATCACATCGCGGTACGGGTTAGCCTTGATGGCGTAATTGACGCCGATCCGCTGGGGCAGTGCCGCGCGCAATTGGGCCATACGGGCATCAAGATGCGCGCGCGAATAGACAAATAGCGGCGTACGACCTGCTTGGCTGACCCACTCGCTCACCGGCTTGCCCCCAATTGCGAGCTCTCCGCCGATAGCTGCGAAACCATCCGGGATCGGACCAAGCGGCTTGCTCACGCGGCGGTCTCCAATAGATCCTTGTACAAGGCCGAGCGATCAGTCTTGCCATTGGGGTTAAGCGGGAGGAATTGCCGCCAGTGGATCGCTTTGGGTTGCATGAAATTGGGGAGCTCCTGGCGCAGATACTTGGCCAAAGCATCACTAGCATCGCTATCGCCGCGCACGACAAGATGAACCGCCTGCCCCAGCCTTTCGTCAGGAAGTCCGAAGGCCACTGCTTGGGCAACGCCGTCAAACGCCACCGCAGCCTCTTCTACTTCATGAGGGCTGATGCGATTGCCTGCACTCTTGATCATCGCATCACGCCGACCGACGAAATAGAGCAAGCCGTCCTCTGAACGCTTCACCCGGTCGCCTGACCACACTGCGGTGCCGCCATATTTAGATGCGGCAGGCGCAGGGCGAAACCGCTGAGCGGTGCGCTCTTCATCCCGCCAGTACCCTTGCGCCACTAGGGGCCCGCAATGCACAAGCTCGCCTTCTTCATCCGGCGCGGCCACCTTACCTGCATCGTTCATCACAAGGATTTCAGCAAAGGGGATTGCGCGGCCCATTGAAGTAGGATGGGCGTCCACGAGCGAGGGATCAAGATAGGTCGAGCGAAACGCTTCAGTCAGGCCGTACATAGGATACAGGTCCGCCTCACGAAAAATGCGGCGCAAATCCCCCACAAGCTCGCGAGTCAACGCGCCGCCGCTATTGGTGAGGCGCCGAACCGAAGCGATCGCCTCGCAAGGCCAGTCGATCTCGGCCAATTGCACCCAGAGCGGCGGGACCGCTGCCAATATCGTCACGCGATGCGCGGCGCAGGCCTTGATGACGTCCTTGGGAAACAGATAATCGAGAGGCACCACCGCTCCGCCTGCATACCAAGTCGAGAAAAGCTGGTTTTGCCCGTAATCGAATGACAATGGCAGGACGCCAAGCGTTACATCGTCCGCCGCCAGTTTGAGATAATGCGCCACACTGACCGTACCGAGCCACAGATTGGCGTGGCTTAGCATGACGCCCTTGGGGCGACCGGTGGAGCCGCTGGTGTAGAGTATGGCGGCAAGCATTTCAGGATCGATACGTGAAGGACCAATGGCGTCGTACGACTTGGCGTGCTCTAGCGCATCCCCCTCTTCGACACGATTACACTCACCGGGTACATCAGTCTCCTCAAGCGAGGAAAGCCGTGCTGGAGTCCCGATCAATAGGCTCGCACCGCTATCAGCTAGGATATGCGCCACCTGCGCGCGCTTGAGCAGCGGGTTGATCGGTACATGCACCAGTCCCGCGCGCGCCGCTGCCAGCGGCATAAGGCAGGTAAGTTCACCCTTGGCTGCCCATGTCGCGACGCGGGCTCCGGGCTCGGGAAGGGTATCGTTCAGCCAGGAGGCAAGTTCACCCACACGCTGTCTTAACGCATTGTGGTTAAGCACCTTGTCCCGAAGGATCAGCGCCGGGCGCTCTTCATGACCATTTTCGCAAGCTCGCTCAGCGAGGTGATCGAGCGGGAATGGCTTGGAATCAGGCTTTTGATACATCCGGCATTCGCAAAAGAGGCAAGAATTGCGTGTTCGAGGTGCGGTATCACGATAGCGTTAATGTCTTGCAAGAGATGTTTGCTGCGCGCGGTGCTGCTTGGGAGCCAACAGGTCCGTTTGACCGTCCCGAATGGTATGCCGGATTGGCCGAAACCGGCCTCCGCCCGCTTGTTGTAACCGCTCAGAATGACGCCAGCAAAGCGGCCCTTGTCCTGACGCAAGAGGCCGGACGCCTCTCCAGCCTCACCAATTGGTACAGCTTTACTTGGAGACCGCTAGTCTCCGCAGAAGCAACCTATGAAGCCGCACTAGAGGCCACTGCATGCGATCTGCGCGGCAAGGGGCACCGCGTAACCCTTGCCCCCGTCCCCAACGAAGATGGCTCGGCAACACGGCTCGCCAAGATATTCGCGGCTGCTGGCTGGCGGGTCGAAGTGAGCCAATGCGACACCAATCACGTCCTCAAGGTCCAGGGTCGATCCTTCAGCGATTACTGGGCAAGCCGCCCCGGCCCTTTACGCACTACACTCACGCGCAAGGGCAACAAAGTCGCGATCGACATTATCGAGCGCTTCGATGAGCAGGCTTGGCGCGATTATGAGAGTGTCTACGAGGCGAGCTGGAAACCGGCTGAGGGAGAGCCCGCCATGCTCCGAGAATTCGCGCAAGCCGAAGGTAAAGCAGGCCGATTGCGTCTCGGGATTGCCCGCCATGAGGCCAAAGCTATCGCGGCGCAGTTCTGGACGGTAGAAAACGCTACTGCCTACATCCACAAGCTGGCTCACCGCGATGAACGGGCAAACCTGTCAGCTGGCACAGTTCTGACCGCGGCTCTTTTCAAACGAGTGATCGACCAGGACGGCGTCGATATTATCGATTTTGGCACAGGCAATGAACCCTATAAACGCGACTGGATGGAAGCGTTTCGTCCACGCTTTCAGATCGACTGCCTCGACATGAAGCAACCGCAAGCCTGGATTGATCTGGCGCGTCTTGCCATGAGACGCTCACGCGAACCGCACGTTCCGGCCCTTGCGCGCCTGCCGCTTGATAGCTAATTGCCCGCGCCATTCACTAATCATCTGGGCAAAGCCGCCCCGTTTCCGTAAGGTCCGCTCCAATCGCAGGCGCCAGAAACGGTCAGTAAGGGATCGTGAAGAGCATGAGCAGCAAGCCATTTGTGCAGGACGAAGATTCTTTGCAGTCTCCGAACGCTCAGGCCCTGCCCGCCGCAGGCAACATACAGGCTGACACGTCGAATGTCTCTCAGCTCAAGCGCATTCTCTCCGATGTCCTGGGCCTTGATCTTGCGGATGCCGAGGCGCTGACACCTGAGAGTGGGCTGTTCGGGCATCTTCCAGAGCTTGACTCAATGGCAGTCGCCGGCCTGTTGACCGAAATCGAAGACCGGCTCGATATCGTCATCGAAGACGACGATGTTGATGGCGAGATGCTGGAAACCTTTGGTGGTTTGCTCGTCTTTGTCGATGCGAAGACAGTGCAAACCTGATTGCGTTTGCCCGGCAGACATGGCCGTCGCCTCATGATAATCACCAGTTGGTCTGTTCCCGAGGTAAAAAGCGCTGGCCAAGCGCACCAGGAGATGCTGGTCTCCTTCGATCAGGATCGTCCAGTACGCATTCTGGTGATCCCAGCGCTGTTCGATGAGGCGAACAAGCTGCGCCGCTTTACCCTCAGCGTAATGCGAGCACTGGATGAAGCGGGGATCGATACGGCCCTTCCCGATCTTCCAGGCATGAATGAGAGCCTTGCCCTCTTGCAGAATCAGACGCTTGCAGAGTGGCGCGAACATGCGAAAGCCGCTGCGGCGCATGTTCGGGCAACGCACGCCTTGACGCTTCGCGGGGGCGCGCTTTTGGTGCCTGATGGCCTGCCAGCATGGCGCTACGCTCCGGTCTATGGGGCCAAGCTTCTGACTACTCTCCTGCGAGCGCGCGTCGTTGAGGCACGAGAGGCTGGCCATGAAGAAACACGCGCCGCATTGTTGGAAGACGGACGTGCTAAAGGTCTCATCCTTGGGGGTTGGCAGCTTGGTTCGAATATGGTCTGCGAGTTGGAGACTGAGACCGGCATCAATCCTGTGGGGCACGAGACACTCGAACCGGTGGACTTCGGCGCATCTGCCCTGTGGCTGCGCGCTGAACCCGCCGATGATGCGGACCAGGCCAAGGCTCTCGCCGGACGGATTGTGCAGTCGCTCAGCCATTCAGACGAACCCTTTTCATGAGCCGCCTCCACCTCACCTTTGCTTGCGGCAGTCTGACCCTTGCCGGCACGCTCGACACAGCGCCGGGGCATACGGGCCTGCTGATAGTGAGTGGAGGAAGCGAAGTACGCTCCGGAGCATTCAGCGGGCAAGCACAATTGGCAGCGCGTGTAGCGCAAGCGGGTTTCCCGGTTTTCCGGTTCGATCGGCGCGGCATAGGCGATAGCGAGGGCGAGGATCACAGCTTTCGCAGCTCTGAGCGGGACATTGCCAGCGCACTGTGCGCGTTTCGCGCCTTGGCTCCGGAGCTCGACCGGGTGTTTGCATTTGGCAATTGCGACGCCGCTTCCGCCTTGATGCTGACAAAGGGCGCTGGATTCGACGGGCTGATACTGTCGAACCCATGGTCTTTTGAAGATGGAGACGATAGCACTCCGCCGGCCGCTATCCGCAAGCGTTACGCCCAGAAACTCAAAAATCCGAACGAGGTTCTTCGCTTGATTCGTGGAGGCATTGATTTTGGTAAACTTGGCAAAGGCTTGCTCAGATCTGCAAAGCCATCGCCTGAACCATCAAATTTGATCTCCGAGATGCGCGAGAGGCTGAACGATTACTCGGGCTCGGTAACCATCCTTCTAGCCACTGCTGATCGAACCGCCCAGCAATTTGCGCAAAGTTGGGACCCAACGGATAACCGCATCGCGCGCTGCGAGGGCGCAGGGCACGCTTATGCAGAACCTGATCATCGCAATTGGCTTGAAGATCGGGTTCTTGCCGCACTGCGATCATGATGATCTGGTAAAGAGGCTTACAAGCTCCACATGAGTTGACCAGCGAAACTGGCCAACCGGGCGCAATTCTTCCAGCTTGAACCCCGCTTCGACCAATGTGGCTGCATCGCGTGACCAGCTCGACGGATTGCAACTCACATAAACGACGCGCGATAGATCGCTGGCGGCGATCTGGGCAATCTGAGCTTTGGCTCCTGCTCGGGGGGGATCGAGGACCGCAGCCGCAAACCGCTCAAGCTCTGAGGGTTGGAGCGGGTTGCGAAACAGATCGCGGTGCAGGGTAAAAATTTGGCCGGGCGCGCGGGCTGCTGCGGCTTTGCACGCCAGATGCGCTGCACGATCGGCCTCAACAGCAAGAACCTTTCGCCCCTCTCTCAGCGCCATGGCAAACGTGCCCAGCCCTGCAAACAGATCGACGACCGGGCTCGATCCCTTCAGCCATGCTCTTGCGTCGGCGACCATGCGCTTTTCTGCATCGCGTGTTGCCTGCAGGAACGCGCCCACAGGCATGAGCACGGGCATACCTGAAAGCGTGATCGTGACAGGCTCGGGCTCCCACACGATGTCAGGACCAAAACCCTGATCCATACTCACCCGCGCCGCTTTGGTGTCGCGCGCGAAATCGAGGAGCTTTTCGGTTGCAACAAGCCCATCGAGCTCGATGTGGCCAAGGTTTAAATCCAAACCCTGATCGCATAGGGAAAGGCCGACATCGACCGCCCCCTTGCCCCCCAGTGTACAAACGAGGTCCCTCAGCGGGCTGAGGTACTGTGCCAATTTAGGCGCAAGAATAGGGCACTGGACCAAGTCCACTATGCGGTGTGAACCTGCCTCACGAAAACCCAGGGCAATTCGGTTTTGAAGGCGCGCGGCGTGCAAGGTTGCCCTTCGGCGCGAGGTTGGAGGCGAAAGATGTGTATCAAGCAGGCGATCAGGCTCAATGCCCTGGCCCCTGGCTGCATTGACAACGCGATCAGTCACAAACGCTCTCAGCGTTTCTTCGTCTGCATGCTGCAATTGGCATCCGCCGCATGTGCCAAAATGATTGCAAGAAGGCTCAATCCTGTGAGGGCCTGCTGCGATAGTACCATCCTCGCTGACCACATCGCCCGGCACAGCGCCCTTCACATGCCGCCCGCTTTGCGTGACGCCGTCGCCTTTTGCAGCGAGGCGTGAGATAGTCTCCGCTTCACTCACAGGCACGCAGCCAGAGCATTGCTGACCTCATAGGCAAGCTCATCCGCGCTGAAAGCCGGGCCGGCAAGGCGGGCGGCTTCACCATGCAACCAAACAGCTTCGCACGCCGCTTCGAAAGGGTCGCAACCGGTTGCCATGCGGCTAGCGGCAATGCCCGCCAGCACATCGCCCGTTCCCGCTGTGGAGAGCCAACTTGTCGCAGGCGGTGCAATCGCGAGGCGACCGTCGGGCGCGGCTACAAAGCTGTCTGGACCCTTAGCTAGGACAACAAATCCACTCGCCGCAGCGACGGCCTGCGCACTTGCGCGGCGTCCGTCAGCGACCACGGCATAAGCGCGGCACAAGGCATCCAGTTCCCCGTCATGCGGGGTGAGAAGCGTGGGTGCAGCGCGGTGGTGCGCGATGGCCCCTATCAGCCGCAAGGCGTCAGCATCGAATACAGCGGGAATGGATTCTTCAAAAGCACGCTTGAGTGTCTCGATTGCCTGAGGGCCAGTCCCAAGACCCGGTCCTACAAGCAGCGAGCCAATTCGTGCATCATCGAGATAACTCTCGGCCGCACGGCGTGAGACCGGAAGACTGGGAGGTGCTGAGGTAAGTTCAGGTTCGCTATACAACCGAACGTAACCTGCCCCGGCGCGTTGGGCTGCAAGGGCTGCCAGTATCGCAGCACCGGGCAGTTCCCCTGCAACAATCCCGCACAAACCCCTTGTGTATTTGTGTGCGCCATATGCCGGAGGCTTGAGCCTTGGCCGTTCGATCTGAAATGCGGCTCCCTCAACTGGCTCAATCCCGATCTCGACCAGCCGCTGAGTACCGCAATATGCACGAGCCGCGCTGAGGCAGTGCGCGTATTTCCAGGCACCAAGCGCCAGTGTTACATCGAAGCGCGGCAGCTTTTCGTTGAGCGCAGCGCCCGTGTCAGCGGCGATTCCTGACGGCACATCAATCGCGATGCAAATCGCATGGCGTTCGGCCAGATCGCGAAGCAGCAAAGCGTGCTCGGCATCAAGCGGGCGCGTCAGACCCGAGCCGAACAAGCAATCGATAAAGACCTCCCCATCAGACTTCCCACCCGATGTCAGCACTACCTCGCTCCAGGCGGCGCGCGCGTCTTTGGCCGCATCCGTCTTTGGGGGCGCAGGCGCCACGACCTGAACGTGAAGGCCCCATTCACGCAAACGCCGCGCGATCACATAGCCATCGCCGCCATTATTGCCCGGCCCACACAAGACCGTGACCTTGCGCCCAGCGGCGAGACGACGCACCCATTGCGCTGCGCCCCCGGCAGCAATCTCCATGAGTTCGCCAACGCTGGTGCCCACGTCAAAGATGCGCTGCTCGGCGGCGCGCATTTGGTCAGCTGTCAGAACTTGAGACGCGCTCATGGCAAAGACGCGGTAAGGACCCTCGGCTCAATGCGATACTTCGCCGCGCCGATGGAAAACTCCAAGGTCCCTACGCTCGGATCTGGATCGAGCACGAGAAGCTGGGCTCCGTCTGCTGACACCAACACATTGGTTGCAGCGTCGTAGCGGACCCTTTGAAACGTATTATCAGGATGATGAATAGTCAGCGCACCCGCTCCGCTGTCCTCAAGCATGCATTGGGAAATGAAAGCTCTATCTGTCGCGAGAGCACACTCAATCCGAATGCCTTCAGGCGCGCTGCTTTCCGGTGCACAAGCCGTTAGCGCTGCAATTCCAGCGACAAGACTAGATGTCCGCATAGACATGCGTTTCCGCCTTGGCTCCCGGATGCGTCAGTGCCCCATTGCGCGCAGGACCGACATTTTGGGCGTAACGCCAAAGCGTGCCCGACTGGTAATCATTGGTACGCGGTGTCCAGGCCTTGCGTCGTTCGCATAGCGTTGCTTCATCGACTTCGAGGTCGATTGTGCCAGCCTCTGCGTCGATTGAGATCACGTCGCCATCCGCGACAAGCGCAATCGGGCCGCAGTCAGCCGCTTCGGGGCCAACATGGCCGATGCAAAAACCGCGGGTTGCGCCCGAGAAGCGACCATCGGTGATCAGCGCGACTTTCTCGCCCATGCCCTGCCCGTAAAGTGCGGCAGTGGTGGAGAGCATTTCGCGCATGCCAGGGCCGCCCCTGGGGCCTTCATAGCGGATTATGATCACGCTTCCCTCAGAGATACTGCGCGCCTCTATGGCGGCAAACGCGTCTTCCTCACAATCAAACACGCGGGCCTTGCCAGTGAACTGTAGCCGCTCCATGCCCGCCACTTTGACGATAGCGCCTTCGGGCGCGAGGGTGCCCTTGAGGCCAACCACGCCGCCTGTGGGCGTGATGGGTTTGTAGACTTCGTAGAAGACCTTCTGATCCGGGTTCCAGGTGATCTCTTCGATGTTTTCGCCCAAGGTCTTACCCGTTACGGTGATAGGATTGGGGTCCAGAAAACCGCCTTCAAGAAGCGTCTTCATGCCCATGTAGATACCGCCGGCTTCATGCATGTCTTTGGCGACGTATCGACCGCCGGGCTTAAGGTCAGCGATATAGGGCGTTGATTTGAAGATTTCGGCGACGTCGAACAGGTCAATATCAACGCCCGCCTCGCTCGCCATTGCCGGTAGGTGAAGCGCGGCATTGGTCGAACCACCCGTGGCAGCGACAACGCGCGCGGCGTTCTCGAACGCGGCCTTTGTGCAGATGTCGCGCGGGCGCAGATTGATCTCCAACAGATGCATCACCTGGCGACCAGCAGCCACTGCAATATCATCACGCGATCTGTAAGGAGCTGGCGCCATATTGCTGTTTGGTAGGGATAATCCGATTGCCTCGCCCACGCATGCCATGGTATTGGCCGTGAACTGCCCTCCGCACGCGCCGTGGCCCGGACAAGCGACTTTCTCAAGCGCGATAAGGTCTTTCAAAGGGCAATTTCCCGCCGCATGCTGACCCACCGCCTCAAACACGTCGACAACAGTCACGTCCTCGCCGCGATGCGTTCCTGGAAGGATCGAGCCACCATAAACGAAGATACTGGGCACGTTCAGGCGCAGCATCGCCATCATCATTCCCGGCAGGCTCTTGTCACATCCGGCAAATCCGATCAGCGCGTCGTAACAATGTCCGCGTACCGACACTTCGACCGAATCCGCGATCACTTCGCGGCTGACCAGCGAACTCTTCATGCCCTGGTGACCCATCGCGATCCCGTCGGTAACGGTGATCGTGTTGAACCGGCGCGGTGTGCCCCCGCCTTCAATCACACCCTCGCGGCAGATATCGGCCTGCGCGTTCAAGGTGGTGTTGCACGGCGCTGAGTCATTGCCCGCGCTTGCAACCGCAACGAAAGGCGCAGCAATCTCCTCCTCGGTCATCCCCATCGCGTAGTAGTAGGAGCGGTGCGGCGCGCGCTCTGGCCCGACCGACACATGGCGCGAGGGAAGTTTCGTTTTGTCGAAGCGCGAAGACATTTTTGTTTCCGGTTTAAGCTAATGACTGCTCCCCTGCCCTTAGGAAAGCGCCAGCGCAACCCTCCCAGCAACACCAGCGATGAGGTCGGCCCAGCGTGCCTGATCGGCGCGGGTTGAGATAAGGTCCTGTCGGATCTCAATTGCGCAATAGGCCCGCCCGTGCGCCTCGGCATGGCGGTTCATCGTCGCGTTGAGTTCGCGGCCCGAATAGGGCTCGTTTTCTCCGACCTTCAGGCCCAATTCACTGAAGAAGCGGATCGCATGCCGGGCAGCGCGGTCATCTTCGTTATAGAGCAGCGCTACCTCCCAGGGACGCGGAAGGGCGCTCTTTTCAAGCTGAGGGGTGAAGCTGTGGATCGAGAGGATCAGGTCTGGTGCCAAACCATCCAGCCAAGCTTCAAGTGCAGCGTGATAAGGGCGGTAATACTGTTCGAGCCTGCGCTCGACGTCGGCGCCTATGTTGCCTGGTACGAGGTGCCCATCGCTCGTTTCGGGAACGAGGTTCGGGTGGTCCTCTTCGCGGTGAAGATCAATCACGAGACGGCTAAGGGCGGCTAAGTGCGCCGGGAAGTGATGGTTGTCCGCGAGGCGTTGAACCACACCTTCAACTCCGATGTCGACCGCGATGTGGAGGTCGAGCAGCCGAGAAGCGATGCTAAGCGGTATCTCTTCGGGCACGGCGTTTGACGCGTGATCGGCGACGCACACAATGCGAGGGGCGTTCGGATCGTTGGGGTCAAATTGTCCCGTGTGACGGAAAGGCGCAACGTTGCTCATGGCCTGAAAGCCTTAGCGCAATTTGCCTTTGAGCATCCACCATTCGGGGTGATTTTGCGCGATTTGCGCTTGGGCAGCGTCGCGCTGATCCGCCGTGTCGAAAAGCGCAAAGCACGTCGCGCCCGAGCCGGACATGCGCGCAAGCCACGCCTCGGTCGCGTCAAGCGCTTCGATAACATCGCCAATGACAGGGCATTGCACGAGTGCAGGCGCGTAGAGATCATTGCGGCCTTCTTGCGCGATTGTGCGGGCCGAGCCAGTGGGAAGAGGGCCGCGATCCATCTGGTCCCACGCCTTGAACACTGGCCCTGTAGCGAGCGGCACGCTTGGGTTCACCAGCAAGACAGGCGTCCCGGTAAGGTCGTTGTCCACCTCGGTAAGCTCGGTGCCGGTTCCGAGGCCTATTGCCATCTCGCTGCGCACGCAGGAGGGAACATCAGCGCCCAGCCTGGCGGCGCGCTCTTGCCAGTCGCCGGGCAGGCCATGGAATGCCTCCACCATGCGGAATACTGCGCCCGCATCCGCCGAACCGCCGCCCAGCCCGGCGGCGACGGGCAGGTTCTTTTCGAGTTTGATGGCGAGACCTTGCGAGCGTCTTAGGCTTGCGAGCGCCTTAGCCACCAGATTGTCGAACGGGTTGTCGATGCCGGTCGCGAACTCGCCGATAGTCTCAACGCTATCCTGCTCGGCAATTCGGGCGCTCAAAGTGTCACCCGCATCAACAAAGGCGAACAGCGTTTCCAGCGCATGATAGCCGTCAGCTCTTCGCTCGCGAACGTGTAGCGCAAGGTTGATCTTGGCGTAGGCGGTTTGGTTCAGGCCCATTCGATCAAGGGACTTCTATTTGTTGCTCGGTACCGGGTGGTAGCTCCTTCAGCTCAACTTCCCAGACATCCTCGCCTCGAGAAAGCTGGATATGATAGCTGGGCCCTTCGCCGCCGCTGTTCATGTACCAAAGATCAATGATGTTGCCTTCAACAGCAACGAACTGAATGAAGTCCATGTCGACATATGAACCAAGCTTTTGCGAAATGAGCTCAGCGATGTCGAGCGAACTAACCCGCGAAAGACTAGACACCAAGCTAATCACATATTCGGATAGTTTGGCCCGCCGCCGCCTTCGGGCGTCACCCAGTTGATGTTCTGGTTGGGGTCCTTGATGTCGCAGGTCTTGCAGTGGACGCAGTTTTGCGAGTTGATCTGGAACTTGGGCTCCTTGCCCTCTTCCTCGATCCACTCATAGACGCCCGCGGGGCAATAGCGTGCGGATGGACCGCCAAAGACGTCGTACTCGCTCGCCTTTTGCAGCTCCGCATCGCCCAGTTGCAGGTGAACCGGCTGATCCTCGGCGTGGTTGGTGTAGCTGTAGGCGACATTGGTCAGGCGATCGAAGCTGATCACGCCGTCGGGCTTGGGATAATCCACTTTTTTGTAGAGGTCCGCTCGCTGCGTCATCGTGTAATCGGCGTGGTGCTTCATCGTAATCGGCAGGCCGATCTTGAGCGTGCGCATCCACATATCCACACCGGCGAGAACCGCGCCAATATCCTCGCCATATTTGGCCACCGCTGGTTCCGCATTCTTCACCAGCTTCAGCTCATCTGCAATCCAGCTAGAGCGCAGATTGGGCTCGTAATTCTTGAGTTCGGCCTCGTTCTCGCGGTCCTCGATAGCCTCAGCAATCGCTTCCGCGCACAGCATGCCGCTTTTCATCGCGGTGTGGCTGCCCTTGATACGCGGCACATTAACAAAACCCGCCGAACAACCAATCAAGGCGCCGCCGGGGAAAGCAAGCTTCGGCACCGATTGCCAGCCGCCTTCGTTGATGACGCGCGCGCCGTAGGACACGCGCTTGCCACCTTCGAGGATTTTACGGATTTCGGGATGTTGCTTCCAGCGCTGGAATTCCTGATATGGTGAGACCCATGGGTTCTTGTAATCGAGCGCCGTTACAAAGCCGATTGCGACCTGATTGTTCGCCTGATGGTAGAAGAACCCGCCGCCCCACGTCTGCGTTTCGGACAGCGGCCATCCTTGCGTATGGATGACGCGGCCCGGCACGTGTTTTTCGGGCTCAATATCCCAAAGCTCCTTTATGCCAAGACCATAGACCTGCGGTTCACAATTGGCTTCGAGATCGAATTTCGCTTTGATTCCCTTGGTCAGGCTGCCGCGCGCGCCTTCGGCGAAGAGCGTGTACTTGGCGTGCAGTTCCATTCCGGGCGTGTAATCAGGTTTGTGCGAGCCATCTTCAGCGATGCCCATATCCTGCGTGATGACGCCTGCTACCGCGCCATCTTCATCGTACATGACTTCAGAGGCTGGAAAGCCGGGAAAGACCATCACGCCCAGCTCTTCAGCCTGCTCCGCAAGCCAGCGGCACATATTGCCCAGCGATCCGGTGTAGCAGCCGTGATTGCTCATAAGTGGGGGCATCAACAGATGCGGAAGCGATGTTTTGCCCTTTTTGGAAAGCACCCAGTGCCAGTTATCCGTAACTGGCGTTTCGGCCATCGGGCAGTCTTTCTCGCGCCAATCCGGGATCAGCTCATCCAGCGCCTTGGGATCGACCACCGCGCCTGAAAGAATGTGCGCGCCGATTTCAGAGCCTTTCTCAAGCACGACCACTTCCAGCTCTTCGTTGAGCTGTTTCAAGCGGATCGAGGCGGCCAGACCCGCCGGACCGCCGCCCACGATCACAACATCGCAAGGCATGGATTCACGTTCAGTCATCGGCTTTTTCAATCCCTATTACCGTTTGCCATCATCCCGGCGTACTGCTCTTACCACCCACTTGATAAGCGGACGTTAGACAGTCAAGACCTCAACAAACTCATGAACGCTTCAAAACCGCCTCTGATCCAGCCCCCCTTACCCGCATGGCGCGATGACATTGCCGCCGCGCTGGACTGGTGGCGCAATGCAGGTGTCGATAGTGAATTTTCGGATGACGCTACGGTTTGGCTTCAGGCAGATACACCGACAACGAGCGGCGCAGAGCAGAAGGATATCGAACCCGCACGGCCCCAGAGCATTGAAAACTTTGGATCCACCGGGTCAAATAACACCCCGCGAACCAAGTCACGGATTGATTTTTTTGCCGACGGCGCACCGGAAACACTTGCCGCATTCCATGATTTCTGGATGTCAGCGCAGGGTCTTGACGCAATCGGGCCACGTGGCCGGATTGCCCCAAGAGGCGCTTTTGAAGCAGAATTGATGGTTCTCGTGCTGGAACCGGAAGCCGAGGATCGCGAGACGCTTTTGTCCGGGACGCAAGGAAGGCTGCTCGACAGCTTCTTGAATGCGGCCGCAATAAGCCCAGAAAAAGTCTACCTAGCCTCAGCGCTGCCTCGCCACACCCCCATGGCCGACACCCAAGCCCTCGCACGACAAGGCCTCAGTGCTGTGCTCTCACGTCATATCGAACTAGCGCAACCCAAACGGTTGATCGGATTTGGAACAGGGCTGGTCCCTTTGCTGGGGTTAGAAGCGCAGTCTAGGGATAACCATTTACGTAATATCAACCATATTCCAGCCATCGAGAACGCACTGTTGAGCGAGGGGTTGGACACCTTGCTGAACATGCCTCGCCTCAAGGCGCGGTTCTGGCGGAGATGGATCGAATGGTCGGCGTTGCACTGATGAAGAGGCTTACCGGAACAGCCTGTCTTGTGATCGGGCTTACTTGTGTTCCAGGCTTTGCCGCTTCCGCGTCAGCGCAGGATATGCGCATTCCTGGCAGCATGCTGGCGCATTATGAAAATCCCAGCGCGTCCGATTGGCGCAGTGTAAGCTCTGTGCCCACAATTCTCTCTGAAAACGAACGCGCACGCTTCCAAAGCCTGTTTGCCGCGATCGATGCTCAGGATTGGGAAAGTGTTGAGAAAATTCTGGAGGAAAGCAAAGGCGGTGTTCTCCACCAAATCGCGCTCGCCGAGTATTACACCCACGCCAAGAGCCCCAAGATCAGCGCCGAGCGAATTTCTGAGTGGTTCGAAAAAGGGGTGCATCTGCCCCAATCACGCCAATTGGGCGGCATGGGCGCCAAGCGCGGCCTTGAGTACTTGCCAGAATTCCCGAGCGAGCAGGGCCTTCGCTACCTAAACGCCGCCGCCAAACGTATCCGCCCGCGCAGCGTCAATGATGGATCAATGCCGGATGCAAGCCGATCGCGCATTCTGGACGCGATCAAGAGCGACGATCCGCTTGGGGCCTACGAGGATCTGATCGAAGTCGACGATCAGCTCAGCGCAGAAGCCCGCGCCGAATGGCGACAGCGCGTGGCGTGGAGTTTCTATATCGAGAACGATGACGCCAATGCGCTCGCTCTGGCAGAGACGGTTGCCGAAGGCAGCGGCGCGTGGGTTGCAGAGGGCGAATGGGTGGCAGGGCTTGCCGCATGGCGCCTTGGGTTTTGCGCATTGTCGTCCGAGGCTTTTGCAGCCTCTGCGAGCGCATCCACGAATATTGAGCTCACAGCGGCGGCGCATTACTGGGCGCATCGCGCGCTGATCCGCTGCCGTGAGCCGGGTGAGGCGCAGCCCCATCTGATGGCCGCAGCGCAGCTTGGTGACACGCTTTATGGCATGCTGGCAGGCGATCAGTTGGGCCTTGATCCGGCTGCTCAAGACGCTGGAGACACCTTTACCACCTATGATTGGCAATCGCTCCAATCGCGGCCCAATGTGCGCGTGGCCGCTGCGCTTATGGAAGTGGGGCGCGCATCGCTTGCTGACGAAGTTCTGCGGCACGAGGCAAAGATCGGCAGCGCGCGCGGATATGAGGCGCTCGCGCGTCTTGCCCGCGAATTGGGCCTCCCCTCCACGCAGCTCTTCATGGCACACAACGCACCCTACGGCACACAGACGGACACCAGCCTGCGCTACCCGGTTGCGAGTTGGCGCCCGAAAACCGGGTGGCGGGTTGATCCTGCGCTTGCCTTTGCGCACGCTCTACAAGAATCGAACTTTCGCGCTTCCGCTGTCAGCCCAGCCAATGCCCGCGGACTGATGCAGATCCGCCCCGGAACCGCGCGCGATCACAGCCGCAGGCTGAATTTGGGAGCGACCTATTCCGATCTCGCCGATCCCGAGGTCAACCTTACCTATGGCCAGCGTCACCTCGAAATGCTGCGCGATGCGCAGGCAACGCAAGGCAAGCTGCCTAAGATCATGGCTGCCTACAATGCGGGGCTCACGCCCGTTCGCCGGTGGAACAGCGAGATCCGCGACTTTGATGATCCGCTTTTATGGATGGAATCAATCCCCTATTGGGAAACGCGCGGCTATGTCGCAGTCGTCATGCGCAATTACTGGATGTATGAGCGCGCCGCTGGATTGCCCTCTCCATCGCGCCGGGCGCTGGCTCAAGGGCAGTGGCCAGAGTTCCCTGCAGCCGCTAGCGTGCGCACCGCGCGAGTGGGGCAGACCAGCTAACGAGGAGCCTGAGGCAAAATGGCGATCGATCCGGACAAAACCTTCATCCCGATCAATATCGCCGTCCTCACGGTTTCCGATACCCGCACGCCGGAGACAGATACATCAGGCGATATTCTTGCCGGGCGCATTGAGGCGATCGGCCACACCCTCGCCGCGCGCATGATAATCAAGGATGACGCTGTCCTTCTAACCGCTCAGCTTGAGGCGTGGATCGAAGATCCGCAGATCGACGCGATCGTCTCAACAGGTGGCACCGGCCTCACCGGGCGCGACGTCACCCCTGAGGCGCTGAGCCGCATCAAGGACGGGCGCGACATTCCTGGTTTTGGCGAGCTCTTTCGCTGGCTCAGTTTTAAGACGACCGGCACGAGCACCGTCCAATCGCGCGCCTGCGCCATCGTTGCTCGCGGTACCTATATCTTTGCCCTCCCCGGCTCGAACGGAGCGGTCAAGGATGGCTGGGACGGTATCCTCTCGGAGCAATTGGATGCGCGCAACCGCCCCTGCAACTTCGTCGAACTGATGCCCCGCCTGACGGAAAAATAGTACTTCTCAAGTCACGTTGTTCTTATTATGTTCTCGGAAATGAGAGCACCACAGCCGCGCAAACATCATTCTGATTTTCAACCGGGCCGAGGAGCAGCCTCCAGTCAAACGCCCACCCGTTTTGGCCTCGCACAGCGCGAGCTTGATGGAGACTGGCGCGACTACATGGAGCAGCTTGATGGCCCGCCCGTGCGTTTGCGTACCACGGTGACAGAGGAACACCCCAAGACGATCCTCAGTTTCAACCAGTCGCCCGATATCGCCTTTGACCGCTCGATAAATGCCTATCGCGGCTGCGAGCATGGCTGCGTCTATTGCTTTGCCCGTCCCACCCACGCCTTTCACGATCTGTCACCTGGGCTGGACTTCGAAACGCGTCTTTTTGCAAAGCCCAATGCAGCGCAATTGCTGCGCGAGACGCTCAACAAGCCGCGATACACCCCTCGTCCTATCGCGCTTGGCACAAACACCGATCCCTATCAGCCAATTGAGCGCGACTATCGGATCACGCGCTCAATTCTTGAAGTCTGCCTCGAAGCGCGTCACCCGATAACGATCACCACCAAGTCAGACCGGGTGCTGCGCGATCTCGATATTCTTGAAGCGATGGCTCGGGAAAAGCTGGCGGCAGTGGCGATCTCCGTCACGACGCTTGACCCGGTTTTGTCGAGCAAGCTTGAACCGCGCTGCGCAGCGCCAGAAAAACGCCTGAATGCGCTGGCCAAGCTCGTTGAGTCCGGCGTCCCTGCGTATTGTTCGATCTCGCCCATAATCCCGGCCATCACCGACGAATTCTTGGAAACCATCATTGAGCGTATCGCAGATATTGGCGTCAAAAGCACAGGCTGGATCCCGCTGCGATTACCGCATGAGGTTGCGCCGCTGTTTCGCGAATGGCTCGAGGTCCACTACCCGGACCGCGCGGGCAAGGTGATGAGCATCGTGCGCTCGATCCGTGCCAAGGATGGCAAGGGCCGCGACAACGATCCCGATTTCTTCAGCCGCATGCATCCCAAAGGTGTTTGGGCGGACCTCTTTCGCAGCCGCTTCCACATAGCCTGTAAGCGCGCAGGCATCGGGCATGGGCGTGACAGGCACCGCTTTGAACTTGATTGCAGCCGCTTTCAGCCGCCAGAGGTTGGTGGTCAGATGCAGCTGTTTTAACCCGGAGGACAGAGGCGACCTTGCGTCCGCGAGGATCGCTCGATAGCTCTTTTACGATGTAGGATCGGGGGAGACATCATGAAGTCAATATTGGCAGCGCTGGCTCTTCTATTCGCGGTGTCCGTTGTCTCACCCGCCCATGCGCAAGGCGAGGCGCTCGATCCAGCAACGGTCATCGATGCCATCGACGATGCGACGCTGAGCGCTGCGATCACCAGCCTTGGCGCAACCAGCGCGCCTCTCGATGATGAGGACAACACGGTGCGCATCGCCTACCCTGACGGTATGCGCGGCGTTGCACGGCGAATGGCCTGCACACCCGAAGGCGGATGCAAGGGGCTAATCCTGCTGGGCTATTTCACCATATCGGAGGATGTCCCCGCTGCCAGAGCCCAGGCCGCGTTGGAGCGGTTCGGGTTCGAACAGGTCATCTCATCCGTCGTCATCAACCGCGAGGGTGAACATGTGGTCAAGACCTACGTGATGCTCGATGGCGGCATTACGCAGGGCAATCTCATCAACTGGATCGGCCTGTTCGGGCAAAGCCTCGCTGCCTATCAGGGGATGCTTTATGGGCCGGGTGGTTAGCTAAAGCGGCGCGGTTTCGAAGCCTCCTTGGCCCTCGCGAATGCACATCTGATCCTCAGCAAGCGGATAGACCATCACCGAGTGGATCCGCTGCAGGCCCTTTTTAGCTAGAGCTTCCTGCTCCATCCGAAGGCATTCCTCGAACAAGCCACGTATCAGCTTGCCGTCGAAATATACGGTGTGAGCGATCCTGTCTTTAGAGGCGGCTACAATCTCTTCGGAGACTTGGAAGTTGATCGCGCTCTTGATGATCGCGGTTTGATACTGGAAATGAATGCTGTTTGCAGCGTGAATGTGCTCGTCGCACTCATCAGATTGCCCCAGCTCGCAATCGTCCCTTCCAACTGCGAGGAGTGTCTCGGCGACCAGAACACAGTTCTCCGAATATTCTAACGGGACATCATCCGTGTCGATCCAACAACGGAATACTTGCTCATTAAGTGACTTAAGCGCGGGGGGAACCGTGAGACCACCCTTATCGGCGGGCTGATCGGCGCAACCGAACAACGCCAGACACCCGAAAGTGAGCGCAAGCCCACTCACCCGAACCCATCCCCAAGCTCATTTGGCGCAAACCGGCTCAAGCGGCTGTCGATCAGCGCGGCGGTGCGATTCTGGACGGCGATTTGATAGTCGGGATCGGTCACCATCTCCAGAAACGCCCCCGCATTGGGATAATGCGCGATAAAGCCCTCGTGCCACTGGCGCACTTCGGGGCCGGTTACCATTGTCTCAAACGTGCCACGCCAAACAATCGAAGCCCCCACCCGGCTGTAGATCGGGTGGCTGGTGGTCCCGTACTCTTGATAGGCGCGCTTGCCGCTCCACCCATTGCCGTAATGCTTATGCCCTTCCGGATACTCGGCGAGCTCCCGGAAGAGCAGCAGGTTTAGCATATTGATCGGCGTATCGCGCGGAAGGTCCTTGAACGCCCGCCAATTGGCCGGCGTGGGATCAATATGGACACGCTCCGGCTCGACGAAGGGGTCCGCCATGAACGGGCCTATCCTTCGAGCTTGTAGTTGTGGAACCGGTCGCGCAGGTCTTTCTTGCTGATCTTGCCAGTGGCTGTGTGCGGAATGTCTTCGATGAACTCCACTGCATCGGGAAGCCACCACTTGGCGACCTGCGGCTTTAAATGTTCTATCACCTCGCCACTGGTCAGCTCGGCACCATCATTGGGCACCACAAAGAGAACCGGACGCTCGTCCCACTTGGGATGCGGCATACCAATGCAAGCAGCCTCGGCGATGGCGGGGTGGCCCACAGCAGCGTTCTCAAGCTCGACCGAGCTGATCCATTCACCGCCTGACTTGATCACGTCCTTAGTGCGATCGGTGAGCTGCAAAGTGCCATCGGGATGGATAATGCCAACATCGCCCGTATCGAACCAGCCCTCGGCATTTACTGCGTCCTTGTCCGCCTTGAAGTATCGCTTCACCACCCAGGGACCACGGATCTGAAGCGCTCCGCTTAACTTGCCATCGCGCGGCAATTCAGTGGTCATGTCATCAAGATCGACGATGCGCAGCTCAACACCGAAGATTGGGCGGCCTTGCATCATCGTCTTGCGGACTTTCTCATCAAAGCTTAGCTCATTCCAGTCCCAAGTCGGACTGCCCACCGTGCCAATCGGTGAGGTTTCGGTCATGCCCCAAGCGTGCTGCACGCGAGTGCCGTTCTTCATCAGGCGCTCGATCATGAACTTCGGCGCGGCTGATCCGCCGATCGTCGCCGCTTTAAGAGGCGGAAGATCGATCCCTTGCGCATCGCAATACTGGAAGTGAGCCAGCCAAACGGTCGGAACACCAGCGCTATCGGTCACCTTCTCGCGCAGCATCAATTCGTGGAGCACGGCCGGATCGTTGACCGCCGAAAAGACGAACTTCACGCCTGCCATCGCACCCGCATAAGGCAAGCCCCAGCTCGCCGCGTGGAACATAGGCACAACCGGCAGCATGACCGAAGCGCCCGAAAAGTTAAACGTCGCTGGCTGAAGCGCGGAAACCGCGTGGAGAACTGTCGAACGGTGCTCGTATTGCACACCCTTCGGATTACCAGTCGTGCCACTGGTGTAGCATATCATGCACGGGTCCGTCTCTTCGCCGGTCACCCATTCAAAGTCACCGTCCTGCGCGCCAATCCAGTCTTCAAACGCCGGACTGTGCTCACCCGAATCATAGCAGATGTAGTGCTCGACCGTGGTCCAACGGTCTTTCATCTTGTCCACAATGGGTTGGAAGGCTGCATCGTAGCACAGCACCTTATCCTCAGCGTGGTTGACGATGTATTCGAGCTGATCTTCGAATAGGCGCGGGTTCACTGTGTGAAGCACGCCCCCCATACCCGCCACACCGTACCAGCTTACAAGATGGCGCCAGTGGTTCATGGCAAGGCTTGCGACCTTGTCGCCCTTCTTGAGCCCCAAAGCCTGAAGCGCTTGCGCCATCTTGAGGGCATCGCGGCGAATGCCGGCCCAGTTCGTGCGCGTCTCGCTGCCATCGGCCCAGCGTGTTACGATCTCGCGCATACCGGTCTCGCGCGCCGCGTGATCGATCACGTTCGTCACGCGCATGGTCCAGTCCTGCATGGCTCCCAGCATGGGTTATCCTCTCTCTCAAGTTGTATGTGTTGTGCGTCGGCACTTTCATGCCTTGCCGCTTGAAAAATGGCAATCGCCTAGCCGCGCTAGGTGGCCAACCCTCGTTTGCCGTTATTCCATCACAAAAGTGTCTGAGCTTAGCTGGGCTTGGAAATGACAAGATAGCCGTTGCCACAACGCGTCGGCTTTTTTCCTTGTGCGCTTAACCAGACCTCAGGCGACCAGTTTGAGCCGCGCGGCACCGCGCACTGGCTCAAGGCGCACGTTCTCGACACCGTCAATATCCGCGATCCGTTCAGCCATCTCGCCATCGAGAAGGAAGTTGGTGCCGAGCCGCACCAGCGCGTCCTGACCGTTGCGTATAGTAAGCCGCAGGATCACTTCACCAGGTGCTTCAGACCCCTCCGCAAGTTCAAGCTGGATGTCGCTGAGCGCTTGCAAATGCATCACATCGGCTTGGAGCCGCATAGGCATCCGCCCGCTGACACTGGCCAAAGGCTTTGCACCGCGCACTGTCAGTCGCGGTGGTTCACTAGGATTAGGGGAATCGAGCTCAACTCTAAGCAGCAAGCATTCGTTTGATTTGGCCCAGCGTTCAAACTGCGGGACGAGCGATTCCTCGAAGCAAGCGGCTGAAAACTGGCCCGAGGCATCAGAAAAATCGCCGCGCACAAATTCTGCACCGCGTTTGGTGCGTCCTTTGCTCATGCCCTCAACCATAGCTGCGATGACCGCGGTACCTCGCCCACCCTGCGGCGCGCCCGCTTCCATAATTGCCTGATAAGAGCGGGCACCTTGAGCCGAAGCTGCAGCGCGGAATTGCTGGACGGGATGAGCCGAGAAATAGAACCCGAAATTCTCACGCTCCTGCGCCATCTTCTCGGTGCGAGACCAGGCCTCAGCGGGGTTCAATCTCAGCGTACCATCGCCACCTTGCTCACCGCTAAAGAGCGCGGCCTGCCCGCTTGAGCGCTCTCGGATCGCAGCCTCGGCCACAGCCAACAACAGATCCGCATTAGCGAACAACAGCGCGCGATCGCTCTCAAGGCCATCCAAAGCGCCCGCGCAGATCAAGCCTTCAAGCTGACGCCGGTTCATCGCGCCCTGCGGAATCCGCTCGCAAAGGTCCTTCAGATTCTCGAACGGACCACTTGCCTCGCGATCCGCAAAAATCTGATCCATCGCCTTCTCACCGACATTACGAATGCCAGCGAGCGCGTATCGCACCGCATAACCGTGATCGGTTTGTACAACGCAGAAACGTGCTTGCGAGGCATTGATATCGGGCGGTAAAATTTCGATCCCGCCATCCACCGGATAACGCCGTGCGTCATCAACAAACACGCTGAGTTTGTCAGACTGGTGCATGTCAAAGCACATTGAAGCCGCGTAGAATTCTTCCGGATAATGCGCTTTGAGCCAGGCCGTCTGGAAGGACAGCAACGCGTAGGCGGCCGCATGGCTCTTGTTAAAGCCGTAGCCTGCAAACTTGGCGATCAAGTCAAACAGCTCGTTCGCCTGCGCAGGCGGAATGTCGGACACGCGCTCGCAGCCTTCAACGAAGATGACGCGCTGCTTGTCCATTTCGGACACTTTCTTCTTGCCCATCGCACGCCGCAAAAGGTCCGCATCGCCGAGCGAATAGCCCGCCAGGATCTGCGCTGCCTGCATCACCTGTTCCTGGTAGACAAAAATGCCGTATGTCTCAGCAAGGATGCCTTCAAGCTTGGGGTGCGGGTATTCGATCGGCACTTCGCCCGCCTTGCGCTGGCCAAACAGCGGAATGTTGTCCATTGGTCCCGGGCGATAGAGCGAGACCAGTGCGATGATGTCGCCAAAGTTCGAGGGCTTTACTGCCTTGAGCGTGCGCTGCATCCCCACCGATTCCAGCTGAAACACGCCGACCGTGTTGCCCGCCTGCATAATGTCATACACACCCGGATCATCGAGCGGCAGTGCGCCCAGATCAATGTCGATCCCGCGCTCAGCCAGAAGATCCACCGCCTTTCGCAGCACGCTCAGCGTCTTGAGCCCGAGGAAGTCGAATTTAACAAGCCCGCTGCTTTCGACATACTTCATGTCATACTGGGTCACTGGCATGTCCGAGCGCGGATCGCGGTAGAGCGGCACAAGCTGCGAGAGTGGGCGATCACCGATCACCACCCCGGCGGCATGGGTCGATGAATTGCGCGGAAAACCCTCTAGCTGAAGCGCAAGGTCAACGAGGCGTTTTACCTCGTCATCGTTGTCGTATTCGCGCTTGAATTCAGCCGCACCGTTGAGCGCGCGTTTGAGGTCCCATGGATCGGTTGGGTGATTGGGCACCATTTTGGCAAGATCGTTGCGCTTGCCAAAGCCCACTTGCAAAATGCGTCCGCAATCCTGAATGGCCGCACGCGCTTTCAGTTTACCAAAGGTGATGATCTGTGCGACATGATCGGCGCCGTACTTTTCCTGCACATAGCGGATGACTTCGCCGCGCCGGGTTTCGCAAAAGTCGATATCGAAGTCCGGCATCGAGACGCGTTCGGGGTTGAGAAAGCGCTCAAACAGAAGCCCAAGCTTGATCGGATCCAAATCGGTGATCGTCAGCGCCCATGCGACAATCGATCCCGCCCCCGAACCGCGCCCCGGCCCTACCGGGATACCCTGATCCTTGGCCCATTGGATGAAGTCAGCAACGATGAGGAAGTAGCCCGGAAAACCCATCTTGACGATGATCCCGATCTCATAGTCGAGCCGCTCGAAATAGGCCGCTCGCTCCTCAGCGCTAAAATGGGTGTAGGTCTCGAGCCGCTCTTCGAGGCCTTTGCGCGATTGATCGGCAAGCATCCGGGCCTCGCCTTCCAGATCGCCTGCAAGGCTGGGCAGGATTGGTTGGCGTTCAGGCGGCGCACAAGCGCAACGCTGCGCAATGACAAGCGTGTTGGCGATCGCCTCTGGGAGATCCTCGAACAACTCTTCCATCATGCTCGCCGATTTGACGAAGGCTTCGGGATTGGAAGTCGCGCGGGTTTCGTCATCAAAATAGCTGGAGCCGGCAATGCACAGCATCGCATCATGCGCCTTGTGCATATGAGGTTCAGCGAAATTGGCGGGGTTTGTAGCAACCAGCGGAAATGCACGCGCATAGGCCAAGTCAATCAACGCCTCTTCAGCCGCCTCGCAAACGGGATCACCATGACGCGCAAGTTCGATATAAAGCCGGCCAGGAAACAGCGTCTCAAGCCTGGTGCATAGGGTCTGCGCCGCTTCGCCTTGCCCCTCCGCCAACAGCCGAGTCAGCCCGCCATCGCCCGCGCCAGACAAAGCAATCAGACCGTCGCTATGACCCTCCAGATCGCTCAACAGGACATGCGGTTCGAATGCCAGCGGGCGTTCAAGATGCGCTTTGGAGACGAGGTGGCAAAGATTGTCATAGCCCGTCATATCCTGCGCATACAGCGCAAGGTAATCGACCATGCGCCCCTGTGACCCATCACGCTCCACGCCCAGAAGCGCGCCCATGATCGGCTGTACACCCTCCCCCATTGCAGCCTCTGCGAACATGACCGCGCCATAAAGGCCGTTGCGATCGCATATGGCGGTGGCAGGAAAGCCGCGTTCCTTGGCCAATTTGGCGATGGCCTTGGGATCAATCGCGCCCTCCAGCATCGAATAGGAGGACAGCACGCGCAAGGGTACAAAGTGAGCGAACGGCATCTTGTTAGCTTAGGAAAATCGACACGATTCGGAAGCACCACACTCGGCTAATTCTCCACAGACTCAAACCAGATAATCGCCAGCGCAGAGTAGGTCACCAAAAGCCCCAAGCCGAAGTAGCGCGACCACGCACGCATCACATCCCGATCTTCAAGACGTTTCTGCAATAAAAGCATCGCGTTGGCGCCATGCCAAGGCAACCAGAAAAGAGCGGCAACCACGGTTGCCTTCGTAGATGACGCTAGACCCAGAGCCCACGCCAGACTTGCGAAGATGGCCCCGGCAACAGGAGCCAAAAGCGCCGCTTTGGCTCGCGGGCCAAGGGGTGTGGTCTTATCCAAACCGGAAGTCACAGCAGCTTGGCGATATCCTTGGCAATACGCGCAGGCGTATCGTTCGACCCGTAGCGCTTCACCACACTGCCCTCGCGATCGATCAGAAACTTGGTGAAGTTCCACTTGATTGAGGTTGAGCCCATAATGCCTTTGGCCTCGCTCTTCATCCAGTCGAATAACGGGGAGGCATCGGGGCCGTTGACGTCGATCTTCTGCATGAGCGGGAAGGTGACGCCGAAATTGACCTTGCAGAATTCAGCGATCTGATCCGCGTTGCCCGGCTCTTGCGCGCCGAACTGGTTGCAGGGAAAGCCGAGGACTTCGAAATCCTTGTCCTTGAAGTCCTGGTAGAGCTTTTCAAGGCCATCATACTGGGGGGTGAACCCGCATTTTGACGCGGTGTTGACCAGCAGGAGCACCTTGCCCTTTTTGGTAGCAAGATCGAGTTCTTCGCCGCGATTGGTTGTGACGGTGAAATCGGCGATAGTTGTCATGTTGTAAGCCCCATGAATTTGTGGCTTTGTAAATGGTGTCGGCGAGGGCCTTAGGCAAGAACCCCGTCTACCAATCGCACAATACGGTCCATCCGTTTGGCCAACCGCTCATTGTGCGTGGCGATGAGAGCCGCACTTCCCTCCCCGCGAACCAGTTCGAGGAATTGCTTCAGAACTGCGTCCGACGTGGCTTCATCAAGGTTGCCGGTGGGTTCATCGGCCAGCACCAGCGTCGGCCGGTTCGCCAAGGCACGCGCGACAGCAACACGCTGCTGCTCACCGCCGGAGAGCTGGCTTGGCCGGTGTTCAAGCCGGTGCTCAAGACCCAGACTTGAAAGAAGGGCGTCGGCCCGCTGCGCTGCATCTTTGCGTTCGGAGCCGGCGATCAGCTGCGGCATAATAACATTTTCGCGAGCGTCAAAATCGGGAAGCAGGTGGTGAAACTGGTACACAAACCCCAAATGATCACGCCTCAGCGCAGTGCGCTTGTCGCTCGGCAATGTCTCAGCCGCGGTGCCAGCAATTGCAATCGAACCCTCAAACCCGCCTTCAAGCAAGCCGACCGCCTGTAGCATGGTTGATTTGCCTGATCCCGATGGGCCAAGCAGTGCGACAATCTCACCCGGCTCGATTGTGAGATCGACCCCGCGCAGCACATCAATGCGCTGCCCTCCCTGCTCAAAGCTGCGCTCAACGCCGCTGAGCTTCGCGATTGCCGCCTCACTCATAGCGCAGCACCTGAACCGGGTCAGTGTTGGCCGCCTTGAGCGCGGGATAGAGCGTCGCGAGGAAGCTGAGACCCACGCCCAGCGCCGTGATCCCGATGATTTCCCACGCATCAACGCGCACCGGAAGCGACGTCAGGAACCGCACCTGAGGGTCCCAGATTTCGACCCCGGTCACCGCAGCGATCCCGTTGACGATGGGATTGCGGAAGTAGAGCAGCGTGAAGCCCAGAACCAGGCCGATCACGGTCCCGATCGTGCCGATGGTCGTGCCGGTGGTGACGAAAATCTTGAGTAGCGAGCGCCGCGTTGCGCCCATCGTTCGCATGATTGCGATGTCGCGGGTCTTCGCGCGCACCAGCATCACGAGGCTGGAAAGAATGTTGAAGGACGCCACCAACACCATGAAGGACAGCACAAAGAACATCGCCACGCGTTCAACTTCTAGCGCTTCGAACAGGGTCGAGTTGGTCTGTTTCCAGTCGGCAATCACCGCGCGGCCGGTCAAGGCTTCGCCGACGTCACCAAGTATGCCTCCGACATTTTCCGGGTCGGTAACCGTCACCTCGATCAGCCCGACCGAATCGCCCATCAGCAGCAGCGTCTGCGCATCCGACATGGGCATGATCACAAACGTCTCGTCGAAATCATACAGACCGATCTCGAAGATCGCGCCTACCTCATAGCCGACCTGCCGGATCGAGGTACCGAACGGAGTCGCACGGCCTTGCGGGTTGATGATGGTGATGGTGTCGCCAACCCGAGCACCGATGTTCTGCGCTAGTCTGGTGCCGATCGCGACCCTGCCGCTGCCCGGATTAATGCTAGCCATGTCACCGAACAGCACCTTGTCGCTCATTCCGGCGATATCCTCGGCGGTGTTGCCCCGCACGAAGATCGCGTTCACCCGCCCGTTAAAGCTCGCCAGCAGCGCCTGTTCGATCAGCGGCGAGGCACTGGTCACGCCCTCGGTTGCGCGGACGTTCGCCAGCACGCTCTCCCAATCGTCGAGCTGACCGCCATAGCCCTGGATCACAGCATGACCGTTCAAACCGCTGAACTTGTCGAGCATTTCGGCGCGAAAGCCGCCCATCACGCTCATCACCAGTACCAGCATCGCGACCGAAAGCATCACAACCCCGACCGATATACTCGCGACAAGCGCAATGAACGCCTCGCCCTTGCCGGGCCAGAGGTAGCGTTTGGCGATCATGCGTTCGAAGGGAGAGAGCATTGGCGTGAAGAAGTCTGTCTGGAAAGTGACGTGATGATCTGGCCGTATTTGGATGAACCACACCTGTAGAAGCGCCTGTGCCAGCGCACAATGCACGAAAGCCCCGCAGCTGTGCCTAACGCGTACGGTGCGGCATCGTGATCGCGTCACGAAAAAGGCGGGAACCGAGGGCTCCTTTCCCTTGTAATTGATCCGTAAAAACGTCATTGACCCAGCCCGAAATAACGCGAGCACAAGCGGGTGTTGCCATGAGCGAATTTTCGACCGGCCTTGATCTTGATGAGGACAAGCTGAGAGAGGAATGCGGCGTTTTCGGAATGATTGGAGAGCCTGACGCGGCCAACTTCGTGGCGCTCGGCCTGCACGCGCTCCAGCATCGCGGGCAAGAGGCAGGCGGGATCGTCGCCTATGACGACGAGGCCGGCTTCCAGTCCGCTCGCAAATTCGGTTACGTCCGCGACAATTTTACCCGCGCCAGCGTCATGGCGCATCTGCCCGGTCCGATCTCTATTGGCCATGTGCGCTATTCGACTTCGGGATCCAAAGGCAATACCGCGATCCGCGACGTGCAGCCGTTTTTCGGTGAGTTTTCGATGGGCGGCGCAGCGATTGCGCATAACGGCAATCTCACCAACGCCAAGGCGCTGCGGCGTGAGCTGATTGAACGCGGGGCGATCTTCCAGAGTTCATCCGACACGGAGTGCATCATCCACCTGATGGCGCGCAGCTTTGGCAAGAATATTCCGGAGCGCATGAAGGATGCCCTACGGCAGGTTGAAGGCGCTTTCTCGATCGTCGCCATGACCCGCTCCAAACTGATAGGCGTGCGCGATCCGCTAGGCATTCGCCCGCTGGTCCTTGGCAAACTGGGCGATGCCTATGTGCTGTCGTCAGAAACCTGCGGACTGGACATTATCAACGCCAGGTTTGAACGCGAGATCGAGCCAGGTGAGATGGTCGTGATCTCAGACGGCAAAGTCACCACGCACCGCCCATTTGAAAGGTTGCTCCCGCGCCCCTGCATCTTTGAATATGTCTATTTCAGTCGCCCAGACTCAATCATTGGCGGGCGCTCGGTCTACGAAGTGCGCCGCGAAATCGGCAAGCAACTGGCGCTGGAAGCTCCGGTGGAAGCTGACATGGTCTGCCCAGTGCCTGATAGTGGGACGCCCGCCGCCATCGGCTTTGCGCAGGCCTCTGGCATTCCGTTTGAAATGGGGATTGTGCGCAACCAATATGTCGGGCGCACCTTTATCGAGCCGACAGCACAAATCCGCGATATGGGTGTAAGGCTGAAACTCAACGTCAATCGCTCGCTGATGAAAGGCAAGCGCGTGGTGCTGGTTGATGACAGCGTTGTGCGCGGGACGACTTCGCGCAAGATCAAGGACATGGTGCTGGAAGCAGGCGCAAAGGAAGTTCATTTCCGCGTTGCCAGCCCGCCCACCATGTGGCCCGATTTCTACGGCGTCGACATGCCAACGCGCGGGGAACTGCTCGCTGCGCAAATGTCGGAAGAGGAAATGCGCGAATTTGTCGGTGTTCAGAGCCTCAAATTCATCTCGATTGACGGGCTCTACCGCGCAGTGGGAGAGGATCATGGCCGCGATGCTGAAGTGCCCAAATATCACGATGCGGTGTTCACCGGCGACTATCCGACCAGGCTTACCGATGAAGAGACCGCGCGGGCTGAAGCGGCGCAATTGTCGCTTGCAATCGACAGCGAGAACGGCTGAGGCAGGGCGAATCTGACCAGATGCGCGGCGCACTGGTTCTCAACGCACAAAGGCCCAACTCATACAAGCCCAACTGACACAGGATTTTTATGGCTGACACCAAACCTCTTGAAGGGCGCACCGCGCTTGTAACCGGTGCAAGCCAAGGGATTGGCGCTGCCACGGCCGTAGCTCTGGCTGAAGCGGGCGCCCATGTGATTCTCGTCGCGCGCAAGGTGAAACCACTCGAAGCGGTGGAAGACGCCATTCACGAAGCGGGCGGCACGTCGACGATTGCACCGGTCGATCTGACCGAGGGCGATTCGGTTTCTCGCCTTGCCTCCGCCATTGCAAGCCGGTGGGATACGCTCGACATCCTGCTCTTGTCGGCAGCCTATCTGCCTGAGCTTACCCCGCTTTCGCAGGTCGATCCCAAGCAGTTCAACCAAGCGATGATGACCAATGTCGTCGCAACCCAGGCGCTGCTTGCCAATTTCGACCCGCTCCTGCGGCGTTCCAAGCATGGGCGCGTGATTGGGCTCACCAGCAGCGTTGGTGCAACGCCGCGGCCATTCTGGGGCGCTTACGGCTCCACCAAGGCAGCCTTCGACAACCTGCTTGCGACCTACGCAGCCGAAGTTGAGCGGTTGAGCCCGGTTCGCGTCGCCATTGTCGATCCCGGCGCCACCCGCACGCAAATGCGCGCGCACGCCTATCCCGGTGAGGATCCGCAGACCGTAAAGCCACCCAAAACCGTTGCTGAGCGGCTTGTCGCACTCCTTACCGAGGACTTTGACGCGCTTCACCGCGAACGCGTGGACTAGGCCGCTTTTGACGCTTCTTCGGTGGTGGATCTGGAGAAAATTAAAGCAAACTCATCGTTAACCCTTTTTCGCTATTCGTTCGAAACCCCAAGTGGTGTTTCTGGGATGCGACCACACCCGCAGTTCAGACCACTGGCAAGAGACCAACAGCTATTGGTATGGAAAGCATTAAGGCGATGCCAACGGACAAGAACAAGTACGATCTCGCCGCGCAAGAGGATCGCTGCGCGCCGCGAACAAAGCTCACTATCCCTGCGACGCTGCGCGCGTCGGGTGGCCGCGCGTTTCAAAGCGTGGTCCACGACCTGTCGATTTCAGGTTTTTCGGCCGCGTCGATCAATCGCATGCACGAAGGCCAAGTATGCTGGTTGACGCTGCCGGGTCTTGAAGCGCTTCAAAGCGAGGTTGTCTGGTGGGACAACTGCATCGTCGGCTGCGCCTTCACCGAGCTTTTGAGCCCGATTGTGCATGACAATGTGCTTCAGCGCTACTCGAACACTGGTATGAAGCGCACCATGATCTAATTGCACCGGCGGGGAGCGCTTAGCTTCCCGAGGCAGCAATTTTTCCAGCTATCTCGCCCCAGGCGGACCGGTACTTTCCGCTGGTAGCCTGGGGCCAGTTGCTCACCACAGTAAGAACCAAATCCTGCGATGGGACCAGCGTAATCGACTGGCCAAAGATCCCTTGCGCGCCGTAGCTGCTGCCGGGATAGGTCCACCACTGGTAGCCGTAGCCAAAGCCGCTATCGCCAAAATCGACCTGGCTATCGCCCGCTTCCTCGAACCAGCCTTCGGGGACGCTCGCGGTTCCATCCGCATTCTTGCCGCCGCCGAGTACGAACACGCCCATGCGCGTATAGTCTGCGAGCGAGAGCGAAAGGCAGCATCCGCCGATGTTACCGCCGCGCGGATCGACCATCCAGAACAGGCCATTCTCGAACCCGGCAGGTTCGACAATCTTCTCCTGCGCGTATTCGGCCAAAGGCAGTCCGACCGCGTTCTCGACCAGAAGGCCGATGAGGTTGGTCTCACCCGTCTTGTAGTTGAACTGGGTGCCAGGCTCGCTCTCGCGCCCCAGTCGCTTCATCTGTTCAACAATAGCGTCCGGCCCGTATTCGACAACGAAGCGGTTCATTTTCGCGACATCACTGTTGGGGTCAGTGTAGTTTTCGTCCCAGGAAACGCCGCTCGTCATGGTGGCCAATTGCTTGACTGTCACACCGTCATAGGAAGAGCCTGCAAGTTCCGGAATGTACTGCACCACCGGATCTTCCAGCGAGCCGATAAAGCCATCAGCAATCGCGGCGCCCAGCAAAGTGGAGGTGAAGCTCTTGGCGACCGAAAAGCTCGTCCAGCGCTGCTGAGGTCCGAAATCTAGGCCATAGCCTTCAAACCGCACGGCACCTTTATGCCACACCATTACGCCGGCTGCGTTGGTTTCGGCCATGGTTTTGCGAATGTCGGAGACGATGGCATCAGGCAGAGGCGCGCCCTCGGCAAGCGGCGTAGGCGCCGAGGCGGCGGGCACTTCGTGACCGGCAAACCACTTTTCCATCTCGCGAAAGCGCTGCGTGCGCTGTGCATCATTCCAGAACAGGACCTGTAACTCGGCCGGGTCAACCTCAGGCGGCGGCAACAGGCGTACTTTGGCCAATTCGGGCGGCGCGCTGTCGATACCGGCCACCGCAGAGCCCCCACAGCCGCTCAGTACCAGAGCCGCCCCGCACGTTAGCGTCCATTTCGCCAATTGCATGATCTTCCCTCTTCCCTGTTCCATTCGATGTAAACGGCGAGCTAGGTCTTGGTCAGCGTCACCTGATGTACGTTTACATTACGGCACCGAAAGCCCGCCTCGCAATAGGCAAGGTAAAAGCGCCACAGCCGCACAAAGCGCGCATCAAAACCGGCGGGCAAGCGCCCATCGTCAACCGCGCGATCAAATCGCTCGCGCCAGATGCGCAGGGTTTCGGCGTAATCCTCGCCAAAATCGACTTGATCGCTCCACGTGAGCCCGCGCGCCTCGGCAAGCTCGCGAAACTCGCTGGTCTTGATCAACAATCCGCCGGGAAAGATGTAGGCTTGGATGAATTCAGCCGTCCCAGCATAAGTCTCGAACAGATCATCGGCGAGAGAAATGTACTGGATCGCCGCGCGTCCTCCGGGCCGCAGGAATCGGGCGATGGTGTCCATGAATTCAGGCCAGTATTCGCGTCCAAGAGCTTCCACCATTTCGACGCTGGCGATGGCATCGAATTGCCCCTCGACATCGCGGTAGTCGCGTTTTTCGAAGGTGATAGCGGTTGAGCAGTGGTCTCGCGCGTAGTCGAGCTGCTCGTCTGAAAGGCTGATAGCCGTGACCCTAGTGCCGCGCTGTGTCAGGATATCGGCCAGGGTTCCCCAGCCGGAGCCGATCTCCAGCGTATCTGATGGCGCTCCCAACCGCGTGGCGATGGCTTCATACTTGGCGCGCTGAGCTGCCTCCAATGAGTCCTCGTTCGCGTTCTCTCCAAGTCCCAATGCGCTTGAATAGGCCATCGAAGGATCGAGCCAGGCCCGATAGAAATCGTTGCCCAGATCGTAATGCGCCGCGATGTTGCGCTCAGCACCCTTGCGATCATTGCGGTTGAAGCGGTGAGCGAGATTAGCCGCCCATTTAAAAGGGCCCGAGGAACGCGCGGTATTGCCCAGTTTTCGCGCGTTTTCTCCCATGATGGCAAACAAGGCGACCATGTCATCGCACTCCCATTCGCCCGCCTCATAGGCCTGATACCACCCGATTGAGCCCGAAGTCGCCAGCCGCAGCAGCGCGCGCCAGTCCTTAAGCTCAATCCGGACGTCGAAACCCGGTGCTCGCCCGCCCAAAAGCCGCGTCGTGCCATCGGGCAGGTGGGCCAGCATTGAGCCGTGCTCCAGGCCCTGATCCACCGCATTGATGATGGCGCGAAAGCCTGGAGCTATAAGCTTGGAGAAGAAGCCGGGTGACCCCGCAAACCGATCCCCTCCGCTGAGCAATTGCTCGCCCCGGGCTCCCTGCCTGGCACCATGTCTTGCCCCTTGAGCGTTCATAAACGCCGTATTAGGCGCGGGCACAAGGCGGGGGCAAGCGCTGAGCTACTCGCCCTACCCCTCTTTCATCACCTTATACGCCGCAAGCGCCCGCTCTCGCGCGGCGCGGTGGGCGATGATCTTCGCAGGATAGGCCTCGGGCAGGCGGCCAAACTCTTCTGGATCGTGGATATAGGGCTCATCAAGATCGCTGAGTTCAGGGACAAAAGTGCGGATGTAGCGGGCGCAATTGAACTTCTCAGACTGGCTCAAGGGGGCCATGATCCGGCTGAACATATTGGAATCGACCCCCGTGCCCGCAGTCCACTGCCAGTTAGTCGCGTTCGAGGCGTAGTCGGCATCGACAAGGCAATCCCAGAACCATTGTTCCCCATGGCGCCAGTCGATCAGCAAATGCTTGATGAGAAAGCTCGCTGTGATCATGCGCACGCGGTTGTGCATCCAACCGGTCTGGTAAAGCTCGCGCATGCCTGCATCGACGATCGGATAGCCGGTCTTACCCTGTTGCCAGGCTTTAAGGTCGCGCGCGGCCTGTGGGTCGGTATCAGGGTCGCGCCATTCGATGTGGTTGAAGTCTTCACGGTAATTGTCGCGTGCGTAGAGCGGGAACTGCGCGACTGTGTTCTGTGCGTAGTCACGCCAGATGAGCTCGCTTTCGTATATTTCCCAGCCTTTAGTGGCGCGGCCCTTGAAGCGGTGCCAAATCTGGACCGGGCTTATCTCACCGAAGTGCAAGTGCGGGGAGAGGCGCGAGACCTTCTCGACCGAGGGAAAATTGCGCTTGTCTTCATAGTCATCGACATGGCCCTCCCACCAATCGAGCCGCTTATGCGCAGCCTCTTCGCCGACCTCCCAGGCTTCAGCGATGCCGCCGGACCAGTCGGGCTTTGTCGGGAGAAGCTCCCAATCAGCCAGATCGTCGCTCGTGGGCCAGGACGCTGGCGCACTCAGCTCCGGCTCGGGCAATTCGTCACGCGGCGGGAATTGCGCGCGGACTGCTCGGCTAAAGGGCGTATAGATCTTGTACTGTCCGCCAGAGCCCGTCGTAATCGAACCCATGACGGTGAGGAAATTGCCCTCATGGCGCTCCAGCGTCACACGCTCACCCAGCGCGCGCTCGGCGTTGCGCCACCAGGGTTCGTAGTGCCGGTTTGCGTGGATTGCACCTGCATCCAATTCTTGCGCGATCTGAGCGAGATGCTCCACGCAATCGCCCCTCCGCAGGATGAGCCTTGAGCCGCGCTCTTCCAGCCTGCGCCCCAGATCCTCGAGCGAATGGTGCAGCCACCAGCGCGAGGCCCCGCCATAGGCGTGGGTCTTGGCCAATGCATCGTCTAGCACATATACCGCGACCACGGGCCCGCGCTTCGACGCTTCAAACAAGGCAGGGTTATCAGCCAGGCGCAGGTCGCGCCGCAGCCACACGATTTGTGTGTCACTCATGCCAAGCAAAGCGCCTCAATCGCCGGCAAGTTCCACGCATTGCACATCAGGCAGAGCGACGCTGAACCGGTCGCGCACCAACGGGCCGTAAAAGCGCGCATCACGCAGGATGATCGAGCCATCGCGCTGTCCTTCGGCAATGGGCGCGCGCGACCAGGTGAGGAAGCCATCCAATTGCGAGTTGGTCTTCCGCATTTCAGAAAGGTCCGGCACTTCGCACTGAATGCTGCGCGATGCGCGATAGCCTGATTCGAGCAGCACCCCCTCCCACTCGCTCCCGATCCAACGCCCGCTTTGAAGCTGCGCGAGCTGCTCACGCTTCCAGAATTGCAAAGGGACTGGCGATGAGATGTAGCGCTCGGGATAGGGCACACGGAAGCGTCCGCCAGTATTGTAGTCGAAGAAGGTGACCGCATAATTCGCCGCCACAAAGGCCACCGATAGCGCCATGCCTATCCACGCCGGGTGCTGCCACGATGTGCCCCGCTTCTCAGCGCGTGCAGACCACCACAAGCTCAACGCCAGCAGCGCCCACAGCCACACATCGATGATGAACAGCGTGTCGCCGTAATACCAGCTCGTGTCGAACGGATAGAGGAAGCGTACGCCATAGACATTGAGCCAGTCCATCAGGCTGTGCGAGATCGCGCCGATCAGACCAAGCAGATAAAGCCAGACAAACCGAACCGGATCGCGCCCCTCTGGCCGTTTGCCCCGGCTCGCCTGCCACTTGTCAAAGCTCCACAAAAGCCCCGCCAATCCCAGCGGCAAGAGCGCAACGCCAATCGGCCCGTGCGTAATGCCGCGCCGAAAGCCCAAAGCTTCCTGGCTGTCGAGCCATAGCAGGCCCACCACATCGATATCGGGAAGGTTTGCTCCCAGCACCAGCGCTGCAAGGCTTAGTCCCGTCTTCTTCTTGAGCCCCATCTGCCCCATCAGTGCACCGGTGAGGCCGTGTGTCAGATTGTCCATGAGTCTATCGCATAATCCTCTCTCGCGCCTGCGTCAAAGGGGCTGGAGACGAGTGTGGCAAAACGCACAGGATCCGCCTATCGCATCGTTCAAACTGGGCTAAGCACCGGAGAGAGACATGACTGACACCGCCCCCTTTATCCGTCCCGACATGAAGGCGTTCCTGGACGCCTTGAATGGTGTGGGCGGCCCTTCGATTGCGGATATGACGCTGGAAGAAGCGCGCGGTTCCTACGTTGCGCTGCATGCTATGGCTGACCGTCCCGCGCGCGAGCTTGCGGTGATCCGCGACCTCACCTGCACCGGCCCGGCCGGCGACATTCCGCTTCGCCTTTATGACGCGCGCGAGATCCGCGAGGCAGGCCCTGTCATCACCTTCTATCACGGCGGTGGCTTTGTGATCGGTGACCTTGAGACCCACCACGCGCTGTGCACCGAGATCGCCGCGCTGATGGACCTGCCGCTTATCGCCGTCGATTACCGCCGCGCGCCCGAGGCCCCCTTCCCAGCAGCGATCGACGATTGCGAGGCGGCAACACGCTGGGTCGCCTCCTCGCCTGAAGCTCTGGGCCGCCAGGTCACCGGCATCATCACCATTGGCGACAGCGCTGGCGGCACGGCGACGATTGCGGTGAGCCAGCTGCTCATGGCCAAGCCTGCCGATGCGCCTGTGGTTCTGCAAGTCCCGATCTTCCCGGCGACCAATGATGTGACAGGCTCTGCAAGTTACTCCGAGTTTGGCGACGGCTTCATCCTGACGCAGGCTTCGATGACCTTCTTCCGCGAGGCCTACGCGGCTGATGAGAGCGACCCGCGCGGCTTCCCGATCCTGGGCGATCATGCAAGCGCTCCGCCGACCGTGCTCGTCACTGCCAGCCTTGATCCCATCCGCGATTCGGGCCGCGAATACGCGCAGGCTCTGGCGGGCGCAGGCGCGGACTTCACCTTTATAGAGATGAAGGGCGTCACCCACTCCTTCGTCAATCTGCGCGCAGCGGTGCCGAGCACGCAAGCCGATCTGGAACACATCATCGCCGCGATGAAAGCGAAGCTGGCGGACGCTGGTGCATGAGCGTTGATCCAGAGCGGCTTCCCTATCGGCCATGCGCGGGCTTTATGCTCGTCAACCAGGAAGGCCTTGTCTTCACCGGCCAGCGGATCGATTCGCGCGCCCATGGCACCTGGCAGATGCCGCAAGGCGGGATTGATCCGGGCGAAGACCACGAGGCCGCCGCCTTGCGCGAACTGGCCGAGGAAACCGGGATCTCTGCCGACAAAGTCGAAGTCCTCGCCCGCTCTGCCAGGCCCCACCTTTACGATCTGCCGCTCGATCTGCTCGGCAAGGTGTGGAAGGGGAAGTATCGCGGGCAAGAGCAGCACTGGTTCCTCGGTCGGTTCCTCGGGCAGGATAGCGACATTGATCTGGACGCCCACGATCCGCCCGAATTCAACGCCTATCGCTGGCTTGAGCCCGCGCAATTGCCCGAGCTGATCGTGCCCTTCAAACGCGCGGTCTACGCCGCTTTGGTCGAAGAGTTCTCACCCCTGATCTGAGCGCCCGCCCGCCGTACTTCAGAACCGGAAATCGATATGCGGGCGATCATCCTTGGCGCGCGCGGACTTAAAGGAGGGGATCGCCTCCACCCGCTCAAACCAGGCGAGGATGTTGGGATAGCCCTCAAACGCTCCCTTCGTGCGAGCAGCAACCATCGAATAGATCAGCGTGATGTCCGCCGCTGTAAACCGATCACCGCCAAAAAAGGGCTTCTCGCCCAAATCCTTCTCCATCAACGCGTACAAAGCGTCTGTGCGCGGATTGATGAAGAGCTTGCGCACCTGCCCGAACACCGCCTTCAAAAGCGCGCTGATCGGCCAAGGGGTTCGATCTTCTAGCAAGCCCAGCACCATAGCCGTCCCTTGGATCGACATGAGCGAGCCGGGGCTGGCGTGATACCAGAACAGATGGCGCGCACGGTCCGGGCTGCCGGGCTTGGGGTTCAAGGGGCTATCGGGGTGCTGGTCGAGGATGTAGTCGATGATCGCATTGCTCTCTGCCAGCACAAGGTCGCCATCGGTGACGACCGGAGCGGTGCCCAGGGGCGAAAGTGCCTTGTACGCATCAGGCGCGAGATTGCTCTCAGGGTCACGGTTGTAGGACTTGAGCTCGTATTCAGCGCCGAGTTCTTCCAGCAGCCACAGGATACGGAAACTCTGCGAATATTCGAGGTGGTGGAGCGTCAGCATGCCTACGCCCTAGCGATGCAAGCCACTGTAGGAAAGCGCTTTGCGGGTGCGGCTCAATTGCTCGCGCGGCCGTCTTCTGCTGTTTCGGCAGCAAGACGCGCGGGCGGACCAGCTTCGATCGTGGTCGCAAGGCTCAGCGTTTCAGGGCAAGCATCGCCGCACAGGCTCTGCAGCGTCGCGAGGTTGCGCTTGGCCTTCTCCAATGCTCCCTTCTCAACAAGAGCCGCGCCCTCACCTGAGATCGCCGCGAAATTGCCCGGATCGCGCGCCAGAGCCTCACGGTAGTACTTGATCGCCTTGCCCTGAAGCCCTTCGCGGCGTGCCACTTCAGCAAGCTCGAGAAAGACCGGCGTGTAGGCCGGGTCCACCGCCAGAGCGGCTTCATACGCGTCAATCGCCCCTTGCGTATCGCCTGAAGCAAGCGCGGCCTGCCCTTGCGTAATCAGCGAAGCGGCTCGCGGGTCCGGCGCTTTGTCCTGCGCGCTGATAACGCTCGCCGTGGTGGCGAGGAACAGCGAGAGAGCGGCGGCAGCGGGCGCAAAACGCATGATGAACTCCTTAACAGCGGCAAACCGGGGAGCAGCGCCGTCAGCCGCGCTGTCATCTGGCCGGGTTACCGGGGGGTTAGCCATAGCCTTTAGGCGTATCATGCACAGCGCCCTATTGCGACAAAAAACCCATCTGTTCCGTCCCGGCACGGATCGAGCCGGTAACCACACCCTCGCTGAGCGCCCGCCCCGAGCGTCATGTCCTGCGCGCTGAAGCGGGGATGACGGTCCAGAAAGCTGCGCATTCTCTCATCCCCTTCCGCATCCAGCAGCGAGCAGGTCACATAGCTGATCGTCCCACCATCGCGCACCAGTTGTGCAGCGATATCCAGCACCCGGTCCTGCAAAGCGGTGAGGCGCGCGAGTTCCGCTTGATCAAGTCGCCAGCGCCCTTCCGGGTTTCGGCGCCACGTGCCAGTGCCCGAACACGGCGCATCGACCAGCACGTGATCCGCCTTGCCCTTATAGGCCTCCAGCGCCTCCATCTCGCGCCCCGGATCAAGCAACACGGTTGCATCAATCGCCGCGCCTGCGCGGGCTGCGCGCGGCGCGAGGTTGCCCAGACGCCTTTTGTCGGTGTCCGCCGCGATGAGACTGATCGCATTGCCAAAGCGCGCCGCCAACGCCAGCGTCTTGCCGCCTGCGCCTGCGCACAAGTCGATCACCATATCGCCCGGCTCAATCGGCAGCGCCTCGCAGATAAGCTGGCTGCCATGATCCTGCACCTCGATCGCGCCTTCGCGAAAGGCAGGCCATTGGTCTGCGCTTGTGCCGGTAGCAAAGCGCAAGGCTTGGGCGGCGGTCAGAGGCTCGCCCACTTCCGGCAGCTCGATCGTGGAGCGGTCCGCCTTCAAGGCGTTGACGCGGATATCGAGCGGAGCGCGGCCCAGCAAAGCCTCAGCCGCCTCCCCATCGATCCCGCTTGCCGCCAGCGCGCGGGCCAGCCACCCCGGCGCAAGACCCGCCTCTGCCACCGGCTCACCAGGCGCGATCACCGCAGGTCCGTGCACAGAGCCATCGAACAGGGCGCCAAGGCTCGCATCCTCAGCCGCCAACGCCAGCATCGCCGCGCGCCCGCTGACGGGCACCGGCCCACAATGGCGAATAGCGCGGTAGACCAGCTCGCGCACCGCCCGGCGATCCTTGGAACCCGCATAGCGCCTCGCCTTGAAGTAGGCCGCGATCAGCCGGTCTGCGGGCGCGCCCTTCCCCTTGGCCGCCTCAATCACCTCATCCAGCAGCTCAATCGCCGCCTGCACGCGAGCCGCCGGGGTCACGCGGGCCACTCCGGCGTGTAGGAGACACAGGTTACACAGTCCAAAAACAGAAAAGGCACCTCACCCATGCCGCCCAAAAAGAGCTCAAAATTTGCAAAGGCTAGGGTCATACGCATCGGGTGCCCAAGCCATGGCACAAGGACGCAATGTAGGAAAACGCTAAACGCCTAGCGCGTCGGATAGTTCGGAGCCTCACGCGTAATCGCCACATCGTGGACATGGCTTTCCGACAAGCCAGCATTGGTGATCTGCACGAACTTGGCGCGCTGCTTGAGATCGGGGATTGTGGCTGAGCCGGTGTAGCCCATCGCTGCCTTGATCCCGCCCACCAACTGATGGACAACGTCTGCTGCCGGGCCCTTAAATGGCACCTGGCCCTCAATCCCTTCGGGCACCAGTTTTTGCTGCGAGATATCCTGCTGGAAATACCGGTCGGCTGAACCGCGGGCCATTGCGCCCACGCTGCCCATACCGCGATAGGACTTGTAGCTGCGCCCTTGGTAGAGGAACACTTCGCCGGGGCTTTCTGCCGTGCCTGCCAGCATCGATCCGACCATCACGCTCGACGCACCCGCTGCCAGCGCCTTGGCCGCATCACCGCTGGTGCGAAGCCCCCCATCCGCGATCACCGGCACGCCCGACTTGGCCGCTTCGCCCGCGCTCTCCATCACCGCCGTCAGCTGCGGCACACCCACGCCTGCAACCACGCGCGTGGTGCAGATCGAGCCGGGGCCGATGCCCACCTTCACTGCATCCGCGCCAGCATCGATCAGCGCGCGCGTCGCTTCAGCCGTCGCGACATTGCCCGCAATCACCTGCACCGAGTTGGAGAGGTTCTTCACCCGCTCGACCGCTTTGGAAACGTCTTCATTGTGGCCGTGGGCTGTGTCGATGATGACAACGTCCACCTCGGCATCGATCAGCGCTTCGGTGCGCTCAAAGCCCTTGTCGCCCACCGTGGTCGCCGCTGCGACGCGCAGGCGGCCTGCGGCGTCCTTGGTAGCGTCAGGATAAGTGATGGCTTTCTCGATATCCTTGACCGTGATGAGCCCGATGCACTTGTAGTCATCGTCCACCACCAGCAGCTTTTCGATCCGGCGTTGGTGCAGCAAGTGGCGCGCCTCTTCCTGGCTCGTGCCCAGCGGCACGGTGGCTAGGTTGTCGGTCGTCATCAGCTCGCTAATCGGCTGCATCGGATTGTCGGCAAAGCGCACGTCGCGGTTGGTGAGAATGCCGAGCAGCTTGCCTGAGGGATCGGTGACGGGAATGCCGCTGATGCGGTTCTGATCCATCAGCGCCTGCGCTTCGCCCAGAACCGCTTCGGGGCCGATGGTGATCGGGTTGACGACCATGCCGCTCTCAAACCGCTTGACCGCGCGCACCGCGGCGCATTGCTCGGGCACTTCGAGGTTGCGGTGGAGCACGCCAATTCCGCCCAGCTGCGCCATGGCAATAGCCATGTCAGCTTCGGTCACGGTGTCCATCGCGGCTGAGAGAATTGGAATGTTAAGGCCGATCTCGCGGGTCAGCTGCGTGCGCGTATCTGCCATGGAGGGGAGGACATTGCTCTCAGCCGGGCGCAGCAGGACATCGTCAAAGGTAAGGCCAAGGGGGATGTCCATCTGGGGTCGCACTCTTTCATCGCTCAAAAGGGAATCGGGTGCGCGTCCCTGTAGGGCGGATCGGCTGCGCGCGCTAGGGGATCAGCGGCGACTATCACCTGCAAGGGTTGGATCAGGGAGACGGCTGTGCCGGGATGGCGAGGCGCTTGACCAGTTCTTCGTGCAAGAGAAGGTCATCAATCGCCCCGCCAAGCTCAATGCCTGCCGCTTCGTCCTGCGGCGAGTGATATTCGCGCTCCAGAAATGGGCCTAGAGTGATCTCGGAGCCAAAGGCGCTTGAAAGCATCACCGCAGGCACGCCCTTTTGTAAGAGCACCCAGCTATCGAGACGCTCGATAAATCCCTGCGCCAGCTCCCTGTTTCCCAGATCACGCTCAGCCTCGGCCATCACCTGCAGCACCAGCGGGTCGAGCGATGTGCGACCTTCTCCGATAAAGCCCACCGGCGCGCCCGATTTGGCCAGCGCTACGCTGTCAAAGTTGAAAGCGGCGATGATGTTCTCAAGCGGCAGCGGCGGATTGGCGGCAAAGGCCTGCGCGCCCAAAAGGCCGGATTCCTCCGCGCTTGTTGCAAGCACATAGATATCGTTCTCAAACGGCCCGGCTGCCGCCAGCCTACGGGTAAGTTCGAGCATGAGAGCGATGCCGCTCGCATTGTCGATCGCGCCGTTGCAGATGCGATCCTGCACCCCCTCAGGGCGGCACATGCCGAGGTGATCCCAATGCGCCATCAGCAGTACCGCCCCAGTATCAGGGTTGCCCTCAGGCTTGCTCCCGGCGATGCGTCCGATCACATTGTAGCTGGTGAAATCGCGCCTGTTGGAGCGGGCTTCGATATTGGCTATCGCGTCAATGGCCACCGGCGCAAAGTCATCGGCCTTCGCCGCTTCAACCAGCGCATCCCAACGCGCTATGCCGAAAGCGCGCGCCATAGCTTTGCGATCGGCGACCACAGCAAATGCCTCATCAATCTCGCCGGTCAAGGAGACACGCTCGCGGCTAGTTGCCTGACGCACGCGGAAGACGAAACCGCCTTCGAGAGCGCTCTCTACATCGGGCACCACAATCACCGCGCTGGCTTGCTTGGTTTCAAGCAGGATGCGGCGTTCGGGGTTGAGACTGTCATCGGACAGCATGATGACGACCTTGCCCATCACGTCTCCGGTGGCAATCGCGGGCGAGCCATAGCCCACGAACACCATCTCTGCATCCGCGATCAGTTCGCGCTTGCGGGTGGTGACGGCGATGGCTTCAAGCGGGCTGAGTTCCACTTGGCGGCCCTCGACCACGAACTCCACCTTGCCCCTGTCCGCCTGGTAGCGGGTGAGTGCTACCGGAGCGCGCCAGGGATTGCCGGGATCGTTGGTCCCCGAGGTGAGCCCCACTTGCGCAAAGCGGCGGGTGAGATAGTCAACCGTCAGCTGCCCGCCCGGCGTTCCAGGCTGGCGACCGGCGAACCCATCGCTGGCGAGCGTCTGGATATCGGCTGTAAGGCGCTCAGCGATAGCGGCTCGCTCGGCGCGCGGCGCGCTGGCGAGCGGGGCCTTCGCGCACCCTCCCAATAGCGCAGCCGCGCCGACAAGACACGCCAGCCACAAGCGCGCGTTGCGGATCACCCCGCAGTCCACCCGCCATCGATTGACCAGTTGGCGCCCGTCACATTCCCCGCCGCATCGCCGCACAAAAACACCGCCATCGCACCGATCTCCTCAGGCTGGACGAATTTCTTGGTCGGCTGCTTGGCGAGCAGGACATCGTTGATCACCTCTTCACGCGACAAGCCTCTCGCTTTCATCGTGTCGGGGATCTGGTTTTCCACCAGCGGCGTCCAGACATAGCCGGGAGAGATACAATTGGCCGTCACCCCGAACTCCGCCAGCTCCAGCGCAATTGTCTTCGTGAACCCGCCTATCGCGTGCTTGGTGGCAACATAAGCGCTCTTGAAGGGCGATGCGGCGAGCGAGTGCGCGCTTGCGGTGTTGATGATCCGTCCCCAGCCCTTGGTCTTCATCGCGGGCACAGCCAGACGCGTCGTGTGAAACACCGCCGTCAAGTTGAGCGCGATCACCGCGTCCCACTTGGCGGGCGGAAATTCCTCAATCGGAGCGACATGCTGCATACCGGCATTGTTGACGAGGATATCGATCTCACCGGCCTCTTCAAACATTGCCTCAATCGCCGCAGGGTCCATCAGGTTTGCGCCGTTAAAGCCAGCGCCGATTTCCTCCTGCAGCGCCGCGATCTCTTGCCGGTCGCCCAGCCCGTTGAGGATCACCTCGGCCCCCTGCTCACGAAGCGCCTTGGCAATCGCAAGCCCGATCCCCGAGGTCGACCCTGTTACCAGCGCGCGCTTTCCTTCAAGCATTGTTGCACTCTCCTATTGAATGGCTCATTCTGGCTTCAGAAAGTCTGTTGCTCCAAGCGCTTGCTGTGTCCAGTGAAACTGTGTCCAGAGAAACTGTATCCAGTGAAATGACTTCGCACAGGCGGCGGGCGGCAATCAGGGAGGGTGCAATGGTTACATCGAAGGTCAAGGCAATGCGAGTGCCAGCGGTTTTGATGAGTGCGTTGGCGCTTGGTCTGGCTGCACCGGCAGCAGCGCAGGACAAGGGTGATAAAGGCGGGATAAAGGAAGACGTCAAGGACGTCGCCGAAACCCCGCTTGAAGACATCGGGCTTTCCAAGGAAGAGGTTGCCGAAATCCTGCTTTCCGCTGCCGAAGACCCCTATGCGCAGGCAGGCAATGGCCGATGCGCTGCGATCATTTCAGAAGTTGAGAAGCTCACCGCCGTTCTGGGCGATGATATCGATGCATCGGAAGACGACGGTGACGACCTCGATGAAAAGAAGGCCGCGAAGAGCCTGTTTGGCTCAATCATCCCGTTTCGCGGCATCGTGCGCGAGATTTCGGGCGCAGCGGGCGATCAACGCAAGGCCGAAGCGGCGGTGACAGCGGGCATGGTGCGGCGCGGCTACTTGAAGGGTCTGGGCCAGGCCAGGGGCTGCAAATACCCGGCGCGCCCCAAGGGATAGTGGTTCCTGTTACAATCAAGGCGAAAGGCCGGGGTGCAGCTTTGCGGTGCGCCCCGGCCTTTCTTTTGGACGTGTGAAACGGGCGCGGCGTCAGGCCGGGTTATTGCCCTCCTCGATGCTCGCCTGCTCGGCTTCGGCCTGCTCGGCCTCTTCGCTCTTCAGGCTGACCCTGGACCACTCGACCCCGCGCGTTGCAAACATCACCGCAGCGAGCGCGACAAACAGCATCAGCGACCCGATCACGAGCGCGAATTGCTCAAGGTTGAGCAGCACATAGAGCACCGCATAGAGCCCTGTCAGCAGCGCCGCGATAAAGCCCGCCCGGCGCCACCCGCCCAGCACCGCTGCGCTGTAGGTCGTCAAAAGGCCGATAATCGCGCCGCTCGCCACCAGATAGGCAAGGCCAAACCCGATGACCTCGGCAAAGGCCAGCAGCATGACGAAGAACAATATCAGCCCGGCTCCGGTCAGCCCGTACTCAGCCGAAGCAACCCTCGCCCCGCCGACAATGTCGAACATGAGGAAGGTGAGGAAAGTGAAGCCGATGAAAAGAAACCCGTATTTGAGCGCGCGTTCGACCTGCTTGTAGAGATCAACCGGCTCCATCAAGCGGATCGTGGCTGCTTTTTCCTCCCCCCGCGCCGACCGCGCGCCAAACTCGTAGTCGTCTGCATCGGTAGAAATGAACGGCAGGCCCGGGGCCTCGGTACTCACGAGCGACTGGCCCAGAGCCAGGTTGGAGATTGACCAGCTCGCCTTGAACCCATCTTCACTCACCTCGCGCGCGCCTTCGCTTGGCAGGAAAGCACCGGTGAAGCTGGGATGCGGCCAGGTTGAGCCGACTGAAAGATCGCTCTCTTCCCCGCGCGGCACCAGGCTGAACGCGGTTGATCCGCGCAGGCCATAGGTAAAGGCGATGGTCAGGGCCTCGCCCTCACTCCAGTCGAGGAAGGCGTGAACCCCGGTCCCTTTGTCCTTGTTGCCAAGGCCTGGCCGAAGCTCAAGGCTATCGCCCTCAGCACTCAGCTGCGCATCGGTTTGCAGTCCGCGCGGGTCCGAGATCGGCATCTGCACAATCGCTTCATCAAGGATCAGATCCTCCGGTTTAATGCCAAGCCGATCAAGGTCAGGCGGCAAGGCAAACCGCGCTTCACCGGTGATCGCAGCCTCATAGACTACGGTGCGGTGAATACTGCCACGCACGCGGACCTCGGGATCAAGCACGGTGTCGATCGTCTGCGATGCGGGCGAGAGATAGAGGTTTTGGCGCGATTCTCTGGTGCGCTCTACCGGTTTGCCATCAATCGTCTCAGTATATTCAATGCGCGTCGTGTACGGGACCACCAGCAGCGGCCCGGCAACCACTTGCGGGCCTGCCCATGACGCGGTGATTGAGTTTTGCGCCACGCGTGCCTGATGCTGGCGATCAAACACCAGCGCAAAGACCATGAAAAGGGGCACCATCAGCACAGCGCCAATGACCCCGACGATTATCAATTTTACTCCCGGACTACGCTCACCCGACATGGCTCATCCTCCTTTGATTGTGAGATGAACCGTGCTTTGTGAGCGATGAAATGAATTGCGGATGAACCGGGCGACCGTGCCTTTCGGGACAGCCTCAAAAAAGCAAAGCGGCGAACCGCCAAGAGACGATCCGCCGCTTTCCTTGAGCCTCAGGCGTTATCCAAGCGGGACAAGCCTTGAGGGGAAGCGCTGTGAGCTTAACGCGCGTCTTTCTTCCAGCTCTCGATCTGCTCGTCGAGCTCGGCGAGGACTTTCGCGCGAATTTCCTCACTCATGGCCGAATTGTTGGCAATCGCCTCACGGGCCTGTTCCAGACCCGTCAGCGCCTGCGCCATGATCCGCGACTGGCAGATCATCACTTCGGTGCTGCCGTCTTCGCGCGTGGTGGTGGTTGCGACATCGTCTGAGTTGGAAGAGCACTTCATCTTCACGACAGTGCGGCCCTCGCCTTGCGCCATCGCTTGCCACTCTTCGCTCTTTTCCAACGCCTTCAATTCGACGCGCATCTCTTCAAGCGCTTCGTCGGCATCGGCAAGGCCATCACGCACTTCTTCAAGGATGACTTCCAACTCGGCTTCGCTGAGCTTGTTGCCCTTGTTGATGATCTTGAACGTTTCGTAGCGGCTCTGACCGCGTTCGGTGGATTCTTCATCGATATCGCGCAGGATAACGACGTCTTTGTCCTTAACCTTCACGACCCGAATCTCATCGGCCTCAACTTTGAACTGCCCACGCTTTTCAATCGTCTTGGTTTCACCAGTATCGGGGTCAACTGTGATGATAGTGGTAGTTGATTGTCCGGGTGCGGGCGGCTCGGGCGGGGTCGGCGCTTCGGGCGCGGCCTGAAGAGTCATCGGCGCAACCATCGGAGCGGCCGGGGCAGCCGGAGCGGCAGGCATGGCTGGAACAACGGCGCTCACAGCGGGAGGCGCGGGAGGCTCTGGCGCTAGGCCCTCAGCATAGGTGATCGAGGCCGTCAGAGGCAGCGCCAGCACGGCTGTACCCAGCATCATGCGGGAGGCCACTTTGCGGCTCTTATCATTGGAGGATTGTTCTGTCATTTTTAGGTTCCTCAACCGTTGGATAATCGATTTGTCGCCCAGAACCGGGCACGCCATCGGTGCAGCAAGAGCCACGTTGGGACCAGCGGCAAAGCTGGCGATGACATTGGCGTAGAGCGCTCGGGTTTCGGCCGGGCGCGAAGCGATCACACGCGCATCACACGCCGCTTCCTGGTCGCGCCGCAGCGCCAGCCAGCCATAGCGGCCCAGCGGATTGAACCAGTGGAGCGCAAACAGCGGCTGGACGAGGACGTTGATCAGAAGATCATACCCGCGGTGATGCTCAAGCTCGTGCTCAAGCGCCAGATCACGCGCTTCGCGATCCACCCGCGCCATGAAGCCCGGCGGCAGGGCAATAACCGGCTTGAGGATACCGAAAGCGAGCGGCGCGGTGGTGCCCGGCGTCTCAATCAGGCGGATTGGGCCCAAGACGCCGCCAAGTGGCCCTTTGGCGGTACCCACCTCGCGCGCATCGAGCGTCAACTCATCGCGCAGCCGGAAATAGGCGGAAAAGCGCACATACAGGAACACAGCCGCCCCGCCGAGCCAAAGAGCTAGCGCCAGTTCGGTAAGCGGAAGCGCGGCGAAGGCAGCATCCCAGCCCGATTGCTCTACCACCATTGCGCCCTCAGGCGAGGGGGCGGTCGCATCGGTCGTGATCTCGATGAACACTTCGGCTTGATCAGCCTTTGCTTCCTCTATCTTCGCCATCGGCTCGGCCGGCGCTGCCCAAGCGGGCAGTTCAATCGGCGGTAGCACAAGACGCAGAATCGGCAGCGTCCAAAGGGCATAAGCGGTTGGCGCGCCAAAGGCCTTGGTCACCGGGCGGCGCAGCACCAGAACGAGCGCGATCAGAACCGCGGTCCAAAGGAGCGTATCAAACAAGAAGGCGCTCATTGCTTCAGCTCCTTCAAGAGTTGCTCGATCTCAGTTAGATCATCCATGGTCAAAGCCTCGGATTCAGCGAGATGCGCCACCAGTGAAGCGGCCCGGCCACCAAACAGCTTGTCGACCAGGCGGCGGCTCTCACCCCCGACATAGTCCGAGCGCGCGATCAGAGGCGAATAGAGGAAGCGGCGGCCATCGGGGCTCGTGGCGATCGCCTGCTTTTGCACAAGGCGTGAGAGCAGCGTTTTGACCGTCGCCAGGCTCCATTCGCGCGCGGCGCCGACACTGTCATAAATGTCCTGAGCGCTAGCATTGCCATCATGGTCCCACAGGGCTTCCATGACTGCGTGCTCAGCATCGGTGATGCGTTCGGGGCTCTCGCCGGTTGAACTGGACTTGCGCGGCACCTTCGTTCCTCCACCCGCTGATGATCCAGCGAAACTCAACTGCACTTAAATGCTTTTTACGATTACACTTGTAGGTGAAGCGACTACGTTTGTAAACATGAAGCGTGGATGAACAGGCGCTTTCCCCGGTTGCGCCTCGATAGGCGGTTGATAAAATGCGACGAATGACATGGTTGCGCTCTCTCTTCGCCGCTCTCGCCCCGCTGTGCCTCGGGATTGCCCCCTTTACGTGCGCCGCGCAGGAGTATGAGGACATCCTGCCTCAGACCCTGCCCGTGGCGCTCGATGAAAGCAATCCGGAGCGCGCCGAGGTCGGCGAACTGATCTATCGCGGCGGGCTGAAGGTGGAGCCGGGCGAGGAGGAGATCGGCGGGATATCCGGCCTCGAATGGTTCGAAGGCGCGCTGTGGGCGGTCAGCGATAATGGGCGCTGGATGCGGATCGTGCCCGATGAGGCAAACGCACGGCTGGTCGACATTTACGGCATGGATATCGGAAATCTTCGCGACACTGAAGGCAAGGCGTTCAAAGGCAAAGAAGACAGCGACGCCGAAGCGATCACGCGTTACCCCCCTGGTGGATGGGCGGTCGCCTTTGAGCGCGATCATCGCTCGGTGCGCTATGACGATCTTGGCGAACCGGCCCGCGTGGAAAAGCGCAATGGGCTTGAAGTATTCGGCACCCTTGAGCCCAATAAGGGGATCGAGACCTTCGCATCCTATTCGCAAGGCGGCGTCCTGTGCGTTGAGCGATACACGCCCGGCGAGCCCAATTGCGCGCGCGCTCTGCGACGCGAGGAAATTGCGTTCGAACTCGCCCCTCCCCCGCTCCTCGCCGAGCATGGCGGCGTGCCCACCGATGCCGCCTGCCGCGAGGATGGGACATGCTATGTCCTCATGCGAAGTTTTAAACCCGCCTATGGCAACCGCGCGGCGATCCTTGAGGTCTCGCTTGAAAACGAAGCCAAAACGCTGGCCGTGTTCGACGCGCCGCTGACGGTGGACAACTTCGAAAGCCTCGCTTTCCGCGAGCAATTCGGCAAGCGTTATCTCTACATCGCCTCGGACGACAATTTTAACAATTGCTTCGAGACGAGCAGCACCAATTGCCAGGACACGCTGATCATGAAGTTCGAGATCAAGAGCGAAGAGCCCCCTGCCCCGCAGGTCGCCGATGCGCCCAAGCCCGATCCGCAATACGAAACCGTCGATGTCGTGCTGCAAACCGCGATGGGCGACATTTTCGTTGCGCTGGAGGTGGAACGCGCGCCGATCACAGCGGCGAACTTCCTGCGCTATGTCGATGATGGGCGCTTTGACGGCACCGTCTTCTACCGCGCAATGAGCCTTGATCGAGAGCCCAAGCCCAACGGGCTGCTACAGGGCGGCACGCAGTTTGATCCCAAGCGCATCCTGCCGGGGATCGAGCATGAGCCCACCACCAAGACCGGCCTCTCCCATACCAATGGCGCGCTATCAATGGCGATGCTGGAGCCCGGAAGCGCCAATGGCGACTTCTCAATCATGCTGCAGGACCAGACCGGCCTCGACGCGCGGCCAGAGGACCCGGACCCGGTTTGGCAAAACGGCTATGCGGTCTTCGGCTATGTCACCAAGGGCATGGACGTGGTCGCCGCCATCCACCAGAGCGAGACCGACCCCGATAAGGGCGAAGGCAGTATGAAAGGCCAGATGCTGGCGCAGCCCGTAGAGATTTTAAGAGCGCGCCGGGTCGACGAACTCAGCGAGGGATAACCTTTATTCGGCGCTGATCGCCGGGCGCCCCACGGGGCTTGTCGCGACCTTCGGCATGCGCGCTTCGAGTGCGGGCAGCCAATCGCTCACCCTATCGCCTATCCGCGTCTGAGGCAGCGAGGCCAGAAGCCGCCGCTCCGCCTCCCACCTGGCGACTAGATTAACCGCTTGCTTTCCCGCCTGCGAGAGGGTTTGAGGCTGGCGCAGCGCGTTGTTGATCAGCGCATCGCCATAGAACGTCCAGTCATTCTCCGCCTCGCACCCGAACGAGGACCGGTTCGCCGCTGCTGCTGTAAAGATGGCGGTATCGCTGCTTGCCAGCGGATCAACGAACACGCCCGAGAAGCACGCGCTCAGAAACAAGATACGCCGCTTGATCCCCAGCTCTTCAAGCACCGATTTGAACCGCGCAGGGCTCAGCACGCCGTAGCCAGTGTCGCCGTAATGGTAAGCCAGCCCCAGATCGATGCCATGGCTGGTAGTGTAGAGCACCAGCACGTCTTCTTGCGGGTCCATGACCTCGGCAATATGCGCGAGGGCGACAATCAGCGCATCGATCGAGCCCTGAGGCAAATCATCGCGCGCACCATCGGGCCCGGCCAGCGTGAGCGTGCGCCCGGCAGCATCATAGCGCCGCTCCAGCACTCGGCCCGCCTCGCGCGCTTCGCGGGCGAAGACCGGATCGCTGTCGAGCGCGATGGTGACGACATAGGCATCCACCGTCCCGCGTTGCTGGGGCTTGAGGGTGCCAAGCGCCTCATCCAGCCGCCGCCGTTGCTCCAGCATCATCTTGGCTGGAACGCCACGCTCCATTTGTGGGCCAAGATCATAACTGCGGCGGCGCTCTTTGCGATTCTTGCCGGTCGCAAGATTGGGATAGGGCTCGGCGTGCTCGGGAGGCTGGTTGGGATCGGGGTTCGCCGCTTTATCGGAGGGACTGGGCGTTGCAGGGACGGCCACCAGCAAGGCAATCAGTCCGGCGATCATGGCGACTTTTGTCATGGCTTCTAAGCTGCCCCCGGATGCGGTGTCGGTCAAGCGCTGCCTCGCTGGCCTTAATACGCCTAGATAAGCCGCGCGCGCTGATCGGCGGTCAGAACCGCACAGGCTTCCTCAGTCTGGCCGAACCACTTGTAGCGATTGCGCGCGACCAGATCGTACACACGGTCTGTGATAAAGCGCGGGACGATTTGAAACACGGTCGGGATATGCCACAGCCCGCCCATGGCGCGGGCGACAGCAAAGTACCCGTCAAACTTGATGTAAGCGCGCCCCTTGTGGAGGAACAGAAAGCTTTCATCCCAGTCGATACCATAATGCTGGCACAGGGCCTCACCCAAGTGCTCTTGCGCCGAGGTGAAGGCGATGGCGCTGCGTTTGTCTTGCTTCATGATGAATCCGACGCCGCCCGAACACAGCACGCAGTGATGGTCAAAGATGAAAAGCGAGCGGCTGTCGTCGAAATCGGGCACCGCCGGGTCATCGCGGTAGCTATAGGGCTTGTAGACGTCGAGCGCCTTTTGCGAGTGGTTGAGCTTCAAAAGGGCGCTCCCATGTCTGGTCTCACTTGATTAACGGTCTGATGTCCTGTTGGTTTCTCTGTCTAACCGCTCCAGATCCCGCGCCATCCAAGAGCGCTGAAAGCCGCGCCCCGTGATAAGGCGATTAAAGTCCGCTCGATTGTCAAAATGCTGCAACTGGCGGTGGTAGTAATTGACGTATTCGAGCGCGGCGAGGATGGCGGCGATAGTGATCGCCCAGCGCTCGCCGGTCGAAACGGCAAGGTCGGTGAACCAGACGCCTACGGCCAGGACACACGCAAGCGCGGTTGTCGCCAGGAGCGGCAAGCGCCACTTATGCGCGAGCGGCAAAAACGCCTCCAAAGTGCCCGAGCGCCCTTCCAGCTGGTGCAACTTCGCGCGCCAATAGAGCCCGCCAAGGATAAGCAGCCCACACATCGGTACACAGGCAAGCGCAAGACCAATGCCGACCGCTTGGTCAGCCTGCCAGGACATTACGAGCATTATTGCCGGGATCAAAAGCGCGTTGCCGACTTCAAGCTTCCAGTAGGAGGAGAGGCGGTCGTACAGTCTTCTAACAGATGCCGACACATTACACTCCAGTCTTTATGGGCGAGCAGCGCGCATCACAAAGCGACATCAGCGGTGCCTGCAGGCCTTTAGCCCGCACCTAGCATGTATCGAAGCGCAACGAACGCGAGAAAGAGCATGAGGCCATAAAATAGAAGATTGCCAAGAAATCTTAGAATGTCGCCAACACCCGGCAGATTCAGAAAAAACCAAATGACCCCATAGACACCCACACAGATGATGACCGCGCCGATGGCGGCGGTAATCAAATCAACTTCAAACGCGTAGATAAGGTAGATGAGCAGCGGGATTACCGCTGCAACCACCAAACCCTGCAGCATGCCGCCCGAGCCGGAAGACCCTCCCGTGGGGCGTCCACCCGCCGCGCGCTCTTGAACCCAGCCACTACCGCCGCAGGTCAGGCAGATACCCGATGTCTCGCCCGCATAGATTTGACCTTGCCCACCGCAGTTTGAACACACCTTCATAGCGCTCTCTCTGGATTAGATGGTCCAAACGCACGAAGCACGATGATCAATTGGCTTGTCGGCTCAATACACCCGAGCCTTGGGCTCGATATATTCTGCATCTTCGGTCAGCGTGTATTCGTGGACCGGGCGATAATCCAGGCGGATGTTCGAGCCGCGTCCGCCCCAGCCGTCAAACCAGGCGATGGTGTGCTTCATCCATTCGGCATCATTGCGATCAGGGAAGTCCTCATGCGCGTGGGCGCCTCGGCTTTCCTTGCGGTTCGCGGCTGAGGCCATCGTGACGTTGGCCTGACTCATCAGGTTATCAAGCTCCAGCGTCTCAATAAGGTCTGAGTTCCAGATCAGCGACTTGTCGGTGACGTGGATGTCCTCCATCCGCTTGTTCTGGTCAGCGAGCTTCTGTACGCCTTCGTCCATCAGCTCCTGATCGCGGAATACGGCGCAGTGTTTTTGCATCGCTTTTTGCATTTCAGAGCGGATTTCCGCCGTGGGCGAGCCGCCGTCTGCATAGCGGAAGTGATCGAGACGCGAGAGAGCGAGATCAGCTGAATCATTCGGCAATTCGGGCTGAGTGGCGTTCGCTGTGAGGTTTTCCTTGAGGTGGATGCCCGTCGCGCGGCCAAACACAACAAGGTCGATAAGCGAGTTCGAGCCCAGACGGTTTGCGCCATGAACGCTCACACAGGCTGCCTCGCCCACCGCATAAAGGCCCGGGATCACGTGATCAGGATCACCGTCGGGGCCAAGCGTCACCACCTGGCCGTGATAGTTACACGGGATGCCGCCCATATTATAATGCACGGTAGGCGTCACCGGCAGCGCCTCACGCGTGAGGTCAACGCCGGCAAAGATTTTGCCGCTTTCGGTGATGCCTGGCAGACGCGCGGCGAGCACGTCGGGATCGATATGGTCAAGGTGGAGGTGGATGTGATCGCCATCCGCGCCGTGCCCACGTCCTTCGCGCATTTCGAGTGCCATCGAACGGCTAACCACGTCGCGCGAGGCCAAGTCCTTGGCGCTGGGAGCGTAACGTTCCATGAACCGCTCGCCCTCGGAATTGGTGAGATAGCCGCCCTCACCGCGCGCGCCTTCGGTGATGAGCACGCCCGCACCGTAAATGCCGGTTGGGTGGAATTGCACGAATTCCATGTCCTGCAGCGGCAAGCCAGCGCGCAGCACCATGCCGCCGCCATCGCCCGTGCAGGTGTGAGCACTGGTCGCGGTGTAGTAGCAACGGCCATAGCCGCCGGTCGCCAAAACAATACTTTGCGCGCGGAAACGGTGGATCATGCCATCATCAAGGCACATCGCCATCACACCTACGCACTTTTTCTCACTGCCTTCATCGCTCATGATGAGGTCAAGCGCGAAATACTCGATAAAGAAGTCCGCATCGTATTTGAGGCTCTGCTGATAAAGCGCGTGGAGCATGGCGTGCCCCGTACGGTCCGCTGCGGCGCAAGTGCGCTGGACGGGCGGGCCAGCGCCCATGTTCTGCATGTGGCCACCAAACGGGCGCTGGTAAATCGTGCCGTCTTCGTTACGGCTGAAGGGGACGCCCGCATGTTCAAGCTCGTAAACCGCCGCAGGAGCCTCACGCGCAAGATATTCGATCGCGTCCTGATCGCCCAGCCAGTCTGACCCCTTAACGGTGTCATACATGTGCCAGGTCCAGTGATCGGGCGTGTTGTTGCCAAGACTTGCCGCGATGCCGCCTTGGGCTGCGACCGTGTGCGAGCGCGTGGGGAAGACCTTGGAGATATTGGCGGTTTTCAGACCCGCTTCGGCTGCGCCCATGGTCGCGCGAAGGCCAGAGCCGCCCGCGCCCACGACAACAACGTCATAGGTGTGATCGATGATCTTGTACGAACCCTGAAGCTGGGGCCCCGGATCGTTTGCTGGTGCAGTTGCCATAGAATTACGCTCCAAAGGCCAGAGTGGCCACGCTGAAAATACAAAAAGCCCCGCCGCCAACGCAAGCAAAGTTCAAGAGGGTCAAGAGCCCGAATTTCGATCCTGGCTCGTGGATGTAATCCTCGATAAGAACCGTAAGCCCCATCTGAGCGTGCCAGAACAGGTTTGCTGATAACAACATCATAGCTACGCAAGACAGGGGCTGAGAGATCCAATCCTTGACCGAGGCGTAGCTGTAATCGCCCAGCAGCAGGAGGCTGATGATGAACCAACTCATCAAGACAAGGTTGCCGATCGCGGTGAAGCGGTGCGTCAGCCAGTGATGCGCGCCGTCATGCGCTGAGCCTAACCCGCGAACGCGGCCAATAGATGTGCCGTTACCCATTAGCTGAGCCCTCCATCCCGAAGCAGAATGAAGGCCCATACAGCCACTGTCAGCACTGAGGCGATAATTGGCGAGAGGATTGACCACAGCTTGTTGGTGTCAAGTTCATACCCCGCGCCAATGTCGAGGACGAAGTGTCTGAGACCACTCATCATATGGGTGAAAAACGCCCAGGTCAGGCCGATCATCACGACATAGCCCAGCGGGCTCGATGCAGCCCACACGAAGTTTTCGTAGGCCTCCGGGCCGCTGGCGAGCGCACCCAGCCACCACACGAGCACTGCCAGCCCCACCAGCGCCATGCCATCACCGGTGACACGGTGAAGGATGGAAACCAGCATGTGCGGCCCCCACCGCCAGATCTGGAGGTGAGGAGAAAGCGGTCTTTGTGCCATTCGTGCTCTTCTAAATAATCCGTATCCCTGACCTGCGTCTTACTCCATGTACAGCGCTAAGCAAGCGCCCTTCGTCTCGACAAGACTTGCAAAGTTTCGGATAGGGGTTGCCATGAGCTTCATTCTGCTAACCGGATCAAGCCGCGGAATTGGCGCTGCTGCCTATGATACGCTGATCGCGCGCGGGTGCGCTGTTATCGGACATCAGACGCAGCCCGGAGCGCCCGAAGCGATTGCGGCTGACTTTCGTGACCCGCTCGCCGCCCAACGCCTGTGGGATGCCGCAATGGAGCGTGCTGGCGGCAAGATCGACGTTCTTGTCAACAATGCTGGCCTGTTCGAGCCCAACCGGATTGACCGCTCGGACCTCGAATGGCTCGATGCGTGGGAGGATACGCTGCGCATCAACCTGACGGCTTCCGCACAATTGTCGCGCCTCGCCGTGCGCCACTGGCAACAGCGCCGTGTTGGCGGGCGCATCGTCCATGTTGCAAGCCGCGCCGCCTATCGCGGAGACAGCCCTGCCCACTGGCACTATGCGGCGGCCAAAGGCGGCATGGTCGCCATGCACAAGACTATCGCGCGCGGCTTTGCTGGCGAGGGAATACTGAGCTTTGCAATCACCCCCGGTTTCACCGACACCTCGATGGCGGGCGACTATCTGGAGACACGCGGCGGGTCGGGCCTGCTGGCAGACATCCCGCTTGGCCGCGTCGCCGAGCCAGAGGAGATCGCACAGGTGATCGCGTTTTGTGCGCTCGATGCACCGCCGAGCATGACTGGTGCGGTGATCGATGCCAATGGCGCCAGCTTCGTACGCTAAAGGGGCTTTGGGGGAGGGCGCATGACAAGTTGGAAACTGACAGCCCACGCGCCCAAGCGTGTGGTGCAGGCGGCATTGCTGGCCCATGACGAAATCGAGGATTGGGACTTTGACCTCGTGATCGCGGGCCGCGAACTCGCTGAAGATCGCCCGCAGGACTGGGTGCTCGAAGGCTGGTATCCGCACGAACCCTGCGCTGAGCAAACCCGCGCGCTGGCAGGTTTGTTCGACGGCGATGCGCCCCCGATCACAATCGAAAAGCTGGCCGATGAAGACTGGCTCACGCTCAGCCAGCAGGGAACGCCCCCCATCAGCGCCGGCCCCTTCCACGTCCACACACCCGATTTTCCGGCTGACGCAAACGCCATCGACTTCATCATTCCCGCAGCCCAAGCCTTCGGCACCGGCCAGCATGAAACAACCGCAGGCTGTCTGGATATGCTGGGCCATATGAAGCGCCAAGGGCGGGTAGCCACAAGGATCGCCGATATCGGGACGGGCACGGGGCTGCTGGGCTTTGCCGCGCTCAAACTGTGGCCCCATGCTGAGGCGACCGCCTCCGACATTGATCCGGTGTGTGCACAGGTGGTCGAGGACAATGCCGGGCTCAATCGCATACCGCTTGGCTCAGGACCCGGAGCGATGACCATGGTGATTGCAGACGGCATGAAAGACCCGCTCCTGCGGCTGCGCGGGCCCTATGATCTGCTTATCGCCAACATCCTCGCAGGGCCGTTGGTGGAGCTTGCCCCCGACTTCGCCCGCAGCTTGGCGCCCGGCGGCGACTTACTGCTGGCTGGGCTTCTAGCGGGCGAGCAGGAGGAAAAGGTGCGCCGCGCCTACAAACGCGCCGGCTTTGCGCAGCGCGCACGCCTGCAACGCGGTGACTGGGCGATCCTGTGGCTGCGCCGCCGCTTTCACTGGCGTCTCACTGGCCGCGAACGTGCGGGTTGGCGCTGATATTTCGAAGTCTGCCCGCCTATGGATACGCATCGTTTAAACCGCCTGTCTGTCAGCACGGCTCTTCGCGGTTTTGGCGCATGGACCTTATCTGTTACACTGCGCGCTCTTTCCAACACCGGATGAGCACCTGAATGAGCGATTGGGACAGAGGCTTTTGGACGGGCAACGGCTACGGCTCGCTTCAGGGCGCGCTGGGCGCATCCTACGGCCAGAGCGTCTCCAACTCTGGCACGGGCACCGGGGGCAGTTCCGGTGGAGGCGCGAGCAACCGGGAGGCGGGGCCTGAGCTATTCCTCCTGCCAGTCTATGCAGCTTTGGGATATCTGTTTTACACGGTCTATCCCGAGATCACCGCTACCTATTCGCCGGGCCTTGCAGCTGAGCATCATCTGGGTGTCACCCTTGCTGCAGGCGTGCTGTTTCTCGGCTTTAGTTGCTATCCGCCGATTTTGGTCGCCAATCTGAGCGCTCTTCTGTTTTACCTCATCTACGACGGCACCTCCGCGATCCCTGTAAACACGCTCGCCATCGCTTTGACTTTCGGAGTTGTCGGCTTTTCGCAATCGGTCACAAGCGGCTATCTTGAGCGCAAAGAGCGCAAGAAATCCGTCTACGCCCGTATCGGCAAGGCCAGCGTGTACGCCGAGGGGCCGACTCTGATCTGGCTGATCGTCCTTGCCGGGCTGGCGGTCGCCGTCTCTTATTGGCTTGTTACAATCCTTGCGCCTTCTACGCTCGTGGTGCCCGCCCCTATTCTGGCGCTGATATGTCTTGCAAGCTTTTGCGTGGCCTTTGTGGGGTGGATCATCAGGCCTTTGGCACGTGTCTATCGTGTGCTCACTGAACCGATCTTTCGAATTCCGCCCAATGGAGCGCGGTTCGCATTTGTCGGAGGCGCGTTGACGCTCTTTCTTCTGCCCGAGCTGCTCGCGAACAAGCTACCTTTCGCTGATTTTCTGTCTGCAGCGTATTCGTGTGCGAGCAGTGATTCTCAATCGCAGATCAGCCCCGGCCAACCCGCGCTGCCCGGCAATTGGGTGATCGTCTATCTACCAGCATTGCTCGCACCGCTCGCAGCGTTACCCGGGCTGCGCGTCGTTTGCGGTTTCGTCACCAAATGGGCGCTTGCAGCGTTCTTTGTATTCATTCTGATCGGGCCAATCGCGTGGCGCATGACGATGTGCGAGAATTCGGGTGAAGCGCCAGACTCACAATTGAGTGCTGCAATGCATAATGCACCCCTTGCGGGGGCACCGGGACAAGCTGCATTTTAGAGAGTGTCCTCCATCAAATCGAGCGCATTGCGGGTGAAGGCCTCCATATTGGCGATGCGGTCATCGCTCGCGGTCTCGATTACCGCGACGCGTTCCACCTCTGGCCCGGCGATTGCGGCGACGCTGCGGCCTGAGACAACGCCCATGGGATGCTTGCTGGAGCCCGCCGAGCCGCTTTCGGCGATCCCCCATTGCGCGCCCAGCCGATCGCGAATGGCCCGCGCCTGCAACAGCGCGTAGTCCTCGCTGGCTGAAATCATACCATCATAGGCCTCACGCGGGAGGTCGAACAGCACGTTGCGCGCCTTGAACGAATAGACCACGCCCCCGCCCTTGAAGAAGTCGAGCGCGCCCGGAACAGTGAGCAGGCTCGCCATAATCAAGCCGCCCGTTGCGCCGTCCGCGACCGCGATCCGCTCTCCCCGCGCCCGCAAGGCCTCGGCGATCCGCAGCGCTTGGGGGTGGAGATCGTGGAGCAGGCTCATTCAGGCTTTAGCTCGCGCCTAAACGCTAGAAACGCCCCGAAAATCGCCAGAACCAGAAAGCCAACCAGCCCAAATGTGCCCGCGATAGCAATCTGAACTGGCAACCCGGCGTGCATCGCCAGCATCCCCAGGCCCGCAATCAGATTGGCACCAAATCCAGCCCACATAAGCCATCGAGGCGGGCGCTGCGGCGATGCACCATATTCAAGCCAAAAGGCCAAGGCCAGCCCCAGATTGAGGATCATATTGCCCGCCACAAAAATTTCCCAGGCGATCTCATTGAGTATTTTGTAGGCAAGGACGCTGTCTTGCGCCGCTTCCAAAGCGGGCGGATAGCCCCCGATCATGAGCGGATACATAGGCAAAACGCCAGCTATACCGATAGCCGTAAGCGCCCATCCCCCTTTCCCCGGGCTGCCCAGCCGCATCAAAGCGCCCGCACCAACCAGCGACATCGCGACGAACTCAAAATGCCATCCGCGGGCAAGCGAGGGGTAACGTTCAAGGTAGAACACTGCGCGATCCTGCAACTGATCAAATCCCGGCGCACCCGACGAAAGCACGATGTATTCAATGATGATGAACAGCAGTGAGGCCGCGCCCAACATCAGGAACAGCCCGCCCAATCGCTCGCTCTCGTAGAGTATTTTCATATGATCCCCCCTGAGCCGCTTTAGCCCGCAGCCGCCACAATAGCCGCCCAGCCAGCTTCGTCGATAGTCTCGATCCCCAGCTCCTGCGCTCTCTTGAGCTTGGAGCCAGCACCGGGCCCCGCGACCAGCAGGTCGGTCTTGGCGCTGACGCTGCCCGCTGCTTTCGCGCCGAGGCGTTCGGCCTGCGCCTTGGCTTCATCGCGGCTCATCGTCTCCAGCTTGCCGGTGAAGACCACCGTCTTGCCCGCAACCGGTGAGTCGAGCGTCTCCACCTCGTAGCGTGGCGGCGAGACTTCGCTGAGCAGGTCTTCCCACACGCTGACATTGTGCGGTTCGTGGAAGAAATCGGCCAAAGCGTGCGCGACGGTCGCTCCGATCCCATCGCTGACGCCCAGTTTCTCCTTGGCTGCTTCGTCCATGCGGGCCTTGAAGGGTGAGGCCTTCTCTTCGGCCCCGCGAGAATGCTCAGCGCGATAAGCGCCAAAGCTTTGCGCAGCCTCGCGCAGGGCTGGCAATTCGGCATTGGCCTTCATCAGATCGCGTGCGGTTACTTCACCGACATGGCGGATCCCAAGGCCGAAGAGCAGCCGCGCGGCGTCGGGCGAGCGCTTGTTCTCCACAGCGGCCAACAGGTTATCCACAGACTTGTCCTGCCAACCCTCGAGAGCGAGAATGTCTTCGCGCTTGTCCTTCAGCCGGTAGATATCCGCCGGGCTCTCCAGCCAGCCCAGCTCAAAGAATTGCGCGATGGTCTTCTCACCAAACCCATCGATGTCGAGCGCCTTGCGGCTAACGAAGTGTTCCAATCGACCGGTGCGCTGAGCTGGGCAGATGAGGCCGCCGGTGCAGCGCACATCAACCTCGCCCTCTTCCGCCACCGCTTCACTGGCGCATTCGGGGCAGCAGTGGGGGAAGACGAAGGGCTCGCGCTCTTCATTGCGGGTGAGGTTTTCAACCACTTGCGGGATCACATCGCCCGCGCGCTGGATCACCACGCGGTCGCCTTGTTTTCCATCTTTGGAGGGACGCACGCCAAGCCGCTCAATCTCATCGCGGTTGTGGAGCGTGACATTGGTAACGGTCACCCCGCCCACCAACACCGGCGCAAGGCGACCCACCGGGGTCAGCTTGCCCGTGCGCCCGACCTGAATGTCGATCGCCTCAATCGTCGTTTCAGCGCGCTCGGCCGGGAATTTGCGAGCAATCGCCCAGCGCGGAGCCTTGGCGACAAAGCCCATCCGCTCCTGCCAATCGAGCCGGTCAACCTTGTAGACGACGCCGTCGATCTCATAGGGCAGATCGGGCCGCGCGGCGCCAATCGTGTTGTAATGCGCAATAAGCTTTTCGGCGCTTTCAAACCGGGCGAACAGCGGCGAGATGGGAAAGCCCCAAGCCTTCAAGGCCGCGACAACGTCTGCTTGCGTCCCACCCGGCATGTCGGAGGCCGCCCCCCAGCCGTGCGCCCAGAAACGAAGCGGGCGCTTGGCGGTGACACCTGCGTCCTTCTGGCGCAAAGAGCCGGCGGCGGCGTTGCGCGGATTGGCGAACTTTTTGCTATCTTCAGCCTCGGCCTTTTCGTTGAGCGCAGCAAAGGCGGCGCGCTCCATATAGACCTCACCGCGCACTTCGAAGACCTCCGGAACCCCGTCTGGCAGCTCCTGAGGGATATCCGGGATATGCGCTACATTGGCCGTCACATCCTCGCCCACCTGCCCATCACCGCGCGTCGCCGCGCGCACCAGTTTGCCCTTCTCATAGCGCAAGGAGCACGAGAGCCCGTCGATCTTGTCTTCCACCGTGAAAGCGATGGCCTCACCCTCAGCCAGGTTCAGATAGCGCCGCACCCGCCCAAAGAATTCGACCACTTCCTCATCAGAGAAAGCATTGTCGAGGCTCATCATACGAACCTCGTGGGTTACCTTGCTCAGCGGCGAGGCAGCGATCTGATGGCCCACCTTTTTGAACGGCGAATCCTCGCGGATCAGGTGCGGGAAAGCCGCTTCCAACTCCCGGTTGCGGCGCACCAGCGCATCATATTCCTGATCGGTGATCTCGGGCGTGTCGTCGGCGTGGTAGAGCTTGTCGTGATGCGCGATCTGCTTGGCGAGGCGCATCAGTTCATTGGCGGCGTCGGCTTCGGTGAGTGATTCCATGGCCCCTTGTAGCTTAGTCGATTGAGATTGTGATCGCATCGTCCTCGTTACCAGTCTCAATCTCGTCGAGGTCGAGCTGAACACCGGCATCTAAGAACACATCTTCGATCCGGCGTTCGATCTCTTCGTCTTCCAGATCGCCGTTCTCAATTTCGCTCTGGAGTTCGCGCAGTCTGGGCAAAGCCTCGCGCCAACTTCCGACACTGGCATCGTCCGACACAGTGATCACATCGCCAAGCTAGGCGCGCAATTCGCGCTCAAACGATCCGTCTTCAAGGGCGGCCATGGTGGCAGCCCCGAGCAGGATCGGTGCGGCGAGCCCCATTGCGAACGAGACGAAGAACAACCGTTTGAAGCTCATATTGGTGAGGAGACCCAGGATCATCATGAAGCCGATCGCGAACACGGTCGTCAGGCCGAGCGCGGCTAGCAGCACCATCGCCACCAGAGAAAGAACAATACCGCCGATAATTTCCATTACACGCCCTCCAGCAATCGGTCCGCCTGCGCGCGCGCCTCGGAGGTGATTTCGGCCCCTGACAGCATGCGCGCTATCTCTTCTTGGCGACCCGAAGCGTCCAGTTCAACGACGCTGGTCTTGGTTACCGTGCCGCTCGACGATTTGGCGATGAGGTAATGCAGGCTCCCGCGCGCGGCGACTTGGGGGCTGTGAGTGACGGCGAGGAGCTGGCCTTCCTCGCTCGCAAGGCGCGCCAGACGCTCGCCAATCGCGCTGGCGACCGCGCCGCCGACGCCGCGGTCGATCTCGTCGAAGATGATAGTACCTGCCCCGCCCTTCTCCGCCAACGCCACCCTCAAAGCGAGGATGAAACGCGACAGCTCTCCACCTGAGGCAATTTTGGTGAGCGGGGCGAAGGGCGCGCCGGGATTGGTGGCGATGAGGAATTCGGCGGCGTCCTGACCCAACGCGCCCCAGCGTTCCTCGGGCAGAGCGGTGATCGCAGTCTGGAAGCGCGCGGCATCGAGCTTCAAGGGTGCAAGTTCCGCTGCCACCGCCTTGTCAAGACGCTTGGCCGCTTTGGCACGCGCATCGGAGGCCTTGGCCGAGGCCTTGATGTACGCCTCGCGCGCTTTGCCTGCGGCCTTCTCAAGCCCGCCAAGATGCGCTTCGCCGCCTTCGATCGCTTCAAGCTTGCCGCGCATTTCGACCATGAGGCCGGGCAGCCCATCAACCTCGCAGCGATGCTTTCGGGCGAGCGCGCGCAGTTCAAAAAGGCGCGTCTCTGCTGCATCGAGCGCTTGCGGATCGTGGACAAGGGCTTGGCCGGCGGCGATAAGCTTGTCCTCAGCCTCCCCCGCTTCGATCACAGCACGGTCCAGCGCTTCGAGCGCCTCAGTAAGCAGCTCGTGCTCGCCAGCGATCCGATCGAGCTTGCGCGCCGCGACCCTGAGATTGGCGAGCGGCGAATCCGACCCCTCCCAGATGTGCCGCAGATCTTCGAGGTCGCCTGAGAGCTTCTCCCCTTTTTGCAGGTCAATGCGCTGTTCGGCCAACGTCAGCTCTTCGCCGATCTCGGGCGCGAGGGTTTCGAGCTCGGCGAGATGCGCGCGCAGCAGCTCTTCATCAGCCTTCGCCTGCTCGACCGAGCGGCGCGCTTCAGCGAGCTGCGCCTCAGCCCTCGCCCAGCTTTCATAAGCGCCGCGCAACCCCTCCAGATCGGTGCCGGCATAACGATCGAGCAGCGCCAGGTGACCGCGCGGGTTCACAAGGCCGCGATCATCGTGCTGTCCGTGCAGCTCAACCAGCGCCGGTGCCAGCGAACGCAACAGCGCCGCGCTGACGGGCTGGTCATTCACGAACGCCTTGGACCCGCCATCGGCCTTGACCTGGCGACGGATCAGCAGCGGTTCACCCGGTTCGCATTCAATGTCCGCATCCTCCAGCACCTCAGCGATGAGCGGTGGCAGCTCGGCGAATTCGAAGCTGGCGGTGACGCTCGCCTTCGCCTCGCCGCTGCGCACAAGTCGCACCTCGGCCCGGTCACCCAGCACCAGCCCCAGCGCGTCGAGCAGGATCGACTTGCCCGCCCCCGTCTCACCCGTCAGCACGCCAAGCCCGCGCGCAAAGTCTAGGTCCAGCGCCTCGATCAGGACGATGTTGCGGATGGAAAGCCGGGTCAGCATCGGCTCTGTTCCTAACGCTCCGCGAGCCTTGCGTCACCCACGCTGAGCCGGTCTTTAGCTGGGTTGTACACCGCTCGCATGCTTCTCGACGAGCTTATAGCCGCGCTCATACCATTCCGAGCCGGGGTAGTTCGCACCCAGCACCGCCGCATACTTCACCGCTTCTTCCGGAACTCCCAGCGCAAGGTTGCTCTCAACCAGCCGGTACAGAGCCTCAGGCGTGTGGCTCGTCGTCTGGAACTGGTCGAGCACGTTGCGGAAGCGCAGATTGGCTGCAAGCCACTGGCCCGAGCGTTGGTAGAAACGCCCGATTTCCATCTCCTTGCCCGCCAGGTGATCGGCAACAAGGTCGAGCTTCAGCCTTGCATCGGCGGCGTATTCGGTTTGGGGGAAGCGGCGGTTCACTTCGCGCAGCGCCGTGCGCGCCTGCTCGGTGATCTTCTGGTCGCGGTTCACATCCGAGATCTGCTCATAATAGCTGAGCGCAATTAAATAGTAAGCGTAAGGCGCATCCTTGTTACCCGGGTGGATCGACAAGAAGCGCTGCGAGTTGGCAATCGCACTGTTGTAGTCACGCGCGATGTAATAGCAGAACGCGCTCATCAGCTGCGCGCGCCGGGCCCAGGGCGAGTACGGATGCTGGCGCTCCACCTCGTCGAACAGGGCCGCAGCAAGCAGCGTGTTGCCCTTGTCGAGCCGCCGCTGCGCCTCAGCGTAGAGCGATTCCACATCGCGCGCCACGTAAGCGACATCCTTGTTGGCCGAGCTGCCCCCGCCGCATGCGGTGGTGGCAAGGGTGGCGGCGCCAAGGATGAGCGCGCGGGTCACGGATTTGGTAAGCTTTGTCATGCCGCCTCGTATAGCCAGCGCCCACGTGAACGCCAAGTGAAGTTCGCTCTCCGCTGCCTGGATGCGAGCGCTCATCCACCCTTTTCCTGCGCCCTGACCTTGGGGCGTGCCTCATGCGTGTAGGAGACACATGTTACACAGTCCAAAACTCGAAAATGCACCCTGCCCATTTGGGTCTCTAGGGTTCTGAAAAAAAATGCGCTAAACCGCCTCGTACCAAGGACGCCAGAGCTGCCGCTCGCGAGCTTTTACGGTTCTGCCAGTCTTCGCGGCGGTCGATAGAAATAGGGGTAGCGCTTAGGTGGCCTGTAGGAAAGCGATGTAGGAAAGAGCCTCCGGCGCACGGCACTTCAAGTGCGCGGCACCTCGGCAATCGCCGCTGTCCACTTCGCGATCTCCTCTTGCGGCAGGAAAGAGCCTTCAAAGGAATTGACCGCCAGCGCAGCGATATCGTCGATCGACAGGTCCAGTGCCTCGGTAATCGCAGTGTAATTGTCGCTCACGTAGCCCCCGAAATAGGAGGGATCATCGGAGTTGACCGTGGCCTTGATCCCGGCCTCCAGCATGGTCTTCACCGGGCTATCGGCGATATCGTCAATCACGCACAGCTTGAGGTTGGAGAGCGGGCACACGGTCAGCGTCAAGCCTTCCTTGGCGATCCGATCTACCAAACCGGCGTCCTCCAGCGCGCGGTTGCCGTGATCGATCCGGTCAATCTCCAACACATCGAGCGCTTGCCAGACATATTCGGGCGGGCCTTCCTCGCCTGCATGCGCGACCAGCTTCAGGCCCAGCTCGCGGCACTTGGCAAAGACGCGCGCGAATTTCTGAGGGGGATGGCCGACTTCGGATGAATCGAGCCCCACCCCGTCGATCCGCTCCAGCCAGGGCATCGCCTCTTCCAGCGTCGCGAGGGCGTCCTCTTGCGAAAGGTGGCGCAGGAAACACATGATCAGCTTCGAGGTGATCCCAAGCCGAGCCTCGCCCTCATCGAGCGCGCGCGTGATCCCGGTGATGACCGTGTCGAACGCGACCCCTCGCTCGGTATGCCCCTGCGGATCGAAGAAAATCTCAACATGGCGCACATTGTCCGCCTTTGCGCGCTCAAGATAGGCGATTGTCAGATCGTAGAAATCGCGGCTCTCAATCAGCGCGCCCATGCCGAGATAATAGAGGTCGAGAAACTCCTGCAGGTTCGAAAACTGATAGGCCGCGCGCACTTCCTCGGCGCTGGCATAAGGCAGGGTGACATTGTTGCGCTGGGCGAGCTCGAACATCATTTCCGGCTCCAACGAGCCCTCAATATGCAAGTGCAGTTCGGCCTTGGGCACAGCGTTGATGAAGGCGCGGCGCGGGTCGTTTGGGGCGAGCGTCATGCAGCGTCCCCTTGGGGATCAGTGTGTTTGAGGATTTGCGCCGCGCTTTGCTTGTTGGTGGCGATCTCTTCTGGCGTGAGCCCGACAATCTCGTGCGGGAAGATCAGCCAGTCCTCGGTCGCGCGGATATAGAAATCGGGAGTGAGATCGGTCTGGTTCTTGGACGGCTTGTAAAACACAGTGGCGATGCGGATCGTCTCTGGCGTGTTGCGCCGACAGCGCAGGCGCAGCTCCTTGATGAAGGCCTCGACCGATTTGCCCGTGTCGAACACATCGTCGACGATCAGCATCCGGTCCTCTGCGTTGAGCATGTCGATCAGATAGCCCAGCCCATAAACCTTCACCTGCCGCGCCTGTTGGCCGATCCCGCTATAGGACGAGGTGCGGATGGCGATGTGATCGGTTGGGATGCCGCGATATTCGAGCAATTCCTGCACCGCGATGCCAATCGGCGATCCCCCGCGCCAGATGCCGACAATGTGGGTGGGCACAAAGCCGCTTTCGATGATCTGATTGGCGAGCGCGAAGGACAGCTCCAAAAGCTCATTCGCGTCGAGATAGGTTTTTGCCTCCAAATGATCCTCCGCTGGACAAAGTGCCTCGGACTTGTGCTCGGCCATAGAGTGCACAGCCACGCAAGCGAGCACCACAAAAAACTGATCGAGGAGCGTTAGAATTGCTTTGATGCGGCGCTGATCACACACAATGTTGCTTAGCGCGGCTTGAGCTTTATGGTCGGCGACGACATTTTCACACAACACATCAGGATTGATCCATGTCCCGCACCTTTCTGCTTGCCACCAGCGCCTTTATCGCCGCCACGTCCGCCTCAGCTCAGTCGGACGCAAAGGAAGAAACCTTTGGCGGGGCCAAAGGCGCGGACTTATCGATTGAAGCGATGGAGCCCGATGGATCAGGCGTGACGATCGGGCGCGCGGGCGATTATCCGGCGGACATTGCGCGCTACCTGCTCGCAAGCGGGGCTGGCGCTGCAAACCTCTCACCCGATGGTGAGACCATTGCATTCTCGTGGGACGTGACTGGCCGGCCCGAACTGTGGGTGATGCCTGCAAGCGGCGGCCAGCCCAAACAGATCACGTTCAAGACAGGCGTACGCGCTCCGATCTGGACGCCCGATGGCACCAAGCTGTTCTTCTCCGCAGACCGCGACGGGAATGAGCAGCCCGGCTATTTCGCGCTCTCAGCCGATGGCAACAGTGAGGTTGAAGTCCTCCCCGCCAAGCGCGGCGATTTTCGCAGTTTCGGGGATTTTGCCGCAGATGGCAGCTTCATCTACGCCTCCACCGCGCGCGGGGCAGGCGTGTTCGACATCTATCGCGGCACTCTCGACGGCACGAGCGAGCTCATCGTTGAGAGCAAGCTGGGCCTTTATGCACGCTCAATCTCGCCCGATGGCAAATACGCGCTGATCACTGAGAGCGTGGGCGCGGCGGCGGACAATCTCTACCTGCTGGACCTCGCGACCAAGGAAATGACCACGATCAGCAAGCCGCCGGTCGAAGATTATGCCAGCCACACGCTGGGCGGGTTTGCGTGGAGACCCGATTCAGGCGGCTTCTACTTCTCCACGAGTTTGGACCGCGAGTTCGGCACGCTGGCTTACTACGATTTGAAACTCAGCGACTTTGGGCGGGTCTTTGAAACCAACAGCGATGTCGGCAACCTCCAATTGTGCGGCGCGGGCGATGCAGGTTCCTACCTGTTCTGGAAGCAGAACGAGGATGGCTTTGACATCCTCAACGGTTGGAATCTCACCACGATGCGCCCGATGGAAATGCCCGATCTGCCCGAAGGCAAGTATTCGCTCGACTGCGAGGGGACAGAAGCGCCCAAGCTGATGGTGCGGGTCAATGGCTGGCAAACGCCGGGCGAAATCTGGATGATCGATGTCGAGAACATGGCCGCGAGCAAGGTCTTTGCCTCCAACCTCGCAGGGCTCGATCCCGACAAGCTGATCCGCCCGCAAGTCGTGCGCATGCCCGCACGCGACGGAGTGGAATTGCAGGGCCTCCTCTATCTCCCGCCGGACGCCGAGACGGGTGCGAACGTTCCCCCGGTGCTCTTCAGCGTGCATGGCGGCCCCTCGGGCCAGTCGCAATCCAACTTCAACGCGGTGGCGCAGTACCATGCAGCGCGCGGGATCGCGGTGTTTCAGCCCAATGTGCGCGGCTCCACAGGTCTTGGACGCACCTATGGCATGCTAGATGACCGCGAGAAGCGCCTCGATTCGGTAAGCGATCTGGTCGACATGATCGATTATCTCGGCAATGAAGGCCTGGTCGACGCCGATAACGCCGCCGTTTTGGGCGGGTCCTACGGCGGTTATATGGTGAACGCGGTGCTGGCCGAATATCCCGGCATCTTCAAAGCGGGCGTCTCGCTGTTTGGCGTCGCGGACTGGATCACCGGGCTCGAGATCGCCTCCCCCGCCCTCAAGGCAGCGGACCGGATCGAGTTCGGCGACATCACCGAAGAGAAGTGGCGCGAGTTTTACCGCGTCAATTCACCAATTCGCAAAGCCGACCAGATCACCGTCCCCGTCCTCTATTCGCACGGCGTCAAGGACCCGCGCATCGACATTTACGAGACCGAGGTGATGGTCAAAACCCTGCGCGCGAACGGCGTCCCTGCCCCCTTCATCCGCATGCCCGACGAAGGCCACGGCTGGCGCAAACTCTCAAACCAGCTGTTCTACTACCGCAAGCAAGCGGAGTTTCTGGAAGAGCAGCTGGGCGTTAGCGGGGAGTGAGGGAGTTGCAATTACGCCGCCTACGCCCCGGGGGCAACTTCTTGGATCCAGGTTTTGTATAAATAGGATGATGAGGGAGCATGAAGCGTGTCTTGTCTAAGCGACGAAAGCTGACATTCCGCATCCGACCCCACTATTAACCATTTTCACGGATCATTCTGTGACCCAATAGCAGGCTTTCTTCTCGTCATTCTAGATTGTGAAAGACTAGGTATGGGGCCAGACGCGTAGTCATCTGTTCATGCGACTTGTGAATTGAGTTTAATCTAGACTCGTCGCACCGCATCAATGACTGATGGCACACGCTTCCGGAGCCTCGAACTATGACCGTGAACGAGACGCCGGTCCTGCCCGGCCTGACACCTTTGCGTGGTATCGCTGCGATACTCGTGGCTATGCTTCACTATGAGCTGGTGATCACGCCGCTTTGGCCGGAGGCTTTCGCGCCGGTCTCGGGTAAACTCTACCTGATGGTGGATCTCTTTTTTGTATTGTCAGGTTTCGTGCTTTATCATGTGTATGGTCGGCGCTTTGAGCGTCGCATCAAACCTCGAGAAGCAGTCCGCTATTTGAGAGCGAAATTTGCCCGTGTTTACCCCTTACATGCGGCGACCCTCTTCGCCTTACTATGCGTCGCTATATTCGCAGCGCCTCAGGGCGATCTGGCCAACAAGGCACCCTATGCGGTTTTTCGTTGGGAAACGCTCCCACTGCAACTGATCATGTTGCACGGGACTTGGGCGGCCGAAGATGCATATTGGAACACACCCTCTTGGTCGATCAGCGTAGAATGGTGGGCGTATTGTGCCTTTCCGTTCCTCGCTTTGGCGATGTCACGTTGTAAATTGTTAGCGCGCATCTTTTTGGCATTAGCCATTGCCTCTATGTACGTTTGGATCTCTGAAGTCCTACAACCTAGTTTTTGGGCCGCAAGATGGGACCGGTTTGGTATTGACCCAGCTGCTGTTCCTTACCCCACTGGAGTTGTCGATGTGGTCGCAGGACCAGCTCCTCTTCGCGGTCTGGCCGCCTTCGCCTTGGGCATGCTGGCATACTGGTTCTACACGCTGAAGCTAGCGCACGCCTTTCTGAAGAGCGCGTTCGTCTTTCTGAGCTGCTGGGCCCTATTGATCGGGGGGTGGGCTTTGGGCGTTTTATACGATCCCTTTGCCATCCTGATCATGGCTGTTATGATCCTCGCTACAGCATCGAATGACGACTGGTTGAAGCCACTCTTGAACGCCCGTCCTATGAAGTTCTTGGGTGACATCAGCTACAGCATCTATCTGATTCACATGCCTATTCTATTTGCGACAATTGTAGTGCAGGATCGTGTGGCAGCCTTCTCCATCGGCAAGCGGTCTCCTGGAGTTTATGGCTTCAGTGCGGAGCCCTTGCTCGCATGGTGCGGCTTCGGGTTATTCTTGGCCGTGATACTTGTCGCCTCAAGCTTCGTTTATGTACGGTTCGAAAGACCGATGAGGAAGGCGTTGGGTCCCTCGACCTAAACACTCGGTCGCTCCCTCAGTTGCCTTGGCTGTCAAGCTTCCCAAAACCGGACCTTCGGTTTCCCACCCCAATAAATGACATAGCAACGCGCAATCCTGAGCGCGGTTGCGGACGGTGCTATCGGCTCACTCCTCGCCCATCCGAAGCGCGGCGATAAACGCCTCTTGCGGGATTGAGACGTTGCCGTATTCGCGCATCCTCGCTTTGCCCTTCTTCTGCTTTTCGAGGAGCTTTTTCTTGCGAGAAATATCGCCGCCATAGCACTTGGCGGTCACGTCCTTGCGCATCGCGGCAATGGTTTCGCGCGCGATGATTTTGCCGCCAATTGCGGCTTGCACCGGGATCTTGAAGAGGTGGCGCGGGATCAGGTCTTTCAAGCGCTCACACATGCCGCGCCCGCGCTCTTCGGCGACACCAGCATGGACGATCAGCGAGAGCGCGTCGACGGGTTCGGCGTTCACAAGGATGTTCATCTTCACCAGATCGCCTTCGCGCAGACCAATCTGCTCGTAATCGAAGCTGGCATAGCCGCGGCTGATCGATTTGAGGCGGTCGTAGAAATCGAACACAACCTCGTTCAAGGGCAGCTCATAGGTCACCTGCGCCCGCCCGCCGACATAAGTAAGATCGGTCTGGATGCCGCGCCTGTCCTGACACAGTTTGAGGATCGAGCCGAGATATTCATCAGGCGTGTAGATCACCGCCTTGATCCATGGCTCCTCAATCATGTCGATCCGGTTCACATCGGGCCAATCGGCCGGGTTGTGAATGTCGGTCGTGGTCGCGTCCTCGGTCTTCGATTTGGAGAGATGGACGCGGTAGACCACCGATGGCGCAGTGGTGATGAGGTCGAGGTCGTACTCTCTGGAGAGGCGCTCCTGGATGATTTCGAGGTGCAAGAGCCCCAGAAAGCCGCAGCGAAAACCAAAGCCCAGCGCGGCTGAGCTTTCCATCTCGAAAGAGAAGGAGGCATCGTTGAGGCGCAGCTTGCCGATGCTTTCGCGCAGTTTCTCAAAGTCAGCCGCATCGACCGGGAACAGGCCGCAGAACACCACAGGCTGCACTTCCTTGTAGCCCGGCAGCGCTTCGTGCGCCCCACCCTTCACCGTAGTGATCGTGTCACCGACGCGCGCTTGCTCAACCTCTTTGATCTGCGCAGTGATGAAGCCGATCTCGCCCGGCCCCAGTTCATCCAGATCAGTGCGCTTGGGGGTGAAACAGCCCACCCGGTCAATAAGGTGCTGCGTGCCGCCCTGCATAAAGCGGATGTTGAGACCCTTTGTGAGCGCTCCCTCGATCACGCGCACGAGGATGACGACGCCGAGATACGGGTCATACCAGCTGTCAACGAGGCTCGCCTTAAGCGGCATGTCACGTGTCCCGGTGGGCGGCGGGATCTTGGCGACAACCGCTTCGAGCACATCTTCGATCCCGATCCCCGTCTTCGCGCTGGATAGCACTGCATCGGAGGCATCGAGGCCGATCACCTCTTCGATTTCTTCCTTCACCCGCTCAGGCTCAGCGGCGGGAAGATCGACCTTGTTGATGACAGGAACGATCTCATGGTCGTGCTCGATTGACTGATAGACATTGGCGAGCGTCTGCGCTTCGACGCCCTGCGCTGCATCAACCACCAGCAGTGCGCCCTCGCACGCCGCCAGGCTGCGCGATACCTCATAGGCAAAGTCGACATGGCCAGGCGTGTCCATCAGATTGAGCTGATAGGTCTCACCATCCTTGGCAGTGTAGTTGAGACGCACGGTCTGGGCTTTGATCGTGATCCCACGCTCGCGCTCGATATCCATGTTATCAAGCACTTGCTCAGACATCTCGCGCTCGGTGAGGCCGCCGGTGAACTGGATCAACCGGTCCGCCAGAGTGGACTTGCCGTGATCGATATGAGCGATGATCGAGAAGTTTCGGATTTTGGATAGGTCTGTCATTTGGCCTGCGATTTAGCGAGGGTCTTTGCTCCTGTCATTCGCGAAAAATACAAAAGCGCGGAGCACCTCGTAAGATACGCGGGCAAATCGCCATTTGACGCGCGCTTTTTACCCTCAGGCGTGCTCGCGCATCGCGGGCTGCGAATAGCCGAATTGCGGGACGCTGCCGCCCTGCCCCAACGTGCCGCCCTGCATCGCCTTGTAATTGCCCGCCGATAACGCTGCGAGCGGCGCGCCCGCTGCGGCAAGCGCGTAAGGGCTCACCCGGTTGCGGGTGCACAGGCCCCCCGAACCATCATCGACAAGCGATTGCTCAAACTCGAGGCCCTGCGTGTCGCCATTGGAGCGGATAACGGTTGCAACAGCAAGCTGTCCGCCACCCAGATCGACCACAAATTGCGTGCCCTTGGGCACATCGGCAAGGCCTTCGATGAGCGCGCCCGTCTTGGACAGATTGCGCAAGGTGACCTCGTAGGAGTGATTATCGTGGATCACCTGGATCTTGCGGAAGACCGTACGCCGGCGCGCGCGCTTGGATCGGTTTTCGCTTGGTGGCAGCGTCCATGAGCCGCCGATAAGCTCGGTTTCGACCGTTTCGATATCCACGGGCTCTGCGTAGATTGCGCCTTGCACGCAGCTTACCCCGCATTCGCCGATCGCTTTCATCACTTCGGGCGTATCGATCCCGGTTGCAATTGTCTCCATCTCAAGCGCACCCGCGAGCGCGACAATCGCCTTGATAAGACCCAACTCGCGCGCTTCGAGCCGGACCGCTTCGGAAACCAGCTTGGGATCAATCTTGATCGTGTCAAAAGGTGCGCGGCGCAGGTAGGCAAGTGAGGAATAGCCGCTGCCAAACTCATCAAGCGTCAAGCGTACGCCCAGCTTGAACAGCGCGCCCAGCGTCCGGTCAGCTCCGTCCGCATCGCCAAAGAACAGCGCTTCGTTGATTTCAAGCTCAAGTCGGCTTGCAGCAAGTCCGGTGGATTGCAGCACGCTGGCGATCTCATCGACAAAGCCGCTGGACTTGAACACCGCGACCGGAATGTTGATCGCCAGCCGCACGCTATCGGGCCACTGGGCCGCGCGCTCGCAGGCCTCGGCGATCATCCAGTGGGTGACCTCAACAACCTGGTCTGAGCCTTCCAGGATGGTCGCAAATTCATCTTCGTCGATGTAGCCGCGCTCCGGGTGGTCCCAGCAGATATGGGTCTCAAGCGCGCGGACTGTCTTGGTATCGGCATCGACAATCGGCTCAAAGCGCAGTGTAAGCTGCTGCTCGCGCACCGCTTCGCCGAGATTTTCCGACAGGCGCCGGCGAAAGATCGCCTCGTTCTCAAGATCGGCGGTGAAGAAGCGGAATTGGCCGCGCCCGCTGTTTTTGGCGGCGTAAAGCGCCAAGTCAGCCGAGCGCACAATGCCAGCGCGGGTCACCCCGTCATACGGCGAGATGGCAATCCCTACAGACGCGCCGATGACGCAGCGGCCTTCTTCAAGCGAATAGGGCTGCTTAAGGATGGCGATGATCTTGGCTGCAATCTCACCCAGCTCGCCGCGATCATCAAGATCGGGGATCATGATCTGGAACTCATCGCCGCCCAGCCGTCCGATCTGGCAATCGCGTTCCACCGCGCGCTGGAGCCGGGCGCTTACCTGCTTCAACAGCTCATCGCCTGCGGCATGGCCGAGCGTGTCGTTGACCTGCTTGAAGCGATCAAGGTCGAGCATCAGCACGGCGCAATTGCGCTTGGCGGCCTGAAAAGCGGTGAGCGTCGACTCAATCAGATGCGCCATGCGGTGACGATTGGAGAGGCCGGTGAGCGAATCGAAGCGCGCCAGACGTTCGGTTTCCAGCTCGCGGTGATAGTCCTCGGTGATGTCGGTACCGGTGCCGTGAAATCCAGCAAAACGCTTACCTGCAAACACCGGTTGGCCAGCAAGCCGCAGCACCGCGCCCTCGGGCCGGCGCGCAGCCTGCACTGCCATGCTAGCAAAAGCCTTGTGGGTGTTGAGGATCAGGGAGAGCGGCTTTGGGCTGCGTTCATTGGCCGCCGGTTCAAAGAGTTGGGTGAGCGGCTGGCCGATCAGATCATCCAGCGCACTATCAAGACGGTCTGCCAAAGCCGGGCTCAGGTAAGTCAGCTGGCCGTCAGCATCGCTTGCCCAGAACCAGCCGAGGCCCGACACTTCGAGTTGATCGAGCATGGCAATCTTTTCGGCATTGGACAGCGCCTGGCGCGCAGCATTGCGCCGCGCTCTGGCAGCTTTCCCGCTTCCCGATGACAAAAGGCCCTTGAGCGGCACTGTTGCCTGTTCCTCCTCACTTAAATGCGCAGACCAAACCTTTGCACTTACCCGTGTGTAAAGCCGAGTGGTTAGTTTTACCCTAATGCGAGAGGTAAACAGGCGCTGTGGAGCAGGCGGTAGTGGTGGCGTGCTTCATAAGGTGGGGAAAAGGCAAGGCTGGCGCCCTGCACGCTGCCCAACCTCAAGCTTGAGAAGATCGCAAGGCCGAGCGGCCGCCCTCAGATGCCCCGCAGCGATTGCGCCCGGAACAGCATCGAAAGAAAACAAGGAATGGCGAGCCTTGCTCAGGCTAAAACGCGACACCTTCATGGGCCCCGCGCGCAATGCCGTAAGATCCATCGGCGCGCCGGATCAACGGGTCGGTAAATTCGACGCCCACCCGGTTCTCACGCGACCAACGCACATACCCATCAACATAGCGATCACTGGTAAACTCGATCCGGATCCGGTCGCCTACCGGCATATTCCACAATCCTTCGATCATGGCTCCGCTTTCCGAGATATTACGGATGTTTGCATCGAAGTGATTGTCTTGGTGACGCACGCTTACACGGCGCAGCACCACCTGGCGCGGTTTGCGCGCGGACTTTGGACCTTCGGCTTCGACCACCAGATTGCCATGCACCAGGTTGGTCGCATTTTCTGCGTCCATAGGCTCGTGATAAATAAAGCCCTGCACATGGCTGCACCCCAAGAGGCGCACCAGTTCCAGCTCATCGAGGGTTTCGACGCCCTCAGCAGTCGTATCCATGTCGAGCGCTTCAGCAAGCGAGGTGATCGAGGCAATGATAGCGCCGTTGCGGCTGCCATCCTCGGTCGCGCCGCGCACGAAGCTCTGGTCGATCTTGATCTTGTCGAACGGCGCTTTCTTCAGATAGCCCAGCGAGGAATAGCCCGTCCCGAAATCGTCGAGCGCAAGTCGCACGCCCACGCGCTTGAGGGCCTTGAACATCGCATCAGTGCCCGAATTGTCATTGAGAAACACGCTTTCGGTGATCTCAAGTTCGAGGCGCTCTGGATCAATCCCCGTATGCGCCAGCGCGTTGGCGACGATTGTGGGCAGTTCGGGGTTCGAAAATTGCAGCGGCGATACGTTGACCGCGCAGCGGATTGAGGAAGGCCATGACGCAAGATCCTCGCACGCCTGACGCAGCGCCCATTGCCCCATCTGATCGATAAGTCCGGCATCTTCGGCGATGGCGATGAATTTCTCGGTTGAGATGAAGCCACGGATGGGATGGTTCCAGCGCATCAGTGCTTCAAAGCCGACAATCTTCTCATTCGCAGCGTAGACGACCGGCTGGTAGTACAGCGAGAGGCCGCCGGAGTGGATCGCTTCGCGCAGTTCGAGCTCCATCTCGGCGCGCTCTTCGGCAGCGGAGTGCATGTTCTTTGAGTAAAAGCAGTGAACGCCGCGGCCTGCATCCTTGGCAGCGTAAAGCGCCAGGTCGACATTGCGGATGAGGTCATCGGTGGTCGTCCCGTCATCCGGCGCCAGCGCCACTCCAACCGACGCGCCGATGACAACGCTTTGGCCGTCCACCGAATAGGGCTGTGAGAGCGAGCCGATGATCTCCTTGGAGAGATGCGCAAGCGCTTCGCGTTGGCCATATCCGGGAATGATGACCTGAAACTCATCCCCGCCAAGACGTCCGCAGCGGCCCAGCCCGTCAATCACGCGCTCCAACCTCAGGGCAACCTGTTTGAGCAGCGCATCGCCCGCCGGATGGCCCATCGTATCGTTGACCTGCTTGAACCGGTCGAGATCGAGCATCAGCACAGCGCAGGCCCGATCGCGTTCGCGCGGGGCGGCAAGGATCTGCTCAAGCGCCTCACCCATCTGCACGCGGTTCGCAAGGCCGGTGAGCGAATCGTAATGCGCAAGCCGCGTCACCTGCTGTTCTGAACGGCGCTTTTCAGTAAGGTCGGCGCCATGGCCACGAAACCCGCAGAAATTTTTGAAGCTGTCATAGACCGGCCGACCGGTAAGCGACCAATAGCGCTCTTCGTCATCGTTGTTGGCGACCTGCACTTCGATGTCGCGAAAGGCCGACCTGGCCGAGAGGTGGAAGCCCAAAGTGCGCTCTGCATCAACGCCATCGGAACGTGCGGCCATGATGGTGGATAGCGGCTCGCCGATCAGCATGTCCACCGTTTTGCCCAGCACTGAAGCGGCAGAGGGGGAGATGTAATTGATGAGGCCACGCCGGTCGGTTTCCCAGAACCAGCCCTGCCCTGTATCTTCAAAGCTGCGCAAGATGTCTTCGGCCCGCGCCGCTACCCGCTCACGCGCTTCTGAGGCAATGCGCCGCTTTTCCGCCGTCTTCCATTCGAACCGCGCGATCAGCATCAAGGCAAGCGCAGCGCCCACCACCGCGGACACGGTCAACGCCGAAGGCTGGAGCAGCGCGAAAGAGGCCCAGATTGATATCTTGGCTGTAAACAGCGAGACGATGCGCGAGCCGAACAAAGCTGTGCCCGCAGCATTGATGCAAACAAGGCTGGCGACGGCCCATTGCCAGGCCAGACCCACCTCAACCCAGGCGGCAAAGGCATAGCCCGCCAGCACCATCGGCATCATGACGCCAAGAACCAGCAGCCCCTGGCGCCCAGGCTTGGGCAGGTTAGCGCGCCGCTCCCAAGTCGCTAGGACTGAGCCCATTAGCAAGATGCCCAAGGATGCCGCCGCAGCCAAAAGCGGTAAGCCCATAGGCACCGTGCGCGCCACTCCCCCTGCGATCACATAAGCCAGCAACAGAAACACCGCGAGCCCGCGCTGGGTGCTAGGCAGGTAGAAGCTGTATTCGGAGACGGGCTCTTGCGACTTTGCCTTGTGAGTTGCGGTGTTGGCATGGCTTGCCAAGTCGTTCGCACGCTCGCTCGTACGCCGATCGCCATTCGCGCGCTTATCGGCGTCGAGGTCTATTTCGGTCCGCTGTTTGCCCGCATCTGCCGTCCCGCGCGCAGCACTGGACCGGTCTGTCTTTATTCCCCCGCCTTTGGCAAAGCCTTTAGGTGTCTGACGCGCGCGCTCATCATCCGGCTGAGGCGCGATATCGCGCGTGTTTGCAAAGGTCCGGATAGTGCTTTGAGCCATTGATCCCTACTGGCCCCAATCGCTTTGAAAAACGGTTAATCTAACTCAACTTGTGAAATAGGTGCCTAGAGGCGGATCGGGCCAGCAAAACGCGCTTGGAAACGGCTTGCTTGGTTGCGCGTTGGGGTCATGCATTGCATGTCACTTACAGGCGACCATGCGCTCGTGCTTTCTGGCCCGCACCGACCTGGACCTTGGGCTGGAACGCAGGACAGTAAACGCGCTTTGTGGTGATGCATCGCGAAAACGCGTCACACCGAAGCAAGGCTTAGCGCTCACAAAAAGAGCGCGGGCCATACCGCACTTGAGAAAGGGACAAGGATGGCAGACGGCACAGTTCAACTCGAAAACGAGGCAGCCCAGTCTACAAACGCTCTGGGACCGCTGATTGGCGTGGCGCGTGAGGATTTTGTTTCCGCGGTCGCCCTGCTGCTGCGTGAGACGGCGTCCGATCCCTCCCGTGTGATCAAGCACGCCCGATCGATGACCGAGGACATGGTCAAGATCATGACCGGCAAGAGCGAGCTGAAGCCGGACCCGCGCGACAAGCGCTTCATGGACCCGGCCTGGCAGTACAACCCCTTCTTCCGCGCTGGCGCACAGTATTACCTCGCTGTGCAAAAGAGTATGCGCAATTGGCTTGAAGAGCTTGAACTCGATGAGCTGGAGCGCAACCGGGCAAACTTTATCGCCAATATCATCCTTGATGGCCTGGCCCCCACGAACACGCTGGCAGGCAACCCGATGGCGCAAAAGCAGATTATCAATTCCGGCGGCCTCAGCCTCATCAAGGGTCTGCAGAACGCCTACACTGACATCACCAAGAACAAGGGCATGGTGAGCCAGGTCGACAAGCGCCCGTTCAAACTGGGCGAAAATGTTGCGACTTCAAAGGGCAACGTCATCCACCGCAACGAAATGTACGAGCTTATTCAATACGCGCCGACGACTGATGAGGTCTACGAGATCCCCCAGCTCACCATCCCGCCGCAGATCAACAAGATGTACATCAACGATCTCTCGCCCGAGAAATCGATCATCAAATGGCAGCTTGATAACGGCCTCCAGTCCTTCGTCATTTCCTGGCGCAATCCGTCCAAGGAGCAGGGCGTGTGGGGCATGGATGACTATATCGCGAGCTGCGAGGAAGCGCTTGAAGTCGTCTCGGCGGTCAGCGGCTCCAAGAAGGTGAACGTTTCGGCCGGGTGTTCGGGCGGGCAGACCGCTTCGGTGCTCGCCTCCAAGCTGGCAGCGACCAAGAATGATGTGCTGGGCTCGCTCACCCTGATGGTGTGTGTGCTCCACCCCAAGCCAACTGATATCGAAGCGGGCTCGTTGGTGAGTGAAAACGGCCTGCAACTGGCACGCCAGCGCGCGGCCAAGCAGGGGATCATCAAGGCCGATGATCTGGCGCGCGGCTTTGCCTGGCTACGGCCCAATGATCTTATCTGGAATTACGTGATCAACAATTACCTGCTCGGCCAGGACCCGCCCGCCTTCGACGTTCTGTTCTGGAATGCGGATGCGACCAATCTTTCCTCGACCTTGATGGGCGACTTTTTGACGCTGTATGAAACGCTCGCGTTCTCAACGCCGGGCGAAACTGAAATGGCGGGCCACACAATCGACCTCACCAAGGTTACCGCGGATCTGTTCATCCTTGGCGGGGTTACCGATCACATCACGCCGTGGAAAGCGACCTATCGCTCCACACAGCTGTTCGGCTCGAAGAACGTAACCTATGTGCTGAGCCAGTCGGGCCACATGCAGGCAATTCTCAACCCGCCGACCAACCCCAAGGCCAAGTACTTCATCCAGAAAAAGCGCGGCAAGCTGCCGGCAACCGCGGATGAATGGCTGCAGGGCACTGGAGAGGTCAAAGGCAGCTGGTGGCCGCTCTGGGCAGAATGGTGCCAGAAGCGCGCAGGCAAGAAGATTGCGGCCCCCAAAGCACTGGGCAACAAGGACTATGGCCCGCTTGAAGCTGCACCCGGACTCTACGTCGTCGAAGAAGTCTGATACACGCAGTCCCGCCCCGTAGGGATCCGGGGTATGGCACAGCGAGAGCCCGCGAGGGATCGTCGAGCTCTCCTGTGCCATTTCTAGCTCTAGCGATTAGGCGGAATAAAGGACGGCTTTAACGTGTCAGATGGAATGGAAGACGGAGTCGTCACCATGGAAAAGGTGGCGGGGCGGACGCTACGGGTTGCTGCCTGGAGGCTGGATGAGCCCAGCGATTATCCCCCTGTTCTGTTCTTCAACGGGATCGGCGCGAATATCGAGGCTCTGGCCCCGATGGCGAACGAGCTGACCGAGCGCGCCTTCATCATGTTCGACATGCCCGGCATCGGCGAATCGCCCGATCCAGTGGTGCCCTACAACCCCTTCACCATCAGCTGGACGGCCTCACAGGTCCTTAACAAAATGGGCGTCGATATCGTTGATGTGATGGGGATAAGTTGGGGCGGCGGCATCGCGCAGCACTTTGCCATGCAACACCCCAATCGCACCCGCCGCGTGATCCTGATCGCGACGAGCGCCGGCATGCTGATGATGCCCGGCAATCCCAAGGCGCTGTCGAAAATGGCCAATCCGCGCCGCTATATCGACACCGATTACATGCTGAAAAACTTCGAGACCTTGTATGGCGAAGGTCTGGGCAAGATGACCGGCAAGAAGGGCCATATGGCGCGCCTCAAACCGCCAAGCCCGCGCGGCTACATGTATCAGCTCTTGTGCATGCTCGGCTGGACGAGCGCGCCCGCCCTGCCCTTCCTTCTCAAGCAGAAGACGCTGATCATGATGGGCGATGATGACAACATCGTGCCGCTGATCAACGGCAAGTTCCTCGATTTCCTCATCCCCAATGGCGAACTCAAAGTGATGCATGGCGGCGGGCACCTTTTCCTGCTCAGCCACAAGGAAGAGAGCGTTAAAGCGATCCGCGAATTCCTCGTCACGCGCGATGATCACGAGGCTCAGGCTGAGGACGAAGAGAACGCAAAGGCGGCGTGATGGACGAACCGGCACAGCACTCTGAAGCCGATCAGCAGCCGCAGACCCCCAATCGCCTCTTGCGGTATTTGCCGCTCATGGCGCTTGGCAACATGGCGGTCGCTGTGCCGACCTTTGTGATCTCCCTGACGCTTGCCTATTTCACCTTCGTGCAAGCCGAAGCGACCCAGAAAATGCAGGTCGCAGCCGTTTGGCCCTATGTGTCCTTTGGCTCCAGCAATTACGATGCCAATGGTGAGCCGCGCATCGCTCTGTCGCTTGGCAATGATGACGCTGGCCCTGCTCGCATTGCAGGACTTGAGCTGACTTATTAAGGCAAAGCGCAGCCGGATTTGCGGTTCCTCCTTGCCGCCTGCTGTTCGCAAGACCGCGCAAGCCTTGGTTATGGCGAACAACGGATCAATGGCGAGGTTCTGCGACCGGGAGAAAGTGTTGCCTTTGCCACCCTTTCCCCAGCGCAATCAGGCGCTGAGGTCTGGTCCACTTTCGAGCGAGAGCGCTTCAAGGTGGCGATAGAGGTCTGCTATTGATCCGTCTTCGAGGAATGTTGGGTGCGCGACATGAACCAGGGCCGGGCGCAGCGCGTTGATGAATGCCCGGCGGATTGGACGCAATTCGGGCTCGCGCCGCGAAACCCCCAAGCCACGTTTGAGCTTGAAGAGCAGCTTGGGGCCGACTGATCAGCGCATAAACGCTCGAGACTAACGGCGCTGCGCTGTCCAGATCATCACGAAATCGCGGCCCGTCGCAAAAGTTTGGCCTTTGACGCTACCATCGAGTTGCAGGCGACCGGACGTTGCGTAAAGGCCGCTTCCATCCTGAGTGATCATCGCAAATGCAATCTCTCCATTGCGCTGTGTGTAGCGAGCCTTTTCAAATTCCGTGCTGTAGAACGAGCCTTCAATCGTCCCATCCGCGTTTACCGTCTTGATTTCCATGACAGTCGATGAAGGCGGCGCAGAGGGGCTGAAATACAAGGCCACGTCCCACACGCCGACGAGATCTGCAGGCGTGATACTCGGCTCAGCACTTGCGCTATCGGTGGCTGGGGCCTCGCTGGTTTGAACAGGCGACTGAGGGAGTAGCCGCAAGCGGGGATGCGCCAAGAGCAAGGCCAACAACTGCGATATTCAATAGCTTGGTAGACGACACTTTTTTCTCCTCGTTTTGATCACAGTGTGATCCCCCCGAAGCCGGGCCAAAAGCAGCCGGATCAAGCCCTGCCGAGGCCCCGCAAAAGTCCCATCAAGTCCTAATACCTTCTCAGGCAAAACTGCATTTGCTGCGCCGCGCGTGCAACCCGGCGCGCGCGAAACCTCGACGAATGCGCTACTGCGCTCGGCGAACCCCGCATTGGCCTTCTTCGGGCAGACGCCCGGCCTCAGCCAAAGCCAGCGCCGCCTCACGTCCGCGATCCGTGGCGAGCACGTCGACGCCGCCCTCGCTCAGTTCCGCGTAACGCTCGGGCGTGCCGAACCGCTCGATCACGCCGTCGATGGAGCGATCTGGGCGCCCGAGTGTGCCGAAGATCACCTCGACGTCTTGTCCATCAAGCTGGGCGTACAGATCGGGCCGGGCGGTGCGCGTGCCGGTGAAAGCGACGATGCGTTCTGCGGGCACCCCGGCGGCAACAATCGCTTCGAGATCGCCCGGCGTTGAGATCGAATAGGAGATCAGCATTTCAGGCGCGAGGCTGTGCAGCTTGACCGCTTGGCCTTGCGAATAGGCAATGAGGATCACCCGGTCTTCCATATTGGTCTCACGGATGAGCGCCACGACCTCTTCAAAGCTGGCGGAACGCTTGAAGTCGATCTGAAGGATTGTGCGCTCTTTGGCCCAGTCCAGCGCTTCGCGAAGGCTTGGCACTTTATACAGCGTCTCCCACCCGGCCTCGTCTACCAGGTTGAGAGCGCGCAATTCGTCCCACGGACGCTCAGCAGCGTTGCCGGTGCCGTTCGTGGTGCGATCAAGCGTGCGGTCATGCATCAGGAAATGCACCCCGTCGCTTGAGCGGGCGACATCAACCTCCATGATTGCAGGCACTGCTGCCATGATAGCATCCATCGTCTCGATTCCGTTTTCCGGAAGGCCAGCCGATGGCCCGCCGCGATGGGCCGAGATTACCGTCTTGCCTGCCTCCTCAAAGCAATCGAGCATGGCGGACAAATCGCCCTCAGGCTCGAGCGTGTAGCCAGCCCCTGCGGGCGCTTGCGCCATGACGGGCGATGCCATCACTACCCCCAACACGGCAGCGGCAGACGAAAAACGCAAAAAAGGTGTCATGGAAAAGAGCCTCTCAATGTCTCACGGATCGTGAACTACGCCTTGGGCAACCATTGTTTCAAAATGGCGTTCACCTCTTCAGGCGCGTCCTGTTGCACCCAATGCGAAACCCCCGGCAGCGTGGTGAGCGTCAGGTCTGAGACCCATTGATCGGTCCCCTCGGTGCATTTGATATGGATCGCCACATCCTCTTCGCCCCACACCATCAAGGTTGGCACTTCGACTCTGTAATCGCCCATAATTAGCGAATTGCGATGGCGTGCGAGCGCGCGGTAATAGTTCACCATCGCTGTGCGCGCACCGGGCCGGGTTGAGCTTTGCGAATAGACTTTGCGCACCTCTGGGCCGAACAGATCGGGATTGCAGGCGGTGTTCGCGATCAGGTCACCCACCGCAGCACCGCCAGCGCGCGCCAACATTCGCTCAGGCAGAAACGGCAGTTGGAAAAAACCGATATACCAGCTCTTCTTGCGCTGGTGCCAATGCTTCATCTCGCGCATGCCCGGCTTTGGATGCGGGACATTCATGATGATGAGCCGCTCAAGCCGCGTCTTGCGCGTGATGGCATAGGCCCAGGCGATGATCGCACCCCAATCATGCGCAAACAGAGTGACTTTCCTGGCCCCGCTCACATTGATCAGCGCGTCGATATCAGCGGTCAGCTTGTCCAACGCATAAGGGCGCACGCCTTCGGGCCGCGAGGTCCCGCCATAGCCGCGCAAGTTGGGCGCCCACACGCGGTAGCCCATCTGGGCAAGCAGCGGGATCTGATGCCGCCAGCTGTAATGCAGCTCGGGAAAGCCGTGCAGGAGCAGCGCGAGATGATCGCCCTCGCCCGCTTTTGCCACTTCGAACGTAAGCTCGCCCGCTTCGACAAAATCGATCGTGATCCCGCTTTCAGGATCAGGGTTCCAGCTTGGCCCACCGCTTGGCTGCATTACCATACATCGGGCGTAGCAGGCGGGGCGCCGCTGTGGTATTCCTGTCGTGAAAAATATCAAATGGGAGAGAGAGCCATGGCGCAATATGACCTCATTATCAGGGGCGGAACCATCGTGGACGGCAGCGGCGCACCCTCCTTTACTGGTGATGTCGCAGTGAAAGACGGGCTGATCGCCAGCGTCGGTGAGGTTCGCGGGCAGGCCACGCGCGAGATCGATGCAAGCGGCAAGGTGATCGCGCCCGGTTTTGTCGACATTCACACCCACTATGATGGCCAGGCGACTTGGGATCAGGAGATGGCGCCTTCCAGCTGGCACGGCGTCACCACAGTGGTGATGGGCAATTGCGGCGTCGGCTTTGCGCCCGCCAAGCCTGACCGCCACGATTGGCTGATCAGCCTGATGGAAGGCGTTGAGGATATTCCCGGCACTGCTTTGGCCGAAGGGATAACCTGGGATTGGGAGACCTTCCCCGAATATCTCGACGCGCTCGAAAAGCTGCCGCGCACGGTCGATGTCGGCACCCATGTCCCCCACGGCGCGGTGCGCGCCTATGTCCTGGGGGATCGCGAACAGCCCGGCGCTGTTCCCACACCTGAGGACATTGAGGCGATGAGCGCGATTGTCGAAGAAGGCGTGCGTGCAGGCGCTCTGGGATTCTCAACCTCGCGCACCGTGCTCCACAAGTCGGTCGAGGGAGAGCTCGTCCCCGGCACTACGGCAACGCCGGAAGAGCTGGTCGCAATCGGCAAGGCGATGGGCCGCGCAAAAGATGCAGGTGGCCATGCCGTCTTCGAAATGGCGAGCGACCTCCAACGCGACTGGAACGAATTTGAATGGATGGGCCGTTTGAGCCGCGAGGCCGGTATCCCCGTTACCTTTGCAGCGCTTGAGAGCATCGCGAAGGAAATGCCCTTGAAAGAGCAGATCGAGACGATGCGCGCCGAGAATGACAATGGAGCCAATATCGTTGCGCAAATTGCGCTGCGCGGCAACGGGATCATCATGGCCTGGCAAGGCACAGTGAACCCCTTCGCCTTCCGCCCCAGCTGGACCGCGATCAAGGATCTGCCCTGGAAGGAACAAAAGGACAGACTGCTCGACCCCGCCTTCAAGGCGCAATTGCTGAGCGAGCCCAACGACTACTCCGAAGCGCCAATGGACATTATCGGCGTCGTCATGGTCATCACCCAAGGCTGGGCGCTGCAATATGAGATGGATCCGGACTTCGACTACGAGCCCGATGCCAGCGCCAGCGTCAATGAGCGCGCCCGTGCAGCCGGAGTGGGCGCACAGGAATATGCTTATGATATGCTGTGCGCCGACGATGCGACGGGGTTCATCTATCTCCCGATCCTGAACTATGCCGATGGCAATCTCGATTTCCTCCATCCGCTTCAGCACGCCGATGACACTGTGAACTCGCTGTCAGACGGCGGCGCGCATTGCGGGACGATCTGCGACGCCGCATCGCCCACTTTTATGCTTGAGCACTGGGTGAAGAACCGCAAACGCGGCGAGCGCATTACGCTTGAGAACGCGATCAAGCGCCAGTGCCGCGATACCGCCCTACTCTATGGCCTCGAAGATCGTGGCCTCATCGCGCCGGGCTATTTGGCTGACCTCAACGTAATTGATATGGACACGCTGAAACTCGGTCGCCCCTGGCTCGAATTTGACCTGCCCGCCGGCGGCAAGCGTCTACTGCAAAGAGCGACAGGCTATGTCTGCACGATCAAGAACGGCGAGGTGACCTTCGAAAACGGCGTGTGGACGGGCGCGGCGCCCGGTGGGCTAGTGCGAGGGCCGCAGCGCGCGCAGCTTGCCGAAGCGGCGGAGTGAACGGCTGCCCGCGGTATTTGATGCCGGGCGAACTTAACCACCTTCATTAAAGAGCGTTCGTTGGCTCGTCCAAAGATGGGACCCGCTGGCGAAGATGCTGGCGCAGGCATCACTCTTCGAACAAGCAGGACATCGATCTTGCTGACCATGTGGGATACACGAGGGGTTGGTCTGCGAGTTGACCATAAGGGGGCTTAAATGAATCAAATCACGATGACGAAGCGCAATCCAAAGCGCTCATCCCTGTTCGTAAAGGCATGGCTCAAGGCTCAGACCTGCGAACAAGAGGTGCGCATTCGCAATCTCTCTGTAGATGGAGCGCTTCTGGAGGGCGCTGAGGCTCCTCAAGTGTTCGAGACTTTCACTCTGTCCTGCGGAAGCTCTCAAGTGAACGGCATTGTCGTTTGGGCGAAAGATGGCCGCATTGGCGTTGAGTTTTCTGAACCGGTGCAAGGGGAAAGTCTGCTTGAAGCTTTTCAAACACAATTACGGGTTTCAGCTCCCAAAACCTTCGATCCTGCGGAACTTAGCTGAGTGATGCGGCCGCGCTGGGTGCGATCCCGGCAGCGGCTGACACTGCGCCTGCCGTTGGACGAGCTGGGAATTACGCAGGATGAGCTAAATCAGAGGTCGACATTGAGCGCGCGACCCAGAAGGAGACTATAAGAGCGTGAACGCTTACCTTTAGAGGCCATCATCGCTTACGGGCGCGTCTCTTGGGAGTTCAAAACGATGCTCGACCCAATCGACCCAGCGGCGGTAGACATCGCGTTGATGCACTGGATCGCCGGGAAAGTGCCCCGGGATCGGGTATGCGATGAACTCAACTGGCACGCCGCTGTCATAAAGCGCGCTGTAGAGTTTATAGCTTTCGGTAATCGGCACGCGCAGATCACCCGTCATGCTCATGATGAGTGTTGGCGTAGTGGCCTTGTACGCGTGTGAGATGGGCGACTGATCGCGCCAGACCTTGAACATTTCCGGCTTCCAAGGCGGCGCGCTGAACGCATCGACAAAAAAGCCGTTCAAATCTGAGAAGGTGTAGCTGTCGACATAGTCGGTGACCGCCGCCCCCGCCATGGCCGCGCGCCAGACATCGGGATAGTTCCCGATCAGCCAAGAAGTCATGTAGCCGCCATAGGACCAGCCCGTTACTGCGATACGGCTTTCGTCGACAATCCCCCGCTGTTTAATCGCCTCAATCCCGGCCATCACGTCGCCGCCAGGTCCAGTGCCCGCGTTGTCGACAATTGCCGCCTGATAGCGCGTGCCCAGATTGTCGCTTCCCCGGTAATTGGGTGCAAAAACAATAAAGCCGCGCGCCGCCATCAATTGATGGAGGGGGTCGAAGCGTAGGGTTGAGGCCGAGGGTGGGCCGCCATGAATAGCGAGCACCAGCGGGTACCTCTTATCGGGTGAGAAACCGGGCGGATAGGTAAGAATGCCGTAAGCCTGAAAACCTCCCTCGGTTGCCCAGGTGATCTCTTCGGAAACGCCAAGGTCCAACGCGGCGATAGCCGCTGCGAAATCTGTAAGTCTGCGTGGCTTGCCCGTGAGAGAGTCGAGCCAATACAGGTTCTTTGGCCGCTGAGGTGTGGTGGCGGTAAAAGCGACCTGCCCGGTCGGACCGACATGCAAATCCACCGGCCCATAGGTTGTGGCCGGTTCGAGGTCACCAAGCTCTAACCTTTGCGGCATTCCCTCAAGTGGTTGATGCCAAATGGTATTGCGGGCAGCATCCCGCGCGCCGATAAGCAAGCCTTGGCTATCAGGCATCCACCATCCGCCCCATAGACTGCGGTCGATATCGGGGGTGATGGTCTTTGCCGCGCTTTCGTTTTGCATCACGCTGATCGCGACGTGACGCGTCTTGAAACTGGAATTGTCGACGCCGCTTGACCGAGAGAATGCCAGCGACTGGCCATCGGGAGAAATCGCCGCCCAGAATGCTTTTTTTGGCGTCGCAGGCGCGATGCGATGCTCGCCGGTCTGCGTATCAACCAGAAAGACCCTGGCTTCGCGGAAGTTGTCAGCTTTCCCAGCTACAAAGCCTGTGACGACGAGCGTCGAGCCATCTGGCGCCCGCCCGAACCACGACAATTGGCTTGCCTGTGCATGGAGTTCGTCGTGGCTCAGGCGCACAGCTTTACCGCCAGACGATGGTGCACGCCACACGCGCAAGGGGATAGTACTTTTCGTCGCCAGAAAGTCGTTGTGCCCTGCGCGGAAGGATTTGTTGTGCCGCTCGGGTCCTTCGGCGGGTTCCGGATCGGGATCAGCGGCGAGGAAGAACACTTCGCTGCCATCGGCGGACCACTCAAACGCGGCGACGCGTTGCGAATGCGCGGTTATGACGCGCGCTTCACCGCCCGCGATCGGCAGGGCAAAAACCTGTCGTTTGCCGTTTTCGCCTTTTGCGATGAAAGCGATGCTCTTGCCATCGGGCGACCAACGCGGGCGTGAGACGCCGGGGCGGGCAAAGGTCAGATCACGCGCGTCTCCCGTTTCAACATCGACTAGAGTAAGTCGTGCGCGGAAAAGGTTCGCGTCATAGTCTGGCTTGGGGACAATCACCGCCACCGATTGCCCATCGGGCGCAATGCGCGGGGTGCGCACATCAGAAATCTCAGCAAGATGGTCTAACGTGAACCCTTGCGCTTGAGCGGGTTGGAATGTGCAAACGACCAGGAAAAAAAACGAAAAGACTGATAGTATCGCGACTTGCATACCGCCTCCCTCATTGTGCCCTAACAACAAGAAGGATTGACTGGCAAGCTTGAGCCAATTGACCCCCGCGATCTGGGAGTTCAAGCTTAAACGCTCCGGGAAATCTTGCGCCTACCCCCCAATGCCAGAAGCGTTGAAGCCGCTCGGGCATTACCGAAACCAAACGTGAGCACTTTTGGTCAAAGCTCGATCACGATCCCTTTGGCCGGGTCCACGTGGCCGCCGATCATTTCGAGATAGGTCGTGCGTGCAGCGTCGAGGCCGGGCTTGCGCTCGATTGTCACTGCATCGCCCACGGATCCGAGAAAACCCATCCACGCAGCGGCCGCCATCTTGCCGCCTTCGACGGGCCCGTGCTCCTTGAAGAAGGTCTCGAAGTGGGAGGGCGCGAAGAACAGCTCGGGCTTGGGTCCTGGCAGGCCAGCGCCGCCACCCAGCGCGCCGCCGCGCTCCTCGATATGGGTCGCGCCAACCAGGCAGGAATATTTGAGGTTGTCGGTGTAATGATTGTGCAAGCCCGCCAAAAGCTTGGAATTGCCAGCGAAATCGACTGTGACAGTGGGCACATTGTCCACGCTGGCGAGATCGTCATAGGCGACCACGTCGTCATAGAGCCCGGTGCTTTTCACAAATTCGACATTGCCCGCTGACGTGAGCCCGATGCGCTTGATCGCAGGCGAATTCTGCTTTGCGACGCTGGCGAGGCCCATCGACGTTTTGGACGACGCGCTCGTCATCACGACCTGCCCTGCCCCGAACCAGTCATGGTCGCGCATGAAGTACTCAATGATGAAGCCTGTCTTGAACAGGGGTCCGTAGATCATCCGCTCCGCCTCTCGCGCGGGGTCGTGCTCGGGATCGGCGGCTAGGCGCGTGTAGCTGTTGTAGACGGGGCTCATCGGCTGGCGATAATCGGTCATGTCGGTAAAGCCGCCCGGGTGGACCTTGCCCGGCACCACGTCGAGATGCGTGCCCATGGGTAAATAGCCATAGACCCGCTCCCCCACTTCGATGGCGTCGGAATTGCTTTCGATCACCACAGCATGGCCCCACATGGGTACGATACCCAATCCGTCGGGCGCATCGGTTTTGGGCGGGAAGAAGTCCCAATACATGAAGCCATCGCCCACCACCGCATAGGTGATATTGTTGGCAGTGACCGAGAAGCTCTCAACCTTCAGCCGCACCGCGCCATCGGCGAGCGGGGCGGTCTCAGCCTCTACCAAAGCGGCGTTGTCGAGCGCGTCCTTGCGGACATGAACTTGGGCTTGGGTCATAGTGGGCATCCTCCTCATTTGCCGGAGGACTTAACCCATCATCCCTCGCTAGCCCAGCGCGTTTTCGCGATGGAGGGGCGCTCTGCGCACACAGCCATCCAGGCGCTGAGGTGATCGCATTGCGCCAGCCCCACTTCACCTTGCGGCGTCAACTGAAGCCCGCGCAGGATCGGAAAGAGAAACACGTCAGCTAGCGTGAACGCGTTGAGCGAGGTCCAGGCGCCGTCTTGCGCCATCTCGGTTTCGAGAAAGCCCAGAGCGCGGCTGATATTGGGGAGCGCGCGGTTGATCTTCTCCTGGTCCAGATCAAAGCCCGCCACGCGGTGCATGATCCACGGCATGACAAGGCCATGCTCGAACAGCGGGAAGAGGTAATTGTTGGCGATCGCGATCCACTTATCCATCACCGCGCGCGCCGCCGGGTCCACTGGCTGAAGGCCCCCGCACCCATGCGCGTTGTCAATGTAATGCGCGATGGCAACGCTCTCGATCAGCTCCAGCCCATCCACTTCCACCACCGGTACCTTGCTGAAAGGGTGGCGGTTGGAAGGGCTGTTGGCAGGCGTCGCGATCACTTCGTGGGTGAGCCCGGCTTCTTCCGTAGTGATCTCGACAATGCGCGTATAGGTCGAGATGACCGTGCCGAAGATGCGGACGTGAGGCGTCACACCCGCATCGGCATCAGCACATAGAGCGCTGGCGAGGCCTCATCGCTGCGGATCAGCGTTGGCGCGCCCGCATCAGCGAGGTGCAGTTCCACCGTGACGCTGTCGATCTGGTGGAGGATGTCTTTCAAGTAATTGGCGTTAAAGCCGATCTCGAACACGTCCGATCCATATTCGGCTTCCAGCTCTTCGGCCGCATTGCCATTGTCGGGCGAGGTGACCGAGAGGATCACCTTATCCTTGTCGAGCCCCATTTTGACAGCGCGCGTCTTTTCCGTCGCGATGGTCGCCACGCGGTCCACGCCTTCGAAGAACAGCTGCGGGTCAACCTTTAAGAGCTTGTCATTGCCCGTCGGGATGACGCGGCTGTAATCGGGGAAGGTGCCGTCAATGAGCTTGCTGGTGAGGACAACCCCGCCCTCCCCGCTAATGGTGAAGCGGATCTTGCTTGCCGACAGGTCGATAAGGACGGTGCCGTCAGCCTCTTCGATGAGCTTGCGAATCTCGCCCACGGCTTTGCGCGGCACGATAACATCGGGCATGCCCGCCGCACCCTCGGGCCGATCAATCGTAAAGCGTGCGAGGCGGTGCCCGTCGGTGGCCGCGGCCTTCAGGAGAGGCGCGTCCTCATCCGTCACGTGCAGGAAGATGCCGTTCAAGTAATAGCGCGTTTCCTCGGTCGAGATCGCGAACCGGGTGCGGTCGATCAGTTCTGCGAGCTGCTTGGCAGGAAGCTCGAACGAGGTCGGCAGATCACCTGCAACAATCACCGGAAAGTCATCGCGCGGCAGGGTCGGCAGCTTGAATTTCGCCCGGCCTGAGCGGATTTCGAGCCGATTGTCCGCCGCATCGAGCGAAACCTGGCTACCTTCCTTCAGCTTGCGGATGATGTCGTTCAGAAGGTGCGCAGAGACCGTGATCGCGCCGGGCGTCTCCACCTTGCTAGCTGAGACCGTCTCGACGATCTGCAGATCAAGGTCGGTCGCCATCACCTTGACCGTGCCATCTTCAGCGGCGTCGATCAGCACGTTGGAGAGGATCGGGATGGTGTTGCGGCGCTCAACCACGGATTGCACATGGGACATGCACCGCAGAAGCGTTGCGCGTTCGATGGTCGCCTTCATCAGCCTTTACCCTTACTCGCTTGGCGGAAAGAGGACTGGAATCGCCCTCTCATACCGGTTTTCACGACAAAAACCTTAGCGCGCACCACCATACGGGCAAGTTTGCACTGTCGCTACGCCGGATTGTACTGGGGATAAGGAGCCCTGTGAGGCGTTTTGCAACCGCCAGAACCGCTCAACCCACCATCGCCATGCCGCCGTTTACGTGCAGCGTCTGGCCGGTGACGTAGTTCGCCTCGCGGCTGGCTAGGTAGACGGCGGCGGCACCAATATCGCTGCCTTCGCCCATGCGGCCCATCGGGATGCGCGCATTGATCGCGTCGGTTTGCTTTTCATCGAGCGCGGTCGTCATCGCGCTGCGGATGAACCCGGGGGCAAGGCAATTGGCGGAGATACCGCGGCTGGCGACTTCCTGCGCAAAGCTCTTGGTCATGCCGGTGAGGCCTGCCTTTGCGGCGCAATAGTTCATCTGCCCCGGATTGCCGGTATGGCCGACAACGCTGGTAATGTTGATGATCCGGCCAAAGCGCGCCTTCATCATCGGCCTCGCGCTGGCTCGCATCAGGCGAAAGGCGGCTTCGAGGTTGATCGAGAGCACCTGATCCCAGTCTTCATTCTTCATCCGCATAGCAAGGCCATCGCGCGTAATCCCGGCATTGTTTACCAGAATGTCGATCCCGCCCAGCGTATCAAGCGTTGCCGGGATCAGCTCTTCGACTTGCGTGGTGTCTGACAGGTCGCATGTGATCTCGACATGCTCGCCGCCGTGCTCTTCATGCAATTGCTCGCGAAAGGCGCGCAGCTTTGCCCCGTTCGAGCCGGTCAGCGCCACGCGCGCGCCCTGCCCAGCGAGCGCTGTCGCAATCGCAGAGCCAATGCCTCCGCTCGCGCCGGTTACCAGCGCGTTCATCCCTGCAAGTGAAAACATCAGGCCATCTCCTTTGCGAAAGCTTCAAGCTCTTCCATGGTTATGAGGCTGGTTGCCTCAGCCTCTGCGGCGATCTTCTTGATCATGGGGGTAAGAACCTTGCCGCCCATTTCGACAAACTGGGTGATGCCATCTGAGTGCATTGCAGCGACGCTTTCACGCCAGCGTACGCGGCCTGTGACTTGCTCGACCAGTAGCGCGCGCTCCTCTTCGCCGCCCGTCACTTTGGCCGCAGTCACATTAGCGTAGAGTGTAACCCTTGGGTTTGCGGGCGGGGCATCGGCCAGAGCCTGCGCCATTGCGTCTGCCGCAGGCTGCATCAGCGAGCAGTGAAACGGAGCAGAGACCGGCAGCTTCACCCCGCGCTTGATCCCGTGTTCCTTGACCAAAGCGACTGCGCGATCGATTGCGCCTGTATGGCCGGACAGAACGACCTGGCCCGGATCGTTATCGTTGGCGATCTCGCACACTTCGCCCTCAGCAGCAGCGGCGGCAAGCGCGCCCGCTTTCTCGATATCCGCGCCCAGCAAGGCCGCCATTGCGCCCTCGCCCACGGGGACTGCACCTTGCATCGCCTGCCCGCGCAGTTTCAAGAGCCGCGCCGTGGTCGCCAGATCGAACGAGCCTGCCGCACACAAAGCGGTGTATTCCCCCAGCGAATGCCCCGCGACCGCGTCGGCGGTATCGACCAGCTTCACGCCAAAATCGCGTTCCAGCACGCACAGGGTGGCTATGGCGTTCGCCATGATGGCAGGCTGGGCGTTTTCGGTAAGAGTGAGCTGATCCTCTGGCCCCCCGCACATGATCGCAAACAGACCTTGCGAAAGCGCATCATCAACCTCTTCGAAGACCTCGCGTGCAGCCGCGCTTGCCTCGGCCAGATAGGCGCCCATGCCGATTCTTTGGCTCCCCTGTCCGGGATATACGAAAGCTCTCATGTGGTCCCTTTTGGAAAAAGGCTTCGCACCGCCAGCTCCCCCCGAAGCGCGCATCTACGCCAGTAGCGCCTAAGCGCCGCCAAACGGACTAGCAAGTCCGAACGGCACAACTGTGTTGGCAGACGTGTGGCCAATTTCAGCCCGGCCCAGATAGGGAATGCCAGCGCGCGCGCACCAGAATCGGGCGATATCCTCAAGCTCAGTGCCGAAAGGATATTCGTTTTCAGGCACGTCGCTCACCTCGCCCAGCCGCAAACCTTTAAGGCGCGGCAAGCTGCCCGAAAGCGAGAAAAAGATGCGATCGACCGAGTACATATGCTCGCTCACCTCCTCGAGCATCAGCACGTGATCGGTGAGGTCGGGCATCAATTGCGTGGGTGCCATCATTGCCAGTGTGATGAGGTTGAAGGCGGCGACAGGCGTTGTTCCATCCAAGCTCGGCTCAAGCCCCGAATTGTCCCCTGCAAACCAGCGCAGCACCCGGCGCACCGCTTCGCGTCCCCCTTCCGAGCGCGCATTGCCCGGCATAGAGCCATGCGCGCACTGGCCAATCCCTGCTTTGTAAAGCGCACCCATAATGTAGCCGCAATCTGAAAAGCCGACATAAGTCTTGGCGCGCGCGGCATCGTTCAGGCGCACGATGGCTGCCTCGGCAATCCGGTTTGAGCCATAGCCGCCGCGCGCAAACCACACCGCGTCAAAAGCCGAATCGTTCGCGCATTCCAGAAACGCGGTTAGGCGCCGCAAATCGTCTCCGGCAAAGTGACCTACGCGCTCAAAGCACTGTTCGTGGAAGGTGACCGAGTGCATCGGAAACTCGGCCGCCACCAGCGCCTCAGTTGCCTCAGCAGCTTCGCGAGATATGGGCGATGCGGGTGCGCAGATGGCAATCTTCGTCATGGACACCAGACCTAAGTCGCTTGTCAGCCACGGCGCAAGTCCATATCCCCCATTGTCATGGATCAACCCACCCATGCGCCAGATCTTGACGGGCGCCCCTTCTTCTTTTGCGGCATCGGCGGCTCGGGCATGCTCCCGCTTGCGCAGATCGTGCATGGTCTGGGCCATGAGGTTGGCGGATCGGATCGCAGCCATGATCAAGGGCGCACGCAGGAAAAGTTTGAATGGCTGAGCGAGGCGGGCTTTGCACTTTTCCCGCAGGATGGCAGCGGGATCACCAGCGCTGAGCAAATCCTTGTCGCATCCGCAGCGGTCGAAGACACCGTGCCCGAAGTGCGCCGCGCGAGCGAGTTGGGCTGTGTGCGCATGAGCCGGGCCGAGCTGCTCTCGACCCTATTCAATGAGGCGGGCTATTCGATTGCGGTGGGCGGCACGTCAGGCAAGTCCACCGTCACAGGCATGATTGCCTGGATTTTGAACGAGGCGGGCCACGATCCCACCGTCATGAACGGCGCGGTGATGAAGAACTTTGTCAGCGAAGAGACGCCCTTCGCTTCCTCACGCATCGGCCACCCCGAGCTTTTTGTGAGCGAAGTCGATGAAAGCGATGGCTCGATTGCGCTTTATCGCCCGACGATCGGCGTGCTGCTGAATGTCAGCCTTGATCACAAGAGCATCGAAGACCTGCGCGTCCTATTTGGCAATTACGTTCGCGAGGCTGGCTGTGCGGTTATCAATTTCGACAATGATGAGGCTTTCTATCTCGCGAACAAGGCATCGCAACTGGTCAGTTTCGGCATCACAAACACCAAAGCTGATCTGACGGTTGAACCCGATTCGATTGATGAAAGCGCCTTCGGCATCCGCGCCGCCATGGTCGATAATCGCAGCCGCGAGGTTTTTCCGCTGATCCTGCCAATGCCGGGCTTGCACAACCTCTCAAACGCGCTCGCGGCGATAGCGGCGGTGAGCGCGGCGAGGATTGATGTGAAGAGCGCTGCCTATGCGCTGCGCTCGTTTAGGGGACTGGCACGCCGGTTTGACGTGGTCGGCACCAGCGCGTCGGGGATTACGGTGATCGATGATTTCGGCCACAACCCTGAGAAGTGCGCGGCGACCTTGCGCACCTTGAAAGCGACGCCGGGCCGCGTCCTCGCCTGCTTCCAGCCGCATGGCTATGGGCCTTTAAAGCAGATGGGCCATGAACTGGCTGAGACCTTTGCGCGCGAGCTCGGTCCTGATGACATCACACTGATGTGCGACCCCGTCTACTTTGGTGGCACGGTTGATCGCAGCGAAGGCAGTGAGCGGATCGTGTCGCTGATTGAGCAAGCAGCCGGGACGGCTCAGCATATTCCAACGCGCGAGGCTTGCGGGGATCGGTTGGTCGAGCTCGCTGAGGCCGGCGACCGCATCGTCATCATGGGCGCGCGCGACGATACGCTGAGCACCTTTGCCAAGAGTGTGTTCGAGCGCCTTTCATGAGCCCCTGCGCTCCATGAGCGTATATGAGCGCGCACGGCGGCACGCCTGGTGGATGGCCGGGGCACTGGCGGTCGCAATCCTGTTTGTGGCCGTGGTCGAGCAATACTTTGGCCACTCCAGTCTGGCCTTCGGGATTGCCATAGTCGGGCTGATCGCGGCGAACAGCCAGATGCTCAGCCACAACTGCCCCAATTGCGGCAAGAACCTGTTCTTTCGCGGCATCTTCGTGGTGCCCTGGCCTAATCGGGTGTGTGGACGCTGCGGCCAGAATCTGACGCAAACCTCGTACTAGGCTGAACCCTCTTCAAGTGCGGTCAGCGCCGCCTCTTCCTTCGCCAACGCGCTTTTGTAAGCCTTCCGGCTAGTCAAGCGGTCACGGTAAGCTTTGAGCGTGTCGGGCAAGCGGTCATCCAGTCCAACGCGGCCTGCCAAGATCAGCGCGTATCCCACGCAGATATCGGCCACCGTAAAGCGATCAGCGCACAGATAATCGCGGGTCTCAAGTCGTGTTTCGATCTTCACCAGCCGCTTTTCAAACCACTTGGCATAGGCCTCGCCCGCTTCGCTCCAACCCTTGTGCGTCTCGAAAAGGGCAAAGCGCATATAGACTGTCTGCGGGAAGGTCAGCGTTGCATCGGCGTGGTAAGTGTAATCGAGATATTGGGCATAATCCCCCTCGCCCGGCTTTATCGTCAGGCTTTCGGGATGGCGTTTGGTATGAACTGCTGCGAGATAATGCGCGATGGCGCAGCTTTCAGTCATGTGGATGTCCCATTCGGGCTCGTCAGGATCGTAATCGTCGATCAGCAGCGGCACCGTGCCCAGCGGATTAATCTCAAGATATTCAGGGGCCTTGTGGCGCGGGGGAAATGGCAGCATGCGCAAGTCCAGTTCGACCCCCGCTTCCTCAGCAGCCCAGGTGCAGCGAAGCCCGCGCGATCCGGCGCAGGTGTAGAGAATGGGTTTGTTCATCCCGGGCGGTGTGCCGCACTCATCGTGCTCACACAACGCTTGCTTTATGGGCCAGTTTCGCTATTTGGCCCGCTTCCGCGTGGGGCGACGGCCTCATGCGGAAACCATGTTGGCTTTCTCGAAAGAAGGTCATCATAGCCCAAAGAAAGCCGGAGGGGCCCCGTCATCCGGACGGATCAGCCAGCGATCGGCAGCAGTAAAAGGACGAGAAGTATGGCTCTGTACGAGCATATCTTCCTCGCGCGACAGGACCTTTCACAGGCCCAAGTCGACGCGTTGGCGGTCACGGCGACCGAAATCGTCGAAGCGAACAAAGGCAAGGTCACCAAGACCGAAACCTGGGGCCTAAAGTCCCTCGCCTACAAGATCGAACGCAACCGCAAAGCACACTTCGTGATGCTCAACATCGACGCTCCCGGCAATGTCGTTGCCGAGCTTGAGCGCCAGACGCGCATCAACGAAGATGTCATCCGCTACATGACCATCCGTGTCGACGAACACGAAGACGGCCCCAGCGTGATGATGCGCAAGAACGAACGCGACCGTAAGCGTCGCGAGCCCAGAGAGGAGCGCGACTGATGGCCCGCCCGTTTTTCCGCCGCCGCAAGTCTTGCCCGTTTTCCGGCAATGACGCCCCCAAGATTGATTACAAGGACGTGCGCCTGCTGCAGGGCTTCATGTCCGAGCGTGGCAAGATCGTGCCCTCGCGCATCACCGCCGTTTCAGCCAAGAAACAGCGTGAGCTCGCCAAGGCGATCAAGCGCGCGCGTCACATCGGCCTTCTGCCGTACATCGTGAAGTAAGGAGAGCGACAAATGGATATCATTCTCCTTGAGCGTATCGAGAAGCTCGGCACGATTGGCGATATCGTCACCGTGAAGGACGGCTATGCACGCAACTTCCTGCTGCCGCAAAAGAAGGCCCTGCGCGCCAATGACGCGAACAAGAAGGTCTTCGAAGCCAACCGCGAACGTCTTGAAAAGGAAAACGCTGAAAAGCGCGCCGAGGCGCATAGCATGGGCGAGAAGGTCGCCGGTGCTGAGGTTGTCCTCATTCGCGCTTCGTCGAACACCGGCCAGCTCTACGGCTCGGTCAATGTTCGTGACATGGTTGCTGGTCTCAATAATCAGGGCCACGCGGTTGACAAAAAGCAAGTCATCATGGGCGCGCCGATCAAGACGATCGGCATGCACGATCTGACCGTTGCCCTTCACCCTGAGGTGCACGTGACCGTCAAGGCCAACGTGGCGCGAAGCGACGACGAAGCTGAGCTTCAGTCGCAGGGCGTCGACGTTCTGGCGCAGATGTTCGAAGACGAGCAGCGCGAGATCGAAGAAGCCGCAGCTGACACCAAGATCGACAATGCAGGTCTTGAGCCGGGCGAAATCCCTGCTGAACTGCTCGAAGAGAGCACAGCCGAAGCGACCGACAGCGACGACACCGACGACACAGCGCAGGCAGAGGCAGGCTGATCAGCCTCTCGAATAGGCCTTGAGCCATAAATAAGGGCGCGGCGATCACAGACGATCACCGCGCCCTTATTGTAACCGCCCTCGCTTTATCGCCAGTGCGCCGAATGCGGTCACTTTGGCGGTCTCTGGGGCGGTGTCTTTGAAAGTGTCGCAAATTGAGAGTAGCACGCCAGGCATGATTGATATCCCGAACGTTCTTGAACAATTGCAGAGCCACTACGCCGAAGCGGTGGCCACCCTACGCGCCGATGTTATCGCCTTTGGCCGCGATGGCACCATCCCCCCGCAGCGCAAGCGCGAGGACGGCAGCTATTCCTACCCGCAGCTTTCCCTGCATTACGCCGGAGCAGGCGCAGCAGGCGATGAGCTATCAGACCGCAGCCGAGCCTTTGGGCGGTTGGAGCAGGTGGGCACCTACACCACCACCATCACCCGGCCCGACCTTTTCGCTCCCTATCTGACCGAGCAGTTGGAGCTGATCGCAGCCGAATACGAGGTCGATGTAACCGTCACGCGATCGCGCCAAGAGATCCCTTTTCCCTATGTGCTCGACGGTGAAGCGGGCGCAATGATGCAAGGGATCGCCCCGCAGGACATCGCTTTACACTTCCCCTCAACCGACCTTGCTCTGATCGGCGATGAGTTAGCGGACGGGATTGAGGTGGATGATGAGCTCGACATGCCCCTGTCGCTATTTGATGGCTTGCGCACCGATTACTCGCTCGCGCGTCTCGCGCACTATACCGGGACTGCGGTCGGCGACTTTCAGGACTTCATCCTTTTTACGAATTATCACCGCTATGTCGATGAATTCGTTGACTGGGGTGCCAAGCAGATTGGCACGGACGGCTACACCAGCCTACGCGGTGCAGGCGGGCTCGACATTGGCGAGGCGACCGACGATGCGCGTGACCAGTTGAACGACACCGCCTGGCGCCGCCACCAGATGCCAGCCTACCACCTCATGCGCGAGGACAAGCGCGGGATCACGCTGGTCAATATTGGCGTTGGCCCTTCGAACGCAAAGACGATCTGCGATCACTTGGCCGTGCTGCGCCCGCATGCCTGGATGATGATCGGCCATTGCGGCGGGGTGCGCTCGACGCAGAAGATCGGCGATTTCGTGCTCGCTCACGCCTATCTGCGCGATGATCATGTGCTCGATGGCGTCTTGCCGCCCGAGGTCCCGATCCCGCCCATCGCCGAGGTTCAGCTCGCGCTCGCAGGGGCTGCGGAAGAGGTGTCGGGCGTCCAGGGAGCCAACCTTAAACAGCGCATGCGCACCGGCACTGTCGTCACCACCGATGACCGCAACTGGGAACTCCATTATTCGACCAGCGCCAAGCGCTTTTCGCAGAGCCGGGCGATTGCGGTGGAGATGGAAAGCGCGACAATTGCAGCGCAAGGATACCGCTTCCGTGTGCCCTATGGCACGCTCCTGTGCGTCTCGGACAAGCCACTGCATGGCGAGATCAAGCTGCCGGGCCAGGCCAACAAGTTCTACGAAGAAGCGATTGCCGCGCACTTGCAGATCGGCCTCGAAGCGGTCGCACGGCTGCGCGATGAGGGCGACCGTTTGCACTCTCGCAAGCTGCGCGCTTTCAACGAGCCACCTTTCCGCTAACACCGCCTTCTCGCCTCAACGCATTTGGCTCGGCACAACTGCGTAAATTTGCTCAGGCTGGCGCTTCGCTAACGCTAACCATCGCACCCCATAACGCCTGCCCATGGGGAATGCAGCACATCCGGAACAGTCGGCCAGCGGCGATACACTGTGGGAACAGGATGCTTGGCTGGCGTCCGGCTTAACCCACCCTGATGGTGAGAGCGAAATTGACGCCTCGCCCGCAGGCGGCCGCGTCGAGCAATCCGACAAAGGCGAAGCGCTTACCCTTGAAATCCTTCAGCAAAAAGGTGCCCGTTTCCTAACGCGCAGCACCTGGTTGCTTACGCTTATCTTTTCTTTGATGGCAGTCTTTGCTTCATCGAAGATATGGTGGGCCGCGCTCACCGTTTTGGCCTGCGCGATTTTACAAGCCTATGCGTCGACACAACCCCGAGCGGCGCGCCTGACGAGCGCTTTGATCGCGATCGGCGCTTTGCCCGTCCCAACCTGCATCATCGTCGCGTTCCGTTGGGCGGGACTTGAGCCTGACCTGCTTGTTCCATTTCTGGTGGCTCCGATCATACTTATTGGCCTGTGCAACAAGCGCCTCGTCTGGTGGGTCACGGCAGGTTTCATGGCACAATTCCTTGCGCTGAGACTCTTTGAAAAGATTACGCTCGGTTTTGGTGTTGAAAACATCTGGGGGATTTGCGTTGAATCGCTCGGCATTCTTCTGGTGGCCAGTATCTCTGCAAGCATCACCGGATCGATCACACAGCTTTTGAGCGCCGTTCAGGATGCTCTCCGCGAGAACACTCGCAGCGCCGCCTTGCTTGAGGAGCGATCGAACGAGCTAACCAAGGCCCGGCAAAAGGTCGAAGTCGAACGCCAGCAACGCGAACGTTTGGAAGCCGATCAAGCGAGAGCTCGCAACGCCGAAATGGGACGGTTGGCGCATGACTTCGAAGCATCGATTAGCGTTGTCACACAGGCTATTGTCCATTCCGCGAATGTGCTCGAGAGCTCAAGCAAAGCGCTCTACCTCATTGCGCATGATACTGAGGAAAGCGCTGTTAGCGTCTCAGAATCGGCGCGCTCTGCCAGCACCGCCGCCAACACGGTTGCGCAAGGGATGGCAGAGCTTTCCGGCTCGATTGCTGCGATTGCGGGCAATGTAAGCCAGCAAAGCGAACTCACCACCAAAGCAACTGGCCGGTCCGTGACCGGTGGCGAGGCCGTTAGCGGCCTGTCGCAGCATTCTGACACGATTGGCGAGGCAACACGCGCGATTGTCCGGATCGCGGAGCGCACAAACCTGCTTTCGCTTAACGCGGCTATTGAAGCGGCCAGCGCAGGGCCAGCAGGGCGCGGCTTTACGATCGTGGCACAGGAAGTGAAGGCGCTCGCGAGGCAAGCAAGCGACGCGGCCATCGAGATTGACCAGTTTCTCAAGGGCGTGAAATCCGGCACGCATGAGGCCGAGCGCAGCTTCGTAGCAATCGACAGTGCAATCAGCGAACTCGCAGAGGCTGCGGTCGCAATCCGCTGGGATGTCGAGAAACAACGCAAGTCAGCCGATACGATTGAGACAGTGGCTCGAAATGCGGCGGAAAATGTGGGCGAAATGGCAGAGCGGAGCAAAACGCTCGTGAGCACCGCAACATCAACGCAGAAACTTGCCGCAGAGCTCGATACTGCAAATGCCACTATGCGGCGCCACGTTCTCGACCTGGAGAAATCCACCGCGCAATTCGTTGCAAATTTGAAAGCGGACTAGGCGGCGCGTTTCACAAAGGGCTCCACTACCAGCGCAACTAGGATCGAGCCGAAGGCCAGGATAAAGCTGACGACTTTGATCGGCTGGCAAAAAGCGGCGAGCTGGGCGAGGCTGTCATAGCCCCTCCCCGCTACCAATTGAATGAACTGGACAATGGTCTCTGCGTAATCATTAGCGAGGAAGAGGACGCCGGAGACAAGCGCAATATAGCCGATAAGCGCCAACCAAAGCGTCTGCGCGCGCCGGTAGTGAAGCCCGCCCAGCACACATCCGGTGCCGAAGATGCCAATGAATACCAAATCGGCTATCATCGCGTTGCGCGCCGTGGAGGTGAGCCCAGAAGCCTCCCACAAGCCTTGAATGCGGTTCACCTCTGCCGCGCTTCCCGCTGACTGGTGATCAAGTATTCCGTGAGGCACTCCGTCAATCGCCAATGGTGCACCAAGGGCAATGGTGATCGCGAACGCTGCCAATCCCGCTAGCCAGACGCGGACAAAGACACTTTTGCGCGTCACGAGGGCTCTCCCAGGAACGCTGTGATCGCCTCACCCAAATCAGGCTTGGTCACGCTGTTGAGGTGCGTGCCGGGAACCTCGATATAGGTCGCATCGGGCAGAGTGTCGGCAAGGCTTTGTGCTGATCCGTTATCCTGATCCTCATCCCCGCAGATCACGGCCGTGGGGATCGTGATGTTAGCGAGAGCGCTTACATCAAACGCGTCCATCCCATCGAGCAGCAGCCGCGCCGCTACGCGGTCAACGCCCTGGGATTTGAGGAAGGTGCGCGCGACATAGAGCGGGCTACCCGGCTTGATCGTGTCAAATTCGTCGATGACACGCTTGAAATGGGCCGCACGCCGTTCCCATTCGGCCAGACCCTCGAGCCCCATACCGCAAGCCGCAAGACGCCGAGGATGAAGCACGCCGTTTGCCACTGCGTGCAAGGCCGTGCGCGCGCCCAGAGAAAATCCGACTAGATCAAACGCGCCCTCTTCCAGCCCCAGATGCTCAGCCAAAGCAGCCACATCGCGCACCAGCACGCCGGGCGGATAGGCGCTCGTATTTTGTGGCGCTTCGCTCTCGCCATGGACGCGGAAATCGAGCATGATCGCGTTAAAGCCCGCGCTAGCAAGCAGACTTGCGTGCCCCCATTTGATCCAATTCATCTGCGCGCTGGAAAAAAGGCCATGCAGCAGCACCACTGGAGCGCCCTCCCCCACACGGTGGACCGCCAGCCGAGTGCCGTCAAAGCTCTCGAAGTACGAAGTGTGGAGCTCGCTCACCTTCTCGTGAGGCCCTTTTGCTCCATTCGCCACTTCGCCATCTCAACCCTGTCCTGACCAAAGAAGGGCTCTCCTTCAAAGACGAGCGTGGGCACACCCCAATGGCCTGCCGCTTCGAGCGCGTCTTGATTGGCCGCGATCTCGGCATCGAGGCCGTCGACATCACTGATCGCCTCGGCGTCGAGCTCAGCCAAGTCCAACCCTGCGCGCGTCGCGGCGTTTGCAAGGTGATCGCCTTCGTTCCAGCCATCGGTCTGGCCATCAAAAATGATCTTGGAAACCTCGTCGGCAAAGGCGAGGCCCTTGCCTCGGCGCACGGCCGCTTGCCCTGCGCGACACACCCGGCGGATAATCGGTTGCTCTTTCGCAATCTCGCGCGTTTGCAGGTTCTGGATAATCGGATCAGGGCGCGGCCAGCGGATCGGGATGCCGAGAAACTCCCCCGCCCGCATCGAATCGCGCAAGATATACATGGGAGCAGCCGGGTTGCCGGTGAACAGCAGGTCCGGATCGCGCACTGCAATCGGCCAGACAATGCGCAATGGAATATCGACATTGTATTCCTCAGCCATGCGGCGATAGCGGCCGATAGCGAGATAGGAATAAGGCGAGCGAAAACTGAAGAAGAGATCAGCGTTGAGCGTCACGAAAAAGCCCCCTTATGCTTAGCGAATGAAACACTGCGCGCCCGCATAAATCATGACGACAGCGTCCCCTTCGAAGAAGCCGCCCATTGCGCCGCCTAACGCGAATTCATCGCCCAACGTGCTGCCTTCGATTGCTGAAAAACTATCCGTCCCCATCGCCTCAACGCGCGCGGTGCCGATCTGGACTTCGCCGATTATCCGTACTGACGGCGAGGGATCGCGTGTGTTCCAGCCCACCATGCTGCCGCGCTGGAAATTGACGATGAGGCCGCCCGAATATTCGGTGAACTGCATCTCGCCCGTGCCGCATTCAAGGTTCTCAGAGCGGTCCACAGGTTCACCCAGAATAGGCTGGAGGGCCGCTTCGATTTCGCTCCGGCCCGCAGCGAAATAGAAGGCTTCGGAACCCGCCGTAAGACCCTCAACGCGAAGGACGATCTCGCCTTCTTCTACCGTTTCCGAGCTGGCGCGCAGCGGCTCTTGGCCAGGAGGCGGAACACTCCCGCTGTCGCAAGCGCCAAGGGCGAAAACTGCAAAACCAAGACAAGCTGTAAGCACCCGTTTCACGACTATCACTCTTCCCACCATTCACGCTTACCGATCACCAGCGGCACCACCAGCACAGCGCCCAGTCCCGCCAGCGCCATGTCCTTTTGCGCATCAAACATATCGCCTTGTTCGCCATTATATGCGCCTGCATCTTCAGGCGCGAGCGTCAATGTGAGTGTCCACTCAAAGATTTCATAAAGCCCACCAACCGCAAGCACGAACATCACTGCAAATGCGATGGTCATGCGCCAAGACAGCCCCCAATAACGCGCCCCGATCTCGACCATGGGAGGCATAGCAAACACTCCAAAGAGAGAGTGGACGAGCCGATCAAACATATTGCGCTCAAACCCGAAGGCATCGCTGATCGAACCATTGGTCCAGGCATCATAGGGAACAAAGCTATAGGACCAGCGCGCTGCAAAGAGGTGGAGGATCACAAAGGCGGCAATGCACGCTGCGGATAGATTACTGATCGGATAGCGGCGCAGCGCCCAATACCCTGCGGGTAGCAGCAATGCGACGGGACCCACCTGGAGCCAGGTGTTCGTCGGATAGATGGCTCCCCAAGCGCTCAGCGGAATGCCTAAGGCAACCAAAGCCAGCATCACCGTTTGCATCCTCGGCAAGGCGCTGGCCATTCGCTCACCCCTTCTTGAGGTGACGCCGCCCCAGCAGCTCGGCGATCTGCACCGCGTTCAAAGCTGCGCCTTTGCGCAGGTTATCCGAGACACACCACAAGGTCAGCCCGTTTTCGACCGTCGGATCCTCGCGCACGCGGCTGACATAGGTCGCGCCATCGCCCGCGCTTTCAACCGGAGTGACGTAGCCTTCATCCTCGCGCTTATCGATCAGCATAATGCCGGGAGCCTCGCGCAAGATTTCCTGAGCCTGCTCAGCCGTGATTTCCTTTTCAAACTCGATATTCACCGCCTCGCTGTGGCCGACAAAAACCGGCACGCGAACGCAAGTCGCGTTGAGTTTGATTTTCGGATCGAGAATTTTTTTCGTCTCGACCATCATCTTCCACTCTTCCTTAGTGGAGCCATCTTCAAGGAAGACATCGATGTGAGGGATCACGTTAAAGGAGATCTGCTTGGTGAAAGTCGCAGGTTCAACAGGGTCACCGACAAAGATCGCGCGCGACTGTTCAAACAGCTCATCCATCCCAGCTTTGCCCGCGCCCGAAACCGACTGGTAAGTCGAGACGACCACACGCTTAATCGTGGCGGCGTCGTGGAGCGGCTTCAGGGCGACCACCAGCTGCGCGGTCGAGCAATTGGGGTTGGCGATAATGCTGCGCTTGGCATAGCCGTCGATCGCGTCCGGGTTCACCTCGGGCACGATCAGCGGCACGTCGGGGTCCATGCGGAAGAGCGAGGAATTGTCGATCACAACGCAGCCCGCAGCCGCCGCCTTGGGGGCATACTCCTTGGCCGGGCCCGAACCAGCCGCAAACAGCGCGATATCCCAGCCCGCCCAATCGAAATGCTCGATATTCTTGCATTTGAGCATTTTGCCGCTGTCGCCATACTCGACCTCGGTCCCGTGGCTGCGCGAAGAGGCCACAGCTGCGACCTCATCCACCGGAAACTCGCGCTCGGCGAGGATTTGCATCATTTCGCGTCCAACATTGCCGGTCGCACCGACAACGGCCACCCGATAGGCCACTTCTATTGTCTCCAATTGCTTGCTTGCCCGCTCACGTGGCGACACAATTGCAGCATAGCAAGGAGAAAGAGGTGACGATTGACCCGCAAAGCTGGCGAGCCGAGGCGAAGTATCTCGATTTTCAGGGACACCGGATAGCCTATTGGACCGGCGGCAATTCGAAAGCGAAGCCGCTTTTGCTCGTGCACGGGTTTCCCACGTGTTCCTATGACTGGGCGCGCGTGTGGAAAGCGCTGGGGGCCGATCGCCGCCTGATCGCCTGCGACATGCTGGGCTTTGGCCTTTCGGATAAGCCGCGCGGCGGGTTTGGTGGAAAAGGCTATACAATCCACTGGCAGACCGATGTGCAGGCAGCCCTGCTTTACCATCTCGCGATCCGCGATTTTGATGCGCTGGTGCACGATTATGGTGTGTCTGTAGGGCAGGAGATGCTGGCGCGCCAGCAGAGTGGCTTCGGGTTTGAAGAGCTTGGCCAGTGCCTGTTCTTGAATGGCGGCATCTTCCCCGATCAGCACCGGCCGGTTCAGATGCAGAAACTCGGAGTCTCGCCCTTTGGCTTCATGCTGGGCGCGCTGATGAGCCGCAAGGGCTTTGGCAAGAGCTTCTCCGAAGTGTTTGGCCCCGATACGAAACCGTCAGAGACGGAGCTGGATGAATACTGGAGCTTTATCAGCGAGAACGGCGGCAACCGCATCCCTCATAAGCTGCTGCACTACATCGCAGACCGGCGCACGCATAAAAAGCGCTGGGAAGACGCCCTGCGCAGCGCGGAAGATCGCGTCGCCATTATCAACGGTGCGCTTGATCCGGTGTCTGGCCGCCACGCCTACGACAAATGGCGCGAAGTGGTGCCGAGCGCGCGCCATCACCTGCTGCCTGATGTCGGCCACTACCCGCAGGTCGAAGCACCTGAAGCGGTCGCGGCCAAAGCGCTGGAGTGGCTGGGGGATTAAACGGCTACACGGCGGCTTGCGGCCCGTAGCCAGCGCTTTGTCCCTCATCCTCCACGCTCAAACGCATCGGCTGACGCTGCCAATGCGTGAGCGAGCGCCACAGCCATTCGAGCGGACCGAACCGAAAACGCGAAAGCCACCACATCGCGGCAAAAGTCTGCAACGCCATGATAAGCGCTGACATCCACACAACCTGAAACCAGCCCACATCGCCATAAAGGCTAAGGCCCCACGGAGCCGCGACGATATAGGTCAGGATAAAGGACTGAGTGAG
>JBCCJS010000002.1:0-220210 GCA_039027675.1 Pseudomonadota bacterium
AGGTTCAGTGACCGGCGGCAGCGATCAGTCAGTCACCCGCGATCCTGATGGAAGCGGCGGCTTTGTCGATCACTCGGCGGCTACTGGTTCGGGCGGCGCATTGTTCTCGCCCGGAACACAGATCGATGGCAGCGCCTTCGCACCGCCGATCACAACCGTGCTTGACGAGACGTTCGAAACAGACGGTGCGGGCACGCGCTACACTTTCTCAAGCAGTGAAGGCAGTGATGGGTTCTCCGACTTCTTCACCCGGACCGATGGCAGCAATATCACCTCCAATTATGAGGTGACCGGTCAGGGCGGCGACTTCTTTTTTGCCGCGCAAGACACTGACAGCGTGCCCGGGCTAAGCACAGACGATGAGCAGTCGATCTTTTTCACTGGCCTTGACATTAGCGGTCTCGACAACCTGCTGTTCTCCATCGATCTGGCTGAAGATGATGACAGCACGAACCAGGATTGGGACACCGACGATTTCTTCCAGGTCTTTGCATCGATCGACGGCGGCGCTCAGTTCCAGATCTTTGGTGTCGAGAACGATGGTGTGGGTACCGGTTCCGGGTCCAACGGCGCTCCGCTGATCGACACCGATCTTGATGGCACCGGAGAAGGCACCGAAATCACATCCGATTTCGCGACTTTCACCGCTGCGATTGCGGGAACGGGATCGACGCTCGATCTGGAACTGCGTTTCCACCTCGATTCAGGCGATGAGGATCTTGCGATCGACAACGTAAAGGTCACCGATGGCGGCGGCACACCGCCCGCGCCCGTCCCGCTGTTCAGCATCGCTGATGCGCAAGTCATCGAAGGCGATGCGGGCGAAGGGACGATCGAATTCGACATCACACTGTCTGAACCCGCTCCTGTCGGCGGCGCTTCGATCGATGTGACGACCACAGACGACACAGCGACATCGCCGGGTGACTATCAGGGTCTTTCCAACTTCACGATCCAGTTTGCTGAAGGCGAAACGCAAAAATCAGTTTCGCTCGCCGTGTTTGGCGACACCGACTTCGAGCCTGACGAGACCTTCACAGTCACCCTGTCGAACCCAACGGGCACCGATGTCGGCATTGCCGATGGCGAAGCGACAGGTACGATCCTCAACGATGACGCCCCGCCCCCACGAGGTCCGGCTGAGGTGTTCATCAACGAGATTCACTACGACAATAGCGGCGCAGATATCGGCGAGGCGGTCGAGGTTGCGGGCCCGGCGGGCACCGATCTTTCGGGCTGGTCGCTCGTTCTTTACAACGGCAATGGCGGCGTAACCTATGGCAGCACCATTAACCTTACCGGCACGATCCCGGACCAGGATGATGGCTTTGGTACGCTCAGCTTTGCAGCAACCGGCATCCAGAACGGTCCGGACGGGATCGCGCTGGTCGATGACACCGGCGATGTCGTCCAATTCCTGTCCTATGAGGGATCGTTCACCGCGACCAACGGCCCTGCTCAAGGGCTAACCAGCGAGGATATCGGCGTCTCTGAAGGCGGCGTTCCGGCAGGAACGTCGCTGCAATTGGGAGGCACAGGCTTTGTCTATGACGACTTCACCTGGCAGACCTCGCAAACCGACAATTTTGGCGCGGTCAACACCGGCCAGGACTTTGCTGGCGGACCGGCTGCGGGCACATTCTTCATCTCGGATGCCCAGGTCGCAGAAGGCGACAGCGGCAACACCGCGATGGTCTTCAACATCTTCCGCGTGGGCGGCACGAGCGGCGAGGTTGTGTTTGGCGATATCAGCATCACTCTGGATGGAAGCCAATCACCAACGTTCGACCAAGCTGATCTTGGCACGCCGACATTCGATACATCGGGAGCCATCTTCGCTGACGGACAGAGCTCGGGCACGCTTACGGTAAACATCAACGGCGACGCTCTAAGCGAGGCCAATGAAAGCTTTGTGGTGACGCTTTCCGATCCGAGCGGCGGCGCGGCCATCGGCGATGGGTCCGCAACCGGTACGATCATAAACGATGACGGTCCGCCGCTTTTGAGCATTGGCGAGATTCAAGGCGCGGCCCACACCTCACCCGTGCTCGGCAGCGAAGTGAGCACATCGGGCATCGTCACCGCAGTCGCAGACAATGGCTTTTACCTGCAGGACGCAGGCGATGGAGACAGCGCGACCTCGGACGCCATCTTCGTCTTTACTGGCGCAGTTCCCACCGTGCTTGTCGGCGATGCGATCGACATCACCGGCACGGTTGGCGAGTTCCTGCCCGGCGGTGACCCTGCCAATCTGACGACCACCCAGCTCACAAGCCCGTCGATCTTCGTGACAAGCTCAGGCAATGCGTTGCCCGCTGCGGTTGTGATCGGCCCCAATGGCGTCACTCCCCCGAGTGAAACCATCGATGACGATGGCTTTGCCACCTTTGATCCGGCCAATGACGGGATCGACTTTTACGAGAGCCTCGAAGGCATGCTCGTCACAATCGAAAACCCGGTCGCGGTAGATCAGACCAGCGGTTTCGGAGAGCTCTTCACAGTCGCGAGCGACGGCGAAGGTGGCCTTGTTGGCTCCAACATCTCCGATGAAGGCCTGCTAGTGATCGAAGGCGGCGAAGGCGGACAACTTGGCACGTTCAATTCAGGCGCGGGCTCCGACTTCAACCCGGAACGCATCCAGATCGATGAAGCGGGCGAGCTCAATGGCCAGATCTTCACGATCCCCGATGCAAACCCAGGTGACATCCTCAACGATGTGACGGGCGTCGTAAGCTATGCTTTCGAGAATTACGAGGTGCGGCCCACGCAAGCCGTAACGATCGCTCAGGCCAGCACCAATATCGCTGAGACCACCACGCTGGTTCAAGGCGCGGCCAACCAGCTTTCGGTCGCGACCTACAATGTCCTTAACCTCGACATCAACGATGCAGATGGCGACGATGATGTGGCCAATGGCCAGTTCGCGCAGGTTGCAACCGATATCGCGATCAACCTCGAGACGCCGGATATCGTGGTCCTCCAAGAAGTCCAGGATGACAGCGGTTCAGCCAATGATGGCACCGTCTCGGCTCAGCTGACGCTCGAAGCGCTGGCGACCGAGATCTTCAACCAGACCGGTATTCAATACGAAGTGCTCGACAACCCGTTTGTGCTTGATGGCCAGACGGGCGGCCAGCCGGGCGGGAATATCCGTGTGGCAATGCTCTACAATCCGGACCGTGTGACGCTGGACAATGCCAGCATCAGCACGATCACAGAGGATGATAACGTCACGCTCGAAGCAGCCTTCGCAAACTCGCGCGCACCGCTGGTGGCTGACTTTACCTTCAACGGTGAGACCGTGACCGTCATCGGCAACCACTTCACCTCCAAGATTGGCTCAGACAGCACGTTCAGCGCGATCCAGCCGCCGACCAATGCCGGATCGATCACACGGGCAGCGCAAGCCGCCGCGGTGAACGAGTTTGTCGACGATCTGCTCTTGGCGGACGCAGATGCGCGCGTTGTTGTGACCGGTGACTTCAACGAATTCCAGTTTGAAGAACCCATGTTGGTGCTCACCGGCGAGCTTGATTTTGACGGCGCAGCGGTGAGCCCGGGTTCTGAGCTTGTGCTACAAAACCTCACCAATGAACTCGACGCCGATGACCGCTTCAGCGTGCTGTTCCAGGGCAATGCACAGGCGCTCGATCACATCCTCATCAGCGATGCTCTCGCCAATGGCGCTCAGATCGATGCGGTTCATGTCAACACGCCGCTTGGCAATCCGGGTTCGGATCACGATCCGATGGTCGCGCTCTTGAACATTGGTGTTCAGGTCTTGAACGGGACCAGCGCTGCTGAAGTGATCGACGGCAATGATGGCGATGACATCATCGATGCAGGCGGCCGGAATGACGTGGTCAACGGCAATGGCGGGAACGATATCCTCTCCGGCGGCGCGGGCGCAGATACGATCAATGGCGGCACTGGCAATGATGTCCTGAACGGCGGCAGAGGCAGAGATGTCCTGAACGGCGGCGCTGGTCAGGACATTCTGACTGGTGGTGCGGGTAGCGACAAGTTTGTGCTCGATGCAGCCGGTATGTTGGCTGACGCTGATATCGTCACCGACTTCATGACGAGCGATGACATCGAAATTGTCGGCGCGGGCGGGAAGGTGATTGGCGCCTTTGCGGCTGGCAGTGACGTGTTGTTGTCGGCGGATGACGTCGTTTTTGCCACTATCCAGAACGCGAGCGTTGAGGATGTGGTAGCCAAGATCACCTTCACCGACGAACCGCTCTTCTTTGCCGGGATCACCAATGTGATCGCAGGGAACTCGGCGGCTGAGACAATCGACGGTACAGCGGCTGGTGATGCGATCTTTGGCAATGGCCGGGCGGACGTCATCAACGGGCTTGATGGGACCGATGCCCTGTTTGGCGGCGCAGGGGCAGATACGCTCAATGGCGGCGACGGCAACGATCTCCTCACCGGCGACAACGGGTCTGACACCCTCAATGGCGGTATCGGTGACGACGTGCTTGATGGGGGAAGCCAGAACGATACGCTGAATGGCGATGCAGGCGATGACGTGCTGTTTGGCCGAGAGGGAATCGACACTCTGACGGGAGGCGCAGGGTTTGACACTCTGACCGGCGGCGGGGGTCGTGACACCTTCGTGCTCGATGCAAGCGGCACAACGTCGGACAGCGACACCGTGACCGACTTCGACATTGCCAGCGATGACATTGCGTTCGTCAACGCAGGCGGCAAGGCGATTGTCTTTACGCAAGTCGATACCGATGTGACGGCGAGCGCTGATGGCGTGCTGATCGCGACGATTCAAAACAGCCTGGTCGCCGATGTCATCCAGAACGCGACCTATGATACCACTCCTGCAAGCGTAACCGACGGCACGCCGCCGCAGGTCGACGTAAGCAGCGCGAGCGCGATGACGACGCAAGTGCTCGCTGAAGATGCGCTGTTCGTCTTCGCATCAGAAGAAGCGCCGGGTATCTCGCCCATTGAAACGAAGGTTGCGGGCGCCATGATGCTGCAGCCGATGTCGGTGAGCGAACTCTATGCGCGCGATGGGCTTACGATGCCCTCAAGCGAGGCGGATGCCCTCAACCCGATCAGGGATGAGTGGCTCGAATACAGCGTCAATGGGCTCGACACGCTGATTTAAGGGCTCGCTGATCGAAGAATAAAAAGGGGCGCGCAGGGTCACACCCTTACGCGCCCTTTTTCTTACTTGCGCGCATCCAACCAAGCGCCATGCGCTCAATCGTCGCGGAAGGCGCGCGCGAACTGATCGATCAGCGGCTTGGTGATGTAGGACAGCATTGAGCGGCTGCCTGTTTCAATAAACAGCTCAGCGGGCATTCCCGTCACCAGTTCGACCCCCTCGGCAAGCTCAACGTCCTCGTTCGGCAAGGCGACACGCACACGGAACATCCGCGCGCCGGTCGCTTCGATGGTAACCGGGTCAGCCGAGACGAAGCTCACCTCGCCCGTAAGCTCGGGCGTTGTGGCCTGGTTGAGCGCAGAGAGCCTGATGCGCGCGGGCTGCCCCACCGCCACACGGTCAATATCGCTCGGCATAACAAGGCCATTAAAGACCAATTGATCGCTTTGCGGCACGATTTCGGCGATGGTTTCAGCGGGACGCACCACCTCACCTATGGCAGCAAAGGCGAGCTTGTCCACCATCCCGGAATGGCTTGCCCGCACAGCGGAGCGATCAAATTCGTCCTCGGCGCTTGCCCGGTTGATGCGGCTGTCATTGATGGCGGTCTCGACGCGTGCGAGTTCCGCGCCTGCCTCAGCGCGCGCCGTTTGGCCGACCTGGATGCGCTGCTGCTCGGCCTGCGCCATACGTGCATTGGCCTGCGCGATGTTCGCTCTTAGCGCGCCGATATTGCCTGCAAGGTCAATCGCGGTGCGCTCCATCTCATTAAGCCGGCGGATTGTCACATAGCCGCGCCCATGCATTTCGCGCAGCATTTCCAGCTCGGGCAGGATCAACTCCTGCTGCGCTTCAAGCGAAGTGATCTGTGCCTGATACCCATCGACCTGCTTTTCAAGCTGGTTGACCCGCTCGACCAATTGCGCCCTGAGGCTGCTTTCCTCAGCCCGGTTGAGCGCGAAGCGCCGCCGTTCAGCCGCCATCGCCGCTTGCGCTTCCTCACTCTGGTCCTCAAGCAATTCGGGCGGGAATCTGACGCTGCTGCGGTTATCAACCTCAGCTGTAAGGCGGGCTCGCTGCGCCAGCAATTGCGCAAGCGTGCGCTCGGAGAACTCGGCGCGCACTTCGCTCACATCGGTGGCGAGCCGCAGCATCAGATCGCCCTCGCTCACCATGTCGCCGTCAGCCACATAAATTTCGGAGATGACGCCGCCGGTTGGATGCGCCACGCGCTTGATCCGCGTTTCCGGAGCCACCTCGGCAGGCGCGATTACAGCCCCGCCAATCGGCACAAGCGCGCCGCCCACCAGAACCAGAAAGGCCAATGCCGCAGCGGCGACTCTGGCCATGCGCGTGCGCCCACGGATGCGCTTATCAAGAACTTCGCCCGTTTGAGGGTCGGTATCCACCGGCACCAGCGCACGCGATTGCGCTTCAATGATGGGGCTTGCCTCGTTCATGGCTGACGACGAACCTGATCGTTGGCAGCGGCAGCTTGATTGCCATCGCTCGGATCAGCCGCATCGCCTCCAGCGGCATGGATCGGCGTTGCCGCAGCAGCGGACGGCGCAAGCATTTTGGAGAGCACTTCATCGCGATCCCCGAAGGCGGCCTGACGACCCTTTTGCAGCACCAGGACTGTGTTGACCTGCCTCAGAGCGCTGGGACGATGGGCAACGAGTACCACAATTGCCCCGCGCTCCCTTGCACCGGCGATCGCGTTGTTGAGCGCTTCTTCCCCTTCTGAATCCAGATTGGAATTGGGCTCATCAAGGATCACCAGAAACGGATCGCGATAAAGCGCGCGCGCCAACCCAATGCGCTGGCGCTGCCCGGCTGAGAGTTGCACGCCGCCTGCACCAAGACGGGTATCATAGCCACTGGCAAGCGCCAGGATCATATCGTGGACACCGGCCGCACTGCTGGCAGCAATGACCGCCTCTGAGGAGGGTTCAGGCTCAAGGCGCGCAATGTTTTGAGCGATTGTCCCGTCAAACAGCTCAACATGTTGCGGCAGATAGCCAAGATGCTCACCCAGCGCGTCAGGTTCCCATTGGTCAAGGCTCGCCCCATCGAGCCGGACTGCCCCTTGCACGGGTTGCCAAATACCAGCCAGCGCGCGCGCCAACGTCGTTTTGCCAGCAGCGCTAGGCCCGATAATGCCCATCGCATCGCCAGCCTTAAGCTCGAACGCGATGTCCAGCAGCACCGGCTCTTCAGCGCCCGGAGGGGTCACAGCAAGCGCCTCGACCTTCAGGCTTTGCGAAGGCGCGGGCAAGACTGTGCCCGGTTCCTCCTCCTCCGGGACCGCTGCAAACAGAGCATCGAGCCTCGCCCAGCCCTGCCGCGCAGTGGTGAAATTGGACCAATGCGCGATCGCCTGATCAATCGGAGCCAGCGCGCGCGCAGCCAGAATGGAGGCTGCAAAAACGATCCCGCCGCTCGCTTCGCCTGCAAGATACAAGAGCGCGCCGACGCTCAGCACAACGCTTTGGAGGAACATCCTGAAAATCCGGCTTATGCCCGACAACAGACTGGCCGTTTGCGTCACCTTTTCCTGCGCGGCGCTCAACTGCGTGTTGGCCGCGCGCCAGATGTCATACATCCGCTCACCCATGCCCAACGCGCGGATCACCTCAGCATGGCGATGCGTGTCCTGTGCAAGCTTGGCGCGATAACCCCTCGCCCGTGCGACCTCCCCGCTTGGGGCCCTCGAGAGCCGATCGTTGAGATAGGTGAGCATAATCAGCACAAGGGCCCCGATAAGTGCTGTAAATCCAAGCCAATAATGGAGTAGTGTCAGCAGGCCGAAGAACAGGAACAGCCAGGGCAGATCCATCAACGCACCGGGCCCCGGAGAGCTCAGAAACCCCCGGATCGAATCGAGATCGCGCATTGGCGTTAGGCCATCGTCGCCATCATCGCCCGCGCGCAAAGCCATGGTGGACATGGCCCGGTGCACCCGCCCTGTCATTCGCGCATCAAGGCTGGCGGCAATGTCCCCCAGAATGCGGGAGCGCAACAGGTCAAACAGCCCCTGGAACAGGTAGACCACCACGATCATGGCAAGCAGCCCAAACAGCGTCGCAATGCTGCCCGAGGGCATCACCGAATCGTAGATCATCAACATGTAAATTGGCCCGCCAAGGAGCAGGATATTAAGGATCGCGCTCAGCCAGCCGACCGTAATCAGCGCTGATCGCGACTGCGCCAAAGCAGCGCGCAATTCCGAGGTGTTAGCGGTGTTCATTGCGGCTTTCGGCGGTGCGTTTCACTTACATAAATCGATTACGGGCGTTCTTTTAGCCCCATGTCCTTGCAAAACCGTGAGGCCGAGCGGTTGGTCGAAGCGCGTCGGGCTACTAGGGCTAAACCAATTGCCCCATTGTCCCAAGAGGTAAAAGCCAAGCGCGGCGGGTTAGCTAATGACGTCCCTTAGCTCAATTCGCTGGGTCAGCCTTGATCTTGATGTTGAGTTGCCCGGCCAGCCCGGCGTCCCGATGAACTGCAATCTTGTGATAGTCAGGCGCCATGATCATGGTCTGGAAGGCTTTGAGCGAGGGATATTCAACCAGCGCAACCACATCCCACAGCTCCTCAACCTCTCCCAGCATAAGCCCGGTAACCTTCCCATTCGTCATCGGCCGCCCGCCGACGCGCTTGATGTGATCGCCAACAGCTGCGCCGTAAATCATGTAAGCTTCAAACCCGGACATCTCGGGATTTGATCCGTCGGGATATTGGGCTTTTTCATGAAATTTGAGGAGGTTGACCATGATGAAGGCCCCGTCCTCTTCACCTGAAAAGAAGGCCTTGGCTTGCTCCGGCGTGGGGATGAGCTTGTTGACGACTTCCATGGCTTTTCCCGTTTTCCTCTCTGAAATGAGCGCACTTGAACTCTAGCCGCGCCGCGCAAGGTTGCAACGGCGATGCGCGCTTGTGGTCTCATTGCTTTGGATCAGCCAGAGCGCCGCAATCGAAAGGTCTGCGCTTGCCGTTTTCCTACACGCTACAAATCGGCTAGTTGCTTGGCTTGTGATCCATACGATTTTCTCTAAGTCTATTTGCGGCCCGTTTAGCTCTCGCCACTGGCCGCGAGCTAATCTTTTCGCGCAGCGCGAAGGCTCATCTGTACCGGTGTGTTTTCGTTCTTTAGACTGTGTAACCTGTGTCTCCTACACGCTGGGCCAAAGCGCGCAGCAAACCCCGCGCACTTTCACACGCCCAGTTCAAAGGCGAATGTGTTCAATCACCCAAGGTAAATCGCAAAACTGGTAGCGGAGGAGGGACTTGAACCCCCGACACGCGGATTATGATTCCGCTGCTCTAACCACCTGAGCTACTCCGCCCCATCGGCCTTTAAAGGGCTTCTCGCAAGGCAATGTGCCTCAAGCGAGCGGCGCGTTTAGAGCGCGGGTGGCGGTTGGTCAACCACCTGAGCGCTTGGCGATGCATTTGTGCCTCAGCCCCGTGCTTTCCCGCGAAAGGCGCTGCGTTTCACAAGCTCCCACGGGCCGCCCTTGTAAAGGTGCAATTCCAATGCGGGGAAGGCGAAAGACCCGCGGTCGGCGCGCAATTCAACCTCAAGAGCCAGAGCGGCCTGCAGCGCCCTTGCCTGTTGCTTGGTGACCTTGTTCTGGATCGTGATGTGCGGGCGCGGCTCGTGGAGGTCCTGATCGGTAAGACTGCCGTGGAAGTGCTCTGCAATCAGCCCGCGGAGCTCAAGCAATTCCGGCGAGGCCAGCGCAATCGCGGTTCCGGTGCCAAGGTCCATAATGCCCGAAACCCGCGCTTGAGGGGCAGCAAATTCGGCGGTGATACGGGGCAGAAACCCGCGCAATTCCTCCAGCAGCGAGGGCGCAAAGGAGTGGAACAGGGTTACATGCGCGTGGAGATGGTTGCGCTCAGGCGGATAGTGCGCGCGGCGCAGGCCTTGCGCCCAGGATTGGATATCAGGAGGCAGTGCTGCGGTTAGGATAAAGGGATTGGCCATCGCGCCCTTTGCCTACATCTCACCGCGTTCTCGGCGAAGGGCATACCAGGCTTCAACATTGGCGTTGTGCTCTTCGTTTGTGTCGGCGAACTTGTGCCCGCCCGTGCCATCGGCGACCATGAAAAGCGCGCTCGTCGCCGCCGGATTGAGCACCGCAGCGATGCTCTCGCGACCCGGATTGGTGATGGGTCCTACAGGAAGCCCCGCGCGCGTATAAGTGTTGTAGCCATTGACCGATGCGATCTCTGACTGGCGGATGCGGCGTCCCAGCGGTTTGCCTTTGGTGATCGGGTAGATGATCGTTGGATCGGCCTGAAGCAGCATGCCCGTGCGCACCCTGTTGGAGTACAGACCGGCGACCATGCGGCGTTCCTCGGGCTTGCCGGTCTCCTTCTCGACGATCGAGGCGAGGATCAGCGCCTCGCGCATAGTCTCTACAGCCGTAGTGGGAGCGCGTTTGGACCACTCCTCGGCAAGCGCTAGGTCCATCGCGCTCTGCATCTGTTCGACAAGCTCGGCGCGCGGGGCGCCGCGTTCATAGGCGTAGGTATCCGGCAGGATCGAGCCTTCGGGTGGGACTTCGATCTCGCCGGCCAAAAGCTCTTGCGCCATCAAGCGCTCATGCACGAGGATCGAGGGCATACCTTCAGGAATGGTGACAAAATGCCGGATCACGTCGCCCGACTGGAAAGCGGTGAGGATATCGGCCTGGTCCATACCCGGTGTCAGCGCGAACTCGCCCGCCTGTATCGGATCGGAAGAACCAAACAGCCGCGCGCGCAGCAGAAAACCGTCAGCGGACGTGATCAAGCCTTGATCCTCAAGCTTGCCCGCGACCGCTGTCAGCGAAGCGCCTGCTGGGATGAGGAACGGAGTTTCTTCCTCAATCGTCGCCTCGCCCATGTAGTCGTGCGTAAAATAAACGCCGCTGCCGACAAGGGCGAACATTACCAACACCAACGCGAACAGCCGCTTCATCGCTCAAACCTGCGCGCTATTTTTAGGACCACCAAACCCGAGGCTACTGAAAAAGCGAGCGAACCTGCCCACAACATCAGCGACCACCACCCCTCGTTTTCGCACCTGTCAACAAGGTCATAACAATCGAGTGGCAGCGCCACCTCGAACAAAGCGATGAACGCTAGCGGAAAGGCAAGAAAGCCTGCGAGCACTGCCAACCGTATCGCGCGATCAATCACAGCACTCAGCCGACCTTCCGCATGATGAGCGAAGCATTGGTGCCGCCAAAGCCGAAGCTGTTGTTGAGCACCGCGTTCACCTCGCGCTTCTTGGCCTTGAGCGGCACAAGGTCGATACCTTCGGTCCCATCGTCTGGATCATGCAAATTGAGCGTGGGTGGCACAATGCCATCGCGCATGGCGAGAACGCAGAACACAGCTTCCACCGCGCCAGCACCGCCTAGAAGGTGGCCTATCGCGCTCTTGGTCGAACTCATCGAGGCGCCGCCAAGATCGTCTCCGAGGACGCGTTTGACTGCAGCAAGCTCAATCGTGTCCGCCATCGTGCTGGTGCCGTGGGCGTTGACATAGTCGATATCGCCGGGCTGAAGACCTGCCTTCTTCATTGCCATGCGCATGGAGAGTTCAGCGCCCTTGCCTTCCGGATGCGGCGCGGTGACGTGATACGCATCGCCCGACAGGCCATAGCCCGTTACCTCAGCGTAGATCTTGGCGCCGCGCGCCTTGGCGTGCTCGTATTCTTCAAGCACGAGGATTCCGGCGCCCTCCCCCATCACAAAACCATCGCGTGCTTTATCATAAGGGCGGCTGGCTTCGGTTGGGCGGTCGTTAAAGCTGGTGTTGAGCGCGCGGGCCTGAGCAAAACCTGCAATGCCAAGCGGGTTCACCGTGCTCTCTGCACCGCCTGCGAGCATGATATCAGCATCGTCCATCGCAATCATGCGCGCCGCATCCCCGATGGAGTGCGCGCCAGTCGAGCAGGCCGTCACCACTGCATGGTTGGGCCCCATAAAGCCGTACTTGATCTGCACCTGCCCCGTCACGAGGTTGATCAGACGCCCGTGAACGAAGTGCGGGGAAACCCGGCCGGGACCACGCTCATGCAGGTTGACCGATTCCTTCTCGATCCCCGGCAGTCCGCCAATGCCAGCGCCGATCGAACAGCCCGTGCGCTCCTTGAGAGCGTCGCTCATCTCGGTCAGCCCAGCATCCTCAATCGCCTGTCCGGCAGCATCGATGCCGAACACGATGAACGGATCAACCTGGCGCTGAATCTTGCCGTCGACGCGCTTGTCCGCGTCAAAGCCCCATGGGTGATCCTTGGGCTTGACCTCGCAGGCAATTTTGCACTTCTGATCCTCGGGATCGAACTTGGTAATCGGCCCCGCGCCGCTCTCGCCTGCGATCAGGTTCTTCCAGGAAGTCTCGACATCTCCGCCCAGCGGCGTGACAAGCCCGAGACCGGTGACAACAACGCGGCGCATTCCACTCTCCAATATGCGACAGGCCCGAGGCCCCTCATCGGGCTCGGGCCTGTGATAAAGTCGCCCGTCAAGCGAGCGCTGAACGCAAGGGCTGGTTTAGCCCGCGCTCTCGTCGATGAACTTCGTGGCGTCTCCGACTGTGGAGATCTTTTCCGCCGCATCATCGGGGATTTCCACGCCGAATTCTTCTTCAAACGCCATAACCAGCTCGACGATGTCGAGGCTGTCAGCGCCCAGATCATCAATGAAGCTGGCGTCCTGGGTAACCTTGTCGCCCTCGACTCCGAGGTGCTCGACAACAATCTTCTGCACGCGGTCGGCAGTATCGCTCATGTGTATCCCTCTTGAATTGGGGTGTTGAAACTCGTCAAACGCCCTAGAGACCGGTTCGATTAAGCGCAAGTGCCGATCACTTGCACTCTTGTCACGCGAACAGGTCGCGCGCCTCCGCCCTCTCAATGTCGTCACGAAACGACAGCAAACGCTCGATGGCGTATTTATGCCACGCGCCGAATATCACAAGGGCGCGCAAACTTTGTCCACGAACAGTGTCGAGCGCCTGATTGATCAGACCGGTGTGGGAGGCGTTGATTTTAGTCCACCCGCCGGGCCCAAGATCGCGGTCAAAATAAATCTGGTAAGGGGTCTGCGCTCTTTGGACGTGCGCATCGTATTCGAACGTATGGATGAACAGCGGATCATCCGCCCGCCCGGCCACTAGACGCGAAAATTGCGCCCGCGCAGCCTTATGCTCTGCCCATTGCACGGCGCGCGACGGATCGTTTTCAATGGCTTTGAGCACGGCGCTGCGATTGTCGGCAATCCCGCGTGTCCAGCCCGCGCAAGCCGCGATTTGAAAGCCCATCTCAGTCGACAACGGGAAAGCCACGTCGGTTAGCTCTGGAAAAAGGCGCGCGCGAGGCTCGGTCACTTCCCCAGTTTCAGCAAAGCTGGCCTTGGCGTCCTCGATCCGGTCAGGCGGGATTTCGGTGAGGATGATATCGGGCCCAAATGCACGCACAGCGCGCTCGAGGACCGTCAGGGAAAAGCGCTTGCTTGTCCGGTGGCGTCCATGGATCGCTCCGATGACGGCGACTTGGGTCAGTCCTGAAGCGCCATTCTCCAAATCACCCGAGCATCCCGAGACCGCGTGGCTCGCAAGCCCTACGCCAGACGCGCTCACCAATCCGCCGAGTACAGCGTTTCGCCGGGTGATGGTTGACATGATTTCCCTTTCGCATGGTCGAGCAGCTAGGTTACGAGCAAAACCATGCTCACATTTTTCAGTGAAAACCAGTCCGCTCACGCGCCCTTGCGCGAGCTCAACAATGGCGAATGGATGGATTTTGCCGAGAGCCCGGCACGTCTGACTTCCATCCTTAGCTCCCTGCAGCAGACAAGCGCTCCAACCGATCACGGGCTAGAGCCAATTCTGGCGGTCCACGATGCCGACTATGTCAGCTTTCTCAAGACCGCGCATGATGAATGGATAGAGCAAGGACGCAAGGGCGATGCGATCGGTTATGCTTTTCCCGTGCGCGGGCGCCGCCCCTTAAAACACGACCGAATTGATGCGCGCTTGGGCCAGTATGGCTTTGACGCAGCCTCTCCAATTTCCAGTGGCACGTGGCAGTCTGCCTATTGGAGTGCGCAAACGGCTCTCAGCGCGCTCGACGCCGTGCTCGCTGGTGAGGTTCACCACGCCTTTGCCCTGTGCCGTCCGCCGGGCCATCACAGTGGGAGCGATTACTTTGGCGGCTATTGCTACCTCAACAACGCCGCGATTGCGGCTCGGGCGGCCGGGCATGGGCCTGTGGCGATCCTCGATGTCGACTACCACCACGGAAACGGGACACAGGATATCTTCTACGAGGAGGCAAGCGTCTTCTTCGCCTCGATCCATGCCGATCCAAAGTCCGATTACCCCTATTTCTGGGGCCACGCGGATGAGGTGGGCTCAGGTGACGGCGAAGGCGCGACCTTCAACCAGCCCCTGCCGCGCGGCACGACCTGGGAGACTTACGCACCTGCCCTGGACGCAGCGCTTGAGCGCATCGCTGCTTTTGGCGCGCGCACGCTGATTGTGAGCTATGGCGCTGATACCTTTGAACGCGATCCCATTTCGGAGTTCAGGCTGACCACGCCCGATATGCAGCGCATTGGCGCGGCGATTGCTACGCTCGGCCTGCCCACGCTCAGCGTCATGGAAGGCGGCTACCGGATCGATGCTCTGGGCCTGAACGTGGAGGCTTACTTATCGGGACTTGAGGCCCGCTAAGCGCTGATACGCCCAGCCTATTGCGCGCCGCTGGCAATGTACCGGTTTTCGCGAGCGGCTAGCTGAAAGGCAGCGCGTTCACGGCTGGCGATCCGCCTCAAGCCAAGCGAAGGATAATCGCGACCCGGATCGGCTCTGAGCGCTTGCGCATAATAAGACTGTGCAGTCACAAGATCACCCTCGGCCTCGTGGCACAGCCCGATATTGAAGAGCACTGAGACATGGGCCGGGTTGCGCGCCTCCAGATCCTCAAAGGCAAGGCATGCACCATAAGCATCATTCTTCGTCAGTTTGACAGCGTCCTTGAAGGCCTTGCGATCTGCGCTTTCGAGACCTTTGCGCATTTCCATCACGCGAATGCCTTCGACACGCGTTTCGGGCGCCAGATCAAGCCTGACCGCCTGCGCCAGTTGATCGATCAACAGCTCCGCCATTTCCAGCTCAGAGGGGATAAAGAAATCATTACGGCAATAGCGCACCACTTCGATCAACGGCTGGTTATTGGCATAGAGCAACCGGCCATCAACGCTGGTCAGCACGAGGCGCGGCTGGAGCTCGACCGAAAGCTGGAAGCAGGGAATGCGGATTTCCTCGCGCCGGATGCAGTCGCCATCCTTGTCACGCGCCACGCATTGGCGCCGCGTGCGCCAGCCAGAGCGCTGCTCGAATACATCGGCGCGCAGCGTGCCTGAAAGGACCGCATCGACATCGCTCGCCCCTCGCGTCACGACACCGGGCTGATTGCCGAGATACACCGTGCCTCCCACAAAGCCGCGGTCGCTCTGGACCACTCTGAAAAACCGCCCGCCATCAACCGCAACGCTGCCCAGCGTTTGCATGATGGCGACCTCGGCATCTGGACCCAAGCGTCCTGCAATCCGATCCACCGCAATCACTTCGATGTCGCCGGGCAAATCGACACTGGCAGCATAAGTGCCTTCAACCGTCAGGGTCTCGGCCTGCACCGCCACGCTGCACCCAAGCGCAGCCACCACGCCAGTAAGAACTTTCGCCAGAGACTTCGCAGATTTTGCAAACATCGGACCATACCCCAATTGCAGTGACGCATCTCCTATGGCGCGCCTGCAATGTCGGCGTTCTGAATGCTCGCGTTGGGCTTTGTTCAGGTTTCTTATGTAAAACCTGACTAATGCCGCTATCCGTCCTGCGTCTTCGGCTTTTGGGGCGGCTCGACCACGCGTAGGTGAAGCTCACGCAATTGCGCTGACTCGGGGCGCGAGGGCGCGCCCATCAGCAGGTCTTCGGCCTTCTGGTTCATCGGGAACAGCGTCACTTCGCGCAGGTTTTTCGCGCCCACCAGCAGCATCACGATCCGGTCTACACCAGCCGCCATCCCGCCATGCGGCGGCGCGCCGTACTGGAATGCGCGGTACATGCCGCCAAACTCACGTTTAACGTCGTCTTTTGAAAGGCCGACAATCTCAAACGCCTTTACCATCGTCTCCGGCTTGTGGTTCCGGATCGAGCCTGAGGCGATCTCATAGCCGTTACAAACAAGGTCGTACTGATAAGCGTTGATTTTAAGCGGATCGGTGTTTTCGAGCGCTTCCAACTCGCCTTGCGGCATCGAGAACGGGTTGTGGCTGAAATCGATCTTTTTTGCGTCCTCGTCATATTCGTAAAACGGGAAGTCGATAATCCAGGCAAGTTCGAAGCGATCCTCATCGATCAGCTCTAATTGTTCGCCAATCTCGATACGCGCTGCGCCTGCGAGCTTAGCCGCGTCCGAGGCTTTGCCAGCCGCGAAAAACAGGCCGTCATTTTCGCCAAGGCCCAACTCCGCATAGAGTTCCGCCATGCGCTCAGGCCCGTGGTTCTTGGCAATAGGCCCGCCAAATTCGCCGCCCTTGCGGGTGACGTAGCCAAGGCCAGCATAGCCCTCTTTGCGCGCCCAATTGTTCATGTCGTCGAAAAACTTGCGGCTCTTCTCATGCGTATTGGGCGCCGGGATCGCCCGCACCACACCGCCGCCGCCAACGATCTTTTCGAACAGACCAAAGCCCGATCTTTCAAAATGCTTGGTCACGTCGCTGATCATCAGCGGGTTGCGCAGGTCAGGCTTGTCGCTGCCATATTTCAACATCGCTTCGGCATAAGGAATGCGCGGAAAGGTGCCCGACGGCGTCACCGGCTTGCCATCGGCAAAGGCTTCGAAGACGCCCGCCATGACGGGCTCCATTGTCTCCCACACCTCTTCCTGCGTCACAAAGCTCATTTCAAGATCAAGCTGATAGAACTCGCCCGGAAGACGGTCTGCGCGCGGGTCTTCATCGCGAAAGCAGGGCGCGATCTGGAAGTAGCGATCAAACCCGGCGACCATCAGCAGCTGCTTGTACTGCTGCGGCGCTTGGGGAAGCGCGTAGAACTGGCCTGCGTGCAAGCGCGAGGGCACGAGGAAATCACGCGCGCCTTCAGGGCTCGACGCGGTAAGAATAGGCGTTGAGAACTCGTTGAAACCCGTCGCCTTCATACGCTGGCGAATGTCAGCGACGATTTGCGTGCGCGTCATCAGATTGGCGTGCAACGTCTCACGCCGCAAATCGAGGAAGCGGTATTTAAGGCGGATGTCTTCGGGATATTCCTGCTCACCGGCCACTGGCATGGGCAGCTCTTCAGCCGCGCTCTGCACCGTGATGGCCCGGGCAAAAACCTCGATCTCGCCGGTGGGCAGATCGGTGTTGACCGTCTCGGGCGTGCGCGCCTTTACCTCGCCATCGATCGTGATGACGCTTTCCGGGCGCAGCTTTTCCAGCACGGCGAGCGCGGGCGAATCTTCATCGGCCACAATCTGGGTGATCCCGTAGTGATCGCGCAGATCGATAAAGAGCACACCGCCATGATCGCGCTTCCTATGCATCCAGCCCGAAAGACGGACACTTTCACCGACATTGGCCGCGGAAAGCTGGGCACAAGTGTGACTACGATAGAGGTGCATCTAAACTCTTGTCCTGTTCGAGGGTAAAGCGCTAAAGGCGTGCCAACGAAAATGAGAGCCCAAAGGTCTCCATCCGTTGCGCGCGCTAACAGGGCATGGCCTGCCGTTTGTCAAGTCGCGCACCTCTCACAATGAAGGGGCCATCTCGGCCCGAGAGCGGCACTCCGCTCCAATATGCTTATGAGTTTACATGAAGATACACGACCTCATCACCACATCTGACGCACTCGCTGATCTATGCGCGCGCCTCGCCCAATCCGAATTCGTCACGGTCGACACCGAATTCATGCGCGAGAACACCTATTGGCCGGAACTGTGCCTGGTGCAGATCGCCAACACTGAAGAAGCCGCTGCGATTGATCCGCTGGCAGACGGTTTGGACATGACGCCGCTGCTTGACCTCCTCACCGACAATGAAGACGTGCTCAAGGTCTTTCATGCAGGCGGGCAGGACGTCGAGATCATCGTTAACATGACGGGCAAGACGCCCTTCCCCATCTTCGACACCCAGATCGCGATGATGGCGATCAGCCAGTCCGAACAGATCGGCTATGCCAATCTGGTGGAGACCTGGCAGAACATAACCATCGACAAGGGTGCGCGCTTTACCGACTGGAGCCGCCGCCCGCTGACCGACCGCCAGATCGAATACGCCATCGGCGATGTGACGCATCTGTCTAAGATCTTCCCCAAGATCTTGAAAAAGCTGATCAAGACGGGCCGCGGCGCGTGGCTTGATGCGGAGATGGAGAAGCTCGCGGATACCTCCAACTACATCATCGATCCTGACACGTCCTGGAATCGTATCCGCTCACCCGGGCGCAACCCGCAGGTTCTCGGCCGTCTCAAGGCGCTCGCCGCCTGGCGCGAGGGCGAAGCGCAGCACAAGAACATTCCGCGCGGGCGCATCATGCGCGACGAGACGCTCGCCGACATTGCCAGCCATCCTCCCAAAAAGCAGGCTGACCTTGCCAAGGTGCGTGGGCTGTCAGCGGCGTGGAAGGACAACGATATCGGCAAGCGGATGATGAAGATCATTGCCGATGCTGACCCCCTGCCAAAGTCCGAAATGCCTGAAAAAATGAAGCGCGGTGCACCGTTAGGTAAGGAAGGCGCGCTGGTGGCAGACCTTCTCAAGCTGCTGCTCAAAATCCGCGCCCGCGAGATTGACGTTGCCGCGCGTCTGCTGACGCGGGCAGATGAGATGGAGGCGCTGGCTGCCGGCGTGCGCGATCTCAAGGTCCTACAAGGCTGGCGCTACGACGTGTTTGGCAAGGACGCGCTTAAACTGGTTGAAGGCAAGCTTGCCTTTGCGGTCAAGAACGGGAAGCTCGCCATGACCCATATCGATGACATGCAGGCAAGCATGGAAGACGCGCTGGCGGCGGAATAGGAAGGCGCGCTTTTGTCCACCTATCTCCCTACGATCAAGCAGTTGCAGTATCTTGTCGCTCTGCATGAGACCAAGCATTTTGGCCGCGCGGCGGATGCGAGTTTCGTCTCGCAGTCCACGCTTTCCGCAGGCATTCGCGAGCTTGAATCGCTGCTGGGCGTGACGCTGGTTGAGCGCTCGCGCCGGGTCGTGCGTTTTACCTCTTTGGGCGAGCAGGTCGTAGCGAAAGCCAACCGTCTGCTGCGCGAGGCTGAGGAGCTTTCGGACCTGGTTCAGGCGGCAGGAAAGCCGCTCTCAGGCCAGCTGCGCATGAGCGTCATCCCCACCATCGCCCCCTTCGTCCTCCCGCGCCTTTTACCGCGCCTCAAAACTGAGCGCCCCGACCTCACCCTCCAATTGCGCGAGGAAACCAGTCAGGACGCAATTGAGAGCCTCCAGCATGGGCGTAGCGATTGCGTGCTGTTGGCGCTGCCTTTCGATACAGGCGAAGTTGAGTTTGAACACATCGCCGATGATCGCCTGTTCGTTGCCTTCCCCAAGGATGATCCGCGAGATCCACCGGCCAGCGTTACGCCCGATATGATCGAGCCCGCCATCTCTGAGGGGAGGCTGTTGCTGCTGGAAGACGGGCACTGCCTGCGCGACCATGCACTAGCGGCGTGCAACCGCTCCGAATTGCGCGCCAGCGCCAGCATGATCGGCAACAGTCTTCATACGCTGGTGCAGATGGTGAACAATGATCTGGGCCTCACGCTGCTGCCTGAAATGGCAGTGGATGCAGGCATTTTGACCGGCACAGACGTTGTCGCACGTCCGCTCGAAAGCGAAACTGCCAAACGCGAGATCGCTCTGGTGTGGCGCAAGAATTCTCCGCGCGAAGCCGATTTCCGCTTGCTGGCTGAAGAATTGCGGGCGGGATGATGAGGCATGCAAGCTGAGGTGCAAAGGGCCGTTGAAGACTATCTCAATGGCGTTGCGCTAAGCCTTCAATCGTTGACGAGTGGCAAGTTGATCGGGCTCTACCTGCACGGTTCAGCCGTACAGGAAGATTTCGACCCCGAACGCAGCGACATTGACATTCTGGGTGTGCTCTCAGATCCCCTTAGCCCCGCACAGCGCGACGCTATTGGGACCGACCTTTCTTTCGAAAACCGCCATGTCCCCGCTTTTGGGCTGGAGCTTGTTTTGTGCACCGCCCAAGCGCTCGACCACCCACAACTTAACTGCACCTATGACTTCGCACTTTCGACCGGCGCCTATTGGGGCAATGAGGTAGAAGCTGAGGGAACCACCAGTGACATCCTCATCTGGGCCACCTTATGCCGTCAGGATGGAGTTGCGCTCGTAGGGAAGGCTGCGAAGATCGCGTTCGGGCCAATCCCCTCAGCTCTCCTGCGCAAAGCGCTCATCGCTGAACTTGAGTGGCACGAAAACAATCTCAATGACGGCGTCACCATGTTCTGGGACTCGAATGCAGTCTTAAACGCGGCGAGATCGGTCTACGCCGCTAAGACGAGTTTTATCCTTTCCAAAAAGCAAGGGGGTGAATGGTGGCTGAAATCCCATCCGTCGGAGACCATCGTGGTCGATGCGCTGGCGCGCCGAAACCGGAAAGCAAAAGAGCCGATTGAGCGCCAAGCGGTTCAGGCCTTTCTCCAAAAAGCTAAGGCGCAAATCGAAACTATGTAGCGCCGCCACAAAAGGTACCTATCGGTCACATTCCGGCGCGCGAGCACTCATTCACGCATAGCGCTTATGAAAAGAACGCTGGCTTGGTCTGCTTGAACAAAAAGGGCGGACCATTGCTGGCCCGCCCCTTCATTGCTCTTTAGGATCGATCAGCTTACTGCTCGTCGACGCTTTTGCTGACCAGCACATTGACCGCCACGCGGCGGTTTTGGGCGCGACCCTCACGCGTGGAATTGTCCGCTGTGGGATCGGCATCGGCAAAGCCAGAAGGCGTAAGCATGCGATAGGGTTTCCAGCCGCATTGCTGCTGGAGATAGTTCACCACGCGGCCCGCGCGCTGTTCTGACAGACGCTGATTGACCTCATAACTGCCGGTAGAATCGGTGTAACCCACCACCAAAAGCAGCGCATTTTCCATGGCTTCAGCCTGGCGCGATGCTTCGCATAATTGGTACTGCGCATCAGTGGAGAGCAAATACTTGCCCGTATCGAAATAGACGTTGGTGGTGTTCTTCACGTTGTATTTGTCGATATCACCAAAACGCCCGCGCAGCGCTTCCGCAGCAGCGGCGTTGCGCGCAGTGGCTTCGGTGTTCTCGCTGATCTTGGCGCCTTGCTGAGCGAATTTCTGCTGTGTGCCGCTCTGGATCATTTGGGCGGTTTTGAGGTCGCTGGCTTTGAGCTTCACCTCGCTTGCAACAAGGCTGCCGCCCCAGGTGACCGTCTCGATCTTGACCGGAACACCGTTGAGCAATTGCGCCATGCCCAGCTTTTCGCGTGAGAGACCCAGAAAGCCGCCACTGGCCTTGATCTTTGTGCCTTCGCCGATGGCGACAATCGCGCTGGTGCCGTCTTCTTGTGTGACTTCCACCTTGTTACCTGCGCGCGCCGAAATGAAGCCTTCAAGATCGGGCCCCTCGGGAAAACCGGAAAGGTCCGCAGGCGGCGTGCCGGTTACAATCACATTGTCCTTGGCAGGTGGAGTATAGGTGTCCACGGGCTGTGGCCCCGTCTGTTGCTGAGCAAACGCCGTCGTTGCAGTTGCCAAAAGGGCAATTGCGCTCAAGGCCGCAGCGCCTGTTCCACGCTGGCCGTTCACAATCGCGCTCATAGATAGTCTCCTCAGTTTGTATTTGACCCGCACCGATGGGTATGCGCGCAGGCACCCGACCGGTGTTTTGTCGTATGATGGGGTGCCCTCTAGGGCTCCTGCTGTGGCACACAAGTCTGTCATTAAGGTGAATGGTCAAGGCAAACGCGGGGCCGAACCCGACAGAAAGTGCCCGCAAAGCGCCAGATTGCAGCCAATTGGGCTGTAGAAGGCCTCAATCCATGTGTTTAAGGCCAACGCGCAGATAGTCCCAGCCGGTGATGCAGGTCAGGATCGCGGCGAGCCATAGGGTGGTAAGGCCGATCAGGTGCATCCAGCTTTCTGCGACAGTCTTGCAATTATCGCCCAGCGTCTGACACGGCTGCCCGTGCAGCACTCCTCCTGCGATGAGCGCGCCAAGCGAAATCAGCTGGAACGTCGTCTTCCACTTGGCGAGCTTGGACACGGGAACCGAGACCTGAATCCCGCCCAAAAATTCTCGAAGTCCCGACACCGCGATTTCGCGCATCAGGATGATGAGCCCGGCAATCACGTGAAAATCGCCGACATAGGGCCCGCGCAGATAGCCCTGTGCTGTCAGCACGAGGATGATTGTTGCCACCATGATCTTGTCCGCAATCGGATCAAGGAAGATGCCAAGCTTGGACACCGTGCCTTGCGCGCGCGCCAGATAGCCATCGAAGAAATCGGTGATCGCAATCAGTCCGTAAAGAATAAGGCCGATCGCGTAGCCCGTGGCCCAATGCGGCCACCACAAGAAAAAGCCCAAAAGCGGCAGTGCCAGGATCCGGCTCAAAGTCAGGATGTTTGGTATGGTCAGCATTACGGGTTTGGCCCTTAGCGCGGCGATCAGCGCTGCAAAAGAGGGGAGCGATGCGCAAATCTCCACAAGCTGGTGAGAGGTATGCACAATTGGAGCGGCGTCTTGCGAAAGCGTGACAAAGCGGGACGAAGCGCGACGAGAAGACTTGTACGCGCTGGCGTTGTCGCTATTTGAGCGCTTCGGGGGTGCGAGGCGCCCTTGCCTTTTGACATGACCACTTCGACGCACCTTATGCGCCAAAAGCGCTTTCTGCCTCTGATGGTCACGCAGTTTTTCAACGCCTTCAATGACAACCTGTTCAAGACCGCGCTGGTGCTGTTCGTGGTCTATTCGGTCTATAATGACGAGCAGCAGGAAACCGTATTCAGCGCGCTATCGACCGGGATTTTCATCCTGCCGTTTGTGCTTTTGTCCGCGCTCGCCGGGCAGTTGGCGGACACAAATGACAAGGCGCTGATTATCCGGCGGGTAAAGCTGTTCGAGATTGGCTGGGCAACTCTTGGGGCAATTGGCCTGTTTATGGCATGGCAGGGCTTTATGGTGCACACGCTCGCCATTCCGCTGCTGTTATTCGTGGTGTTTCTAGCCGCGGCGCAATCGACCTTCCTCGCGCCGATCAAGTATTCGATCCTGCCCCAGCATCTGGGAGCGGATGAAGTGCTGCCCGGCACCGGCCTGATTGAGGCGGGCACGTATATCGCAATCCTGACGGGCACGATTCTCGCGGGCTTCATCGAGGTTGAGCACGCCATGATCGGGATCGTCATCACGGCTTTTGTGGGCTATTTCGTGAGCCGTTCGGTTCCCGACGCGCCGCCGCAGGGCGATCATGATATGCACTATCCGCTGCTCGAGCCCTTTGCCGAAAAGACTGGCAACCCGGCGCTGCGCTGGCTGGGATTTGTGCCTGTCGCGCTGGCCGATCAGGTGGTGATGAGCTGGCGTCTCGTGTTCGACACTAAGGCAAATCGCGAGATTTGGTTCGCGATCCTTGCGATCAGCTTTTTCTGGACGATTGGCGCGGTGCTGTTCATCCAGTTCCCCCCGCTCGCCAAGAACCAGCTGGCCGCGAGCAAGGAGGTTGCGAGCCTCTTTCTTGTCATCTTCTCGATCGGCATCGCGATCGGTTCGGTGGGGATCAACGCGCTTTTGAAAGGCGAGGTATCAGCGCGCTATTCGCCGATATCCGTCATCATCATGGGCGCCTTTGTGGTCGGCTTCTACCTCGTTTGCCGCGCATGGCCGCCGCACCCTGAGGGCGAGTTGCTGGCGGTTGAGGCGTGGATCCTTGAGCCTCTGGCGATCCCCCTATCGCTGATGCTGCTGGGCATTGCCACTGCTGGCGGCTTTTTCGTGGTGCCGCTCTACGCCTTCCTCACCACACGCTGCGAACATGACGCTGCAAGCCGCACGATTGCCGCGAACAACATCGTCAACTCGCTTGCAATGGTGGTGGGCTCTCTGATCGCGGTGGGGCTGACGCTCATTGGCATTCCAACAGCGGAGCAATTGCTGCTGGCGGCCGCAATGTCGGTCATGTCAGCGTGGCTCGGTTGGGTGCTGTTTCAGGCCGAGAAAGAAGCGAAGGCCGTCAGCGCGCAAGCGGCTGAGTAACGCCTTCGAGCTCACAGAATAAAGGCAAGAATACCCGCGGTCGCGGCGACATAAACGCTAGCAAATCCGCGCACATCATCCATGGTCAGACGCCAAAGACCTTCCGCCGGGATATCATACAAATCGGCTTTGACATGCGGTGGAAGCGTTGCGCGAAAGCGGTGACGCGCACTCTCATCGGTCAGAACAAGGCCACGCCGGGAATTTCTGGCAGGGTTATCGTTCGCGTGCTGCCCAGCGTTTTGCTGCGCTGAGCTACATGCGGAGTGGGTGATGAGATCACCGGTGAGGCGGGCTGTCTTGCGCTTGCTCATGCGTGCAGGCGTTAACACTTTCTTAACATTTGAACACGCGTGCGTTTTGCTCTGTCGCAAGGCGGGACACTCTCGCCCGAGTTAACCGCGTCCGCTGCGCGCTGCTCGATGCGTTTGCGCCTGCACAAGCACCTCGCTAGAGGCACGGTGAAGGGATGGGAGAGGGATCATGACCAAGGTCGAACCAGATGCCGCTAAAAGCGCCGCACAGCTGCTGGTGGATTGCCTCGAGAAGCAAGGCGCAAGCCGCATCTTCACCGTACCAGGCGAAAGCTTTCTCAGCGTGCTCGACGCGCTGCACGAGCGCTCTGAGATCGAAACCATCACTTGTCGCCAAGAAGGGGGCGCTGCGTTCATGGCTTGCGCGGATGGCGCGCTCAGCGCTGCTGACACGCTGCGGCCCGGCATTGCCTTTGTCACGCGCGGCCCGGGCGCGACCAATGCGAGCATTGGAGTGCATGTCGCGCATCAGGATTCGCAGCCGATGATCCTGTTTGTCGGCGATGTCGCACACCCGATGCGCGATCGTGAGGGCTTTCAGGAGGTCGACTTTGCCGCCTTCTTTGCGCCCATCGCCAAATGGGCTGCGCGCATCGATGACCCGCTGCGTATCCCTGAATATATCGCGCGGGCCTACTCAGTGGCGATTGGCGGGCGACCGGGCCCTGTCGTGCTGGCTCTTCCTGAAGACATGCTGTGCGATGCGGTGCCTGCCGGCCTTACCCCGCGCCCGCTCGTCACCCGGCCCGCGCAGGCGGTGTGCCCGGACGCGATGCAGGCGATGATCGCGATGATCGCCGATGCCGCGAGCCCGATTGCCATTATTGGCGGTGCAGGCTGGAACGCCAAGGCGCGCGAGTTTTTCCAGTCCTTTGCCGAGCGTATCGGGCTGCCGGTGGCCACTGCTTTCCGCCGACAGGATGCAATTGCGCCTTCCTCGCCCGTTTATGCTGGCAATCTGGGCTATGGGCCCAATCCCAAGCTGATCGAGCGGGTGAAGGCGGCTGATCTGGTGCTCACCATCGGCGCGCGGCTGGGTGAGGCGACCACCGATGGGTACACTGTCCCGACGCTGGAGCATCCCGATCAAGTGCTCATCCATGTCCACCCTGACCCCAATGAGCTGGGCCGGGTGTACCGCACGGATCTCGCGCTCGCTGCATGCGTCGATGAATTCGCCGAGGCCGCCGCGCTTTGGGAGGATGATGCGATCATTCCCTTCGATGCCGGGGCTAAGGCGCACGCCGAGTGGCTCGAATGGGCCACGCACACACCGTCCGAGACGGCGCCCGAACTAGACATGGCGGCCTGCGTTACTGCGATGCGCGAGGCTTTCCCCGCCGATACGATCATCGCCAATGGCGCGGGCAACTTTGCGGGCTGGTGGCATCGCTATTGGCGTTATGAGGGGCACCCCACTCAGCTTGCGCCCACCGCAGGCGCGATGGGCTATGGCCTGCCCGCCGCCATCGCTGCCGCCCTGCGCTTTCCCGAGCGCACCGTGGTCGCAGTGGCGGGCGACGGCGATTTCCTGATGAATGGGCAGGAACTTGCCACCGCCGCTCAAGCTGGCGCGAACCTTCTGGTGCTGGTCGTCGATAACAGCGCTTATGGCACAATCCGCATGCACCAGGAGCGTGAATATCCCGGCCGCGTCTCCGCCACCCGGCTCGCCAATCCCGATTTCGCGAGCTTTGGCGCAGCCTTCGGCGCATGGAGCGCGCGCGCTGAGACGACCGAGGAGTTCAAGGCAGCGCTCAAGGAAGCCAAAGCGCGATCAGGCCTGCGCCTCATCCACATGGTGATCGATGTCGAGCAGCTTGCCGCCAGCGGAGCAACGGTCAGCAGCTTGCGCGCCAAAGGGGGGCTCTAGCGCTCTAGCTCTCTGCCATTTTGCAGATCACATCCCACTCATCGGGCCTGATCTTGGCTACCGATAGTCGCGAGAGGCGCACCAATTCACAATCGGCAAGCTCCGGCGTTGCCTTGATTGCTTTAAGCGTGACGGGGTGATCAAACTTGCGCTTGGGCTTGATCTTTACCGCCGCCCATTTGCCAGTCTCATCGGTGGGGTCGAGAATGCCCTCGACCGTGATCGTGACGATACCGACAATCTCCAGCCCCTCGCGCGAGTGGTAGAAAAAAGCCTCATCACCCACTTTCATCGCTTGAAGATTGTTCTTGGCAAGGTGATTGCGCACCCCGTCCCACACGCCCTCTTTCTCGGCGACAAGATCATCCCAGCTGTATTTGAACGGCTCGGATTTCATCAGCCAGTATTGGCGGTCGGTTTTGGACATGGCGCAGGAAAGCTCCGAGACACAGCGTTTGTAATCGCCCCACCGCCTAGCCTCAAGGCACCCGGAAGGCCAACCCCAAGATGCTTGGGACACTGCCGATTAACCCGATTTTCACGCAAACTGGACTACCTGCTCATGATCAAGAGGTGACAGGGGCCAGCCGGGTATCGGCCATGAACGCAAACGCGCAATCCAGCGAGATAATTGAGAGCACGAGCCGCAGCTCTCCCAATGGGTATCCTTCGCAAGGCGAGGATTTGCCCCAACACTCGCGTGACCTACTCGGCTCCGCGGATCGTGATCTTGTGGCGCTAGGTATCGCGATTGCAGCAATCCTTCTGTTTGTCGCTACCGGTGGTACGGTTGTGCCTGAGGTGGTCCGCTCGATCATTTCCGGCAGCACCGCGCCCAATCATCTCCTCGTCAACGCACTCCTTCTCAACATCGCGCTCATCATCTTTGGCTGGCGGCGCTACCGGCAATTGCGCAGCGAGATCGCTGCGCGTGAGAGCGCGGAACGCTATGCGCGTGAGCTTTCGGCGACCGATCCGCTTACCGGTTGCCTCAATCGCCGGGCCATCGCCGAGGCCACATCTGATCTCAGCCTGCGTGCGCGCCAGCGCGGTGAGGCTCTCGCTTTTGTCATGATCGACCTCGATAACTTCAAACAGATCAACGATATGCACGGCCACATCGCCGGCGATTCCGTTCTGATCGAAGTTTCCAAGCGCGTGCTTTCGATAATCCCAGAGGATGCGCACCTTGCCCGGCTTGGGGGTGATGAATTCGCCTTTGTCATGACCTTTGACCCAGCCACTCCTGAACGGGTCGAGGACCGAGTCATTCGTATTTACGAGACAATGGCCAGCCCGATCGAAACGCAAGAAGGCATATTCAATGTCACCTTCTCGATTGGCATGGCGAGCGATAACGGCAATCAGCCAGACGACAGCGCATCACACGGCAGTTCAGCGCTCATGCAGCGCGCTGATATCGCGATGTACCACGCCAAAAAGCAGGGCAAGAACCGCTTCTTCTGGTTTGAGCGCAGCATGGAAAGCGAGCTGCGCTTTCGCAACGAGCTGGAAACGGGCATTCGCCGCGGGCTGGAGAACGGCGAGTTCGTGCCGTACTACGAACAGCAGATCGACATCGAAACCTCGCAGATCGTGGGCTTCGAGATGCTGGCTCGCTGGCGTTCACCGCAGCTGGGCCTCGTCAGCCCCGAGATCTTCATCCCCATTGCAGAGGATATGGGTGTCATCTCCCAGCTTTCTGAGCAGTTGATGGATCGCGCCTTTGTGGATGCGCGCGAATGGGCAGAAGACATCACGCTGTCGATCAATATTTCGCCTGTGCAACTGCGCGATCCGTGGTTTGCGCAAAAGCTTCTGAAGCGGCTCATCCATGCCGGCTTTCCTCCACAGCGCCTGGAGATCGAAATCACTGAAAGCTGCCTCCATGAAAATCTCGCAATGGTCCGCTCCATGATCACCTCGCTGCGCAATCAGGGCGTGCGCGTCAGCCTTGATGATTTTGGCACGGGATATTCGAGCCTTGAACAATTGCGCTCGCTGCCGTTTGACCGCCTCAAGATCGACCGCAGCTTTATTAGCGAACTCGCATCGCCTGACGGCGGATCGCGCATTATCGATGCCATCATGTCGCTGGGCCGGGGGCTGGACATGCCGATCACGGCAGAAGGCGTGGAGAACGAGAACATCAGGGGCGCGCTTGAGAAAATGGGCAATCTCAAGGCCCAGGGCTATCTCTATGGCAAGCCCGAACCCGCTGATGCGGTGCGCACACGCTTGGAGAAAAAGGGCATGCTCAACGCCGCGGCCAACACTGCCGGCCCGGTGGAGATGCCGCAAGAGGATCCCGAAACGCCTTCGCAAACGCCTGAACGGCGCGACCCGCATACCTTCCTGCGCCGCGCACGCGGCTAGTCCGCGCGCCACACCCTCTCTTTACGGGGACGCCGCGGGTGCATAGATGCGCCTGTCATCATGCGCGTCCCCTTCATCAAGATGCACGGCCTTGGCAACGATTTCGTCGTGCTCGATGCGCGGCGTTCGCCTTTGCCTGCGATGACAAACGTAGTGGCCAAAGCGCTGGCGGACCGGCGTGAGGGGATTGGCTGTGATCAGGTGATCGTGCTCGAACCCAGCGAGAGCGCTGACTTTCGGATGCGCATCTTCAACTCGGACGGCGGCGAAGTGGAAGCGTGCGGCAATGCCAGCCGCGCAGTGGCGCTGCTACATGGTGAGGCGGCGCGGGTTGAAACCGGCGGCGGCGTGATCGCGCTCGAACCTGCCGAGGGCGGCGCAAGCGTCGATATGGGAAGTCCGCGCTTCGATTGGGACGCCATCCCGCTTGCCTACCCGATGGACACCGGTGCGATGCCCGTGGCGTGGGACGGTCTGGAAGCTCCCATGGCTCTGAATGTCGGCAATCCGCACGTAGTCTTCTTTGTCGAGGACGCGGACGCGGTCGATCTTTCGCGATTTGGCCCGCAAATCGAGACAGAAGCGCTGTTTCCCGAAAAGATCAACGTCAATGTCGCGAGCCTTGCGGGCAGGGATCACCTCAATTTGAGGGTCTGGGAGCGCGGCGCGGGGCTAACGCGCGCATGCGGCACAGGCGCCTGCGCCACAGCCGTCGCCGCTATTTCAAAGGGTCTTGTGAAAAGCCCGGTCCGCGTCACTCTGCCGGGCGGCGACCTCTCCATCGAATGGGAGCGTGGTGGCACCATCCGCATGACGGGCCCCGCTTCCGAGAGCTTTCGCGGTGAATTTGAGTGGGAGGACTACGCGTGAAGACGCTCGCGCCTGAGACTCTCGCACCTGAAGCCCCCTCCCCCGCCCTCTCCCCAGACGTCATCAGCCTGGGCTGCCGCCTCAATATCGCGGAGAGCGAGCGAATGAAGGCGATGCTGGCCGATGCGGGCGATGTGGTCGTCGTCAATTCATGCGCGGTCACCTCAGAAGCGGTGCGCCAGACCCGGCAGACGATCCGCCGCGCGCGCCGTGACCGCCCCGATGCGCGCCTGATCGTCACCGGCTGTGCCGCAGATATTGAGCGCGAGGGGCTGGCCGCCATGCCCGAAGTGGACGGGCTTATCGCCAACGCCGCCAAGCTTGACCCACGCGCCTGGAACGCGCCCGTACCGCAAGCGCCGCTTCCTCCCACCCGCACCCGCGCTTTTGTCGCGGTTCAGAACGGGTGCGACCATGCCTGCACCTTTTGCGTCATCCCTCAAGGGCGCGGGAGGAGCCGTTCGCTGAGCGTTGTCGAAGTGCTTTCGCAAGTGGGCCTTCATCTGGAGGAGGGTGCCAAGGAGGTTGTGCTGACCGGGGTCGACCTCACCAGTTGGGGGCAGAACTTCGAACCCAAAAAGGGCCTTGGCGCGCTGGTGTCCGCAATCCTGCGAAAATTCCCCAGCCTTGAGCGCGTGCGCCTCTCCTCGGTGGACGGGATCGAGATCGATGCAGCGCTGTTCGATATGATCGCCCATGAGCCCCGCGTGATGCCGCACCTGCACCTGTCGCTTCAGCACGGGCACGATCTGATCCTCAAGCGGATGAAACGCCGGCACTCGCGCGGCGACGCGCTGGACCTGATCGCCCGCCTCAAGGCCGCCCGGCCCGAGATCGCCGTGGGGGCAGACCTCATCGCAGGCTTCCCCACCGAAACACCCGAGCACCACGCAGCCAATATCGCGATCATCGACAACCTCGATATCGTCCACGGCCACATCTTCCCCTATTCGCCGCGCCCAGGCACACCGGCGGCGCGCATGCCGCAATTGGACCGCTCCATCAGCAAGGCCCGCGCCGCCGAGCTACGTGCCGCTGTCGCACGCCGCCGCGCTCTATGGCTCAACGGGTTTGTGGGCGAAACGCACCGCGTCCTCGCCGAACGCGACGGCACCGGCTATGCGCCCTCCTACGCCCGTATCGCGCTGCCCGAAGGCACAACCGCGGGCACCATGGTCGATGTGACCATACGCGAAGTGGACGGAGGCTTGCTGCGTTGAGTGAGGGACAAACCAGTTGGAGCGACAAGCTCCTTGGCGGCTTTCGAAAGACGTCCGAACGCTTGTCCGACAATCTCGCGGGTCTCGCGGGCGGCGGCAAGCTGTCGGATGCGACGCTTGATGATATCGAAGACGCGCTGATCGTTTCTGACCTTGGTCCCAAGGCAGCAGGGCGCATCCGCGAAAAGCTCTCGCAAAAATCCTTTGGCGATCAGATCACGCAAGATCAGCTTAAAGAGGCCGTCGCCGAAGAGATCGCCGAAATCCTGCGGCCCGTCGCCAAGCCGCTTGAAATCACCGCCTTCCCGCGCCCGCAAGTGATCCTCGTGATCGGCGTCAACGGATCCGGCAAGACCACCACCATCGCCAAGCTCGCGCATCTGTTCACCGAGGATGATTACGGCGTTCTGCTCGCGGCGGGTGATACGTTCCGCGCCGCCGCAATCGGCCAGCTGGCGACGTGGGCGGAGCGTGCAGGGGTGGACATCGTGCGCGGGCCCGAAGGCGGCGATCCGGCCAGCATCGTGTTCGACGCTGTGAAGCAAGCAACCGATACCGGGATCGATGCGCTGGTGGTCGACACCGCCGGACGCTTGCAGAACAAGAAAGAGCTCATGGAAGAGCTCGCCAAGATCCGCCGCGTGCTGGGGCGCCTCAACGAAGCCGCGCCGCATGACGTGGTGCTGGTGCTCGATGCAACCAATGGGCAGAACGCGCTCTCACAGATCGACGTGTTTCAAGAGGTCGCGGGCGTCACCGGCCTCATCATGACCAAGCTCGACGGCACGGCGCGCGGCGGCGTTCTGGTCGCAGCAGCGGAGCAATATGGCCTCCCCATTCACGCAATTGGCGTGGGCGAGAAAATTGAAGACCTGCGCCCGTTTGATCCCGACCTTGTCGCGCGCGTGATCGCAGGAGTGGCGTGATGGCCGACACCGAAACCAAAAAGGCCGGATCAAGCTGGCTCAGCGTTGCGATCGATTACGGCCCGCTGCTCGTCTTCCTCCTAGTCTACCGCCAAATGTCGCCCGAAGAGACGAGCGCAGGGGGTGAGATCATCGCGATCCTTTATGGCACGGGCGCGTTTATGGCCGCCGCTGTCATCGCGCTGATCGCCAGCCGAGCTTTGCTGGGCAAAATCTCGCCGATGCTGTGGTTCTCAACCGCGCTGATCGTCGGGTTCGGCGCGCTTACGATCATGTTTGGCGATCCCACTTTCGTCCAACTGAAGCCCACCATCATCTACACCGTTATGGGTTCAGCCCTGCTGATCGGCTGGCTGCGCGGGGCAGCGCTCCTCAAAATCCTGCTCGAAGCCGCGTTTGAAGGGCTCAGCCAAGACGGCTGGCTCAAACTCTCGCGAAATTGGGGCGCGTTCTTCCTGTTCCTCGCGGGCCTCAATGAGGCTTTGCGCGCGATGTACAACGAACCCAACGGCAATTTCGAGACCTGGCTGTGGGCCAAGTTCTGGGTGTTCATGCCGCTTTCCTTCCTGTTCACCTTCGCCAATATCCCGATGCTCTTGAAGCATGGCCTGGATGTGGGGCAAGATGATGCGGAGGATGCACAAGAAGGGGAGTGAATATGCTGCGTACCAGCCGGGTTTTCGCATCGGCCGTGTTGGGTTTGAGCTTGGCCGTGGCGGCCACTCCTGCCCCGGCATTGGCCCTCGCCTCGCAGACGCAGGACACTCCCGAAACGATCGAGGACGAGCCCGATCTGCTCGATCCAGTTCCCCTGCGCCGCCGCGCGGACATCGTTGATGCGGTTCTCAAAGAGCGCTTGAACCGCCTTATCCCCCAGCTGATGCGCGAGGAAGGCGTCGCAATGTGGCTCTTGATGAGCCGCGAATATTTCGAGGACCCCGTCACCACCTCGATGCTCGATGCCAAGAGCATGAGCGCTCGGCGGCGGACGATCCTGATTTTCTTTGACCCCGGTGGTGATCAGCCGATCGAGCGCCTGACCGTGAGCCGTTATGGCCTTGGTGGCCTTTTCAAGCCCGCCTGGGATCCTGAAAACCAGCCCGATCAGTGGCAGGCGGTGGCCGACATCATCGCCGCACGCGATCCGGCGAATATCGCGATTAATGTCTCGAACGCGACCCGCTTTGCCGATGGCATGACCAAGAGCCAGTATGATGCAATGATAGCCAAGATCGCGCCGACCTATCGCGATCGGATCACCTCGGGCGAGACCCTCAGCACGCGCTGGCTGGAGACGCGCAATCTGTCCGAGCAGCGCATTTACGATGAATTTGGCCAAGTACCGCATCTTCTGAATGCTGAGGCTTTTGGCAGCGGCGTGATCACGCCGGGCGAAACGACATGCTCCGATCTGCAATGGTGGTACCGCGAGCGTATTCGGCAAATCGGCATGACCCCCTGGTTCCACCCCAGCTGCGGCATTCAGCGCGAAGGTGAGAAAGGCATGCTTCAGGGCGATGTCGTGATCGAGCATGGCGATCTGGTTTGGACCGATCTTGGCCTGACCTTCCTCAGGCTCAACACCGATACGCAGCACCTCGCCTATGTGCTGAAACCAGGCGAGACCGACGCGCCCGAAGGGCTGAAAGCGGGCCTTGCGAACTCCAACCGGGTGCAGGACATCCTGACTTCGAACTTCAAACTGGGCCTGTCAGGCAATGAGGTGTTGGCCGCCGCACGCGCTGAGGCCGTGGCTGAGGGGCTTGATCCATCGATCTACACCCACCCGCTTGGCCTCCACGGGCACGGCGCGGGGCCGTCTATCGGCTTTTGGGACAATCAGGAGCCTGATCCGCGCGGGGAAGACAAAGTGCGCGCGAACACCGTCTGGGCAATTGAGCTCACCAGCTATGCAGAAGTGGCCGAATGGGGCGGTCAGCGGGTGGACTTTCGCACCGAGGAAGACGCGTTCTTTGATGGCGAAACCGTGCGCTATCTCGACGGGCGGCAGACCGAAATCACCCTCATTGAGAGCGAATAGGTGGGCCGCGAACGCCTCTCGGACGGCAGCGCGGGCGATGTCGACTATGGCGAAATAGGATCAAGCTACAGCCGCTATCGCCAGCCCGATCCGGTGATCGAGGCGCAAATCCACCGCGCTTTGGGTGCGGCTGAAACGGTGCTCAATGTCGGCGCTGGCGCGGGTTCGTATGAACCGACCGATCGCAACGTCACCGCGGTTGAGCCATCAGCCTCGATGCGCGCGCAGCGCCCGGCGCACCTCGCCAAAGCCATCGACGCGATGGCCGAGGACCTTCCTTTTGACGACAAGAGCTTTGACGCCTCGATGGGCACAGTGACAGTCCACCAATGGTCTGACCTTGAAAGAGGGCTTGCCGAGATGCGCCGCGTGACGCGCGGGCCTGTTGTCCTTCTTGTATGCGATCCGGCCCGAATGCATGAGTATTGGCTCAATGATTACATCCCAGAAGTACGCGAGGCTGAGGCGCGGCGCTTTCCTGCAATAGAGCGGCTCATTGCTGGCCTTGGCGGCAAGGTAACGGTCGAGCCGGTGCCCATCCCACTCGATTGCCGCGATGGCTTTAATGAGGCGTATTACGGTCGCCCTGAGATGTTTCTCGATGAAAACGCGCGTCTTGCGTGCTCAAGCTGGAGCTTGGTGCCCAAAGCGGCCGTGGAGCGGTTTGTCGCTGCTCTATCGGCTGATCTCACAAGCGGGGCTTGGGACGAAAAATACGGCCATTGGCGCGACCAGCCCTTTTACGATGGCCCGCTGCGATTGGTGGTAGGTTCAGGCGCGGCATAATAGCGCGGGCCCATGATCTACATCTGGCAGAACCTGATCGCGATCCTCGCCGCCACCGGCGTGGGGCTGGCCTTGGGACTTGTTGGAGTGCAGCTGTCTAGAAGCCTGGTCCCCAATGCCCGCGCGCTTTTAATCGTTGCGGTGTCGGAGTTCTGGCTGGCCTCGATCCTTGCAGGTGCGCTGATCCTCGCCCCTCCTCAAGCGCCTGCGCTGGTTATGGTGCTGGCGACCCCCTTGGTGATCTGGATCGGTTTTGTCGTCCCTGTGATCGTCGTGCAGGGCGCAGTGCAGGAAATCTCGCTGCGCTCAACTGTTCTTACCGGGCTTCACTGGCTGATGGTGATGTTTGCGATGGCTGGCACTTTGCACTATGTGGGCCTGAGCGCACCGACAGGAAACTAGCGCGCTCAAAACCGGTTGCAGAGCACCAACACGCGGACCGGCCCATCGCCCGAGCCAAAGGCTGGGGTTGCCTGTCCTGTCGCCATCTTGGAGATTATCGCCTGAAGCCGCTCGGGCAGCTGCACCGGTCTCATCGAACGGTTCTCCACCATCTTGGCGGAGAGCTCTTTGCCCAAGAGGCGCGCCTCTTCATATGATCGGACCTGGACGGCTCTCTCTTTGAAGTCCTCCTCCACATCCGATCCGCGTTCCACCGACATTTGCAGCAAGTGCATGGTGCCCGGCTCGCCTCGAGGGGATTGCGGCTGAGATTGCGTCTGTCGCTGGGAAGAGACCTGAGCGTTGACCGGAGGAGCGATCAAAGAGGCCGCGAAAAGAAGAGCCGAAGCCTTAGACAAAACGCGAAACGCGCGCCCCGCGTTCAAAAGATGAGTCTGCATACAGCTAGCCTTTGTCCTCTCGCCCTGAACGCGCTGTGAAGCGAGCCCCTCGGATCACGCCTTCCCGCTTACCTCATAGCCCAGCCGCAGATACGCCGCCATCGCGGCCTTGAGGCTTGTCGCTCACTTCTGCTTGGTCTCCGGCAAGCGCTTGCGACACCGAACAGAGCCCAAGGCTGCAATACTCAAGATCTGGATCTCGATCGATCTTTGCGTGGTCGTTCATGGCATCATCGGAGGCTTTTTCATCGAGCGGCGCGGGGTAGTTGCACGCAACAAGAAGGGTACCCAGGAGCAGGCCAGCCCAAAGAATGACGCGTTGTATCCAGTTTATCCACGGCAGGGTGGCTTTCTTATAGTACCGCTCCCACCCAAGCGAACCAGTTTTACATCCATGGAATACTTGCTCTAGCCCCATACTGTAAGCGCAAAGGCGCTTTATATACGCGCGATCGAAAAATTGTCTTATGGCCGCCAATAGGACAAATATCGCTGGAATCCAGAGTACAGCCTGAATTCCGTTTATCTGAACCAATACATCTTGCTTGCTTGTAAGAAACCAAGCGTAAAAAGAAGCGAGACCAATGATAGCAAAGGTCTCAGTTCGCCGCATATTCTCAAGAGATGTCTTTATTTTTTCGTGGCAGATAGCGTGCTCTTGCTTGATAAATTCGAGTCGTTCGTCTGGCTGAACAACGCCATTCGAAGAATCCTCCGTTCCAGCGCCACCGTCGAAGACTCCTTGCTCGTTTTGTACAGCCGTTTCGTATCCCGGGTCGAGAGCGACTTCGGCAGAATCGAACCGTTTACCTCCGGCTGGCTGCGGCTGCTCTCTTTTTGCGTCTTTGTCGCCCACGGCCTAAATCTCGACCTGGCTGCCCAATTCCACCACGCGGTTAGTGGGCAGCTTGAAGAAGTCCATCGCGCTCGTTGCGTTGGTAAGCATCCACGCGAAAATCTTCTCGCGCCAGATTGGCATGCCCGGCTTGTCACTGGCGAGCAGCGTCTGGCGTGAGAGGAAGAAGCTGGTGTGCATCATGTCGAAATGCCCACCGCAATAGATGCCCATCCCCTCAAGCCCGCGCGGCACGTTGGTCTCTTCCATGAAGCCGTAATGCAACACCGCGCGATAGAAGCCGTCGCCCATATCCTTGTACTCGCAGCGCTCGGACACATCGACATAGGGCACGTCCTGAATGTCGACCGTCAGGATCACCACACGCTCATGCAGCACCTTGTTGTGCTTGATATTGTGGAGCAGCGCTGAAGGCACGCCCGAGGACTGGCTCGCCATGAAGATCGCAGTGCCGGGCACGCGGGTGGCTGAGTTCTTGGCGCTCTTCGCAAAGATTTCCATCGGCAACGCATGCTCGCTCATCCGCTCGCGCATCAGATTGCGCCCGCGCGCCCAAGTGGTGAGGAGCAGGAAGGCGACAAAGCCCACCGCCAGCGGGAACCAGCCCCCTTGCGGCACCTTGGTGAGGTTGGCCGCGAAGTACGCGCCATCAACGATGAGGAAGAGCAGGACGACGGGCGCAGCGTACCACCACTTCCACTTCCAAACGCCCACAAACAGGATCGCCATCAGCAGCGTATCAATGGTGACAGCGCCGGTCACCGCGATGCCATAGGCGCTAGCGAGGTTGGAGGAATTCTTGAAGGTCAGCACCAGAATGATCACCGCCACCATCAGCGCCCAGTTGACGACGGGGATGTAGATCTGCCCGCCCTCGGTCTCGGATGTGTGGCGGATCGCAAGGCGCGGGATATACCCCATCTGGATCGCCTGATGCGTGATTGAGAACGCGCCCGAAATCACCGCCTGGCTGGCGATGAAGGTTGCGACGGTCGCCAGCAGGACCAGCGGCAGGCGGTACTCTTCATTCGCGAGGAAGAAGAAGGGCGACTGGATGGCCGCTGCGGCTTGCTCGGGCGGGAGGCTGATAATCATCGCGCCCTGCCCGAAATAGTTGAGCAGCAGGCACGGCATGACAAAGCCAAACCAGGAAAGACGCATCGGCCCGCGCCCAAAATGCCCCATATCGGAATAGAGCGCCTCCGACCCCGTCACCGCGAGCACCACACTGCCCAGCGCTAGGAAGGCAAGCCAGCCATCCAGCACAAAGAAATTGACCGCGTGATAGGGATTGAGCGCCCACAAAATCTCCGGCGTGTGGATGATCTGCCACGCGCCCAAAAGCGCAATGACGCTGAAATAGACGATCATCACAGGCGCAAACAGCGCGCCAACCTTGGCGGTGCCTCGGCGTTGCAACAGGAACAGGAAGATGAGCAAAACCAGCGCGATTGGAATGACAAAGCGCTGCAGGCCCTCGTCAACGACTGTCAGTCCCTCGACCGCGGACAGCACCGAAATCGCCGGCGTGATCATGGAATCGCCGTAGAACAGGCTGGTCGCAAACACGCCCAGCAGCACCGCCATCCAGCCGTATTTCGACTTGGAGATGCTGCGGCTGATCAGCGCAACGAGGGCGAGCGATCCGCCCTGCCCCTTATTATCCGCGCGCATCAGGATTGAGACATACTGGATCGAGACGACCAGCGTCATCGACCAGAAAATAAGGCTGATGACGCCCAGAACATGCGGGGTATCAACGGCTAACGGATGGGGGCCAACAAACGTCTCACGAAAGGCGTAGAGCGGGCTGGTGCCAATATCGCCGAAGACAATCCCGATCGCACCCACGGCCAAAGCGGCCTTGGACCCTGTGTGTCCATGCCCTGCGCTCTGGCTTGCGCTCTCACCCTCGGGAAGAGACGCGCTCGCCGGTGCCTGGGGGGATGAAGTGTCGCTCATTCCTAATGGATTTCCCGCTTGCGAGGCGCATCTAGCGCCCCTCTGGTACTGCCCTATTCGCCGCTTTTGATCACGCGAAGGCAGCGCCTCTAGCACCGCCTCTTCGCGCCTGCAACATGGCAGTTGGGATGGGTGGTGAAGCTGTGGGCAAGCGCCGCGCCTATTGCAGCATCGGAGCGTTGGCGATCATCTGATCAAGCCGGGCGACGCGGGCTTCTAAGTCAGGCCGCCACGGCGCATCTTCGGGTGAGCGTTCGAGCAGGCCGCCCCAAACGCTGCGTGCAGCACGCACTTGCCCTGTCTGAAGGAAGGAGAAGCCCAAGAACAGGTCCGGCGCGGGATTTGCAGGATCAAGCTGGCGCGCCCGGGCATAGGCGTAATTGGCCGCCGGGGTCACATTGCCATCCGCATGGCCCACCAGCGCCATCCCCAGCGCCAGCCAGCCTTCAAGGTAATCAGGATCGTTCCTAAGACCCCCGCGCAAGATCTTGGCCGCATCGTCAAACTGGCCTTGCAAGGCAAAGCCATCGGACAGCGTCATATAACTGGGCTTGGTGCCCAAAGCGGGGAAGAGAGCCTTGCGCGCCTCGACCATTTCCTCACCCGATTGCGGCGCCTCAAGTGTCGCAAGTTTGGGGTTTGCACGCTGCAGGGGAGAGCCTTGCCAGGCATAACCGGCAAGCCCGAAGAGAAGGATCGCGGCAAACACCGCCCAGCCCTCACGCGGGAGCCTCAGCGATAGCTTAAGCCCGAAAGCTGCGAGCGCGAAGGCCGCAACCGCTAGCGCAAAGACCGCGATCCAGCCCATCAGGTAAGCTCACCATCCGCATCGCTGCTCTTGCGACCCAGACGGCGCAGCAGGACGAGGAGGACCAGACCGATCAGCATCGCAGGGATGGCAAAGAGCGGCCAGGTCGTCGCGCTCACTTCGGGCTGGTAGCTGACGTAATCGCCATAACGCTCAGTCAGCCATGCGCGGATTTCCTCGGGGCTCTGGCCTGCCGCAATGCGGCTGCGGACCTGGTGGCGCATATCGCCTGCCATCGGCGCGTCGCTGTCCGCAATGCTTTGAGATTGGCACTTGAGGCAACGCAGCGTCTGCATGAGCGCGGTGGCCTCAGCCTCCTGCTCGGGATCGGCGAGTTGGGTGTAGGCATAGGGCGCAGGCGGCACGGCATTCTGCGCGACCAGCGGCACTGCAAAGAGCGCGGCCAGAAGGGCTAGCCATCCCCGCATCATTGCGCCTCTCGCAGTTTTTCCAGCAGCATGGGCACATCACGCTCGCGAATGTCGCCGATATGCTGGTGGCGGATGACGCCCTCACCATCGATCACGAAGGTTTCGGGAACGCCGGAAGAGCCAAGCTCCAACTGCACTTCGGACAGATCATCCGCGCCGATGCGGGTATAGGGATTGCCATAGCGGTCAAGAAAGAGCGCGACATCGTCGGGCCGGTCGCGGATGGCGATGCCGACAATCTCTACCCCTTGCGCGCGCAGAGCCTCCAGATGCGGGGCCTCGGCAATGCACGGCAGGCACCAGCTCGCCCAGACATTGAGCAGCTTTGGCTTCCCATCGCGAAAATCGGCGACCGAAGCGCCGGGCCGATCCGGGCTCGCTGCGGGCAGCTCAAATTCGGGAAGCGGCTTGCCAATCATCTGGCTATGGACGAACTCGTCCTTGGGCTGGGTCAGCATGAAGGAGGCGAGCGCACCAAATCCTGCAAAGAGGATCAGCGGCACCCAGACCCAGAGGCGGTTGATGGGCGGCGGCGAAGCGGTATCGGCGGTCTCAGTTTCGCTCATTCCGCAGGCTCCGGCACGCCCTTTGGCCTTGCGCGTTCCTCAGCCAAAGCGGCCTCTTCGATCGCGCGCTGGCTGCGAACACGCGCCGCCTTGCGTGTGCGCAGATCAACCTTAAGCCGACCCACAATCGAGAGGATGCCTCCAAACGCTATCAGCAAGCCGCCATACCAGATAAAGGTCACAAACGGCTTCCACCACACGCGCAGCTGCCAGCGTTGCTTGCCATCCGCGCCTACACCCGCCGCATCGCCGATCACTGCGTAAAGCTGGCCGTCCCAAGTGGTGAGCAGCGCGCTTTCGCTGGTGGCTTGCGTCGGAGCCCAGAAATTGCGCGCTTGCGGCTTCAGGATCACCGGATCGCCCCCGCCTCGGCTGGCAGCGATGCGCGCTTCGATGGCGGTCCAGTTGGGGCCGGGGACCGGATCCACGCTTTCAAGCTGAAGCGTCCATCCGCCAACCTCTTCGACGCCGCCCGGGCCAATCGCTGCAAGCCGCTCCTCGGTAAACGCGCCCTCGCACGCCATGCCGAACAGCGAGACGGCGACGCCGAAATGCGCGAGCACCATGCCCCAGGTCGCGGTCGGCACGCGGGAAAGCTTGCGGCCCCTCAGCGGCAACAGCGCCGCCACTCCCAAAGCAGCGGCGAGCGCAAGGCCAAGGACGGGCAGCAGCGGATAGTCGCCGATAAACACGACCAAAGCGATGACAAGCAGCGCAATCGCGCCCAGAATGGCAAGCTCAGGCTGAATGCGCGCCGGGCTATCATCCTTCCAGCGTAAGAGCGGACCCACTGCCATCACCATGAACATCGGGATCGCAAAGATGGCGCCTGCTGGGTTGAAATAAGGCGGCCCCACGCTGACGCGCACATCGAACGCCTCGGTCAGGATCGGATAGAGCGTCCCCAGCAGCACAATCGCAAGGATCGCTGAAAGCATCACATTGTTGAACACCAGCGCGCCCTCACGGCTGGTGGCGGTGAAGCGCTTGCCCTCCGCAATCGAGCTCGCGCGCAGGGCGAAAATCGTGAGGCTCCCGCCGATATAGAGCGCCAGCAGCACAAGCAGCAGCGTGCCGCGTTCGGGGTCGACCGCAAAGGCGTGGACGGATGTGATGACGCCCGAGCGCACGAGGAAGGTCCCCAGCATGCTCATCGAGAAGGCGACGACGCCCAGCATGATCGTCCAGGTGCGCAGCGCATCGCGCGCGGCCAACACGCTTACCGAATGCAGCAAAGCGGTCGCCGCCAGCCACGGCATGAGCGATGCGTTCTCGACCGGGTCCCAGAACCACCAGCCGCCCCAGCCAAGCTCATAATAGGCCCAGTAGGAGCCCGCCGTGATGCCGAAGGTAAGGAATACCCAGGCCCCCAGCACCCAGGGGCGCATGACCTTGGCAAAATCGGGGGTCACCTGCCGGGTGATGAGCGCGCCCATGGCAAGGCTGAACGCGACAGAAAGCCCGACATAGCCGACGTAAAGAGTAGGCGGATGCACGGCTAGGCCGATGTCCTGCAAAAGCGGATTGAGCCCCACCCCTTCAAGCGCAGGCACAGGCAGGCGCTCAAATGGGTTCGAGCTTAAGAGAAGGAAGGCGTAGAACCCAATCGCGACGAAGCCTTGCACAGCCAAAGTCGCAGACATGGTACGCTCAGGCAGGCGGCGCTCGGCAAAGGCGAGGAGCCCGCCCGACAGCGCCAGCACCGAGACCCACAAAAGCATCGAGCCTTCATGGTTCCCCCAGGTGCCCGTTAGCTTGTAGAGATAGGGCTTCATCGAGTGCGAATTGGTCGCCACCAGCTTGATCGAGAGATCGGTGACGACAAAACTGTAGAGCAGCGTCCCAAACGCCAGCACCGCCAGAAACGCCTGCACCACGGCTGCGGGCCTTGCATAGAGCGCATAGGCCGAGTGCACGCCTTCAGCTTGACGCAGCGCAAGCGCGCCTGAAACCATCTGCAGGATCGCCAAAGCCGCGGCGAGCCAGAGGGCAGCGTGTCCTATCTCGGCAATCATGCAGCCATGCGTCCTTGCTCAAAAACCCTGCGCTTAAAAACCCTGTGTGGTCTCGGCCACTTTTTCCTGCGCTTCGTGCCCTTCGAGGCCTTCCAGCTCCTTGGGCACGTAATTCTCATCATGCTTGGCGAGCAGATTGGTCGCAAGGAAAGTGCCATCGGCTTGCAGGCTGCCTTCAGCCACCACGCCCGAGCCTTCGACGAAGAGATCAGGCAGTATGCCGCTAAAGCGCACAGGGATTGTGCTCGATCCATTGCCCGTGACGATGAAATTAACGGTGATACCATCGGCCTGCGTCACCAGTGATCCGGTCTCGACCATGCCGCCAAGGCGCACTGGCTGGCCCACTTGCGGGGGCGTGGCGGTCATTTCTTCGGGCAGGTAGAAATAATTGGCCTGATTACGCAGCGCCCAAACGGCGATGAGGCCAGCGGCCACAATAGCGATAAGCGCGACAATAACGAGGCTCATGCGCTGATGTTTTGCTTTAATCTGGCTCATCGGCGTTTCACTTGCTCACGGCGCTTTTCGGCGCGGCGCATCGAAAGCCAGCTCCACGCGATGAGCGCGGCCATGGCGATCAGCAGCACCGCATAAGCGCCGATGACATAATCCCATTGCGGCAAGCTCTCACGCAGCATCAGGCAGGCTCCATCTGCGCGGTGTCGCCAAAGACGTCATCTGCCATGGCGCGGCGGCGAAGGCGCGCTTCGACCTGTTGTTCGGCGATCAGCGCGCGCATCCGCATCAGCACAATCGCTCCGAAAAGCAGCGAAAAGCCCAGCACCGCAACCAGAAGCGGCACCAGGAACACCCCGTCAATTGCGCTCTTGCCTGCCGTCAGGCTCGGCGGCTGGTGGAGCGAATTCCACCACACAACGCTGCGGTTGATGATCGGAATGTTTACCGCGCCCACCAGACCGAAAATCGCGGTGATTTTTGGCGAAGCGCCCTCGCGCGCGGTGGCTGAGGAAAGCGCAAGATAGCCGCCGTAAAGGAAAGCGAGCACCAGCATGCTCGTCAGCCGCCCGTCCCACACCCACCACGTGCCCCAGGTCGGGCGGCCCCAGATCGATCCCGTCGCCAGACAGATGATGGTGAAGACCAGCCCCGGCACCGCAATCGCGCGCGCCGATAGACCTGCAAGCGGATGCTTCCAGATCAGCAGCGCGGCTGAGGACAGCGCGATTCCCGTCCATCCGCCCATGCCAAGCCAGGCGGCGGGCACATGGATGAAGAGAATGCGCACCGTCTCACCCATCAGCCGGTCAGGCGGCACGGGCTGGAGCCCCATAGCTTTCACGAAACCGGGCAGGTCAGGCGCCAGCCCATAGGCGACAACGGCCATCACAAGCGCAAGCCCGCTCCAGAAGAGCAGCGGCGTCAGCCAGCTGGCAAGCGATAAAAAACGCTTTGGATTGGCGTAAATGTGCACTTTGTCTTAAATCCCGAGACCCAGTTTAGTGCCTCGACGCCCCCTCGCAAGGGCGCAAATTTCTCAAGCCTCATGCAGCGCAGGGCAAATTCGCTCGCAAAAGTGCGCGCTAGCCTGCGTTTATCCGCGCCCGATCAGCTTTTGCGCCATGCGATCAGCGACGATATCGGGCGGGGTGCTGTTCGCAGCGCTTTCCTGCCAGATTTCCTCGAGCCGTCCCGGAATCTGCTCAATCCGGGCGCGCACTTCATCGACAGAGCCCACGCGCCCCTCTCGCCGGGCGAGATATTCCCACGCGACCGAGATGATCCCGCCGGCATTGATGACGTAATCGGGCGCGTAGAGGATATCGCGCTTGAACAGCGGCTCGCCGTGGTGCGCTCGGGCGAGCTGGTTGTTCGCGCCGCCCGCGATGATCTCTGTGTCAAGCGAGGCGATGCTTTCCTCATCAAGGATAGCGCCGAGAGCGTTGGGGCTGAGCACGTCGCAGGCGCACGTCATGATCGCATCGGCAGCCACGGTTTTCGCGCCCAACTCATCGGCGAGCGCCTGCGCGGCGCCTGCATTGATGTCAGCCAGCGTCATCTTTGCGCCGTCCTTGGCGAGCAGGCGCGCCACGCCTCCGCCCACGCTCCCCACGCCCTGCACCGCGACATGCACGCCCGCAGCGCTGTCTTTGCCCAGCTTGTGGCGGATCGCAGCGAGAATGCCGAGATAGATGCCGTAGGATGTGAACGGGCCCGGATCGCCTCCGGCTGCGTCTTCGCCCGTCACCGGAAGGCCTGAGACATGGCTCGTGCGCGCGGACAAGGCGACCATGTCCGCCTCGCTCATCCCAACGTCTTCGGCCGTCACATACTGGCCGCCCAAAGCCTCGACCGCATCGCCAAACGCGGCGAGCAATTCGGGCGTCTTAGTACGCGCTTCATCGGCGAGGATCACCGCCTTGCCCCCGCCCATCGGCAGGCCAGCCATGGCGTTCTTGTAGCTCATCCCGCGAGAGAGGCGCAGCGCATCACGAAGCCCGTCCTTGGGATTGGGATAGTGCCAGAAGCGCGTTCCACCAGCGCCCGGGCCAAGATGGCTCGAATGGACCGCAATAATCGCCGTCAGCCCCGATTTGCGCTCACGCACGACCTGCACGAGCTCATGATCGTCGAAATCGGGTTCGGTCCAGAAAGCGGTCATTGGCGTATCACACCCCTTGCATTGCCCCGCGCAGAGGCGCCGGATGCCATCCTTCTTCGCGGGTAAGATCAAGCGGGGAAATGGGGCGACCGATGGGACTCGAACCCACGACCTCCGGCATCACAAGCCGGCGTTCTAACCAACTGAACTACGATCGCCACAAACCGCTCAAACTCGCCAGCCAGATGCCACCGGGTCTGCACTAAGCCTGAGGGCATTGCGCAAGGCCAAAGCGTGGTCAAGGCCGCCGTGAGCGGGCGCGAGCCTGTTGCACAAAGCGCGTTTCAAGGGAAGCGAAAACTTACGCGTCGAAACACAAACGTAATAATGTTTCGCGCCCCATTAACCCGCGCCATTGCCGCTTGGTCTTGCAAGGGCAGGCTTTTAGGATTGGCGGGCAATGGACGTAGATACCGATTCTTCTGCTGAGCGCCTGATGCAGCGCCCCGGCATGCAGCGCCTGCCGACGCCCAAGGCGGAGATATTCCAGTGTCGGAACTTCATCGCCGCCCCCTTACGCGCCGCGCTGATCGACCTCATCGACTACAAGCGCCGCCCCTCCACCATCGCTGACGACAATGGCGACAAATACTTCCGCACCTCCGAAACCTGCGATCTGGACGCGCATGAGCCTGCAGTCGAGGACTTAGAAGCGCTCCTCACCGATCTCTCCGGCATTGACCCAGCTTTCGGCGAGCCTTGCCAAGGCCAGCGCTACGCCGTGGGGCAGGAGTTCAAACCGCACACCGATTACTTCACCCCCGGCGGGCCCGACTGGGAGAAATATTGCAAAATCGCGGGCCAACGTACCTGGACCTTCATGATCTATTTGAACGAGGTGGAAGCAGGCGGCGCAACCCGGTTCAAGGCGGTGGGCAAGACCTTCCAGCCCGAGCCGGGCAAGCTGGTGTGCTGGAACAACCGCCGCGCGGATGGGCGCGAGAACCCCAACACGCTCCACCACGGGATGATTGTGAGAATGGGCGTGAAGTACGTGATCACCAAATGGTACCGCGAAAGAGCTTGGGGGTGAGCGAATGAAGTACGGCCTCAAGGTTAAAGCAATGGCCAGTTTTGTGTTCCTATTTGTCCTCGCAGCGCTCGGCTATGGCGCGCTGCTCTGGAACAATCTGACCTGGCTTGAAGACCCGCATGACGTTGTTGATAGCGCGGATCTTGTGGCAACAAATGCCTCTCAACAAATGACGCGATTACCTTGGGGTGGCTTTGTCGCGAACACGAAGATTGAAGGCTCGATAGAAGCGGTGTGCAAGGATGGCAACCGAGTGAAAAGCGGCTATGTGACGCCGAACTCCGGTCAGACCTACACCGTCACTGTGCGTTGCCAAATTGAGTGGGTTCAGCCCTGCTAACCGTGCGTCCCGCTCGCCGTTAACTGCAAGCCGACAGCGCCGATCAGGATCAGCGCGATGAAGACGAACTGCACACCGCTCAGCCGTTCGTCAAAGGCGAGTAGGCCCATCAGGCTGGCTGCGACAATGCCGACGCCTGACCAGATCGCATAGACAATTCCTACCGGGAGCGCCTTCATCGCGGGGGCGAGCATCCAGAAGCACGCGCCGTAGCACGCGATTGAGAGCCCGCCCCATAGCGGCTTTTCAAAACCATCGGAGAGCTTGAGCAGGAAAGTGCCCGTCACTTCCAAAGCGATGGCACCAGCGAGGAAAAACCAAGGGGACATGGGCGCGAATGTACCGTGCGCTGGCGCAAAGAAAAAGGGCGGCCCGTTGGAGCCGCCCTCTTTGTTGTCTGAGTTCCTCGCCTTCGCGGGGATCAGGCGCGTGCCAGTGCGACCTTGCGTGCGGTCTGCGAACGAAGCGCGCCGCCGATAAGCCCAAAACCAAGGATCATCATCAGCCATGTCGCGGGCTCCGGGATCGGAGACAGCGCAAAGTTGAGATCCCAATGCTTGCGTTCACCTGCGATGTTGAGCCAGGCTGAACCACCGAGTTCGTTCGGGTTCTTGGCATTTGCCCCTTTGCCGAACTGGAAGATCGTCTGGCCCCTGAATGGGTCGCTCGAAAGGTTAAAGACGGTGCCATCGATAGTGATCGTTCCGACGCCATTCGAGAAAAAGTCGAGGTTAGGATCGTCCAAAGCGGGGCTGTACTGAACGCCCTGCTCTTTCTTATAGACAAAGCCGGAATTAACGAGCTTGTCGAGAAAGCCGTCAAGCGTAATATCAATTACGGCAATCAGACTACCATTGGTTGCGGTGCCCTTCAGCGACCCGGTCTTATTGTCCCTATCGACTTTGAAAATCACGTCCTGAAAAGTAAAGGACTCGGGAGTGAATGCTCCATTGGTCCAAAGACCGTGCTTTCCGCTCCCGCTGTTGAAGTTGGTCGCGTCAAAAATCTCGGTCGCCGCCGATGCCGGTGACGCTGCCAGCATCAAACTGAGCCAGGCAGCTGAAATAACTGCGAGTAATTTTTTCATAACGTTCCCCCAGTCTCTATCGAGACGCAAAAACTAAAAAACAAGCCCTCGGCTGTCCCCCGAAACGAATCCTCACAGGTCGAACTGTAAGCCAAAGTTAAGACGGGTTAACTGATTAAACTGCCTCTGGCGAGTCCCGGTTTTTTGGCTCGTCCCGATTTGGGAATCTTGGGGGCAGCAGCACAGCGCCATGCTGGCCTGAAGAAAAAAGAAAAGGGGCCGCCCTTTTTGAAAGGACCGCCCCTATCGGCGTTAACGCGCGGCGCTATGCGTGTGGCGCTCTGTGAGCGCGGCGCTTTGCGTCTACTTTTTGAGGCTGAGCCCGCCAAAGCGCTTGTTGAACGCGGCAACGCGGCCGCCTTCCTGGACCTGACGGTTGCCGCCGGTCCATGCCGGGTGGCTCGTCGGGTCGATGTCGAGCGCAAGCGTATCGCCCTCTTTGCCCCAGGTTGAGCGAGTTTGATATTCGGTGCCATCGGTCATCTTGACCGTGATCATGTGATAGTCGGGGTGCCCTTCGGCTTTCATCGTTCCGGTTCCTTCAAGCGCGTGCCCCGGTACCGACCGGGGCTGCTAGTGTTTGGGAAAGGCGCGCGCCTAAGGCGAAACGGGCCGAAAGGCAAGCGGTTTTGCGCTTGATAAAGCGCTTTCCTACACACCGAATGACGCGGTATGGGGCATGAGCTCTTTCCCATTGTCGGCCCGCTTCTCGCTTCTTGGTTACGCGCCCGTTTCGCGAAAATTTCCAACATTCACTCACTTTGAGAGGGTGGGTTTTCGACTTTTGGACTGTGTAACCTGTGTCTCCTACAGGCCCACGGCGCCTCGCCCGAATCGGCCCGCAAGCTTTAGGCTTCTGGGGGATCGGCGATCATGGCGGTAAAGTCAGCCTGGCAGGTGACCTTGCCCTCAACGCTCGCCTTGCCGGTGAACTTGTGGACCTGGCGGCGCGACTGGGTGAGCTCAACCTCAAGATCGAGCAGGCAGCCCGGCGTCACAGGGGCGCGGAACTTGGCGTTCTCGATCCCCATGAACAGCACCAGCTTGCCGCTGTCCGCCAACTCCAGCGTCTCCATACCCAGGATTGCCGCCGACTGCGCCAGCGCTTCGATCTGGAGGACGCCGGGCATGATCGGAGCGCCGGGGAAGTGGCCCTGGAAGAACTCCTCGTTCATGCTAATCGCCTTGATCGCATGAATGCGCTGGCCAAGGTCGATGCGCTTGACCCGGTCCACCAGAAGCAGCGGATAACGGTGTGGCAGGGCCTTGAGGACCTTGTGAATGTCGTAATCCACGATCGGCTCAGATTGCGAGGCTTGCCCGTCCATGCCCTGCCCTTCCCGTGTCGCGCGGCGGCCTTAGCGGCCAGCCGGTGCTTCGGTGTTGCCCTGCTGTTGCTGCTGTTGTTGAGCGGCACGCGCGCGCGCTTCTTGAACCAGAAGAGTGCGCTGGATTTCCTGGAAGATCTGGACGCCGCTGTTCGACGGCTGCCAGCCCGCTGGCGGCACGATGCCAACCGCGCTCACCTTGCCCGCAAGCGCGGTGGAAACAGCAGCGGTGATGTCAGCACCTTCGGCTGCGTAAAGCAGGCTATTGGGTTCAACGATCATCACGATCTGCTGCTGGGTCGCGACTTCATTGAGAGCAGCCTGATACTGCGCCAGAACCTGCTCAACCGCATAGACCTGAGCGGCGGTGATCTGGTTCTCAAGGCCGTTGATCTCAGCGCGCAGCGTCTGGATCTGCTGGAGGTTGGCGGCACCCTGGATCGCGGCGGTCTCTGCGCCCTGATCGATCGTACCGTTGCCGTTGGTATCGAAAGGCTTGAGGAGGGTATCAAGCTCGGTGCGCTTGGTCTGCAACTGCTCGATCTGCGCTGCATACGTGGTGCTCACTTGGCTGAGCGCAGTCTGGAAGCTGGGCACGCCGAGAATGGAGTTGCTGATGCTGGAGGTCGCAACCTTGCCCTCGACCTGCGCGGCGGCAGGCGTGGTCATAACGGCCATGGCGGCCAAGGTTGCTGAAGCGAAGAATTTGAAAAGAGGTTTCATTAGAACTGGGTTCCTACGTTGAATTGCAAGGTCTTGTCGTCATCGCCTTGGACCTTGCGAATGATCTGTGCGAAGTCGATCCGGAACGGGCCGAATGGCGAGTTCCAGTTTACCCCGATGCCGAGCGCGATACGCGGGCTTGGGGAATCGCCTCGGAAGACTTCGCGGATGTTCGAGTTTGATACGATCTCGCGGCGGTTGTCGTTTCCGTTGGCATCGATCGGAGCAGTGGTCAGCACGCGAACGACGTTGCCGTTGGTATCGACGATCGGATCGCCATTGACGTCCACTGTGGTTGAGAACAGGGGATCACCGGAGGTGGGATCAAGCCGCTGAATACCGTTCGGGTTGTCTTGCAAAACGGGCTGCGTGACATCCCACAATGCGCCGATGTCGAGAAAGATCGAAGGGCGAAGGCCCAGCTCGCGCGCACCAGTGCCAAGCGGGATCTCAAGCTCGGCACGACCCAGATAGTAGTTCTTGCCGCCGATCGCGTCATCGCGGGTCTGGTCCTGGGCATCGAACAGGACCGGATTACCGTCCTCGCCAATCACTGCGTTGTTGGTGGTCGGGTCAAGCTGGTAGAATTGGGTAAGGACGCGCGGGCCGATGCCGCGAATGTCAAACCCGCGAATGCGCGGTTCACCGAGGAAGAAACGGTCAGTGAGGAGGATGTCATCAACGCCCTCGCCCACGCGCTCTTGCAGCGGGATGATGGTGCCCGCTTCGCCTGAAAGCGAGAAGATGAAGCCGGTATTGCCGATGCCCCAGAACTTGCGCGCCTGGCCTCGGAACCGCAGAAAGCGCACATCGCCGCCAAGTCCGGCAAACTCGGCGCCCAGCGAAATCTGCTCGCCGCGCGTCGGGCGGAAGGCGGAGTTCAATGAGTTGTAGTTGACGTTGAGGCCGAGGATCGAGCTCAGCCGGTTGCCCAGCGCATCGCACAAGAAACGGCCTGCAAGCAGCGGGTCGCAGGTCGCCACGCCATCGCCATCAAGATCGGAGAAGAACAGGCCTTCATCCAGGCTCACCTCGTCGTAGTTGAGCGTGTAGCTCCCGATCAGCGACATGTATTCCGTAAGCGGCACACCCAAGCGGATCGAACCGCCAGTTGTTGCCTGGCTAAAGGTCGTGTTGCGGTTGCTGCCGTTGAAATTGAAGCTGTTGAAGTCGCGGCGGTAAATGTCGACCCCGGCAGAAATATTGCGGTCGAACACATAGGGTTCGGCAAAGCTGATCTGCGCTTGGCTTGAGAACTGCGAATAGTTGACCGAAAGCCCGATTGTCTGTCCGCGCCCGCGGAAGTTGCGCTGGCGGATCGAGGCGGCGAGGATGAACTGCTCGATCGAGGAAAAGCCTGCGGAGAACTGCAGCTCACCGGTCGGTTGCTCCTGCACGTTCGCTTCAAGCACGATGCGGTCAGGCGCAGAGCCTTCGACCTGGCTCACCTCGAAGTTCTCCTGGAAATAGCCCAGCGAGTTGATGCGCGCCGTGGTCCGCTGCACACCGATTGAGTTGAACGCATCGCCCTCGGACAGGCGGAACTCGCGCCGCAAGACCTTGTCCTGGGTTAGCGTGTTGCCGTTTACATCCACCCGCTCCACGTAGACGCGCGGCGCCTGACGCAGGATGAAGGTGATGTTCATCTCCAGCTCGTCCTTGTTGCGATCGAACCGGGGCTGAACATCGGCAAACGCGTAGCCGAACCGGCCAGCCAGTTCAGTAAGCTGCTCGACCGTGTCTTCCACAGCCTTGGCATCGTACCAGTCGCCTGTCTGCATCGAGAGACCGCGCCTGATCGCATCGCCGTCAAAGTCGCGCAGCTGGCTTTCAACCTCGACCTCGCCGAACTTGTAGCGCTCACCTTCCTCGACCACGTAGGTGATGATGAAGTCTTGTTGATCGGGCGTGAGCTCCGCCACTGCCGAGACAACGCGAAAGTCGGCATAGCCCTCGGTCAGGTAAAACTGGCGAAGCTTCTGCTGATCGAACGCGAGGCGATCAGGATCGTAGCTGGTGTTGGAGCTGAAGAAGCGCGTCCAGCGCGCCTGCTTGGTCACCATCTCACCGCGCAGCTCACCATCGGAGAATTCTTCGTTGCCGATGATGTTGATTTGGCGAACCTTGGACTTGGGCCCCTCGCTAATTTCGAACACGACATCGACGCGGTTCTGCGGCAGTTGCACCATCTTGGGCTCAACCGTCGCCGCGAACCGCCCCTGGCGCTTATAGAGCTCGATAATGCGCGCCACGTCCGCGCGGACCTTTGAGCGAGTGAAGATCTGGCGCGGCGCGAGCTTGATCTCGGGCAGGATCTTCTCGGCATCAAGGCGATCATTGCCTTCAAGCACGATGCGGTTGATCACCGGGTTCTCGGTGACTGTGATGATGACGTTGCCGTTTTCGTTGCGGATCGTGGAGTTGCCAGCGAACAGCTCAGTCGCGCCCAAGTCCTTGAGCGCCTGGTCAGCTGCGGCAGAAGTGTATTCCTGACCCACCCGAAGGCGGATGTAGGAGAGGATCGTGGTCGGCTCGAGGCGTTCTGCGCCCGCGACACTGATCGTGCGGATGATGGTGCTGGGTGCAGGCGCTGGTGCGGGCGCCGGAGTTGGGGTGGGCGTCGGAGTTGGAGCCGGTGTTGGCGTCGTTGCAGGAGACGTCGCGGGATCAGCCTGATCCTGTGCAAGCGCGGCTGTGGGTACGCCTGCCAGCATCGTGCCGCAGGTAAGAGCAATCGCCAGCCGCCCCACGGACGGGGTTGGGCTTGAAGTGGCAGGCGAAACGCCCGCTTCCTTGCTTCGATTCATGTTCGTAAAATTTCCCGTTCAACCCGTCTTTAGCATCGCCTTAGGACAACCCTGCTCTGCCGAGCTGAACCTGTCCTTTAACCGCCTGCCCAAGGCGGCCAACGCAATCGCTGCTCCCCTTCGAGCTTTTGCGTGTGACGTGCCTTCGAAAGACACACCCCGCCTCTGCCCGATGCAAGAGCTGCAATCAAGCGGACAAAGCCCTGTGTCCCTGCCCATTCGTCGCGTTTCCACGGCTAACTGCCGAACAGGCCACCGATTATAGGCAGCGAGGTCACATCGTTAAATGTGACCACCACCATGAACGTGAGAACCAGCACTATGCCGGTGCGATACGCCCATTCGGTTGCCTGCGGTCCGACCGGCTTACGCCGCACCGCTTCGACGGCGTAAAACGCAAGGTGTCCGCCGTCGAGCGCTGGGATTGGCAAGAAGTTGATGAACGCCAAGTTAAGCGAGATAAGCGCGATGAATTCGATAAAGAACGGCGCTCCCATACTAAGCCGCTCACCCGCCACCTTGCCGATCTTGAGCGGTCCGCCCAATTCCTTGATCGAGCGTTGCCCGGTCACGATCTGCGAAATGCCAAGGATCATCTTGTCGACCACTTTGCCGCACAGCGCGAAAGCGCTCGGCACCACCTCAAGCAAAGGCACAGGCTGGCTTTCAAACTGCACCTCGACAGGGCGCACACCCAAAAGGCCAATGTCGCCCTTGTTCCCAAAGCCATCGTCAAATTCGACGCGCGAGGCCGTCACGGGGATTTCGATCTCTTGACCCGAACGCTCTAGAGTCAGGACAAAGCGCTGCTCAGGATAGTAGCGGACCGCTTCCTGAAGCTCGGTAAAGTCTGTGATTGCTGCGCCATCAATGGCGACGATGCGATCGCCCAACTCAACACCAGCCTCCCGCGCGGAGGAAGGATAGGGATCCTCGCCCTCATCGGAAAACCCGCCGACTACCGTGGACTCCTCGGGATTGACGACAACGCGCTCTCCCACAATGGCGAGGAAAGCGGCAAAGATCGCCACGGCCACAACCAAATTGGTCACCGGCCCTGCCGCCACAATCAGCGCGCGCTTCCACAAGGCGGCGGCTTGGAACGTATCAGGCTCTGCCACGGCGTTTGCATCGGGCACGCTAGCAGGGTTCATGTCGCCCTTGAACTGGACATAGCCTCCCAAGGGCAGCGCCGAGACGCGCCAGCGTGTTCCTGCTTTGTCAGTCCAACCAAACAGCTCGCTGCCAAAGCCGATTGAGAACGCCTCTGCGTGAACACCGAACCAGCGACCGACCAGATAGTGGCCCAGCTCATGAACGGTAACGAGCGGCCCCAGCACTAGCGGGAAGCCGAGGATGTACATCCAAAATGGAGGGCTCTCAAACACTAACGTCTCTCTAACAACTCGCTGGCCTTGGCGCGCGCTTCTTGATCCAGCACCAGAATTTCCTCCAGCGATTTAGGCGCAGCGGCGTCCAACGAACCAAGGGTTTCCGCTACCAGACCAGTGATCTGGAGGAAACCGATTGTACCGTCAAGAAACGCAGCAACTGCGATTTCGTTCGCGGCGTTGAGAATGGCGGGCGCGCCGCCGCCAAGCTCAATCGCCTCACGCGCCAGTTTGGTGGCGGGAAAGCGCTCTTCATCGAGTGCAAAAAAGCTGAGCTCGCCAATGCTCGCAAGGTCAAGCGGCTCAAGCGGGGTTTCCATGCGCGCCGGATAGGCAAGGCACGAGGCAATCGGCACGCGCATATCGGAGGGGCCAAGCTGGGCAAGCGTTGAGCGGTCGCGATACTCGACCATCGAGTGGATGACGCTTTGCGGGTGGACGACAATACGCAAGGCGTCGAGCCCGACGGGGAACAGATGATGCGCCTCGATAAACTCAAGTCCCTTGTTCATCATCGTCGCGCTGTCGACGCTGATCTTTGCGCCCATGGACCAATTGGGATGCGCCACGGCTTCCGCAGGCGTGGCGGCGGCAATGCGATCCATGGACCAAGTGCGCAACGGCCCTCCGCTCGCCGTCAGCGTGATGCGCGCAACATCGTCGAGGGAATTGCCAGCCAGGCACTGGAAGATCGCGTTATGCTCGCTATCGGTGGGCAGCAAGGTGGCGCCGTGCCGGGCAACGGCGGCGGTCATCACGCTGCCAGCAGAGACGAGAGCTTCCTTGTTGGCGAGCGCAATCGTGCCGCCGCGCTCGACCGCCTTCATCGTTGGCGCCAGGCCCGCCGTGCCGACAATTGCAGCAACCGTCATGTCGACCGGGCGCGCAGCCGCTTCGCACAGAGCATCGGCCCCGCCAGCCGCTTCGATCCCGCTGCCCGCCAGTGCGTCGCGCAGTTCAGGCAGACAAGCCTCATTGCCGACAACTGCAATCTCGGCGCCGAATTCGCGCGCGAGCCCCGCAAGCTCGCCTGCGCTGCAATTGGCGGTGAGCGCTTCCACCTGCCACGCTTCGCGATTGCGGCGCACCAGATCGAGCGTCGAAGCGCCGATTGAGCCGGTAGCCCCAAGCAGGGTGAGCGAACGCGCCATCAGAACGTCCCTCCTAATAGGCCGGGCAGGACATTGACGCAGAAGATCAGAAAAAACACGGCCAGAAACCCATCGACCCGGTCAAACACGCCGCCATGGCCCGGGATAAGAGCGCTTGAATCCTTGACGCCCGCGCGCCGCTTCATCCAGCTTTCGAAAAAGTCCCCGGCCTGCGCCACCACGGCGACCATCAAACCGGCCAGAACCGCGAGGAGAAGCCCGGTCGCGCTTACACTCTCGCCGAGCTCCGGCATCCAGCCGCTCGCGACAACGGCGATGAATACAAGGCTCGCCGCTACCGCCCCGCCTGCAAGACCCGCCCAGGTTTTAGATGGGCTGAGACGATGGGCGATCTTGGGACCACCAATCGCTCGCCCGGCAAAATACGCACCCACATCGACCGCGATAACCGGCGCGAGATAGGTTAGCGCCACGCCAAACGCGCCGTAATTCACCCGCACCTGGATCATCGCGAGCGCTGCGCCCGTCACGTAAAGCGCGCCGAAGAAAAGCCACACAATCTCCCCGAGGGGAGCGACCTCCATCGCGCGAGCCAGCCGGTTCCACTCCCACAAGACCAGACCTGCAATTGCGATCACGAAGCCGATCCACGCAAAACTACCCAGCCACAGCGCTGTCCCCGCAACACCGACCATCACCACCGCAGAGGCCAGTCTTACGGGAAGGTCGGATACGCCAGCCTTCGGATCGCGCACCCGCTCCGGGACGTCGGGGAGCAGGTCTTCAACGTCCGCCATAGCGCCGCTCCCTTGCGTTAAACGCGTCGAGCGCCTCGGCCAGGTGCTCAGGCTTGAAGTCGGGCCAGAGCGCGTCAACGAACAGCATCTCGGCGTATGCGGACTGCCACAGTAGGAAGTTCGACAGGCGCACCTCGCCACTGGTGCGGATCAGCAGGTCGAGCGGCGGCAGGTCTGCAGTGTCGAGCTGCGCTTCGATTGCGTCGGTAGTGATTGCGCCCTGCGCCGCCGCCTTGGCCGCCGCGCGCGCAATTTCGTGCTGACCGCCATAATTGAGCGCCACGGCGAGCGTCTGATGGCCGCCCGCCGTTTGCGCCAACGCATCCTCGAGCATCGCGACGATGTCAGGCGCAAGAGATTGCCAATCGCCGATAATCTTGAGCTTCACGCCATTCGCCACAAACTCAGGCAGGTCCGATTTGATGAAGCGCCGCATCAGGTTCATGAGGTCATCAACCTCATCCTCCGAGCGTTTCCAGTTCTCCGAGGAAAAGGCATAGAGCGTCAGGCATTCCAGCCCCATGGGCTCGATCCCGCGCACCAGCCGTCGCACCGCTTCGACCCCGCGCTGATGGCCAACCGCGCGCGGAAGGCCCCGGCGCTTGGCCCAGCGTCCGTTGCCGTCCATGATAATGGCGACATGCCTCGCAGCTCCTAGGGCGCGGTCCTGCTGCAATCCCCCTCCTGACATTTGAGTTCACCCGGATCTGACGCCCGGCATAGCTTATTGCGTCAGGATTTCCTGCTCTTTCTTCGCTGCCGCTTCGTCGGTCTGCTTGACGTGATCGTCGGTCAGCTTCTGAACTTCATCTTCGAGGCGCTTGCGCTCATCCTCGGAGATTTCCTTCTTCTTCTCGTCAGCCTTGAGGCTTTCCATCGCATCGCGCCGCACATTGCGGATCGCGATCTTGGCTTTCTCGGCGTATTGTCCGGCGAGCTTCGCAAGATCTTTGCGGCGCTCTTCGGTGAGGTCGGGCATGGGCAGGCGCAGGGTCTGGCCATCGATCATCGGGTTGAGGCCGAGATTGGCGTGGGCAATGCCCTTTTCGACCGCGGTCAGGTTGGATTTGTCCCACACCTGCACGCTCAGCATGCGCGGCTCGGGCGCGGAGACGGTCGCAACCTGGTTCAAAGGCATCATCGCGCCGTAAACCTCAACCTGCACCGGATCGAGCAGGCTGGTGTTGGCGCGGCCCGTCCTCAAGCCCGAAAGATCGCTCTTGAGCGCTTCGACCGCGCCGGTCATGCGGCGTTCTATGTCGGCCTTGTCATACTGCATTGCCATTTAGTCCTTTTGTACAATAGTCTGCACGCCTTCACCTGCCAGAACGCGCGCGACATTCCCTTTTTCGCGGATCGAGAAGACCACTATCGGAATGTTGTTCTCGCGGCAAAGCGCCACGGCGGTTGCGTCCATAACCTTGAGGTTTTGAGAGAGGACGTGGTCATAGGAAATGGTGTCGAAGCGGGTCGCTTCGGGGTTGTGCTTGGGATCGCTGTCATAGACCCCATCGACGCTGGTGCCTTTGAGGAGGCCATCGCAATTCATCTCAGCCGCGCGCAGGGCCGCGCCGGTGTCGGTGGTGAAGAACGGATTGCCAGTGCCCGCGGCAAAGATAACGATGCGGCCCTTTTCAAGGTGACGCTCCGCGCGGCGTCGAATGTAGGGCTCGCATACAGAGGACATCGGGATCGCCGACTGCACGCGCGTGGGCACGCCCAGCTTTTCGAGCGCGTTCTGCATGGCGAGCGCGTTCATCACGGTCGCGAGCATGCCCATGTAATCGCCGGTGGTGCGATCGAGGCCTTTCGCGGCGCCCGAAATTCCGCGAAAGATATTGCCGCCACCAATGACAAGGCAGACCTCAAGCCCCGTATCCTTGGCCGCTTTCACCTCTTCGGCAAGCCGGGCAACATAGGCCGGATCGATGCCATATTCCTGTTCCCCCATCAGCACCTCGCCCGAAAGCTTGAGGAGGACGCGTTTGATGGTGGGCATGGTCATAGGCGGTGGCTCGCTGGCGAGAGTTTGCGTTGGCGGGCCTTTATCTTGGGGATGCAGGGATGTGAAGGGGGATCGCGGCATTGGGTGTAGTCAACTTGACGTGGCTCTCGCATAAGGGGCCAGCCAAATCTGTAACATCATCTTGGAGCCTCCTGCGCATGATCCGCAAAGCTCTTGTTACCCTTGCTGTGATTGCGCTCCTTCTTGTCTGGAAGCTTTGGTCCGACACCATGAGCGATCCTGTGGTTGAGCGGCTTGTCGTTTCGACCAATCAACTGCCGCCGGGCTCAGAACCGATAACGATCGCGCTCGTTGCCGACATCCATATGGCCGGTCCGGACATGCCGCCAGAGCGGGTCGAGCGTATCGTGCAGCAGACCAACGCGTTAAACGCTGACATCATCGCCGTGGCGGGCGATCTGGTGAGCGAGAAACGCACAGGCACCCGGCATTATTCGCCTGAGGAGGTGATCGCCCCTCTTGGCAAGCTTCGCGCGCGCGATGGTGTTGTGCTGGTGCCCGGCAATCACGATCATTGGTATGGCTGGCCAGAACTCGCTGCAGAGCTATCGAAGTTTCCGCACATCTCTGTATTTCAGAACACAGCCGGTCGTTTCGGGCCCGTTGTTATCGGCGGAATGGACGACGATTCCACCGGAAACGACGACATCGCAGCGACAATCCAAGCGATGGATCGTTTCAGTGGGGTCCGCGTGATGCTCACCCATACGCCCGATCTGTTCCCCAAGATGCCTTCGGATATGACGCTGATGATGGCGGGGCACACCCATTGCGGACAGATCGCCTATCCATGGGGAGGGTCACCTGTTCATATGTCGCGCTATGGGGATACGTATGCGTGCGGCGTTGTCGAAGAAGACGGCAAGACCCTCGTCACGAGCGCAGGGCTTGGGACAAGCGTTCTTCCGCTCCGTTTCTCGACCCACCCTGAACTTTGGCTGATTGAGATACGCCCCGTTTCGTGAAGGCAAAAAGGCCACCCCAGCGTCTTACTGCGGCGGCCTTTGCGTTTCTGTTTCGCGTTGAAAGCGCTTAGTCGCCCTTAACGGCAGCCGCGACTTCGGCGGCAAAGTCGCCGTCATCCTTGTCGATGCCTTCGCCCAGCTGATAGCGCACGAAATCGGTCAACTTAATCGATCCGCCCGCATCCTTGGCGGTGTGAGCAACATGTTCCTCAACGGTCGCCTTACCGTCCTTTACAAAGATCTGGCTAAGTAGCGCGTTCTCCTTGGCGTATTTTTTGATCGCGCCCTCGACCATCTTTTCCTGCACATTCTCAGGCTTGCCGCTTTCGGCCGCCTTTTCCTGCGCGATGGCGCGCTCGCGCTCAATCACCTCGGGGTCAAGGCCGTCAGCGTTCAACGCAAGCGGGAACATGGCGGCCACGTGCTGGGCGATGTCGCGCCCAAGCGTTGCGAGCACGTCTGCCGACGCATCGCCTTCGAGGGCGACGAGAACGCCGATCTTACCAAGGTCCTGATCGTCGGGCGACGCGGCGTTGTGCACGTAGGGAACAACCGCGCCTTGTTCGACCGTGACCGTCTTCATTCGGCGAACCGTCTGGTTCTCGCCGATCGTCGCGATGTTGTCGATCAGCTTCTCGCCGACCGTGCCACCATCGGGATAAGCGGCGGCTTTGAGCGCTTCGACATCGTCTTCGCCCAACTTGAGCGCGACCGCCGTTACCTTGCGCACGAAATCCTGAAACTTGTCGTTCTTGGCCACAAAGTCGGTCTCCGAGTTGACCTCGACCGCAGTGCCTTTGATGCCTTCAATCGCAACGCCGACAAGTCCTTCAGCCGCAGTGCGGCTCGACTTTTTCTGAGCGGTGGCCAGACCCTTGGCACGCAGCGCGTCGACAGCAGCTTCGATGTCACCATCGGCTTCGGTCAGCGCCTTCTTGGCGTCCATCATGCCAGCGCCGGTCTTTTCACGGAGCTTTTTCACGTCCGCAACGGAGAAATTAGCCATTGGGGTATCCTTTATAACGATAAGGGTGCGCCGGGCGGCATCACCCTTGGTTGGATGCATGCCCGGCGCGCTAGTCTCAATTTGTGACGGGCCATTGACGCCCTGCCCTGGTCTTGCGGCTCAGGCGCTTTCGGCGGGTGCTTCTTCAGTTCCTGCTTCTGGAGCCGGAGCCTCTTCAGCCGCAGCCTCAGCGGTCACCTCAGGAGCTTCAGCCGGAGGCTGGTCCATCGCGCCCACGTCTTCGCCCGAATCCGCAACCGCGCCGCCACGGCCCGCATTCGCGGCATCACCGATAGCCTGACAATAGAGGCGCACTGCACGGCTCGCATCGTCATTGCCCGGAACCGGGAAAGCAATGCCGGTGGGATCGACATTGGTGTCCAGCACCGCGATCACCGGAATGCCGAGCACAGCGGCTTCCTTGATGGCAAGGTCTTCCTTGTTGGCATCGATCACGAACATAACGTCCGGAACGCCGCCCATATCGCGGATACCGCCGAGCGAAAGGTCAAGCTTCTCACGCTCACGCGTTAGCTGAAGGACTTCCTTCTTGGTGAAACCGCTCGTGTCGCCCGAAAGCTGCTCTTCAAGAGTCTTCAGCCGACGGATCGAGCCCGAAATCGTCTTCCAGTTGGTGAGCATGCCGCCCAGCCAGCGGTGGTTGACGAAGTGCTGACCAGACGCGCGCGCAGCCTCGGCGATCGGCTCCTGCGCCTGACGCTTGGTGCCGACAAACAGGACCTTCCCGCCTGCACGCACCGTCTGCTCAACAAAGTCGAGCGCGCGCGCAAACAGCGGCACGGTCTGCGATAGGTCGAGGATATGAACACCGTTACGCGCGCCGAAGATATACGGCTTCATACGCGGGTTCCAGCGGTGGGTCTGGTGGCCGAAGTGTGCGCCGGCCTCAATCAATTGCTGCATCGTGACGGTAATGGCCGCCATAATTCAATTCCTTTCCGGTTCGTCCTCTGGAAAGCAGGAACCATATGAAGCGGAGATCCCGCTTTTCGGCACCGGTATGTGGCGCTTTCCATGTGAATTTCGCGAGGACGTTCCTAAGGAGGCACCCTTGCGAGGCCGCGCAATTAGCTCGCTAGCATTTAAAAATCCAGCCCAAAGTCAAAAATGCTTCCAAAATGGATTTCTCGATTGACACAGCGGAACACTTGGGGAACAAGCGTGTTGGAACAAACACTGAACACATGCTTTAGGAAAGGTCCGACCCAATGCTCGCTCTCACGATCTCAGCTTTTCTTGTGGTGGTTGCGCTGACGAGTGCGCTTGCTCTGGCTGATTGCTGGGTGCGAGGGCGTTATGTGTTTGAGCGGCTCAAGCAGGAGCGCGACTTGCTCAATGCTGGGTTTGTTCCGGTAGCGCAGCCGGTGGAGCAGCGTGTGCGCCAGGCGGTTCGGTTTGATGCGCTCGCTACGCCTGCTCGCCTGCCTGCTCACCGGCTTGTGGCGCCTCAGCCTCGGCTGTCGCCTTTGTCTTTAACCGACGCCGCTTAATGCGTCCGTATTTGAACAAAGCATAAGGCATGAGCGCCAGATAACCTGCGCTCAAGCCCGCAAGCGTCCACCAAGGCTCAAGCAAAAGGGCTGCAAACCCAAGAGTCAAAAGGGCAATCAGGCCCAGCCGGATACCCTTGCGAGGGCGGACTGCAGCCCAACTGAGCGTGGCCATGTTCGAGATCATCAAAATTGCGATGATCGACACCCACACCGTCATGAAAACAGGTTCGCGCAGCAATGCGATCTCGGTTTCCTGCCATACAAAGAAAGGCGCAAATGCCAACCCTGCCCCCACAGGCGCTGGCACGCCTGTCAGGAACCCGGCCGATTTGTGTGGCTGTTCGTCGGTATCAATCTGAGCGTTGAACCGCGCCAGACGCAGCGCGCAGCAAATGGCAAAGGCAAGCGCAGCAAACCATCCGAAGCGATCGAGATCCTTGAGTGACCATAAGTAGAGAATGATCGCCGGCGCCATTCCGAAGGACAGCGAATCGGCCAGACTGTCGAGCTCCGCACCAAAGCGTGACTGAGCGTTGAGCAAGCGCGCTATGCGTCCATCGATGCCATCAAGCACCGCCGCCAGAACAACCGCCAAAATGGCATATTCCCACTGCGCATCGATTGCAAAGCGAACGCCCGTAAGCCCTGAGCAAAGCGCGGCTGCCGTAATCACATTGGGCAGCATGGCGCGAAGCGTAATGCCTGTGCCGACCCCTCGCGCGCGACCATCCTCGTCCTCAGCTGCTTTGGGCCCGAGCCTTGCCGACCGGACATCGCGCTTCGTGCGGCCACGCCGCAAACTCAAACCAGAACCCTCACGCGACAACTCACTGCGAAATGCCTTCAAGCAGGCCCTGTGTGCCTAGCTCAGCCAAGACCGTCTCACCCGCAATGATGGTCTGCCCCAACAAGACCTTAGGCTCCGTACCAGCCGGCAAATAAACGTCCACCCGGCTACCAAACCGAATAAGGCCAACCCTCTGCCCCTTGGCGAGCGTATCACCCGGCTTCACGAAAGGCACAATCCGGCGCGCGACGAGGCCTGCGATTTGAGTGAATCCGATAAGCACACCGTCACCGCGCTCAATCAGGAAATGCTGGCGCTCGTTTTCTTCGCTTGCCTTGTCAAGATCGGCGTTCATGAACTTGCCCGGCATATAAATCAGGCGTCGCACGGCCCCCGCGATCGGTGCACGATTGATGTGGACATCAAAAACGCTCATGAAAATCGAAATGCGCGTGACTGGCCCGGGGGGAAGCCCGCGCGTGCCAGAGCCATCCTCGACCTGCAGCTCAAGCGGGGGTTCAACCTGCTGGATGAGCGAGACCATGCCGTCGGCGGGCGCGATGATCGCATTCTCATCTTGAGGCACCACGCGCTCCGGGTCGCGGAAAAACGCGAAGACCCAAGCCGACACGCCCAACATGAGCGCAAAGCCGAACACCCAGCCAAAGAATAAGGGTATCAGGCCGATCGCCAGCGCAATGACACCAAATTTGCGACCTTCGGGGTGGATCGCAGGCCATGTCCATGCTGCATCGCCGCGCCCCTGATTATCAAGTATTTCACCTGCCATGCGCCACCACTTAGGGGGCGAGCGCGAGCCTCGCAAGCAAGGGTAAGCCAAACGACCGTACAAAACGGTGTATGGCACCCATCTTCACGCATGGCGTTCGCGCCATCAGCATGCGTATCTGTGTTCACTGTTTAGTGACGTGTTTACCTTAATTGGCGGCATCGCAATGAGCGTAAACCCCGACCTTACCTCGCAGGATCAAGGCACCCCGTTCCACGAGGCACGGCATCGCGTCGCACGGCGCTGGTTTAGTGAGGCACCCATTCTTGTGGTGGGCCTTGCCCTATTTGCGCTGTGCGTTGGCCTACTGTTCTCGAAGGGGGTCTCGCCCGGACTTGATGGTGTTTTGGTGAATGCGCGGCTCTTTGCGCTATTTGTCATAGCCATCGCTGCATTTGACGCCGGCGCACAGCTCCTTCGGCACCGCCCGCAAAGCCCGGTGGAGCATCTCAAGGCGCGCTATTTTAATGCCAAGGCCCGCGAAATGATGGCGGCAGGCGCGCCTATGCTGGCGGTTGCGATCGTGCTGCTTCCTTATTTCTCGAAGATGAAGGCGGCAATCCCGCTGTTCAACGAATACACCTGGGACAACGCCTTTGTGGAGTGGGACCGAGCGATCTTTGCGGGTTATGACGCTTGGGAAGTCCTGCAACCCGTGCTCGGCTTTCCGATTGTGACGGCCTTTCTCGCGCTGCTCTACCAATTGTGGTTCCTGCTGCTTTACCCCGGTGTGCTGTTCTTCGCCTTTGCGCAGATTGACCACTGTGTGCGCCGCCAGTTCTTCCTGAGCTATGTGCTGAGCTGGACACTAGTCGGTGGGCTTATGGCGACCTTGCTGGCTTCAGTCGGTCCTTGCTTTGTTGGCCCCATGCTGGGTGACCCCCGCTTTGATGACCAGATGGCCTATCTCAATGCCGCAAACGAGCAGGTTCCAGTGATGACCCTGAAAGTGCAGGCGATGCTGCTGGAGTGGTTCTCCACCTCGCAGGATGGGCTTGGGAGCGGGATCACAGCCATGCCGAGCATGCATTGTGCGATCGCTTTCCTCTACTGGATTGCCGTGCGCCGCATTTCAAAGCGTTGGGGCGCCTTTTTCGGCGTGTTCTTCTTCATCACCTGGATATCGAGCGTGCACCTTGCCTACCACTACGCGGTGGATGGGCTTGTCTCGCTGCTCGCAGTAGCCGCAATTTGGGCGGTCGCCCAGCGGATCATCGCCGCCTGGGACGCAAGGTTGGCGTCTTAAGGCTTAAACCTCAGCCTACCTTGCGAACAAAAACCGCGCCTGCCGAATAGCCTGCGCCAAAACTGCAGATGAGGCCGGTGTCTCCGGCGCTCAGATCATCGCTGTTGAGGTGGAAGGCGATGATCGAGCCGGCGCTTGAGGTATTCCCATAAGTATCAAGCACGGTCGGGCTCTCATCCTCGTTGGCCTCATGGCCCAGCACCTTTTGCGCGATCAGCCGGTTCATCCCGGCATTGGCTTGGTGAAGCCACATTCGGCGCATCGCAGCGGCATCGATATCAAGCCGGTCCGTCTCCTCAAGGATCATCTCGGCAACCATCGGCACGACTTCCTTGAAGACCTTGCGCCCCTCTTGGACAAATAGCTTGTCCGCAGTCCCTTCGCCTTTGGGCGCAGCGCGGTTGAGGAAGCCGAAATTGTTGCGGATGTTGTTGGAAAAGACGGTCTTTAGCTTGGTGCCCAGAATGTCCCAATGCTGGGCCGGGGCGATGGCCGCATCCTCGACCAGCACGGCGGTCGCCACATCGCCGAATATAAAGTGGCTATCACGGTCACGCCAGTTGAGATGGCCCGAGGTGATTTCAGGGCTGACCACCAGCACAGATTTGGCGTTGCCCGCGCGCACATAGTCCGCGGCAGTCTGGAGGCCAAAGGTTGCCGACGAACACGCAACATTCATGTCGAAACCAAAGCCCTCAATGCCGAGCGCCTGCTGGATTTCGATTGCCATGGCCGGATAAGCGCGCTGCATATTCGATGCCGCGCACAAGACCGCGTCCACATCTTGGGGCGAACGACCAGCCCGTTCTAGCGCTTGCTTGGCTGCGATCACGCCGATCTCGGCCATGATCGAGAGTTCTTCATTGGGACGTTCCTCAAGGCGCGGGCACATTGTCTCGGGATCGAGGATGGGCGCCTTGCTCATCACGTGGCGCGCCTTGATGCCGCTGGCCTTTTCGATGAATTCAACCGAGGAGTGAGACAAAGCCTCCACCTCGCCCGCTGCGATTGCCTCAGCGTGGGCTGCGTTATGACGATCCACGAACTCGTTGAAGCTGGCGACCAGCTCTTCGTTCGTGATTGACTCTTCAGGCGTGTAAAGCCCCGTGGCGGAGATGACAGGGCGCCCAGTGAGATTGGCCTCAGGCGCGGTCTGCAATAATGCTGTTTCGGTCATGGGATGGGGGGTTAATGCGCCCTTCTGCCCGCTTCAAGAGCAAGCCATCACAAGGTTATGGGCAAATGAGTCCGCACTGGCGAAACCGCACACCGGAATCACTGGCACGGGTAAACGGCGAAAAACGAAACGGGGCGAGAGATTGCTCTCCCGCCCCGTCAATTTTGGAAGTCACCAGATCAAGCTGGCGATCGTGGCTTAGAATGCGCCGCGCACACCCAAGTAGAAGTAGCGGCCACGCACACCGATCGGGCGTACGAGAGTGCCAAGGAAGGGATCCTTGTCGAACGCGTTGTTCACCCCGCCATAGACGTTGAATTCGTCGCTGAAATCGTAAGTGAAGGTAAAGTCGCTGATGAGTGCATCTCCAGTGTCACGCTGTGGCAGCGCGACGAAGGAGTTATCGTCATTCACGACCACCTGGTTGCCTTCGATATCGACACTCACGACTTCGATGTTGTCGATGCCCGGCGAAAGCTGGCTGCTTTCAAAGCGGCCCTGCCATCCGAACGACCAGTTGTCGGCACGATAGACAACGCCAAAATTGGCGATCCATTCCGGCCTACCAAACTCACCTAGCAGATCGTTGGTGATGTCTTCGGCGGTCTGCGCTTGCTCCTGCTCCAGCGGATCTTCGATAGAAGCGATCAGCGTGGCTGCCGTTGCATCGAAAATCTGCTCAGCTTCAAGGAAGCGTGTGCCCGTGACTGACAGGTCAAACCTACCGCCATCGCCGCCAAGCAGGCCATCCAAGTCAAAGCTGTAATTGGCTGCAAAGTCGATGCCCCGCGCAGTAATCGAACCCAGGTTCACGTTGCCCGAGCGGAAGAAGTCGATCACGCCGGTTGTGGCATTACGATCAACCGCAGCGCAGAACTGGTTATCCAGCGTCGGCAAGTCAACGCAGGCTGCGGCGATCTGAGCCCCAGTCAAAGAGCCAATCGCCCCTTCGATCGAGATATCGTAATAGTCGACAATTACAGTCAAACCATCAAGCGGTCCGCCAACTGGCTGCCAAACGGCACCCACGGTGAAGGTCTCGGCTTCTTCTTCCTGAAGGTCAGGGTTCCCGCCGGTCACACCGGGACGGAAGGCCGAGGCAAAGTTGGTCGGGTCGAAATCCGGGCCGACCAATGCGTTGCAGTTCGCTTCACGGAAGGAGCTGCCCGCACCGATATTGTTGGCATCGCAAGGATCGCTCCGCAGGCCCTGTGTCGCTGGCGATTGCGGGCCGAACAGTTCAGCCAGGTTCGGTGCGCGCACCGCGACCGCGAAGGTACCGCGCAGGGTCAAGCTTTCGGTAGGCTTGTAACGCCCGCTGAACTCATAGGCTGTGGTCTGACCAATAGTGTTGTAGTCAGACAGACGCACCGCGCCCCCGACTTCGAGAAGCTCGATAAACTGCATGTCCGCAAGGATCGGAGCACGCAGCTCGAAGAAGCCTTCGTACACTTCCAGCGACGGATCATCGAAGTTGGGGTCTGGCGAGGTGAAGGTTGGGCCACCGTTGACAGCGCCCGAAGTGATCGCCGGAGAATTACGCAGACTGGCTGGTACAAAAAGGCTGGTGTCTTCGCGGTATTCGAACCCGCCCGCAAACCCGACAGGGCCACCTGGCAGTTCGAAGAATTCCGCCGTGTCACCCGACAAGGTCGCCAGGAACTGTTGCTGAGTCAACACGGTGGAATCGACGAGGTCGAGGAAAGCAAAATCGGCGCCCGCGCCTTGGATCGAGTTGCGGCCGAAGATGTTGATCGGCGCGCACTGGCCCGTGCCCGCAGCGAACGACAAAGCTGCGCCCGTGCCGTCGTCATTGGTTGGCGGCTGCGGGAAAGGCGAGACGCCAGGTGCAGTACCATCAAGCTCCGACCGGCAAATGATATCGCCGACTGCCGCCGTACCCGGCGAGATCTCGATATCCTGGCCGTTTCGGATGGCAAGCAATGTACCATCAACATCGCCAATCGTATCAGCCGTCAAAGCAACCGCGTCGATGGCGTAGTAATATCGGTCTTCGATACGGGTGTTAGTGAAGGTCGATTCGATCTCGGTCCGACCATAATTGTACGAGACTTCCCAGTCCCAACCGAGGCTTTCAAACTCACCTCGAAGACCGGCGACGATGCGGAACGTGGTACGTTCGGTGTTTTCGAACGGCTGAATACCCACGTCCTGAAGGTCGCGCGAAACGGCGATTGCCGGGCTTTGACCGAGCGCGTCGAGCTGGTTGAACTGCGCGCGCAAATCGGCGGGAATGAACGGGTTGTCGATCGGGATCGGAATATCATCACTGAACGGAACGCCAGCCTGATCGGTGGCGTCGGTGAAGCCGAAAGTTCCGTCAAAGAACGCCTCGATGCCAGGCGTGATTTCGTAGTCCGCAGACGCGCTCACAACCACTTGATCGATGTCAGGCAAAATGAAGCCAAGCGGGTTCTGGCCGATGCCGTCACCGCCTGAGGAGTCGAACCCACCAACGGCTACACCAGGGTCGAACGGGCGCAGCACACCATTTGCAAAGACCTGAGCGACCGGAATATCCGTGTCCCCGATCGTCGGCGGCGGGCCGCCAGCCGCCGCTGCGGCGTCAAGACCCGCGACAAAGCCCGAGCCCTGAAGCGAAATCAAGCCGAAGGCGCTGGTGATCGGCAGCGTATTGTTGATAACAAAGGCATTGGCCGGAAGCTCACCATCAGGAAGGCCTAGTTCACTATTCGATATGCCGAGCAGATCGAGTGTGTCCTGGCTGGCCGCGCTCAATGACGAGAACCCGATCCCTGCAAAACTGCGATCCTGCCCGCGAAGTGATGTCGTCTTGCGATATTCGGCAGAGAATACCGCAGACCCACGACCATCGGAGAACTCACCGCCCAAAGCAACCGCGGCGCTGTAGCTTTCTGCATCGCCCTCGTCAGAGATGCCGCCCTGGACATTGTATTCCAGTCCATCGAAATCACGGCCGGTGCGCAGCTGGAAATTGACGACGCCGGTCACAGCGTCCGCACCGTAAACTGACGAAGCGCCACCTGTGAGAACCTCGACAGTCTTGATCCGGTTGGAAGGGATCATGTTGATGTCGACTGCGGCCGAACCGCCTGTGCCAGGCACATGGCGTCGTCCGTCGACTAGGGTCAGTGTGCGCACAGTGCCAAGTTGACGCAGGTTAAGAAGGCTGAGACCAAGATCCGAGCTGTCACCAGCGGCGGCCTGGTTTACGGAGTCAATGCCCGGCAACGTGCCTTGGAGAGCTGGAATGTCACGCAGAAGCGTTGCAAGATCCGCTTCACCGTTGGTCTGGATCGTTTCCTGATCGAGGACGGTTATGGGGCTTGGTGCTTCAATCGGCGATTCGATTGCAATGCGCGAACCGGTTACGACGATGACCTTTTCTTCTTCATCTTCGGCTGCTTCTTGCGCCGCTGCGGGCGTTGCCATCAAGGCAAGCCCGGAAACTGAAAGAAGAGATGCTGTGAGCAGCTTTGCTCGGCGTTGCATGTTAGTATTGTAGTTCATTGCTACCCCCTTTTTCTTGTTTGGGTTTCATGATTCATTGGGTCCTCTTCCCAGCGGAGCAAGCTTGGCGCCCACTTCCATTTTTTTGTGTTTTTCAGCGGTTTCCGCTTGTTGCGAGCGTGTCAAAAAAGCGCGAAATGTGCGCTTGAGCAGGTAGGGCTCGAGCACGCGGCCCACGAGATAGATCGTGAAGAAAATGCCTGCGAAAACGTATGCTGTGGTCGGCGAGTGGTTGCCAACGTCGTCTTCCTCATTCTCGCCTTCGCGCCCTTCCTCACTATCGCGGCTTTTTTCATCCTCGTTTTCTTCGCCAGGCTGCTTGGGCTCAGGCGCACCAAGGAGCTGGTCGATCCAGTGCAGTTCGATCTTTTCCTCGTCTTCACCCTCGCCCTCTTCCTCCTTCTTCTTCTCTTCTTGGAGTTCTGCGAGGAGGGCGGGCTTTTCCAACTCGTTGATGAGGTTCGTGAATTGGCCAAAGGCAATGAACGCAAGAGGCGCCAGAAAGCAAAGCACCAATGCGGTACTGGCTACTTCGTAATCGATGCGAGTTTTCCCGCCGGCCTGCACCACTTTGAGAGTACCACTGGTGAACGTCGCCAGCTTGTCCTGCGCTGCAGGATTGGTCTTGGCATATTCAAGCTTTTCGCCATTAACCGTATACTCTGTACCTTGTTGGTCTAGCAGAGGATCCAGCCTTTCGAACGCTTCCTGCGCGCTGAGCGGTTCTTCCAGCGCAAGGGAGCTATTTACTCGCCAGATCCGTTCAATGAAGGGCACTCGCAATCGCATTCGTTTCTACGTCTCCGTAGGGAGACAAGGCTCTCCCGATCCCACCTGCGCGGGTCAAAAAATTCTGCCTCTCGAAGAGGCTCGGCGTTGCTGCGCCGAGCCTGGCCGGGCCACTTACTCGGCTGGCTCTTGTTGTTGTTGACCTGGCGTTCCAGCGGCTTTCATCCGCTCAGATGCCGCTTTGTATGATCTCATTCCTTCGGTGAACGGGAAAAGCATCGTCTTGCCGATATCCATTCGGCGCCCGCCATCCATGCCGAGCAGTTCCGCTTCCCCATCGACACAAGTGCCAAACATACGGTCAAAAATGATCCAGTTGGCTCCGTAATTGCTGCGCGTGGCTTCATAATCGCGCGAGTGGTGCACGCTATGATGCTCCACCGTGTTGAAAATATATCGCCACCAAGCCGGTGTGTTGAAGCGAACATTGATATGCTGATAAATTCCAACAGTCATGCCGATTGCTCCCGCCAGCAGGAAGGCGCGCGGAAGAAAATCGAAGAAACCGCCAATTCCAAGGCCAATGAGGAAGAGCTCGATAGGGTGGCCGACGGCGCCTTTGTTGATGTTCAGCTGGGTGATGTAGTGGTGCGGCGCATGGGTCAGCCACAGCGGATACCAATTGTGCATTCCGCGATGCATCCAGTACTGACCAAATTCAAAAATCAAGGAGATCGCCAGCGCCTGAACAAGCAACGGAAGACCCATGAACCAGGTAAAGCCGTCCCAGCTAAAAAGGCCTTGGATTGCTTCGACCATCACACCGTCACCGATGTAATTGTCCACCATCCTAAGCACGGTGTAGCCCATCGAGACATAGAACATGTCGGTCGCGAATTCTTTCCACGTCAGCTTCCAGCTGTCGTAGCGCGGATTGACCCATTCAAGGCCCAGCAGAAGAATGCGAAAGCCAAGACGGATCATGAACAGCGTCGAAAAAACGACCAACCAGTTTGGGCCCCAGTAAACAAAGGCCAACATCGCAAACAGGCAAAATGGCTGAAACCACGTAAAAACGAACTGCTTTATCGGCCCACCTTCAACCTTGCCGATATTTTCCCAGCCCACGGTTACGGGAGAATCTGCTCCGATAATACGACTGCCAACCTGCACACCAGCCATGCTGCTTACCCCAGAATTCAATAGGCCATAAGGCCGAGATGGAACATCTTTAGGCCCGCCGCTGGCGAACCCAAAACGTGTCTATCCCTCTCCCGTGCGCAATTTGTTTTGTGCTGCACGTCAAGGGGTATCGATATTAAGCAATGGGTCAAGAGTAACATTGCCCACAGTCACCGAAGGAATATCAATTTGTTGCAGTTTTGACGCAGTGGCGCAATTTTATGTCACAGTCAGACACGATCGATAAAGGCCCGCCATCCTCCGAGCGCGGTTATATCCTCAGCACCAATCGTTGCACGCGGCTCGGCGACAAATCCCTTGACGCTTGAACCGTCAGATAACGTAACAGTCCCAATGGCTAAGGGCGCTGGCACCTCGGCGGTGAAGCTTCCGAACTCGGCCATGCCCAATTCGTACACTTCAACCTTGATGGCCGCGCCATCCTCGCTGTGAACCAGAGCGGGTTTGGGCGGAACACTGTCAGCGATGGCATACAATCGGTAGCTGGGCGCGGTTTCGAAAGCGCCGACAAATACCGCATCGCGTGAGGTCAGCTGCCAGTGAAGCGGCATATCTTTGAGGTGAGCGCCAACAACAGCCAGTTTAACAGTGTCCATTCTTCCCTCCAGATCGAGCGGCGGCAGCGCAGGCAGATTAGCCGCGGTTAGGTAGGTCTGAGCCGCATTCAGCAGAGCGTGATCGCTATGCGCGGGGCCGATAAGCGTAATACCAAATCCGGTCGCGTCCTCGCGCACGCCCGCCGGTAAAGCCAGCGCCGCCATATCGAGCAGGTTCACGAAATTGGTGTATTTTCCAAAGTGGCTGTTCAAAGAGACGGGTTCTTCGGCCAGTTCTCGGATGCGATAGGTCGTCCCCGTTGTGGGGAAGGCCAGACAGTCAAGATCGTCCCACATCTGTTCAGCGTGTCGCTTGATGTCGGCCAAACGATAAGCCCCGCGAAATGCTTCAACTGCTGAGATGCCTTTGCCCGGTTCTACCACTTCGCGAACCGTGGGGTCGATCGCGCCCGGATCCTTTTGCAGGAGGATTTCAATCGCCGCCGTGCGTTCCGCCACCCATGGACCGTTGTAAAGCAGCGCTGCGGCCTCGTTCAAAGCTTCTACATCGATTTCAACCAGCTCAGCCGATTGCGAGAGCACCTCCAGCGCCCGGTCATAGAAAAATTCAGATTGGCCGTCGCCAAAGAAAGCGCGCTGATCGCGGCGTGGTACGCCGATGCGCTTGGGCGAAATGGCGCGATTTTCGAGCGGGCGCGAATAGGGGTCCATTGGGTCGAAGCCGGCTACGACGCTGTCAACCAACCGAGCATCCTCAACAGCGTCGGTAAAAACGGTGACGCAGTCGAGCGTGCGGCAGGCGGGCACCAGCCCCGACGTGCTCCAGCGGCCCTTTGTCGGCTTCATCCCGATAAGGTGATTGAATGCAGCCGGAACACGGCCAGAGCCTGCTGTGTCAGTCCCCAGCGCAAAGCCCACCAAGCCAGCGGCGACCGTGACGGCTGAACCGGAACTGGAACCCCCGCTCACGAAACTGCGATTATAGGCATTGGCGGGAATGCCATACGGGCTGCGTGTGCCGACAAGGCCGGTTGCAAACTGATCGAGATTGGTCTTGCCGATGCAGATCGCGCCCGCTTCGATCAGCTTCTGGACAACGGGTGAGGACGCGCTGGGCGTATACGCGAAGGCCGGGCAAGCGGCAGTGGTCTCAAGCCCCTCGACATCAATGTTGTCTTTCACCGCGAATGCAACTCCGGCGAGCGCTATCGTCTCTCCCGCCGCAACCCTGGCATCCACCGCTTTAGCAGCGTTAAGGATAGTCTCAGGATCAAACCGACTGATCCATATTTGAGGCTGGACTGCATCATACACCTCTATCCGAGCCAATGTGTCTTTTGCGACCGAGTGGGCGCTTAGCTCGCCGGTGTTTACAGCGGCTGCAATCGCAGTCGGACTGATGCGGCTCAGATCGGTCATGCATTTGCCCGCAGCGCAAACATCGGAGCGCCTGGTTCAATGGCTTGACGCTCTTTTGTGTAGAGCGCAGCGACTGTACCGCTGGCTGGGCTTTCGAGCGGGCTTTCCATCTTCATCGCTTCGATGACGGCAATCGTCTGCCCCTCTTCAACAGCGTCGCCTTCCTTGACGAGGAGCTTCCAGACACTGCCACCGAACGGCGCTTCGATCAGCTGCGCGCCATCGGGGACCGTAACCGCCTCCGGCTGCGCCGCGCCTTGCGCGTCTTCGTTGAGTCTCGAAACCCGGTCGAACTCACCGCTCGTCTCCCACGCGGCGCGCTCGGCATCGAAGGCGGCTTGGCGTTTATTCTGAAATGCCTCGATGGAAGTGGCATTGTCGGCGAGAAATGCGCGGTATTCGGCGAGGCTGAAGGTGGATTGCTCAACCTTGAGCGAGCGCCGACCGCTGGGAAAATCGCGTCGCCATTCGGCAAGCTCCTCAGCGGACACTTCGTAAAAGCGGATCTGGTCAAAGAAGCGCAACAGCCAGGGTTTGCCGTCAACAAATGCGTCGGTCTGGCGATAAGTGTTCCACACCTGTATGGTGCGCCCGAAGAGCTGATAGCCCCCCGGACCTTCCATCCCGTAGATACACATATACGCGCCGCCAATCCCCACAACGTTGGGCGGCGTCCAAGTGCGCGCGGGGTTGTATTTTGTCGTCACCAAACGGTGGCGCGGATCAACCGGGGTCGCCACCGGCGCGCCGAGATAAACATCGCCCAAGCCCATCACGAGGTAGCTGGCATTGAAGATGATATCCTCGACTGCCTTGGCATCCTCAAGGCCGTTTACGCGGCGGACGAACTCGATGTTGTCCGGGCACCACGGCGCATCATCACGGACCGCGCCCATATATTTCTCGATCGTCTCGGTCGTGGCGGGGTCGCGCCAGCTGAGCGGCAGGTGGACGATGCGCGAGGGGATAGAGAAGTCCTCAAGGTCACCCAGTTGGTCTTCAGTCGCGATCAGCGCTGCTAGAGCGCCTTTCTGATCCAGTGTGTCCCCGTCAAAATGGAGCTGGAGCGAGCGGATGCCGGGCACGATATCGATCACGCCGTCAAGGCCCTGCTCTTCTAGCGCACTCATCAAGGCGTGGACCCGGATGCGCAACTCGAGATCGAGCACAATGGGGCCATATTCGACCAGGATATTACGATCGCCCTGTTGGCGATAAACCGTGCGAGGCCGCGCACCGTCTTGTTCCGTCTGGTGCAGGATGGGCGAGAGCGTCGCGATATCCCGGGCCTTTGCACTGCCCTGCTGCGCCTCTTCAAGACCAACCGGCACAAAGCGCACCCGATTGCCCGGCGCTAGCTGGCCGATTTTCCAGCGATCCTCGGCAATCACCACGAAGGGGCACACAAAGCCGCCTAGCGAGGGACCATCAGGTCCCAAAATGATCGGCATGTCCCCTGTAAAATCGACCGCGCCAATCGCATATGGATTGTCGTGAATGTTGGAGGGGTGCAGCCCCGCTTCGCCGCCATCCTTGCGCGCCCACTCGGGCTTTGGGCCTACAAGCCGAACGCCAGTGCGATTGGAGTTGTAGTGGATCTTCCATTCCGCATCGAGGATGGTGCGCACGTCCTCATCGGTGAAGAAATCGGGCGCCGCATGCGGGCCGTACATGACGCGCAAGGTCCAGGTTTCGGGGATGCTGGGCTCTTCTTGGGCAGGCTCCGGCACGCCAACTGGCTCATTCGCAAGATGTAACGTATCACCTGCGACAAGACAGCGCGCTGCGTGCCCGCCGAACTGACCAAGCGCAAAGGTGCTCTTGCTTCCCAGATAGGTGGGCACATCAAGTCCGCCGGCAAACAGGATGTATCCGCGCACTCCTCCGCCCGACACCCGGCCCAGCGCAAGCGTTTGCCCTGAGGCGACATCGATCGCGACACCGCGCGCAACCGGTTCTCCATCAAGCTTGGCGCCAAAGTCCGCGCCCGTCAGGCAAATCCGAGTAGGCTCATTGAAGCCGAGCGTCGGGCCCGTGAATGTCACTTCAAGCCCGGCCGTGCCTTCCGGGTTGCCCAGCACGCGATTTCCTTGGCGAAAAGAGCGGTCATCCATTGGGCCGCACGGTGGGACGCCGAAGGCCCAAAGCCCCTGCCGCCCCGGCCAATCCTGCACCGAAGTTGCAGTGCCACCGGAAATAACGCGAAATCCGCTCGGCTGGTGTGAGACCGTCTCAAGCAGCTTGGTGTGGACCTGCCCCGCCCCAAAATCCTCATTGCGCACCACGTCGCGCAGCCAGCGCAGATTGGTCTCAATCCCGTCAATCCGCGAGTGATCGAGCGCGCTCTGCATCGACGCAATAGCCGCCTCACGCGTGTCCGCATAGGTGATCAGCTTGGCGATCATCGGATCGTACCATGCGCTCACCTGGCTGCCGTTTGCTACCCAAGTGTCGGCGCGGATATCCGAGGGGAAGACAAGGTCGGTGATGGTGCCGGTCGTCGGGCGGTAGTCGAGGGCCGGGTCCTCGGCGTAGAGGCGCACCTGCACCGCGTGGCCTTTAGGGGTTGGCGATGCGGCATTGAGCATCGCAAAATCGCCTTTGGCGCCGCGGATCATCCACTCGACAAGGTCAATACCCATGACCTCTTCGGTCACGCCGTGCTCCACCTGAAGCCGGGTATTCATTTCGAGGAAGAAATATTCCTGGGTCTTGGCATCAAACAGGAATTCGACCGTGCCTGCAGAGCGGTACTTGGCCCCCTCGCCCAGCCGCACCGCTGCCGCGATCAGGCCTTCGCGCAGGTCTTGGGAAAGGTCCGGCGCGGGCGCTTCTTCGACGACTTTCTGGTTGCGCCGCTGAAGCGAACAGTCGCGCTCTCCCAAAGGCATGATACGGCCCTTGCCATCGCCGAAGACCTGCACTTCGATATGGCGAGCCTCGGCGATGAAGCGCTCAAGGAAGACGCCCGCATCACCGAAATTGCTATTACCAAGGCGTACGACACTTTCGAAATTCTCGCGGACTGCGGCTTCGTCTTCGCACACCCGCATGCCGATGCCTCCGCCGCCAGCGGTGGCCTTGAGCATGATGGGATAGCCGATTCTAGCAGCCGCACGAACCGCTTCATCCGCATCGGTGAGCAGGTCCGTGCCCGGCGCCAGCGGGACGCCATTCGCCTCTGCCAAAGCGCGGGCAGAGTGCTTGAGGCCAAAGGTGCGAATGTTCTCTGGTGTTGGCCCGATAAAGCCGATCCCGCCCGCCGCACACGCCTCGGCAAACTCCGCGTTCTCCGCGAGGAAACCGTAACCTGGATGGATCAGCCCCGCGCCGGTCGCCTTGGCTGCGGCAATGATCGCTTCGACGTTGAGGTAGCTTTCAGCTGCCGGAGCAGGCCCCACGCAAACCACCTCATCGGCCTGCGCTACATGCAGCGATCCTGCATCAGCCTCGGAATAGATCGCGACCGATCTGAGGCCCATTGTCTTGAGCGTCCGGATGATCCTTGTGGCGATCGCCCCGCGGTTCGCAACAAGGACGGTGTCAGGGCTCATTTGGCGATGATCATCCGCACCGGGGTGGGGTTGAAGCCGTTGCACGGATTGTTGATCTGCGGACAGTTTGAAACCATCACCACAACGTCCATCTCGGCGCGCACATCGACCGTCAGTCCAGCGGCTGAAATCCCGTCAACAATGCCGAGTGATCCGTCTTCCATCACGGGCACATTCATGAAGAAATTGATGTTTGAGACAATGTCGCGCTTGGTCCGGCCTTCAGGCAAGCTGGCCTTGAGGTAATTCTCGACACAGGCGTGCTGCGACTTAGTGAAGTGGCCATAGCGCAGCGCGTTTGACTCCACCGAGCACGCGCCGCCGATCGTATCGTGATAAGCAACAGACGTACCGGTGATCGTCATCATCGCCCTGCCTTCGTTCGAGCGTAGCACCGCGCCATGCTTGAGAAACAGATTGCCCTGCGCCGCAACAGTATCCTGCGCGCTGTAGCGCTCGGTGTCATCAGCTTCTGAATACATCAGCAAGTCGACCGCCTGATTGCCTTCAAGGTCAACGATGCGAAGCGTCTCGCCCTTCTTGACCGTGTGCACCCAGAAATGGCGGGCGTTGACCTGCTCATCGTAAATGATTTCGCCCGGAAGGCCTTCTGCAGCCTTGTCGTTGATCAGTGTTTCAGTCGTCACGTCATGCACTCCTTTAACGGCACGGTCTTTGGGCCCCGCAGGCTTTAAGTCCTATCGGCGGTAGTAGTCGTCGACATTCAGGAAGGCGCGATACGCCTCGGGGGTATGGTTGCGCACGGGGTCGTCTTCGGGCGCGGTCGGGCCACGCCATGCGGTGGCGCGCAGCGGGGTGGAGGTCCACTCAGGCCGCGGGTCCATCACATGCGGGCAATTTGCGATCACCAGCATCAAGTCCATCTCGGCGCGCAAGGTAACGTGCCGACCGGGCTCAAACGGTCCGATCTGCGGCGTGATGCTGCCATCTTCCTCAACGATGACGCCCTTGAACAGATTGATGCAGGGATGGACGTCCTTGCGGCTGAGTCCATGTTTGCCCACACCAAGCAGGAACCGGTCGCGCGTGTTGAGGAAATAGCGGCCCTTCTTTTCACCAACGCCGTATTTGGCGCTGCTGAGTTCCTCGTTCGACGCGCCGCAAAAGCCATCATGCGTGCCCGCTGTATCCACCAGAATGCTCATCAGCACCCGGCCCATGTCGGACAGGAACAAGCGCGCCTTACCCTCGCCAACGCCGAAATAGCCGTTCCACTGAACCTTTTGCGTGTCGGCAATATTGAACCGCTCGGTCGGCATTTCCGCGTTGAAGATCTGAAAGCTGGCGCAGGCATCGCCTTGTAGATCGATGAGGCGAAGGCGCCCGCCGCGATTGATCCGGCGAATGGCATAGCCGCCCGCTGCAATCGTCTCCTCCCAGATGAGATCGTCATGGCTCACGCCTTCGGGCAGGTCATCAGCCTTGGGCGGCAGGATTGGCATCGCTTCCACAACAGTGTTACCAAGCGAGCGGGCGTGCTCCTTGGCGGCAATCGGATCGGCCAATTCGGGCTGCGTCACGCCGCTACTCCTTTGTCGTCGCTAGTTTCAGAACCGCCCTCATCCTCGCCCTGCTCATGCAACGGCGGGAGGAGCGAGGTCGTTGTCACAAGTTGCAATTGCTTGACCCCGCGAATGCTGCGCAATGCGTCGCACAGGTCTTCCAGCCGTTTGGCCGGCCCCTGGACCAGCAGCACTTCGAGCGACTGATCGTTCTCCAGGAAGACGTGCTGTGAAGAGATGACCTCTTTGAGGAAGTGCTGCTGTTTGGTCGCCAATTGCTGGCGCGCGCTGCCCTGATCACCGCGATAGACCAGCGTGATCGTACCTGCGAGCATCTCTTCAGGATGCGCGTTGGCCTGATGCTCGGCGATGGCATGCCGGATCAATTGCGCAATCATTTGCGAGCGCGAGGGCATATCGCGTTCCTCAACCATGAGATCGAGGTGGCGCAGCAATTCAGCGGGCAGGCTCATGCTGAGGCGCGCGAGGCTTGTGGGGTCTGATGCCATGCTTGCGATCCCTCTCATTTATTACTTATCGTGTCAATCGTAATACTAGTGTCATCTGGAATCCCGCTAAGCGCTGCCAGACTGGTGGTAAGCTCCGCTTCGCGCGCAATTTTGCGGTCGAGCGATAGATCGTAAACCACGGTCGCCCCAAAGCGATTGGGCGCGTGCGGATCGACCCTAGATTTATCCAGTGTCAGCACGCGCGTGCCAAGTGAAAAGGCCTCCTGAATGTCATGGGTGACCATGAGAATCGTTAGATACCGCTCGCGCCACAAACGCGTGATCAGCGTATGCATGTCAGCCCGAATGCCCGGATCAAGCGCGCCAAAGGGTTCATCAAGCAGCAGGATGCGCGGCCGCTTTATCAGCGCTTGAGCAATCGCCAAACGCTGCTGCATGCCGCCCGACATTTGCGCCGGGTACAAATCCAGAGCATCGCCCAGCCCGACGGCTTCGAGCATTTCCTTTGCCTGCGCCACCGCCGCTTTACGCTTGGCTCCAAAAAGGCGGCCCGTGATCGGCGCTTGCTCACACTCAAGGCCGAAGATGGTGTTTCCAAGCACCGTGAGATGCGAGAACACCGAATAGCGCTGGAACACCACGCCGCGCTCGGGCGTGCATTCGGCCTTGAGCGGTTCCTTGGCCAAAGTGATAGTTCCACGCGACGGCGCCGCCTGCCCCAGCACAAGCTTCAATAGGCTGCTTTTACCCGCGCCCGATGGCCCGACGACCGATACAAACGCCCCTTCATCGATGTCGAGATTGATCCGCTCAAGCACGATCTTGTCACCATACTCGACCCAGACATTGCGAAGGGAGAGCGCTGCGCTCAATGGCCCTCTCCATGCGCCCAGGGGTAGAGCCGCTTGCTGCTCATCGCCAGAAGCCAGTCAATCGTCGCTGCGAGAATGGCGATCCAAAAGACGTAAGGCAGGATCACATCCATCGCCAGATACCGGCGGACGAGGAAGATGCGGTAGCCTAGGCCCACATCCGACGCGATGGCCTCTGCCGAGATCAGGAACACCCAGGCCGGACCAAGCGAAAGGCGCAAGCCCTGAATGAGGCGCGGCATCGCTTGCGGAAGCGCAAAGCGTAGCATCAATTGCCACGTGCTCGCACCCAATGTCTGCGCCTTTACAATCTGCTCACGTGGCAGATCAGCGATATATGCCGCCAGATCCCTGACCATGAAGGGGGCAATACCAATTACGATGAGCGCGACTTTCGCCGTTTCTCCAAGGCCAAATACGATGAAAAGGATCGGGAGAAGCGCAATCGGCGGGATCACTGCGATGCTGGTAACGGTCATGCCAAAGGTGGCGCGAAAGGTGGGGAGGACGCCCAGCAATAGGCCAACGGCCAGCGCTGTGAGAGTAGAGATCAGCAGCCCCAGCCCGAGCCTTTGAAGACTGGCCAAGGTATCAGACCAAAATAAATATCGGCCCGAAAGCTGGTCTTGCTCAAACACCAGGCCCCACATGGCTTCAGCCATTGCTGATGGGAGCGGTGTAATCTTCTCGGCTGGGTTGATAAAGTTGCGATCAGCGGCGACCAACAGATAGACGATCAGGAGAACAAGGACCGGCAAAAGGCCAAGGAGCACCTTGTTGCCGCGCCATGATTGGCTCTTGAGCCAGCCCATTAGTCTCCAATCGAAAAGCGAGCCCCGATGGCCCGCGAGTGATCACAAGTCGCCGTCGGCGGCCATCTGCATAAAGGTCGCATCGAAGCGCAGGGTGATGTTCTTATCATCGCCAAGCGTCTTGCCGCCCGGGAAGCTCATCCCAACCGCGTCCTCTGAGCTTGCGCCCTGTCCGAAGAGCCCCTGTGAAAAACTGAAGTCGCGAACGCGGGTCATCGTCTCGATCAGGGCATCATCAGACGTAGCTGCAACGGCTGAGGCAGGGTCGGAATAGAGGTATGTCGTTGCCAGCTGCCCTTCGAAAAGCTCAGTCGTCGTGCCGGCCAGTTTGGCCATGGCTGCGCGCGCTGCCTGACCTTCCTCGCTGTCCTGCTGCATCAGCGCCATAGTTTCGTACCAGATGCCAGCAAGCGCCTTGCCCAGCTTGGGGTTGGCTTGGACAAGCGCGGTGTCGACCACGAGGAGATCAACAATTTCACCGGGAATGTCCGCTGAGCTAAAAATGAGGTTGGCCCCATCGGTTTGCTTCATGGTGGTGAGCTGCGGGTTCCACGCGACGGCAGCGGTGACGTCCGAAGACGTAAACGCGCCTGCAATATCGGCATCCGAGGTGTTCACCGTATTCACATCAGTCATCGCCAAGTCAGCTTTTTCGAGGGCGCGCGCCAGAAGGTAGTGCGATACCGAAAGCTCGACCAGATTGACCTGCCTGCCCTTGAGCGCCGCGATGCTGTCCGAGCCCTTCAGCAAGATACCATCGTTTCCGTTGGAATAATCGCCCACGATGATTGCGCTCGTGTCCTTGCCTCCCGCCGCCGGGATCGTGAGCGCGTCCATGTTGGCCACGGTCACGCCGTCAAGCTGACCCGCCGTGTACTGGTTCACCGATTCCACATAATCGTTCACCTGAACGAATTTGATTTCGATGCCGTATTTCTCTTCCCATTTGTCAACGATACCGGCCTGATCGGCGTAAGGCCAAGGCATCCACCCGGCATAGATTGACCAACCAATGTTGAAGCTGGTCCGCTCCGCCGCCTCCTCAGGAGCGCCGGAGCAGGACGCGAGAACCATCGCAAAAGCCAGAGCGGCGAGGTTTCCGACGCGTCGCAATCCGTTGAACATGAATCAATTCCTTTCGCACTTGCAACATCGCCGTATTCGAGGCCTATGTCCATCGCAAAATTATTACCGTTGTCATCGTTGGTATTATCCATATGTTGCGCAGATCGAATGACGGGGTCGATCCCGCATAAGAAAGCGTCTGGGAGGGCGTGCTTGCGAAGGGGAACCGCGCCGCTGCGGCGTTGGCTATGCCGGGAGTGTATCGATGAACAGACTTTTCACCCTGCCTCTGATTGCTTCAATCGCCGCGCTGGGAGCGTGCTCGTCCGAGCCACCGCCGCCCGATCCGGGCAAGCTGGCTTTTGACGAAAAAATCATAGAGGTACCCGGCTTTGTCGACTTTCTGGTGATTGATGGCGATACTGTGTGGGCCACCAATGCCACGTCACGCGAGGAAGGCATGGTCGAGCAATGGTCGACCGATGGCCTCGTTGCCAGCGTCAGAATGCCTCGCCCATGCGGGACCATGGCCCTGACCGAGGGCTTCATCTGGCAGGCGAGTTGTCCGGAGTTGAAGGTCTACAAAATCAACGCCAAGACAGCCGAAATCGACGCGATCCTCGACACCGGCCTTGCCGAACCGCGCGGAGAGACCAACGTGGTCGCAGGGGCGGGCTCGGTATGGGTCCCCGCCGATGCCGAAGGCAAAATCTCACGCATCGATCCCCAGACCAACGAAGTGATTGCGCAAATCGATGTGGTTGCGGGCACGTTCTTCCTAGCCTTTGGTGAAGGCGCGCTGTGGGCCGTGGCAAGTGGTGAGAACCTGATGCAGCGGATCGATCCAGAAACCAACGAAGTGACCGGCACCGTTAAACTAGGCGAGCGGCCCGGCTTCCTGACGGCCGGCGAAGGCGCGGTTTGGATACAAGAGCAAGGCGATGGAACCGTCGCGAAAGTCGATCCGGAGAGCCTCGAAATCCTCGCGCGCACCAAGGTTGGTGACAGTCTGCTCTATGGCGATATCGACGCTGCCGATGGCAAGGTCTGGCTGCGCACAACCGATGATCAGACCTTTGTTGTGATTGATGCCGAGACTACCGAAATCCTCGCCCGCATCGGCCGGCCCGAAGGCAGCGGCGCGATCCGCTACTCGCCCAAGGGCATCTGGACCTCGGCTCATGATGTGGAGTCGATTAACTGGTGGACATCCGCTAAGGTCGAAGCGGACACGGAATAAACCGCAAGCGCAATTCAAGCTGAAAGAGCAGCAGCATGTTTCTTCGCGATATCGGAATCATCCCTGAGGCACAGGGCGCCTCGCCGCAGAGCCATCAAGGCGCCTCTCTCACCAATCTCAGCCGAAGAGGTTTTGTTGGCGGGTCGGGTCTGTTGGTGCTCGGGCTCTCGCTCGCAGGGTGCAACACCTATGTCGAACCCGAGGTTGATGCGGACGCATTTGACCTTGGCGATGCCGGCCCCAGCCCTCTCACCGAGCTTGCTCAGGGCGATGCAACCCCAGGCCTTTGGATCGCGATCGAGGAAGATGGCACGGTAAAGATCACCTGCCACCGCTCGGAAATGGGCCAGCAGGTCTGGACATCGATGGCGCAGATCATAGCCGATGAACTTGAGGCCGATTGGGACACAGTCCAGATCGTGCAGGCCGAGGGGCACGAGCGTTACGGCGATCAGAACACCGATGGCTCGCGCTCGGTGCGCTACAACCTCCACCGTCTGCGGGTCGCCGGGGCCGCCATGCGTCACATGCTGACCGAGGCCGCTGCGATGTTCTGGGAAGTGGAGGCGGCGGACTGCAGTGCTGACGCTGGCCTTATCCGCAATGACAAGACCGGCGAGACGCTGTCTTATGGCAATTTGGCTGAGCTCGCGGCCAAGCTGCCCGTCCCCGCCGAAGAAGACATCGCTCTCAAAGACCCCGAAGACTGGCGCTTTATCGGTAAGGAAGTGTCCTCGCTCACCATTCCAAAGATCACGCGTGGTGAAGGGCAGTTCGGCATCGACGTTGATGTGCCCGACATGGTCTATGCCGTGATCGCGCGCCCACCGCAGGTTTTTGGGCGCACTGGATCAGTGGATGAGACCGCCGCACTCGCAGTGCCCGGCGTGTTGCAAACCGTGCGCCTGCCCGATGCCGCACCGCCCGCACTGTTCCAGCCGATGGGCGGCGTTGCCATTATCGCCAGGGACACATGGGCCGCCATTCAGGGGCGCAAGGCGCTCAAGGTTGCATGGCGCGATGGGCCCAACGCGTCTTACGATTCCGAAAGCTATGGCGAGGCGTTGAGGGCGGCCTCACGCAGTAAGGGAACGGTGCGCCGATCACGCGGAGATGTGGAAGCGGGAATGGCCAAGGCGGCTCAAACGGTCACGGCTGAGTATTACGCGCCGCACCTCACGCAATCCCCGATGGAGCCGCCTTCGGGCACGGCACGCTGGAGTGATGACAAGCTCGAATGCTGGGGCTGTGTGCAGGACCCGCAAGCCACGCGCGACACGCTCGCGCAAGTCTTGGGAATCGAAAAGGAGAAGATCACGGTCAAGCCGACCTGGCTCGGCGGGGCCTTTGGGCGCAAGTCCAAGCCTGACTTTATGATCGAAGCAGCGCTTCTTGCCAAGGAAGTGGCTAAGCCTGTCAAGGTCACATGGACGCGCGAAGACGATGTGCGCCACGGTTTCTATCACGCGGTGAGCGCGCAGCGGCTTGAGGCGGGCCTTGATGAGGCGGGGAAGTGCACCAGCTATCTGCACCGCACCACCTTCCCTTCGATCTCCTCAACCTTTGCCAATGGCGTGGACAGCCCGAGCGCGGGCGAATTGGGCCTTGGCGCAACCGATGTACCCTTTGCAGCGCCGAACCTTCGGATCGAATCCGGCCAGGCGAAAGGCCATGTGCGCACAGGCTGGCTGCGCTCTGTTTGCAACGTCTTCCATGCCTTTGCAGTCCAGAGCTTTGCAGGTGAGCTCGCCCATGCGGCGGGCAAGGATCAGAAGGATTACCTGCTTGAACTCATCGGACCGGACCGGATCATCGACCCCGCCTCTGAAGGTGCGGAATACGGCAATTACGGCGGTTCGGCAGAGGAATACCCGATCGAGACCGCACGCCTCAAAGCCGTGGTGGAAAAGGCCGCGGAAATGGCCAAGTGGGGCCGCGACCTTCCCGAAGGCTCCGGCCTTGGCATCGCCGTCCACCGCTCCTTCCTCGCCTATGTCGCAACCGTCATCGAAGTCTCGGTAAGCAATGACGGCAAGCTTGCCATTCCCGGCATCTGGGTTGCCTTGGATGCTGGCACCGTGGTGAACCCGAAACACGTGCGCGCGCAGATGGAAGGCGGTACGATCTACGGCCTCTCAAACGCGCTCTATGGCGAGATCACAGCCAAGAATGGCGCGATTGTTCAGGATAACTTCCCCAGCTGGCGTCTCATGAAGATGGCCGAAGCCCCGCGCGCTTTCGAAGTTGAGATCATCCGCTCGAACAAGCCCCCCTCAGGGGTCGGTGAGCCTGGCACACCGCCTGCTGCGCCTGCACTTGCCAATGCGATCTTCGCTGCGACCGGCAACCGCATCCGCACGCTGCCGATGATCGGCGCGAGCGGCAGTCGCTTGTCGATGCCAGCAGCCCAATCCGCTGACAATATCGAAACCGCCTGAGCCCTTCGGAGAGACGACATGGCCGTGAAGCTGATCATCAATGAGCAGGAACAAGAGGTGGACGCAGCGCCGGGCACTCCGCTGCTCTGGGTCCTGCGCGATCACCTAAAGATGACGGGCACCAAGTTCGGTTGCGGTGTGGCTCAATGCGGCGCGTGCACAGTGCATATCGATGGCAGTCCGACTCGATCCTGTGTTCTGCCCCACGATTCGCTGGAAGGCACGCAGATCACCACAATCGAGGGCATGGACGGCCGGGCGGCGGATGCCATCCGCGCTGCTTGGATGGAAGACGACGTGCCGCAATGCGGATATTGCCAGTCGGGCCAAATTATGGCAGCTACTGCTCTTCTCGCCGAGAACAGCAATCCCAGCGATGCTGACATTGATGCGGCCATGACCAATCTTTGCCGCTGCGCGACCTACATGAGCATCCGGCGCGCGATCAAGAAAGCCGCTTCGAACGTCTAAAGGCCGTTCTCGTCGGCCATTCTTTAAAGAATCAGAGGGGTGGGTGGAAACATCCGCCCCTTTTTTTGCACTCCACTGATCCGATCCTGAACGCCGATAAGCTTGCCCCCCAAGCAATATGATGGCGAGCGCGCTGCGCAATTTCCGATGCGCTCATTTCCAGTTCGATCGCACCCTTTCCTCAAAAAATTGAAGATGCCTGGAACCTTACACGCTCCCCCTAATTGTACTGTACAGTTCAAATACGACCCGCTCGTTCAAAATAGACGAATTCGTTCACCCTGAATCTCGCGAGAGTGTATTACGTGCCTTCACTCCTACAGCAATTAGAAATCGGTAACCCCCGCCTCGCGCGGCGTGCTGGGCTTTACACTCTGGCGATTGGCCTAAGCCTTTCAGGTTGCGCCACTCTTGGCCCCGACTACGCGCCGCCGCAAATCAGCCGGATCGATAGCGGCTGGATCAGCCGAGAGGATCAGGCCGTATCCGAAGACCAATTCTCCACCTGGTGGAGAGGGCTTAATGACCCTAATCTGACCCGGCTGATTGAAACCGCGCTCGTCCAGAACCTGACCGTCCGCGAAGCGCTCTCCCGAGTGGATGAAGCCCGCGCCCTGCGCAGCAATGCGCGCGCGGACTACTTCCCCCAGGCGCTGGTTGAGGGCTCTGCTTCACGCAGTCAGCAAAGCTTGAACGGCAATCCTGGCATCGCTGATTTTCCCGGCTTCATCCGCGAGTTCGACATCTTTGATTTCGGCGGCTCTATTGGCTGGCAGGTTGACCTGTGGGGGCAGGTAGCCCGCCAGAACGAAGCAGCAAATGCGCGACTGGATGCTTCCATCGCCTCTGCCAATGCTGCGCGTCTTGCTATCGTGATCGAAGTTGCGACGACCTATTTCAATTTTGTGGGCCTTCAGGATGAGCTCTTAGCCCTGAATGAGGCAATCGCGGCTCAAGAGGACATATTGGAGCTACGCCAGACCCAGCTGGCAGGCGGTCTCTTGTCAGAGGCAGACCTCACCCCCTTCGAGGCTGAGCTTGCCGCGCTTCGTGCGCAGGCACCTCTGCTCAAGGCCGAATTGCAGGCGCAAGTGCTCGCTCTGGGCACTCTGGCGGGAGGCCTCCCCGAGGACGAGCTAGCCCTTGGCGCCAAACAACAAGAGCCGATGTCGCTTGGAGCGGTACCCCTTGGTCTACGCGCCGATATCCTCCGCCGCCGCCCTGACATTCGCATCGCAGAACGCGCGCTTGCGGCTGAAACGGCCGAAATCGGCGTTGCCAAGGGCGAGCTCTTCCCGAAGCTCAGCCTTAACGCAGCTGGCGGTTTCGCAGCCACCAACGCTGGCGACCTACTGAGCGGCGATAGCACGCGGTATTCGCTCTTCCCCTTCTTTTCATGGCGCATTTTCGAAGGCGGCCGGGTGCGCGCAGAAATCCGTTTGGCCGAGGCCGAGGCGCGCACTGCGGCCCTGGCCTACGAAGGCACAATTCTTGACGCATTGCGCGAGACAGAGACTGCGGTCGCCACCTACGATAAGTCGCGCGAGGCCCTGCAACTATCACGCTCAGCCAGCGCGATCGCCGAGCGCAATGTGGGATTTGCCCGCATGCGCAGCGAAGCGGGCGCGATCAGCGAGATCGACCTCCTCGATGCAGAACGCCAACTCAACGATGCAAACCGCACCGCTGCACAATCGTGGCGCCAGGCTGCTGTGGCCATGACCCGCCTATACGGCGCGCTTGGCGGCGGTTGGCAGCGTTTGGACACTTCAGAGCAGGAAACCAATTAAGATGATCAAAAAAGCCATGCTGCTAGCAGGCCTGTACCTGAGTGTTGCCGCCTGCTCGGGCGAGCAAACCTTCACGACCGAACCGAGACCCGTCGATTGGATCGAGGTTGGCAAAAACTCTGCTTCGGGCGATCAAACCTCAAACGTCTTTCCAGGACGCGTACAGGCGCGCCAGTCAACACTGGTCAGCTTCGAGGTGGAAGGCCGCATTGCTTCCATGCCCTTCGAGATCGGTGATGCCTTCCGCAGCGGCGCAGCCCTCGCCCGGGTCGATCGCAACGTCTACCGCCTGCGCCTTGCTGAAGCCCGCGCGCAGCTGACCGAAACCGAGGCGCGCGCGATAGAGGCCGATCTGAACCTTGATCGCACGAAGGACCTTTTCGAACGCAAAGCCGCCTCGAAGGCCGAATTTGAGCGCGCTCAGGCCACTTCTGACAGCCTCAATGGCCTCGCAGCCGCTGCCAAGGCCCGCGTTGGCCTTGCCAATGATGCACTGTCCGATAGCGCGATCAGAGCTCCGTTTGCGGGTCGCGTTGCCCGGCGAATGGTGGAACCTGGCGCTCAAGTCCGGCCCGGCGAGCCCGTGCTCGAAATCGATGGCTTGGGCCTTGAGGTCAGCTTTACCGTCTCTCGGGCCATCCGTGACAGGCTCAAGACTGGCGATCCGGTTTCGGTATTCCTTGGAAGCAACGATGCGCAATCAGTGCCCGGATCGATCGCCGAACTCTCAAGTCGCGCCACAGGCGTTGGCGCTTATGAAATCGTCGCCAATATCCCGTCACTCGATGAGACCTTCCGCCCTGGCTCTGTGGTCGATATTCGCCTCGATCCCAGCTGGCCAAGCCGAGGCGAGCAAACCGAAATCATGATCCCCATCACCGCGTTCCGGCCGGGTGAAGCGAGCAAGGGATCGGTTATGGTGATCGACCCCGAGACCAGCATCGTAAGCGCCCGGCCGGTAACACTTGGGCGCATTTCGGGTGACTTCGTCGCTGTCACCGATGGCCTCAAGCAAGGCGAACTCATCGTCAAACGCGGTGTCGCCTTTGTCACCGATGGCGAGCCGGTCGCACGCATCGGGCTCGGCTCTCAGCGGTATTCGAAATGATCAATCTGTCTGAGCTCGGCTATCGCTTTCACCCTGCAATCCTCCTCACCATAGCGCTGCTGATGGTGTTCGGCACGGTAAGCTATTTCAGCTTGCCCGCGCGCGAAGACCCCAAGCTCACCATTCGCGAAGCGGTGATCGTGACGCCCTTCCCCGGCATGAACGCGAGCCGCGTGGATGACCTCATCACCAAGCCGCTTTCCGAGGCGATCCAGTCAATCCCCGAGATGAAAGAGGTGCGCTCCACTTCCATGGAAGGGCAGTCCATCATCCACGCCGAGGTGGCCTTCGAGCACTCCAACCTGGCTCAGATCTGGGACAAGATGCGAGACAAGGTCGAGGAAGCTCGCGCCCAATTGCCCGATGGTACAGGCGTGCCAATTATCAATGATGAGTTTGGCGATGTGTCGGTGATCACGCTAGCGCTTCAGTCGGATGAGTTTGACATGTTCGAACTGGGCGATCTCGCCGAGCACATCCGCGAACAGGTCTATACCATCAAGGGCACGCGAAAAGTTGACATCCTCGGCCGACCTGAAGAGCGGGTCTTTATCGAAATGCCCAATGCTGTGCAGGCTCAGCTGGGTGTTTCACTCAGCGCTGTCGCGCAGCAGCTCGCCACACAAAACGTGGTAACCCCGGGTGGATCGGTTGAAACCGAAAGCCGCCGCCTGTCGATCGCTCCTTCAGGCAATTTTCAAAGCCTCACCGAGATTGAGAACGCCCTGATCGAGCTTCCAGGCAGCCGCACAGTGCGTCTGGGAGACTATGCCGATGTGCGCAAGGGCGTCGAAGATCCCGCACGTCAGAGAGCCTATTACAATGGAAAGCCAGCGCTCGTTTTCTCGATTTCGATGCAAGCGAGCCAGAGCGTGCTCAACTACTCGAAAGTGGCGATTGAAAAGATCGACAAGATCCGAGCCTCGCTGCCTGCGGGCGTTACGCTCAACACCGTCACCTATCAGGCCACTGCCGTTGAGAACACGGTCTATGGGGTCAGCATCAACGTGATCCAGACGCTGTTCATCGTGCTTGGCGTGGTGATCCTATTCCTTGGGCTAAGGACGGGGCTGATCGTCGGCGCTATCGTGCCGATTGTGGTGCTTATCACGCTTGCCGTCATGGGCTTTGCTGAAATCCGCATCCAGCGCATGAGCATGGCGACGATCGTGATCGCGTTGGGGCTGCTGGTCGATAATGGCATCGTGATTGCTGAAGACTTCAAGAACCGGCTTGGCGAAGGCGTCGATCGCCTCGATGCTGTGGGACAGACTGGGCGCGAACTTGCGCTGCCGCTCTTGTCATCGACCCTGACGACGATCCTGGTGTTTCTACCGCTCATGCTCTCGCAGGATGGATCTGGCGAATACACCCGCTCAATTGCACAGGTCATCATCATCTCGCTCAGCGCATCCTGGCTCGTTGCGATGCTCGTCACGCCGACCTTGTGCTACTGGTTTGCCACAGCCCCACAGGATGAGGATCAAGACGGCTGGCGCGCGCGCTACGTTGATCGATCATTCCGCCAAGCACGCAAACGCTTCGACACGGATCTTCGCCGGATTTTCACTCGCCCCAGACTTTTCCTTGGAGCGGTTGCCGGGGCCTTCGCGCTGGCGATTGTCGGCCTTGGCCTTGTGCCCCAGCAGTTCTTCCCCGCTTCTGATAGGCCCGAAGTCCTTGTTTTCGTGGATATGCCAGTGGGCACGTCGAGCGCCAAGACCGACCGCACAGTCCGGGCAATCTCAGAGCATCTTCACGAAAACGAGGATTACCCAAAGATCGAGAGCGTTGCGGCCTATTCAGGCTTTGGCGGTCCGCGCTTTGTGCTCTCCCTCTCACCCGTCGATCCAGCGCCCAATCGCGGCTACATGGTCATTCGCACGGACAATGAGCAGACCCGCGATGAATATGTGAAGCGGTTGCGCAAGGACCTTGCTGGCGAGTTTCCCGATGCAAGACTGCGCATCTCGTCGATGTTCCTTGGGCCAGCCGATACCGGCATTCTTCAACTCCAAGTGCGCGGGCCCGATGAGACAGTTTTGATCGAAACTGGTGAGCGTATAGCCGAGGTGTTTCGCGGCGTTGAGGGGACGATTGATGTTTTCTCAGATTGGAAAAATCCCTCAACCCAACTGACGCTCGACATTGATCAGGCCGCCGCGCGTGCCGCTGGTGTTACCTCGTCCGATGTAGCAACTTCGCTTGCGACCTATTTCTCGGGCCGCTCTGTGGGTGTTTACAGAGACGGCGATGATCAGGTGCCGATCCAGCTGCGCGCGCCGAGAAATGAGCGGGTTGATCCCGCACGCCTTCAAAGCGCTATCATCTTCCCAAGCGCAGGTGATCGCCCGGTCCAGCTTGCCGAGATTGCCGAGATCTCGCTCCAAGCGCAGCCAGGCCGGATACTGTCGGAGAATCTCATCAAGACGCTCACCATTGAAGGCCGCCCGCTGAACGTGACGGCGCAGGACATGATTACCCAAATCCAGCCGCAGTTCGATGAGATTGAGGCGTCTTTGCCGCCCGGCCATTTCCTCGAATATGATGGCATCATCGAAAAACAGGTCGAAGGCAACGCCGAGCTTTTCTCAAACTTCCCGCTGATGATGGCGCTGATCGTGATCCTGCTGGTTCTGCAATTCAACGGCTTTGGAAGGGCCAGCATCGTGCTCAGCATCCTGCCCTTGTCGATCATCGGTGCCTCGATTGGATTGTTGGTGTTTCGGGCCGACTTCGGTTTCACCGTGATCCTCGGCCTGTTCGCCCTGTTCGGCATCCTGATCAACAACGCCATCGTCCTTATCGACCGGATCGATATCGAACGCGCGGCCTTGGACCCCGATGATCCGGACTACGAGAACGCCTCGCGCGAGGCGATCATTTCCGCTTGTCTGCGCCGCTTTCGCCCCATCGTCATGACCATGATCACCACGATTGTGGGTCTGTTCCCGCTGATCATCAGCCAGGACGTACTCTTTTATGGAATGGCCACAGCGCTTGCCGGGGGGCTTATCGTGGGGACGGTTTTGACGCTGGGCGTTGTGCCGGTACTCTACATCCTGTTTTTGGAGGAACGAAAAGCTGCACCCGGCGACGATAAGTCTTCCGGATCGCTGACCGGGTGGCTGAAATCACGCTTGAACTGGGTAAAATGGAACAACGAGTCACCAAATCCGGCCGCTTAACCGCAAGCGAGCAAAAGCGGCTGGCGATCCTCGATAACGCGCTGGCCATGCTGCTTGAAGACGGGTTTGACGGCATGAATATGGACGAATTGTCCGAACGGGCGCTCGTGTCGAAGGCAACGATCTACAACCGATTTGGCAGCAAGGAAGATTTGTTCCTCGAAGTGATTGCGCACTCGCTCAAGAAGAACCGGGACAAGATCGTCACCGATGATCTGGCCAGCTTGCCCGCCCGAGAGGGTTTGCTGAAGGTTGCATTCGAACTGACCTCCATGTTCGGGCGCGATGACGACATGCTGCGCTTGTGCAAGCTGTGCATCGTGGCCGCTGAGCGCTTTCCCCTTGCGACCGAGGCGTTTCTCAAATCAGGACCAGGACAAGGGACTGAACAAGTGGCCGAGCATATCAAGCGATGGCAGGAGCGCGGGGAGCTTAAACCGGCCGATCCTCTCCTTGCCGCACAGCAATTGGCAGAACTGTCTAAGACGAGCATCTTCGACAAGCGAATGTACGCGCACCACGGGCCAATGTCCGTCGTCCGGTGCCACGAAATTGCTGAAGAAGCGGTCGCGACGTTCCTCGCGCGCTACGGCGCTAGAGCCTAGCCACCCACCGCATTTGAGAGTGCTTTGTAAGAGCTGGTGGTGGACAGGGCTGGATTCGAACCAGCGTACGCTTGCGCGGGCAGATTTACAGTCTGCTGCCTTTAACCACTCGGCCACCTGTCCACACGAATGCTCGCGATAGTGCGATTGGGGCGCTCTCGCGAAAAAGCGGCCCAATCGAGCGCAGGAGCCCCCGCTTTTGCGCGCGGCCCCGTTTGCCGAGACGCGCCGTTTGGCGAAGCGAGCCTTGCCTGTCAATGGGGCGGCTGGCAGGGGAGCCACAATATTCACGCGATCAGGAATGCAAATGGCGAAGGGTGAGAAGAAGCGAGCGCTGCGAGGACGTGCGGGCCGGATGAAGGGCGGGCGAGGATCAGGACGCGCAACTGCGGGCCATGTCCGCCTTTGGGGCCGCCACCCGGTCGAAGCCGCACTCAAAAACGCCAATCGCCAGCATCGCAAGCTTTGGGCCACGCGCGAGGGGATCGACAGCCTCGATGGCGAGCTGCCGCCTGATTTCCCGGTTGAATATGCCGATGTGCAGGATCTGGCGCGCCTTGTCGCCAAGGATGCGCCTCACCAGGGACTTGTGCTTGAATGCGAGCCGCTGGACGGGACCTTTCTCGACGAGGTTGCTGATGGCGATTCTGCGCGTCCAATTGTGGTGCTCGATCAGGTGACAGACCCGCACAATGTCGGCGCAATCCTGCGGTCTGCTGCTGCATTCGGCGCTGCCGCCATTGTTACCCAAGATAGGCACGCTCCGCCTGAAGGCGGTGCCCTTGCCAAGTCAGCATCGGGCGCGCTGGAGACGGTTCCTTGGGTGCGTGTCGTCAATTTGGCACGCGCGCTCGATGATCTTGCAGATGCAGGCTATTGGCGCATTGGTCTTGCAGGCGAAGCCGAGGCAACCCTAGCTGAGACTCTCACGACAGGCCCAGTTGCGCTCGTGTTTGGTGCCGAGGGTGAAGGCATGCGGCACAACATCTCGCAGCATTGTGATGCCCTTGCGCGCCTATCCATCACATCGGATATTGAAAGCCTCAACGTATCGAACGCAGCGGCGATTTCCCTTTACGCTGTGGCAATACGAGGCAGTTAAGAGATATCGAGACGAAGACTCAGAGAGGACACGCGTCATGACCATGCTGATCGAAACTCGCCGCCCTTTGCGCGCCGCTGCCGCGGCACTGGTCGCCAGCCTTTCGCTGCTATTGACGGGCTGCTTTATCACTCCGGGCAAGTTCACCTCTCAGCTGGTGCTTGGGCCGGACCAGGATTTTACCTTTACCTATGATGGCGAGATCTTCTTCCTTGGCCTCTCTCAACTGGCGGAAATGGGGGAAGGCGCCGAGACATTTGAGCCAGAGCCCTGCTATGTCGACAATTCCTTCGAAGAGCGCGAATGCACGCGCAACGAGCTTGAAGGCCAACGCGCCGAATGGGAAGCGGGAGCCGAGCAACGCGCCGCCGAGGCCACTCAAAAAGCTGAGCAGTTTTCAGCCATGATGGGCGGGATTGATCCCTCTGACCCCGAAGCGGTCGCCAAATTCACTGAGTTGCTACTGCGCCAAAAAGGCTGGGATCGGGTCGAGGACAAAGGCAATGGCGTATTTGATGTCAGCTATAGCCTGACGGGCAAGCTTACGCATGATTTTCAGTTTCCCGTTATCGAAGGTGTCCCGTCAACCAATCCGTTCGTCCAGCTTTACCTGCGCGATGGAAATGTCGTCAGGGTTAACGCGCCCGGCTTCTCCGCGCAAAATGATGATAACCCAATGGGAGCGATGATGGGAGGCCTTGCCGGCATGGCCGGGTTAGCTGCGCTCAGCCCGCAGGGAGAGGGCAATGGCGAGCAAATGCCAAATATTCCGACAATCGAAGGCACCTTCACCATCGTGACGACCGGCGCGATGAATATCCGCGCCAATAACACCGATGAGGGCGCCAATCCCACGCCAAAGGGCGAAACGCTGACATGGGATATCAGCCCGCGCACCAAGGCAACTCCCACGGCGCTTATTGATTTGGGCGAATAGGTGACGCCGCGTTCGGGGAACACGCCGAACCGCAAATGCCATACCCGATAGAAAAGACCCCGCCGATCGCTTTGATCGGCGGGGTTCTCAATTCTAGGCATTTCAAAAGCGCGAGGCGTCGCGCCAATGGCCGATCAGGATCAGTTCACAGCGTCCTTAAGACCCTTGCCTGCCTTGAATTTCGGCTGGGTCGATGCAGGAATATTCATCGGTTCGCCAGTACGGGGGTTGCGGCCAGTCGACGCTTTGCGCTTTGCCACAGAAAAAGTCCCAAACCCGACCAGTCGTACTTCATCGCCTCCAGCGAGCGCTTTCGTAATTGCATCAAAAACACCTTCAACAGCATTTGACGTATCACTTTTCGAAAGCCCGCTTGTCTCAGCAACGGCACTGATCAGATCATTTTTGTTCATTCCTGATACCCCTTCTATTCTAGTACTAAATCGTCATCGGTGAATCGCCTTCCCGAGAGCGCTTGAATTGAGACGTTTTTCGGAAGGCTGTCAAAGGCAAATCGCGCCAAAAACCTCGGCGCGCCGCCCAATTCAGGCCATTTGCGATGAAATCAACTCCCTCAGCGTTCAAGCATCGCAAATGCTGCAAAATACGTCAAAATCCCCCCAGCCCACTCAAACCTTTTGGTCTGAGTCGTCGGCAGAGCAATAGCGGATCAATGCGCGGTTGGCACGTCAGAACCGGTGGGTGCACCCGTTGATCCTGCGCCGGGCTGGCTCGCCAAATCATCCGCTTCGCTCCACTCAATTGGCGAAGGCATATCGGTAAGAGCGCGTTCGAGCACCTGATCGACATGGCTGACCGGAATGATCTCGAGACCTTCCTTCACATTGTCCGGTATCTCTGCGAGGTCCTTCACGTTTTCTTCGGGGATGAGGACCGTCTTGATCCCGCCACGAAGCGCGGCCAGCAGCTTTTCCTTAAGACCCCCGATCGCGAGCACCCGGCCGCGCAGGGTGACCTCGCCCGTCATGGCGACATCGGGTCGCACGGCAACGCCTGACAAGGTCGAGACAATCGAAGTGACCATGCCGATGCCTGCGCTAGGGCCATCCTTGGGCACCGCGCCTTCGGGCAGGTGGATGTGGACGTTCTTGCGCTGGAACAGGCTCGGCTTGATGCCGTAAGCGGGCGCGCGCGACTTTACGAAACTGAAGGCCGCCGCGACGCTTTCCGTCATTACTTCGCCAAGCTTGCCGGTGGTCTTGACTTCGCCCTTGCCCGGCGTGGTCACACTTTCGATTGTCAGCAATTCGCCGCCCACGCTCGTCCAGGCAAGGCCGGTGACCGCGCCGATCTGCGCCTCTTCCTCAGACGTGCCGTGCTTGAATTTGCGCACACCCGCAAACTCGCCAAGATTGTCGGGCGTGATCGTGACCGAAGTCGCCTCCTTCTCGAGGATCTTGCGCAAGGCCTTGCGCGCAAGCCGAGCAATTTCGCGCTCCAGCGTGCGCACGCCAGCCTCGCGGGTGTAATAGCGTATTAGATCGCGAAGGCCCGCTTCGGTGAGCTCAAACTCGCCATCCGTCAGGCCGTGGTCGCGCACCTGCTTGGCGATAAGGTGACGCTGCGCGATCTCGACCTTTTCATCCTCGGTATAGCCTTCGAGGCGGATGATCTCCATCCGGTCGAGCAGCGGCTGCGGCAGGTCGAGGCTGTTTGCGGTGGTCACAAACATGATGTCCGCCAGATTGAGGTCGAGCTCCAGATAGTGATCCTGGAATTTGTCGTTCTGTTCCGGGTCCAGCACTTCGAGCAAGGCTGAGGCTGGGTCGCCTCGGAAATCCTGGCCCAGCTTGTCGATCTCGTCGAGCAGGAAGAGCGGGTTGGACGTGCCCGCTTTTTTGAGATTGTTTACGATCTTGCCCGGCATGGAGCCAATGTATGTGCGGCGGTGGCCGCGAATCTCGGCCTCATCGCGCACACCGCCCAACGACTGGCGCACGAAATCGCGGCCCGTGGCTTTGGCGATACTCTTGCCAAGCGAGGTCTTACCCACACCCGGCGGGCCGACGAGGCATAGGATCGGGCCTTTCAGCTTGTTGGTGCGCGCCTGCACGGCGAGATATTCGATGATCCGGTCCTTGACCTTTTCAAGCGCGTAATGGTCCGCATCAAGGATTTCCTGCGCCTTGGCGATGTCCTTCTTGACGCGGCTCTTCTTGCCCCAGGGCAGTCCTAGCAGCACGTCGAGATAGTTGCGCACCACGGTTGCCTCAGCGCTCATCGGCTGCATGCCTTTGAGCTTCTTTAGCTCGGCATTGGCCTTTTCGCGCGCGTCCTTGGAAAGCTTGGTCTTCTCGATCTTCTCGGTCAGCTCGGCGATTTCGTTGATCTCGTCGCCATCCCCGCCACCAAGCTCGCTCTGGATCGCCTTCAACTGCTCGTTGAGGTAATATTCGCGCTGGGTTTTCTCCATCTGACGCTTCACGCGCCCACGGATCTTGCGCTCGACCTGCAGCACGGAAAGCTCGCCTTCCATGAAAGCCATGACGAGCTCCAGCCGCTTAAGCGGGCTTGGCTCTGTCAGCAGCGACTGCTTGTCGGCGACCTTGGCGCTGAGCGCTGCGGCGATCGTGTCAGCCAGCTGGCCTGCATCGTCGACCTCGGTCAGATCGACATTGGTGTTGTCATCACCCATCTTCTTGTTGAGCTTGGCATATTCGCCAAATTGCTCGGTAACCTGCCGCATCAGCGCGGTCACTTCAGTCCCGGCCACTGTTTCGGGCTCAAGCAAACTCACATCGGCGAGCACATAATCGCCTTGCGCCTTCAAGCCGTTGAGCGTGCCGCGATGCGTGCCCTCCACCAGCACGCGAACCGTACCGTCGGGCAATTTCAAGAGCTGGAGCACCTGCGCCACGACGCCGGTGTCATAGAGGTCGTTACCTTCAGGATCGTCGGTGCTGGGGTCAAGCTGCGCAAGGAGAAAGATATCCTTGGACGCATCCATCGCCGCTTCGAGCGCGGCCACCGACTTCTCGCGGCCCACGAAGAGCGGCACAACCATGCCGGGGAAAACGACGATGTCGCGCAGGGGAAGAAGGGGGAATTGTTCGGTCATGTATTTTCCGTGGCCGCCATTTGGGCATGCCGTTGAAGGGGATATGGGTAGCGCTCGCTGGGCTCGCAATGGTGAGCGCGAGGAAGCTGTGGATTTGCCGGTAAGCTAGTCTTAAAACGCCGGTTCTAGATCACCGACTGGAGTGATCCAAACTATGCGCTACCTCCTCATTCCTATCTGCTCACTGCTTTTTCTCGCGATATCCTCATGCGTGATGGAAATGGCGAGGCCCGGGAGTATGCCATCCCTCGATGTGTTTATCGGCGGGATGATGATTATGGTGCTTGGAGGAATGGCCTATATGGTTTGGCAAACCAAGAATTAGCAAACCGCATTGCGGTCCCGCGACGCGTTGGGGTCACCCCATGCCCGGCAGGTTAAACCCCGGCGGCAGGCCCATAGAGCCCTGCATTTCCTTCATCTGCTCCGCCGAAACCCGGTCCGCCTTGTCACGCGCATCGTTGAAGGCGGCGGTGACGAGATCTTCAAGGATGCCCTTTTCCTCGGGCTTCATCAGGCTGTCATCAATATCGACGCCCAGAATTCGGCCCTTGGCAGTAGCACGCACAGTGACGAGGCCGCCTCCGGCTTTGCCCTGAACCTCGATAGAATCGAGCTTCACCTGCATGTCGTTCATCTGGTTCTGGATGGTCTCGGCCGCCTGCTGGGCGGCGGCCATCATTTCTTCCATGCTTTTCATGGTTTTGGTTTCCTTTGCTTAGTTCCAGTTTCAACCCTGAACCGAACGCGGCGGGGATGCGTCATCGGCGTTGGGTGTCGTTTCAATCAGTTCGGCGTCGGGAAAGGCGTCGAAAGCCGCCTTCACCAGCGGGTCAGACAAGGTCGCATCGCGCGCGGCTTTTGCGTCGGCCTCGGCCTGTTCGCGAAGGGTCGGTTGTGGCTCAGCGCCTGACCGCGCCGACACCTGTTCCACCAGCCAGCGTGTGCCGGTGAGCTTGAACAGCGCCTCTTTCACATCGGGCCCTGGGTCATCGGGAAATGTGTCGGCCTTCTCATAGATCAGCTTGCCCGGCCCAAGATCGATCAAGCGCATGCGCGAGCGCATCATTTCCGCCACATGCATGTGGCCAGCGCGATCCATGCTTTCAACCAGTTCGGCCCAGTCGGGCGAGCCTGCCTGCGCGGCGGGCTCAGGGGCGCTTTCGCCTACGTGCGCTGCGCTTGCGGGCGCGGCGGGCTGGCTGGCGATCTGCTCGATACGCCGCACCAATTTGCCGGGATCGGGCATATCGGCGGCGTGAAGCACCCGCAAAAGCGCCATTTGGAGCGAAACCAGAGGATCAGGCGAAAGACGCACTTCGTCATGCCCCTTGAGCATCAATTGCCATAGACGGTGGAGCTGCCCAGCAGAGAGCCGCGCGACAAAATCGGCCAGAGCCGCGCGTTCTTCTTCCCCCGGCGCATCAGGCTCAGCGCCTGAGACCTGCGCAACGGTGATCTTGTGCACCAGATCCATCAGCGCGCGCATCAGCGCCAGCGGCTCAACCCCCAGCGCATATTGTTCATCCACACCGGCCAGCAAAGCCTTGGCATCGGCATTGAGGATATGGCTCAGGACCGCGCGCTGCGCGCTCTTGTCAGCAAGGCCGAGCATATCGCGCACGCGCGCCGCGCTGACCTTGCCGTCGGTTTCCAGATCGGCATGAGCGATTGCCTGATCGAGTATCGACAAGCCATCGCGCGCGGATCCTTCGGCGGCATTGGCGATGATGCGCAAGGCCTCTTCCTCCGCCTCAACACCCTCTTGCCGGCACACATTGGCATAATGCTCAGCCAGAAGGCTCGCCGGGATACGCCGCAAGTCAAAGCGCTGAGTGCGGCTGAGGACGGTGACTGGCAGCTTGTCGACTTCGGTCGTCGCGAAGAGGAATTTGACATGCGCAGGCGGTTCTTCAAGCGTCTTGAGCAAAGCGTTGAAGGCGTTGCGCGAGAGCATGTGAACCTCGTCAATGATGTAGATCTTGAAGCGCGCGGAGACCGCCGCGTAGCGCACCGCTTCGATGATCTCGCGCACATCATCGACGCCAGTGTTAGAGGCCGCGTCCATCTCGATCACGTCGATATGCCGACCCTCAGCAATCGCGACGCAGTTCTCACACACGCCGCACGGATCAATCGTGGGACCGCCCTGCCGGTCTGGGCCGATGCAGTTCAATGCCTTGGCAATCAGGCGCGCGGTTGATGTTTTGCCCACACCGCGCACCCCGGTCATCAGGAAGGCATGCGCCAGCCGATCCCGCTCAATCGCATTGGCGAGCGTGCGGACCATCGGTTCTTGCCCGATCAGTTCGGAGAAAGTCTGGGGGCGGTATTTGCGCGCCAGAACGCGATAGGGCTGCGCGCTTTGTTCTGTAGAAGCTGGTTTGGTGGTTTCGACAGGCGCAGGCTTAGCGGACACGGGCGCAGTACGAGCGGGAGCCTCGCCAAACATCGAGTTTTGTCCAGCCGCTTCCAACTCCGCCGCAGTGGGCGCGGTGTCGTCTTCGTTCTCGGGCAGGTCGGGATCGGAATCAGTCACGCAGTCACGCTAGGCCCTGTTGGCCCATTTGTCATGACGATGATTGGGGATATGCAAAGGAGCCGAGCGACCCGCCGCAATTCACCTGGGCTGCTTCCTTCCGGACCTGACCCGGTGAGCGAACGCAAACGTCCACCCGACTCCCAACGACACATATGGCGAGCAGAGGTTAAAGAATCAACCTGGTCTTAGTCTTGAGGGACCTAGCCAGCCCGCGCCTTCCACCATTGTATCCCTGAAGGCTCCGGGTGGAAGGGTGGAAGGCGCGGGCTGGCTAGGTCCCTCATTTGAAATTATCCGCATAGGCCTGAAGCTTGAGCCCCTTTGGCGGAGTTGCATGAACGCGCGCGGCAATGCCGTATTTTTCAGCGTAGGCTTTGGCCGCGTCCTTGGTCGGGAAAGTGAGCTTCACCTGGGATTGCGTGTCACCGCTGCCGGTCCAGCCCATCAGCGGATCGGGCCTTCGCGCTTCGGACTGCGCGAACTCAAGCACCCATGTGTCGATTTTTGCCTTGCCCGATTGCATCGCGCTTTTGGGCGTCTGGTAGATTTTCGCAGCCATGTCTGTCTGATCCCTTCAGGCGCCCCCTAATAATCCAATCTCATTGGCGATTGAAGGCGTTTTTGGTCTTGAGGCTTGGCTTTTCCAGCCACGGCTGTTCCGGCCAGCGGTGCTTGGGGTAGCGGCCCTTCATCTCCTTGGCGACATCCACCCAGCTACCGCGCCAGAAACCGGGCAGATCGCGCGTCGACTGGATCGGGCGGCCCGCGGGGCTGGTGAGCTTGAGCAATAGCGCGGTCGATCCAATCATCGGATGCCGGTCGAGCCCGAAAAGAGCCTGCACGCGGACTTCCACGTTGGGCGCATCGTCAGCTGCATAGTCAATCGCGTGGCGGGTGCCAGCGGGCGAGACAAAGTGCGTCGGCGCCCGCTTGTCCAATTGCTGGCGCGCGTTCCAGTCGAGTTGGGAGAGCGCGGCTTCAGCCAGACGGTGGGGAGCAATCGCGAGATCGCGCCGGTTTTCCAGCAAGGGATTCAACCAGATATCGGCCGTTTGTGTAAGGGCGTCTGCGCTAAGGCCCTCCACACCAGCAAACCCGGCTCGCGCCATGAAGCCCGGCGGCAAAAGCTCCCCCAGCCTTTCCAGAGCCTTTTGCGCAAGTTTGTCCACAACCGCCTTAGGGTCAGGATCGGGATCGGTGGCGCTCGACAGCTTGATCGCGCCAAGCCTGCGCTCGCGCCGCGCCTCAATCCTGTCTTTCTCGCTATTCCAATGGATTATCGATCGGCTCTCAAATTCAGCCTCGAACAGGCGCTCCACCTGATCGAGTGCGAGCGCGAGGCCAGACGTGATCCGGGCCGAGCGCGCCGACCCTTGCGCCGCGCCGATTACCAGCCACTCAGCCTGCTCAAGGGGAGAGGTGGGATCAAGCGTGAAACCGCGCCCGCCAGCGCTGATCCAGTTTTCCCCGCTCGCATCCCTGCGGCGTGCGACAAAATCGGACCGCGCGAGCGCCAGCGCCTCTGCGGGCTGTTCAGCACGCGCTCCTAGCGCAAAGCCCGTCTTTCGTGCTCGATCCGCCCACCCTTGCGCGATGCGCCGCGCCGACCCGGCCCTGTGGGAATTCTCGGTCCGCCAGCGATCCATCCTTTGCGCCAGATCCTCACTGGGACCGCCAAGTCCGCGCTCCTGCAGCAGCATGACGAGCCTAGCAACCTCATCAGCGCATCCCCCATCGGCAGCGTAAAGCAGAGCGGCGGCTTCGTGCGGGGCCATGGGCATGTCCACAATCGCTTCGCCCATTGGGGTGATGTGGCCGCTCTCATCGAGCGCGCCCATAGCCTTTAGCGCGCCGCGAGCCGCCTCAATCGAAGCTTCGGGTGGCGCATCGAGCCAGGCAAGGCTGGCCGCGTCATTCGTGCCCCAGCGCGCAAGCCTGAGCACAAGCGCGCTCAGATCGGCGGTCTCGATTTCGGGTGGCGCAAATTCCGGGCGGCCGGCATGGCCACCTTCTTCCCACAAGCGGTAGGCAACACCCGGCCCCTGTCGCGCGGCGCGGCCAGCGCGCTGCGCGGCGGCAGCCTGGCTGGAGCGGCGGGTGACAAGCTGCGTCGTCCCGGCTGCCCGATCAAATTCGGCCATTCGGGCCAGACCACTGTCGACGACTGTTGAAATTCCGTCGAGCGTCAGCGAGGTCTCGGCGATGGCAGTGGCAAGGACAATGCGCCGCCTCCCTTCGCTATCGCGTTCAATAGCCGCGCGCTGGCCAGCGGGGTCGATCTGGCCGTGAAGCGGCAGGATCGGAGTTTGCGGCATGCGCGCATCCAGACGCTCCTTCACCCGTTCAATCTCGCGCACGCCGGGCAGAAATGCGAGGATATCGCCCTCCTCTTCGCGCCAGGCTAGCCGCACGGCATTGGCGACCTGACCTTCAATTGCTTGCGCAGAGTCTGAACCAAGCCATTTGATTTCCAGTGGAAAGCTACGCCCTTCGCTTTCGATCACCCGGCTCCCCTCGCCCAGCAGGCGGGCAAAAAGTGCGCCGTCGATCGTCGCGGACATGACAAGCACCCGCAAATCCTCGCGCAGCACCGCCCGCGTTTCCAGAGCCAGTGCCAAACCCAGATCACTGTCGAGATGGCGCTCATGCGCTTCGTCAAAGAGGATGGCTGACACTCCGGCGAGTTCCGGGTCGCTCACCAGCCGGTTTACCAGGATAGCCTCGGTCACAATGCGGATCCGAGTGCGCGCCGATACCTTGCTGTCCATGCGGGTCTGATAGCCGACCGTTTCGCCAGGCTTTTCGCCCATCATCTGCGCCATCCGCTCAGCGGCGGCACGCGCTGCCACACGGCGCGGGCTGGTTAGGATAATCTCACCCGTGCACCAGTCTTCGCGCAGCAGAGCGGGAGCAACAGCGGTGGTCTTGCCGGCCCCCGGGGGCGCGATCAGCACCGCCGCTCCATCCGTGCGCACCGCCACGCACAGGTCTGACAAGACTTCATTGATGGGCAGATCAACGCTCATGGCGAGCGATTAGACGCGAAAGACCCTTGGTCTCAATAGCCGCGCGCGACCGCGAACTGCGCGGCCTCGGCCATCGCTTGGCGCGCCTTTCCATCGGGGAAGATCGAGATCGCATCAATCGCGCGCTGGGCGAAGTGGCGTGCCCGCTCGCGCGTGTCTTCGACCGCGTTGTGCTTTTTGATGAGGGCGATTGCGTGAGCCAGATCCTCATCCGATGTACGGTGGCCGATGATCGCGTCTTTCCAGAAATTGCGCTCTTCCGCACTCCCGCGCGCATTGGCGAGGATGACAGGAAGCGTCATCTTGCCCTCGCGGAAGTCATCGCCCTGGTCCTTGCCCATTTCAGCCGCGTTGGAATCGTAATCAATCGCATCGTCGACCAGCTGAAAGGCGACGCCCAAATTGCGGCCGTAATCCTCAAGCGCGCGCTCCTGCTCTTCGCTGCATTCCGCAACAACCGCGCTGATCTGGCTGGCGGCGGCGAACAGTGCGGCGGTCTTCGCGCCGATAATGTGCAGGTAGCGCTCTTCACTGGTTTCGATCTGGCGCTGCGCCGTCAGCTGCGAGACCTCACCCTCGGCGATCACGGCGCTGGCGCGGCTGAGGATGCTCAGCACTCGCAGCGAGCCATCCTCGGTCATCAGCTCAAACGCGCGGCTGAAGAGAAAATCGCCAACCAGCACCGTCGCCGGATTGCCAAAGACGATATTGGCCGCAGCCTTGCCCCGTCGAAGTTCGCTGCCATCAACAACATCGTCGTGCAAAAGTGTCGCGGTGTGGATGAACTCCACCGCCGCTGCGAGCTTGTGGTGGCGCGTGCCCTTGTAGCCCACCAGCTCTGCCCCGGCGAGCGTCAGCATCGGGCGAAGGCGCTTGCCCCCGCCGGAGATCAAATGCCCGGCAAGCCGCGGTATCAGCGGAATTTCGCTCTGCATGCGGTCAAGGATGACGGCGTTCACGGAGTTCATTCCCGACGCCGTAAGCGACAGCATGGGCTCGAGCGTCGGTCGCTTGCGCGGGAGGGGGACGACTTCGGCGCTCATCTGTTGAGGCCTTAGGGCGGGCTTCAAGTGCTTGGCAAGCTTTCAATTGGTGCGTATTTGCGTGGATATGTCGCAAAAGACGCAAAGCCCGGAGCCCGGAATCCTCGCCAGCGCGCCCACCGATGAGAGCGGAGCTGACCCTGTGCTCGCAGTCTATCGCAAGAGCATCGATAACATTGATGCTGCGATCATACACATGCTTGCCGAGCGGTTTCGGATCACGCAAGCGGTGGGTGAATACAAAGCACAGGCCACTCTGCCCCCAGCCGATCCGAACCGCGAGAAGCGTCAGATCGCCCGGTTGCGGGCTTTATCAGAGGCGGCGGACCTTGACCCGGAATTCAGCGAAAAGTTCCTGCGCTTCATCATCGATGAAGTGATCCGCCACCATGAGCGAGCAAAGGAACAGGCCGGGTCCGAATAGGCCCGCAGGCCCACAGACCCACCGGCGCGCAAGCCTCCGAAGCTCAATTGGACATGACCGGTTGGCCAAGAGTCTGGTCACGCCGCGGTGCTTTGGGAGGGGGCGCTTGCGGTGGTGGAGGAAGCCCACCGTCACCTTCACGCGCACGCTCCTCAGCCAGTTGAATGCCAAGGCGGTAATTGTTTCGCTCTTCTTTCGACATCTGGGTGATGTTGCCGTCCTTGTCGCGCAACCCACAGCGATCGCCATTGCACACGACGTAGGGCGGGTATTCGACGGTCGCAGGCGTGGCGAGGAGGAAGCCAATGCCCGTCGAAGGGTCCAATTCAGCGCGCTCCGGATTGCTGGCGCAAGCGCCTAAAGCGATCGGCGCGATCAGCGCGAGCCCAAAGGGTATGATGCGAACCGAATATGTCATAAGCCCGTGGTCTCCTGCCCAATACGCTGATCATCGACGAGTTTGCACTGCCAGATTTAATGCGGACTGAATGATACTGGCGGGTCAGCCAGCTTGGGTGCCTGACTATGCGCGCGGCAGGCTAAGCTCGACCAGAAGCCCGCCCAGATCCTCGCTCTCGGCAAGCCGCGCTGCGCCTCCGTAAATCTCGACCACATCGCGCACAATCGAAAGCCCTAGCCCCGTGCCTGGCTTGCCTGTATCGAGCCGTGCGCCGCGATCGAAGATGCGGGTACGCTCAGCTTCGGGAATGCCGGTGCCATCATCCTCGATCCAGATGAGGCACTGCTCGGCGTCCTCATCGGCATCAATAGTGACAAAGACACTGCCGCCGCCATATTTAGCTGCGTTCTCAATTAGGTTGCCGAGGATTTCATCTAGGTCCTGCCGCTCAATCGCGACCATCGCCTCCTTGCTTCCCGCAATATCCAGCCGCCCTGACGGATGGAGCCGTTCCACCGCGCGCAGCACCGCTTGTGCGCTGGCGTTCACATTGGTGCGAGCATGGCCAACAGCGCGCCGCCCGAGAGCCCGCGCGCGTGCCAGGTGATGGTCAACATGGCGCTGCATCGCGCGGCTTTCGCGGAACACAGCTTCGGCAATGTCAGGGTCGCGAGCGGTCGCCGCATTGGTGAGCACGGTTAGCGGCGTCTTCAAGGCGTGCGCCAGGTTGCCTGCGTGCATGCGAGCCTCCTCAGCCTGACGCTCGGTATGCTCCAGCAGCGCATTCACCTCTTCCACCAACGGTTCCACTTCGGTGGGAAGCGGCTCGGTGATGCGGTTCTCGCCCGTCGTGCGTAACTTGGAGATTGCCGCACGCACCCGCCTGAGGGGTGAGAGGCCATAGCGGATCTGGAGCAACGCCATACATATGAGACCCAGCCCAAGCACCGCAAAGCTCCAGATCAGGATCAGGCGGATGTTGCGCAATTGCTCGGTGGTTTCATCGGGCGTGCTGGCAACGGCGAAGGTCCAGCGGGTCTCGCTGCCCGGCAGGACAACCGTGCGCTGGACGATCCGCAGGGGTTCGTCAGAGAACTGGTCTGAGTTGTAGAAGATCGCTTCGTCGGGAAACTCGCCATCAGCGCCGACCACGTCGCGCACTTCAAGCTCGCGGTCCCACAGGCTACGCGAGGGATAGGGAATCGAGCTTCCCCCGCTCACCTGCCAATAGACCCCGCTGCCCGGTTCCAGAAAGCGCTGATCACCCAGCCGAAGTTCAAAATAGACCTCGCCCAAGGGATCGATCTCGGCAGACGAGATCATGGCTGTCAGGATGTATTCTAGCTGTTCGTCGAAATTGTTCTCAACCTGGCTGGTGAGGGTGCGGTCAAGCGCGATCCCTCCACCCACAAGCAGCACGGTGATCCACGCCGCCGCGATCAGCCCCATGCGCCGTGCAAGACTACCGCGCGGGCGCTGTGTGGCGTTGGCGAGTTGCGTCACATCCGCTTCAGAGTTTTCACCCACGCTCGGACCCTCACCCGCGACCTCGCCCGCAACCTCACCCGCACCGGGCGCCGGCCCGGGAAGCGCTGCGTACGCGTCGCTGGCCGGATTACGCTCGGGGCGCTTCGGCCGGGTCGTCGAGGCTGTAACCGAGGCCACGGATCGTCGTTATCACTTCTGCGCCAAGTTTCTTGCGGATGCGGGTGACAAAGACTTCGATCGTGTTGGAATCGCGATCAAAATCCTGGTCATAAATGTGTTCGATCAGCTCAGTGCGGCTGACCACCTTGCCCTTGTGGTGCATCAGGTAGGAGAGCAGCTTGTATTCCTGCGCTGTCAGCTTCACCGGCTCACCATCCAGCGTCACCCGGCCTGAGCGGGTATCCAGCCGGACACTGCCCGCGGTCAATTCCGAGGAGGTGTTGCCCGAGGCTCGGCGAATAAGCGCGCGCAGGCGAGCGATGAGTTCTTCGGTCTGGAAGGGCTTGGCAAGGTAATCATCCGCTCCTGCATCAAGGCCTGCAACCTTGTCCGACCAGCTGTCGCGCGCGGTAAGCACCAGCACCGGAAAGTCCCGCCCCTCCTTTCGCCACATGCCCAGCACGCTGAGGCCATCAATCTCCGGCAGGCCGAGATCGAGGATGCACGCATCGTAATCCTCGGTGCTGCCCAGAAAGTGCCCGTCCTCACCATCAGTGCTGAGGTCAACCGCATAGCCAGTTTGCTCCAGCGTCGATTTCAACTGCTGGCCCAGCGTGGGTTCGTCTTCGACAATCAGTATGCGCATGTGTCCCCGTTAGGTGTTGATTGCGATTGCTAAAACCGTGCGCGCGTTCGGTGCGAAGGTCAAGCGATGGCGCGCGCATGTCCAACAGCCCCGATCACCGCGACCGGTTGATGATCTTGCCAGTGCGCGCGTCAACATCGACATACTTCACCCGGCCATTTTCGATAAACTTCAAGCGATAGGCGTGCGAGGCCTTGTCATAAGTGGGCCCCAGATATTCAGCATCGCCCATTTGCGGCAGAACACGCCGCTCAATCTCGCGCAGCGAGAGTTGGTTGCCCGCGCGCATTTCGCGGCGCGCATCATCCTGGTCATCGCGCTGCTTGGCCTGCCCGCCGTAGTATGAGCGGTCCGCCGGGGCTTCTGCGGCAGCGGGCACGGCAAGGCTCACCGCAGCAAGAGCGGCCATGGGAGCCAGTATGCAAAGGCGGAACTGTTTCATAATGGTGTCATGCCTAGTCGCGCGGCGTTGAACAAGCTGTGAATGGGGGTCTTGTTGTGGGTTCACCTGTTTGTCGGCGCGTATCAATCAGCGGCTTCGGGGGCGGTGTCTTCGTCGACGAGCTCGAAAGTGAAGTTAATTTGAACGCGGACCCCCACTTTGCCAAGACTTATCGGAGTAGGTTGACTGGGGGAGACCTGAGGCAGGGAGCCCAATACGTTTTCGACCCTAACCTCACCGTTAAGGACAAAGCCCTGTCGACGTTTTTCTCCCTCTTCAATCAGGAGCAAACGAACACTGTCGAACCCGCTTAGGCGGGCGTAGTCTTTTGCCCTCGCGAATGCTCTCTCTGCCGCGCGTTGACGCAGAACTGCCTGTACCTTCTCAGAGGATTTCAACCCAAGTCTAGGGCTGGAAATATCCGTCGCGCCCGCATCGATAAGGGCATCAAAGATCTCCGAAATCCGTTCAACCTCACTCACGGTGACCATGAAGGAATTCGTGACTTCATAGCGTTTCCGGTTAGCGTTACCTTGTTCGTCATAGTCGTAATCGGGATCGAGGCTCACTTCCTCCGTCACCACATCTGCGCTTGAGATGCCCAAAGCTTGTATCCGTGCCAGTACATTTTGAGCCTTCTTTGCCGTCTCCATCTGCGCTTCTGATGCCGTTTGCGCTGTAGTAGAGACCTCAGCCGTTACGACCACATAGTCCGGCTCCACTTTGGCCGCCTCACTATTCGAGAGCTCTATCACCGGTCCATCCGCTTCGATTTCCACCTCTGCCGCCTGTGCCGGCGAGCTCATCCCAGCCGGGATCGCGAGCGCGAGGGTGGCTATGACCAGGGCAAGACGATTCATGACTCACTTCCTTCCTTGATGGGGGCACAGGGGCGCCTCTATCCCGCACTCCCATCCAAGCCACTTGTGGCGCGCATCGCAAGTCCCTACGTCGCGCAGCCTATGGCGCAACCTCCCATCCTCAGCCTCGAAGGGCTTGGCCTGCAGCAAGGCGAGCGCTGGCTGTTTGGCGGGCCCAAGCCGGGGGAAGGCGCTGAGCCGATTGACCTGCATGTACTGCCCGGTGACCGGCTCGCGCTGATCGGTCGCAATGGCGCAGGCAAGACCACGCTTTTGCGCCTCATCGAAGACCGCATCGAAGCCGACCGGGGCACGCGCCGGGTCAAGCCCAATACGCGCATCGTCTTCCTCGAGCAGGAGCCCGACTTTACCGCCCATGCCAGCCTCATGGACTTTGCGCTCAGCGGCGAGCATGCCCCCGCCGCGCACGAGGTGGAGGCGATCGCCGGCCAGCTTGGCATCGACATGTCCCGCGAGGTTGCCACCGCCAGCGGAGGCGAGAAGCGCCGCGCCGCCATCGCCCGCGCGCTGGCGCAGGACCCGGACCTGTTGCTCCTCGATGAGCCAACGAACCACCTCGACCTTGCCGCGATTGACTGGCTGGAGGACTGGCTCACCCGCTACAAGGGCGCCTTCATCACCATCAGCCACGACCGCACGTTCCTCAAACGCCTGACCCGCGCCACCTTATGGCTCGACCGTGGAACCCTGCGGCGCAAGGAGGTCGGCTTTGGCGGCTACGAGGCCTGGGAGAGCCAAGTCTACGCCGAGGAAGCACGCGCCGCGGAGAAGCTTGATGCCAAGCTCAAGATCGAAGCGCACTGGCTTGAGCGCGGGGTGACCGCCCGGCGCAAGCGCAACCAAGGCCGCCTCGAAAAGCTCCACCAGATGCGCGCCGCCCGGGCCGCGATGATCTCCGACAGCTCTGCTGCCAAGTTGAAGCTCGCCAATGATGACGAGTTCAAATCGAAGTCGGTCATCGTCGCCGAGGGCATTTCCAAGTCCTATGACGGCCGCGCGATCATCAAGCCTTTCTCCCTGCGCATCCAGAACGGCGACCGCATCGGTGTCGTCGGCGCGAACGGCGCGGGCAAGACCACGCTCCTCAAGATGCTCACCGGCGAGCTTGAACCCGATACCGGCACCATCACCCACGCCGCCACCTTGTCGGGCGTGATGATCGACCAGCAGAGGAAGCTCCTTGAACCCGGCGCCAGCGTGCGCGACATCCTGGCCCAGGGCGGTGACTGGATCGACGTGCGCGGCCAGCGCAAGCACGTGCAGGCCTACCTCAAGGACTTCCTGTTCGATCCCAAACTCGTCGATACCAAGGTCGGCATCCTGTCGGGCGGCGAACGCTCGCGGCTGCTGCTCGCCCGTGAGTTTGCCCGCACCGCTAACCTGCTCGTCCTCGATGAGCCGACCAACGATCTCGACCTTGAGACGCTTGACCTGCTGCAAGAGGTGATCGCCGACTTTGAGGGCACCGTGCTGATCGTCAGCCACGACCGCGACTTCCTCGACAAGACGGTGACGGTGACGCTCGGCCTCGATGGCTCGGGCCACGTCGATATCGTCGCGGGCGGCTATGAGGATTGGCAGGCCAAGCGGCGGCAGCCGGTCAGCGCCAAGCCCAAGTCGTCTTCGCCGTCATCAGCACCCTCTAACGCTCCATCACCTCCTTCCAGTTCCGCGCCCAAATCGGACAAGCTCTCCTACAAGGACCAGCGCGATTACGAGCTTCTTCCTGCGCGCATCGAAGAGCTCGAAGCCGCCATCACCAGGGGCGAGGCGATCCTTGCGGACCCTGACTTGTTCACCGCCGATCCCAAGCGTTTTGCGACCATCTCCAAGGGCCTTGAGAACGCGCAGGCCGAGAAGGATGCCGCCGAAGAGCGCTGGCTTGACCTTGCCGAGCGGGTTGAGGCCTGTGCTGAGCCCAGCCGAAGAAGGTGAACGTCGCGCCCTCGCCCACTTCCTCGCTTGCCCCCAAGGCTGCGGCGCAGCTCCACGCCGAGATTTCCGCCTGCACCCTCTGCGCTGAACATCTGCCACTTGGTCCCCGCCCCATCGTTCAGTTCGCGCCGAGCTCGAAGGTGCTCATCATCGGTCAGGCACCGGGCACGAAAGTCCACGCAAGCGGCGTTCCGTGGAACGATGAGAGCGGCGATCGGCTGCGCGAGTGGCTGGGGATCGACAAGCCCACTTTCTACAATCCCGAGGCCATTGCGCTTGTGCCCATGGGGTTCTGCTATCCCGGAAAAGCCAAGGGCGGTGACGCGCCGCCCCGGTTCGAATGCAAGCCCCAATGGCACGAGCGCATCCTCGACCAATTGCCACCAGCGCGCCTCACACTGCTGGTCGGAGCCTATGCGCACCGAGCCTACCTGCCCTATACCAAGTCGCTCTCAATGACTGAGCGCGTGCGGCGCGGGGCTGAGTTTGCGCCCGTCATCCCCCTGCCCCACCCGGCATGGCGTGTTCGGATGTGGATGGCGAAGAACCCATGGTTCGAGAACGAAATCCTCCCCGCTTTGCGCTCCAAACTGGCCGGTGCGCTTAGCGTGTAGGAGACACAGGTTACACTGTCTAAAGCAGAAAACATTCCTCCCCACTTGCTCTCTTACTCTCCTTTAACTCAATCCGCGCTAGTCCATTATTGCACCCGTGGGAGGAAATGATGCCAAAAATCGCGCAGGCCATTCTCGGCATGATTTTGTTCGCCGTCTGGGGCCCATATCTTCTGTATGTCTGGGCCGTCCCCGGCGCTGTCCCGGAATGGGCGATGGCTTCCGGCTTTCGCAGGGCCCTGATGCTCAGCCGCGACTTCGAACCGACCTTTTTCACCTTGATGTTTGGCGTGATGTTCACCGGCATTTCGCTGTATGGCGCATGGGCAACCGCGACGGGCAACGCACACTTCCAAAAGGTTGAGCGGCAGAGGCGAGCATAAACCGCTTCGCTCACGAAATCCGGTAGAAGTCGGCCACCCGGTCAAGCGCGAGCTTCAGGACCAGCTTACCACTGCGCGCGGGCCAACCCAGCGTCTTTTCCGCCTGTGGCAGTCCTTCGCCCGCGCACACGACGCGCCACAACACGTCTTCAAGGCCCTTGCCCGCCTCAGCCATCGCCCGGTCAAACCGGTCCTTCGCGACCATCTGCCGCTCGGTTGGCGAGAGGCCCTGATCGCTTGGGCCCCGCCCCCCCTTCACTCGCACCGGGTCCCAGCGCATCGTGACGCTGGGTGAGAGCTGCGCATATTCAAAATCGCGCCGCAGCGCTTCGCCTGCATCGAACAACCGATCCTCCAGATGGCCGCGCGCATGCAGCCAGGCGATGGGCGATTCGGCGAGATTGACCGTCACCGTGCGGCGCTTGCCTTGCGCCTCGCTGCCGCGCTTGGGGCCCTCGCTGGTGAGTTCGCGTTCGACTAGCTGGCGTTTCATGGCTCTGGTCATGATGATCATCTCCCTTCAATGAGGCGGGGATGCGCCTCAATCCAGGTCTTGCCAAAACTGGTATCATGTAGGAAAGTAAAAACCTATATGGTTTCTTTTCCTACGTGGAGCTGCTGTCGTGATTAACCGTATCCGTGAAATTCGCCAGGCTAAAGGGCTCACGCTGGCCGAGCTCGCCGCCGCTTGCGATCCGCCGACAACCGCGCAGACGGTCGGCCGGATTGAAACAGGCATGCGCACCTTGTCGACCAAGTGGATGGACCGCATCGGCGCAGCGCTGGCCGTGGACCCGCAGTCGCTGGTCCGTTCGGAAGAGCAGGCGCGCCCGCAAGTGATCGCCGAGCTGGGTCTGGGCGATGTTGCCGCCATCGCTCGCCCACGCGAAGTGGTGATGCCGCACGAATTGGAACAAGGGTCTGGTGATGCGCCCACTCTCGTGATCGAAGTGACCGCAGCGGTGAGCGAGTACCGCCCCGGCGACCTCATCTGGCTGCGCACCATCCCGACCAGCGAGGCGGCCAGCGCGATCAATCGCGATTGCCTTGTCCCGCGCTCTGGCGGGCGCTTCGTCTTTGGCCGCCTGATCGACACCGCGCCCAAGGGCGATGGCGCGATGGTTGGCGTGCTTCCGATCCAGAGCGGGCAGAAACAGCAGGTGATCGATTGCCCGCCCTGGATCGCGGTGACGCAGATGCTGGTGCGACGGTTGTGAGCCAACGTCGCCGGTTTGAACACGGCCGCATTTTGTCACGAACTGCTTACAGTTGCGCTTTAGAGTCTTGGCCATGAAGCATGTCCTGGCTCTAAGCACGATCTATCCCAACGCCGCCAATCCGCGTTTCGGGACGTTCGTTGCGCGCTCGCTGGAGAGCCTCGCCAAGCGCGGGGACTGGCGCGTCAGCGTGATCAATCCGATTGGCATTCCCCCACTGGGCCTGGGTGCGCTTTCCCCTCGCTTTGCTGACCTTGCCGCCCTGTCTGAAAGAGAGGAGTTGGGCGGGGTCACGATCCACCGCCCGCAATTCACGCTGATCCCCAAGATCGGCGCGCGGCGCAATGTGGCGGCGGTAGTGAAGGCGGCCATGCCGATTGCGCGGGCAATCCATGAGACCGCGCCGGTGGATGTGGTCGATGCGCAATACTTCTTCCCCGATGGCCCCGCCGCCGCCGCTCTGGCTGAGGCGCTGGGCGCGCCGCTTTCGATCAAGGCGCGGGGGAGCGACATCAATTACTGGGGCGGCGTCACTTTTGCCCACGAGGCGATGCTTGATGCGGCGAACAAGGCCGCTGGCCTGTTATCGGTGAGCAAGGCGCTGGCGCGCGAAATGGTGGCGCTGGGGATGCAGAGGGACGCGATTACGGTGCATTATACCGGGCTTGATCGCGATCTCTTCCGCCCGTTTGACCACACGCAATTGCGTGCGCAGCTGGGCGAGGCGCTTGGGCTTTCTCTGCCCGATGGAGCGCCGCTGTTCGCCTGTGTGGGTGCGCTCAACGGGCGCAAAGGTCAGGATATCGCGATTAGGGCGCTTGCACGGCTCAGCGCTGATTATCCAAAGGCGCTTTTGCTGCTGGTTGGCCGCGGTGAGGAGGAGGCGGCTCTGCGCGCGCTGGCGAAGGAGCGCGGGGTTGGCGCGCGCGTCCACTTTACCGGTTCGGTCGATCACACCAAGCTCCCGCTGATCCTGTCAGCCGCCGATGCGATGGTGCTGCCGACGCAAAGCGAAGGCCTTGCCAATGCCTGGGTCGAAGCGATTGCGTGCGGCACGCCGGTGGTCACAAGCGATGTCGGCGGCGCGCGCGAATTGGTGCAAAGCGAGGTGGCCGGGCGGCTAACCCCGCGCGATCCGGAAGCTGTGGCCGAGGCTCTGCGGGCAATCCTGCGCGATCCGCCCGCGCCCGACGCGGTGGCAACGCTTGCACAGGATTTTGACTGGACGACCCACGCCGCCGCACTGGCAGCGCATTATGAACGGATTAGCGAGGGTAGCTGAAGCGCCCGCTCAAACTTGACCGCGTGACGCGGCGCGCGCCGCCTTTTCCTGCCGATCCACATCGGTTTCCTGCGGCACGAAGCTGTCCGAAGTCACTCCCAGCCAAATCAGGATCGGGCTGGCGAGATAGACGCTCGAATAGGTCCCGATAAACAGGCCCGCCGTGATCGCCGCGACAAGGCCAAACAGGCTCTCCGGCCCGTAGAACAGGAGCGGCAACAACGCCACAAGCAGCGTGAGCGAGGTCATCACCGTGCGCGCCAGCGTCTCATTGACCGACAAATCGAGCAATTCGGGCAGCGGCATTTTGCGGAACTTCTTCAGGTTCTCACGGATGCGGTCGAAGATAACGATTGTATCGTTCAAGGAATAGCCGATGATCGAGAGGATCGCAGCGATGATCTGGAGCGAAAACTCCAGCTGGAAGAGAGAAAACAGGCCCAGCGTCAGCGACACATCGTGGAACAGCGCAAACAGCGCGCCCACGCCAAACTGCCACTCAAACCGCACCCAGATATAGAGCGCCACGGCCACCATTGCGGCGATTAGCGCGAGCAGCGCGGCCTGGCGAAACTCGCCTGCGACCTTGCCTGAAACCGTGTCATTCCCGTCAGTGCGCGCGTCGGAATATTCGCCGGTGATGGTCGCAATCACCTCATTGCCGATTTCGGTCGCCGCGCCCGGCGTTTCCTCGACCTCAGCGGGGAGCGGCACGCGGATCGAGACCTGGTTGTACTCGCCAAAGGTCTGCACCACGGGTGACCCGTAACCAAGCCCGCCGACAAGCTCGCGAAGCTCGGCAATTGGTGCCTTGTCCCTCTCCTCAAAGGTCAGCCGCACTTCCTGCCCGCCGGCAAAGTCGACGCCGTAATTCAGCCCTTGCGTCAAAACCAGGCCCCAACTCGCCGCGACCAGCACCATGCTGAGCACGAAGAACGGCAGGCGCAGTTTCAGGAACTTGATGTTGGTGTCCGCAGGGACAAGCTTGAGAAGTTTCATGGCGCTCTCGCTCAGCCTTGGGTCAGATATTGATGTCAGCCGGGCGGCCTTTGCGCAGCCAGCCCGCAGCCCACATGCGCGTCAGCATCAGCGCGGTGAAGATGGTGGTCGCAAGCCCGATGACAAGCACGATGGCAAAGCCGCGAATGGGTCCAGAGCCGAACCAGAACAATAGCGCGCCTGCGATGAAATTGGTGATGTTCGCATCCCAAATGGCTCGGCTCGCCTCTTTATAGCCGGTTTCAACCGCCGCGATGACCTTGCGCCCGCGCTTGCGCTCTTCTCGAATACGCTCATTGATCAGCACGTTGGCGTCCACCGCCGCGCCCACTGTTAGTACGAAGCCCGCAATCCCCGGCAGTGTCAGCGTCGCGTTGAGCCCCGCCATTAGTCCCAGCAAAATCAGCACGTTGAACGCCAATGCCACAGTCGCATAGATGCCAAAGCGGCCATAAGTGGCCATCATCAGCGTGATTACCGCGATCGAGCCGATCAGCATCGCGATCATGCCCTTGCGGATCGAATCCGCGCCCAGTTCCGCACCCACGCTGCGTTCTTCCACCACGGTCAGCGGGACAGGCAGCGCGCCCGAGGACAGCTGGATCGCCAGCTTGGCTGCGCTTTCGGCAGTGAACCCGCCCGATATTTGCGCTGATCCGCCCAGGATCGGCTCGTTGAAAACCGGCGCTGAGAGGACTTCGCCATCGAGGATGATCGCGAACCGCTCGCGCACATTTTCGGTTGAAAGCTTGGCAAACTTGGTCGCGCCCTGGCTGTCGAAGGTGATGGTGACCACCGGCTCGTTCGTTTGCGGATCGTTGCCGGGGCGCGCATCGGTGAGGTTGTCCCCGCGAATACCGCCCAGCCGCTTCACCGCTTCAAACCCGCCCGCGCGATCGCTTTCCTCAGCATAGGGAAAGATCTGGCTGCCCGGAGGCGCGATCCCCGCCTGCACATTGGTGAGCAGCGCGTCCTTGTCGACCAGCTTGAATTCGAGGATAGCTGTCTCGCCCAGCAATTCCTTCAAAGCCTCTGGGTCTTCGAGACCAGGCACCTGCACCACGATACGGTTGGTGCCTTGACGGATGATCGTCGGCTCGCGCGTGCCCAGCTTGTCGATCCGGGTGCGAACCACTTCGGCGGCTGCTTCCATCGCAGTATTGATGGCGGTGCTCAGCCCGGCGCTGGTGGGGGTGAGCACAATGCGCTGCGTGTCGATGACCTCAAGGTCCCACTCATTGGTGATCCCCTGCCCGGCGATGAGCGGCTGCAACTCTTCGCGCGCGCGATCAATATCGCCGGGATTGTCGAGAATGAAGGACAGTTTGTCATCAGCGGTCGAGATATCGCCGATGCGGATGCGCGGTTCGGCGTTGCGCATGGCAAGGCGCACGGCCTCTTCAATGTTCTCAAGGCGCTGCGCAGCGACATCTTCCTCGCTCGCTTCGAGCAGCAGGTGCGAGCCACCCGCCAGATCGAGCCCGAGATTGACTTGCGGCAACTCTTCAAACGCATCAGAGCTGATCAGCCCGCCTGCCCCAATTAGCGATGGCACCGCCAGCACAGCTAGAAGGAGCGTGATGCTCCAGAGCGAGATCTTCTTCCAAAGGGGGAAATCGAGCATTGGGCGTGTGTTCTTTATACTCTGGGTTGTATCGTCTGGCTGAGAAAGCGGCGCGGTAGAGCGTGGCTCAGCTTTTGTCGTTTGCCGGAGTGCCGCCGGGCGGGATGATATCGCCAATTGTCTGCTTGACGGCTTTTACCCGCACATCCTTGGCAAGTTCGATCTCGGCGTAATTGTCATCCACCTTGATAACCTTGCCGACAAGGCCACCAGCCGTGACGACCTGATCACCCTTCTTGACCGCGGCAATCTTCTCGCGGTGCTCTTTCTGCTGACGCATTTGCGGGCGGAAGAGAAGGAAATAGAAGATGACGACCATGCCCACGATGGGCAGGAAGGTCATCCATGCGGGCGGCTCAGCGGCGGCGGCGGTTGGGGCCGCTGCGCCATTGGCAAGAAGGTCAAACGCAATCGTTTCAAGCATTGGTGTCATGTGCCTGTATTGTGCCTGTGAAAGGGGCCGCCGTCAGCGACCCGTGGATGCAAATCGTCTTGTGAAGGTTTGCTTCGCTAAGATCCGTCCGAGTATGCTCGAACTGGCGCGCATCGCCCCTCCCCTCATGTGAAGTGGGCGCGATTAGCAGCGTTTCAACCGCCCGGCAATCGCGCTGGGCGCTTGATAGGGCTCATCCCGCGACAAAAGAGATACATCACGGCTTGCCTCAGGCCAAACCCGCCCCTATAGGCACGCGCCTCCACTGGTTTCGGGAAGTGGCGCAGCCTGGTAGCGCATCACACTGGGGGTGTGGGGGTCGCAGGTTCGAATCCTGTCTTCCCGACCAGTGGTTTCGTCGAATTTGGCTTTTCAAATGCGAAACTTACGGCCACGGAACCTTTCCCCTACCGCGTGGTTATTACGAAAACCTCGATGAGTATTACTCGCTTCCCTTCTTGCGGCGCTGGATTGGCGTTGGCGACGGCGCTGTCAGCCGCTCCGCTTTCCGCAAGCGAAGAACGCCCACAGGTGGCCGAAGAGGAGAGCGGCGCGCGCGATGAAGCGATGGAAGAAAAGGCTGGCGGCACGACTGCGCGGCGCAGCTACACGCCAGAAGACTTTGCCCGCTTTGCCCCTCGCTCCGCGCTGGACATGGCGCGTCAGGTTCCCGGCTTCTCGATCCGCGAAGGCGATGGTGCGCGCGGGCTGGGCCAGGCGGATACCAATGTGCTCCTCAACGGGCGGCGAATATCGGGCAAATCGAACGGCCCTGTCGCCGCGCTCCAGCGCATCCCGACAGAAGAGGTGGTGCGGCTCGAACTGGTGGACGGGGCAAGCCTCGATATTGGGGGGCTGACGGGCCAGGTGCTCAACGTCATCACCGCAGGAAGCGGCACGATCAGCGGGCAATATCGCTACGCCCCGCAAATTCGCAGCTTTGGGACAGACCCACGACTGCTCGAAGGCCGGATCGCGATTGCCGGGGGCGGCGAGAAGACAGACTGGACACTCGCGCTGGGGAACAATTCAGGCCGGCGCGGCGATGAAGGGCCCGAACTCGTCTTTGATGGCGACGGCAATCTCATCGACACGCGCGAGGAAATCCGCACCGAGGACAGCGACAATCCAAGCCTGTCTGGCTCCTTCACGCGCGTGGCTGACAATGGGAACGTCCTCAACCTGACGGGCGAAGTGAACGGGTTCATTTTCCGCGAGACCGAAATATCCGAACGCGCTGGACTGATCGATCCGGTTGATCGGGTGCGCGACTTCCGGTTCTCCGAGGATGAATACAATTTTGAAGTGGGCGCGGATTACCAATTCGCGCTTGGCCCCGGCAAACTGAAGCTCATCGCGTACCACCGCTACGAAGACAGCCCCACGATCGGCACGTCGGTCACCTTTTTCGCCGACGGTAGCGACCCTGTAGGCACGCGCTTCACCCGCGACGCGGACGAAGCCGAGACAATTGCGCGCGCGGAATACAGTTTACCAGCCTTTAGCGGCGACTTGCTGATTGCTGCGGAAGGGGTGCGCAACTTCCTCGATATCAACAGCACCTTGAAGGAACTGGACGCGTTTGGCGACTTCATCCCGGTGGAGCTTGATGGTGCCACTGCGCGCGTCGATGAAGACCGCGCCGAACTGCAGGCCACTTACAGCCGCCCGCTGGCGTCCAATCTGCAATTCCAACTCAGCTTAGCGGGAGAATATTCGCGCATCAGCCAGAGCGGCGAGCTGGGCCAGACGCGCACGTTCTACCGGCCCAAGGGCTTTGTCGCGCTCGACTGGAAGGTGCGCGAGGGCGTCAACATCGCCGCGCGGCTGGAGCGGCTGGTAGGCCAGCTCAACTTCTTCGACTTTATCGCCTCGGTCGATCTCAATCAGGATCGCACAAACGTCACCAATGCCAATCTCGTGCCGCAGCAGAGCTGGCGGGCGGAAGTGGAGGCCAATATCAGCCTTGGCGCTCTGGGCACCCTCAATGTGCGCCCTTTTTATGAAGACATAACCGATATCGTCGATCAGATCCCGATCGAAGGCGGCGGACAGGCACCGGGCAATCTTCCTTCCGCGACGCGCTACGGGATCGAGACCGAGGTAACGCTGCTGTCTGAAGGGATTGGCTGGCGCGGCACACGAGTTGATCTGACGCTAGAAGGGCGCGGCAGTTCGGTGCGCGATCCGCTGCTGGGCTTCGCACGCGAGATTTCAGGCAACCAGACGATCAACATTCAGTCCGATGCGCGGCACGATTTTCCCGGAACAAGCTGGGCAATCGGCGGCAGCATTTCCTGGGACGACACGGCCGACAATGTGCGCCTAGATGAGATTTTCGTGCGCAATGAGAGCTTTCCCGGCTTCAACTCCGTGTTCGTCGAGAACAAGGATGTGGGCGGTATAACCCTGCGCCTTACGGTCGCCAACCTCATCAGCCGGCAGAACCTTTTTGACCGAACCGTCTTTGCAGACCGGGCCGCAGGCGTGGTTGATTTCGTCGAAGACCGCGATCGCAAGTTTGGGACAATCTTCACATTCGAGGTTGAGGGCTCTTTCTAGCGCGCCTACCCCTCGTGACATATGAGGGAGAGCGCCGATGACGCTTACAATGCGCAGCTGGCTGTTCGCACCGGGCGACAGCGAAAAGAAGATGGGCAAGGCGATTGCGGGAGAGGCCGACATTGCGCTGCTCGATCTGGAAGATTCGGTCACGCCCGATAACAAACCCACTGCGCGCCAATTGGTGGCAGGCATGCTGGCTGAGGCGGTGGAACGCTCGCGCCTGTGGGTGCGCATCAACCCGCTCGACACGCCCGATGCAGTGCTCGATCTGACAGCCATCATGCCCCATGCGCCCGGCGGGCTGTTTCTGCCCAAGGCCGAAGGCGCGCATCACATAACCCAATTGCACCACTACCTGACAGCGCTAGAAGCGGCGCACAACCTGCCCCAAGGCTCCACCAGAATAGCCGCTCTGGTTACAGAGACCGCCGCCGCCATGTTCCGCACGGGCGACTATGCGGGCGACTATCCGGGGCGCGAGCGGCTGGTGGCGATGAGCTGGGGCGCGGAGGATCTGTCCTCGGCTCTCGGCGCGCGCGAACAGCGCGGGAGCGATAGCAAATACGCGCACACTTACGAAATGGCTCGCAGCCTGTGCCTGCTGGGGGCCGTGGCGGCGGGAGTGGCTCCGATTGAGACGGTGCAGCCCGAATTCCGCGATCTCGACGCGCTCGAAGCCCGCGCGCGCACCGTTAGAGCCGCCGGTTTCCGGGGAATGCTGGCGATCCACCCCGCTCAGATCGCACCGATCAACACAGCCTTCACCCCCTCGCCCGAAGAAATCGCGCATGCCCGCACCGTGGTTCAGGCCTTTGCCGACAATCCAGGTGCAGGCACGATTGCAGTGGATGGCGCGATGCTGGATCGCCCGCATCTGGCGCTTGCCGAGCGGTTGTTGGCGGAAGCGGACGCGGCAACCGGCAACGCCTCCTGATTTTCCTACACGAACCAAATAGGTTATATAACCGGCGACTCACTCAAACAGGAGCGCTGGACCCATGGCCATTCTCGATACGCTGATCGGCCCGATCACTTCGATCATCGACAAGATCATCCCCGACAAGGAGGCCCGCGCCAAGGCCAAGCTTGAGCTTATCAAGCTCGAAGGCACGCAGGAAATGCGGCTGATCGAGGCGCGCCTGCAGGCCATCGTCGCCGAAGCGCAATCGAAAGACCCATGGACCAGCCGCGCGCGCCCCAGCTTCCTCTATGTCATGTACATCATGATCTTGTGGGCGCTGCCGATGGGCGTGCTCGCCGCGTTCCATCCCGGCGTTGCAAAAGAGATTGCCCAAGGCATGAACGCTTATCTAAATGGCCTTCCTGAGCCGCTCTATGCCCTCTTTGGCACCGGCTATCTCGGCTACACAGCGGCGCGCCAATGGGGCAAGGTCAAGGGCGTCGACAAGTAAGGCTGACAAATGTTCAGCCGAGCCCGAAAAGCGCTTTCGCAAAATCGGGCCACCTGGCGAAGGTGTCGATGTTGAGCTTAAACTTCATCGCGCCCGCATAAAGACCAAGGCCCACGAGGCTTGCCCAATGCGGCCGGCGCAGCTTGACGAAATCATACAGAATGAGAGCCGCAAACAGCGCCGCTTCGCTGATGATAATCAGGTTTCCGGGCAGGCCCTGCACGAGGATGAGCCGCGTCATGGCCGGATCGATCATCAGGATCGCCGCACACAGCATAAACCGCTTATGCGCATTTGCATTGCGGCGGTTTATGAAGCCTAGTGTATAAGCAATTGTGAAATTGACGATATCCCAGACCGGAAAGACCGAGCCGATGATTGCAGGTCGCCCGGCAATAGTCATATCGGGTTTGTGCACGGCAAAGCGGACAACAAGATAGCCAACAATCACAATCGCAACCGCCAGCGCGAGGCTCGCCTGCCCCAATCGCCTATGCAATGCCGCATGGCCCGCCCCGAATAGCCGCGCCTAAATGGCGAGCAGAACGAACCAACCAAGAAAAACCGCGCCATGAAAATGCAGGAATAAAGGCGTCTCAAGCGGCCCACCGGGCCGGGAAAAGGCAAGAAGGCTGAACCCACTCACCACGATTGCGATCAGCACCAGCGCCATCCAAAAGAAAAACGGCTCACTGCGTCTGGACATACTCACCCCCCGATGCCCCAATCGCCCACGGAATAGCCGAAAGGGCCAAGTTCACAAGCCGCGCGGTGGCTTGGTGCAACAGTGCGTTAACCAATCCTTCGCGAGTTGGCCTTATCTTCCTCGCTTAACTCGAGAAGCAGAGCCTGGGAGCTGACGTGCAACACGAGCAAGACAGATCGAATGCAAGCGGTCGCCGCAAAGGAGATCGCCGCAATGCGCAAGTACCTTTTGACGGCGCTGACCGCCGCAAGAATACAGATCGCCGTTCAGGCGAGGATCGGCGTCGATCGGTGCGTGTGTCCGGCGTCGAGAACGACGGGTAAACACCGGTTTTCCCGAGGTATCGCGCCCCACCGCCCCTCTATTCCATTGCCTCACCCGCGATACTCGCTATCCCAGCGCGATGAGCAATCTCGTCTACGTCCTCAACGGGCCCAATCTCAACCTGCTTGGCCTGCGTGAGCCTGACTTTTACGGCTCGGCCACGCTCGATGATATTGCCGGCAAGCTAGAAGACCAGGCGCGCGCGCTTGGTCTTGTGATCGACATGCGCCAGACCAATCACGAAGGCATGCTGGTCGATTGGCTGCACGAGGCGCAGGCTGAGGAGGCAAAGGCGGTGCTGATCAATGCAGGCGCCTACACCCACACCTCGATCGCCCTGCTCGATGCCGCCCGCGCAATCGCTACGCCGGTGATCGAAGTGCACCTTTCAAATCCCAAGGAACGCGAGGCCTTTCGCCACATCTCCTACATCGGCATGGCAGCGGCCAAAACCTTTGAAGGCCACGGCGCGGACAGTTACCGCTTGGCGCTCGATTACGCTGCGTCGCTCGATTAGTGAGTGTGTCGCGCATGCGAGTGACGCAATTGTCCGCGATTGCCACTTGCCAGCCGCAATTGGCGTGAATAGTCACGCTTCAAGCCGATAAAAGAGGCAAAACAAGGGGTATGCATGGCTGATAAGAAGCCGAGTGCCGGAGGCAAATCCGGCATGAACATCGACACAGCGCTCGTGCGTGAGCTCGCCGAACTTCTCAATGAAACCGGGCTTACCGAGATCGAGGTTGAGGATGATGATCGCAAAATCAGGGTTGCGCGCGGGGGCACACTAAGCGCTGTGGCCGCTGCTCCTGCCGCTCCGGCAATGGCTCCGGCCCCAGCTGCTGCTCCCGCCGCCGCCGCGCCCGCTGCTGCACCCGCTGCGGGCGCGGACGTGGCTGGCGCAATCAAATCGCCCATGGTCGGCACGGCCTATCTCGCGCCTGAGCCGAGCAAGCCCAATTTCGTCAAGGTCGGGGACAGCGTCGCAGCGGGTGACACGCTGCTGATTGTCGAGGCGATGAAGGTCATGAACCCCATCACCGCCGATAAAGCGGGCACAATCAAGTCTATTTTGATCGACAACGCCCAGCCGGTTGAGTTTGATCAGCCGCTTGTGGTTATCGGGTAGTCGACCACGCCATGGCCATATCCCGCATCCTCATCGCCAATCGCGGCGAAATCGCCTTGCGCATCCACCGCGCGGCGCATGAAATGGGCATTGAAACCGTCGCGGTTCACTCCACCGCCGATGCCGATGCCATGCATGTGCGGCTTGCTGATCACGCAGTGTGCATCGGCCCGCCTGCCGCTGCTGAAAGCTATCTCAACCACGCTGCGATCATTTCCGCAGCCGAAGTCGCCGGGTGTGACGCGATCCATCCGGGCTATGGCTTCCTCTCGGAAAACGCCAAGTTTGCCGAGATCGTCGAAGCGCACGAAATCGCCTGGATCGGTCCCAAGCCTGAGCACATTCGCACGATGGGCGATAAGGTGATGGCCAAGAAGACCGCAGGCGAGCTTGGCCTGCCGCTGGTCCCCGGCTCGGACGGGGCGGTCTCGGACCCGGAAGAAGGCCGCAAGATCGCGGCGGAAACCGGCTATCCCGTCATCATCAAGGCAGCCTCAGGCGGCGGCGGGCGCGGCATGAAGGTGTGCGAGAGCGAAGACCAGCTCGAAACGCTGATGAGCCAGGCCGGAAGCGAGGCCAAGGCCGCCTTTGGCGATGCAACGGTCTATATCGAGAAATATCTCGGCAATCCGCGCCATATCGAGTTTCAGGTCTTCGGCGATGGCAATGGCAAGGCGATCCATTTGGGGGAGCGCGATTGTTCGCTTCAGCGCCGCCACCAGAAAGTGCTCGAGGAGGCCCCCTCCCCCGTCATCGATGATGCCGAGCGCGCGCGCATGGGTGAGGTCTGCGCCAAGGCGATGCGCGACATGGCCTATCGCGGCGCGGGCACAATCGAGTTTCTGTGGGAAGATGGCGAATTCTACTTCATCGAGATGAACACCCGCCTGCAGGTCGAACACCCTGTCACCGAAGCGATCACCGGGGTTGATCTGGTACGCGAACAGATCCGCATCGCCGATGGCAAGCCGCTTTCGGTTGAGCAGGATGAGCTTGAATTTCGCGGCCACGCCATCGAGTGCCGGATCAACGCCGAGGACCCGTTCAACTTCGCGCCGAGCCCGGGTGAGGTCACCTATTACCACGCCGCTGGCGGTCTGCATGTGCGCGTCGATTCAGGGCTTTACGCAGGCTACCGCATCCCGCCCTATTACGATTCCATGATCGCCAAGCTGATCGTCTATGGCCGCACGCGCGAGGGCTGCATCATGCGCCTGCGTCGCGCGCTTGAGGAAATGGTGGTGGAAGGCGTGAAGACCAACATCCCGCTCCACCAGGAATTGCTCCACCAGAACGATGTCCTGCATGGCGATTATTCGATCAAATGGCTCGAGAAATGGCTGGAAGAGCGCGACACCTGATCCGCTGCGTAACGGCGCGCCTTAAGCCGTCCCACTTCAACACCGCTCGCGCGAGCTTTGCCGCTCGCGCCCAAGCGCCCTCTTGCGCACCCGCTCGCTTTCGCCTACTGGCCCGGCCTCAGCTTGAAACACGGCTGAATTGGAGAAGACCTTTGTTGGAACAGATAAATCTATCGGGCGCGCGCGGCGCCATGTTCCAGCCCTTCGCCTAGCGTTCGTTTACGCTGCGCGCCGGGCCGGATCTGGCGCTGCACCCACCCGCAATTGAAAACGAACCAGCCCGCTAGCGCGCGCCTGTGCGCGGGCCGTGGGCACGTAGGTGAATAGAATGACTTTCGAAAAAGACTTTGTTCGCAGTCTTTTGCTGCGGACTTTTAAGACCGTAAAACGCTCCGATCCGCTCGCCAAGGAGCTGCTCGCCTTTGGCCGCAAGAACAGCGATTGGCTGCTTGGAATGCCTGCTGGCAAGGCCAAGAAACAGCCATGGCGCGATTTCAAGGCGGCGGTGAAGGCGATCCCCAAAGGGTCCGGCGCGCCGCATCCGGTGCTGGCGCTGGGCGTGGAATTGGCCGCGTTGCTCGATCTCGACGCGCGCGATGCGGCGATGCTGCAAGCGATGCTCGCATTTGAGCGCACGCGCTACGGCGCGGCGCTGGCGCACATCCTGACCGATCACGGAGCCAGCCTTCCGCTGCTGATTGGCGAAGCCGCGGGGCTTGATGAAACCGAAGCGGACCGCGCAGTGCGCCGCCATTTGATGGTGCGGCTGGGCTTTGTGAGCTTTCGCCCCAATTGGCGCGGGCGCATCGTCATGGATTTTCGCTGGACCTTCGAACGCCTGATTGATCGCCAGCCGGAAACCGCCGACGAGGTTCTCGAGCTGCTTGTGGGGCCTGCGCAAAACGCGCCGCTGGCGCTCAAGGCCTTTGCTCATGTGGAAGAGGCCGATTTCCTCGCGCGGCTGCTGACTGGCGCGCTGTGCGAGCGCGCGCAAGGGATCAACCTTCTGATCCACGGGCCGCCGGGCACCGGCAAAACCGAACTCGCGCGCGCACTCGCCAAGGGGGCGGGCGCGCGCCTCCACGCGGTGGGCGAAGCGCTCAAAGATGGAAGCGAACCGGATCGCACGGACCGTGTGATCGCGTATCAGATGGGCCAGCGCCTGCTCGCCAACAGCGCCAACGAAGCGCTGCTGTTTGACGAGATGGAGGATTTCATCGGCGATGCGGAACGCGGCGATGCGGGCGTTACCCATGGGCGTGAGGGCAGCAAGGTGTTCGTCAACCGATTGCTGGAAACCAACCGTGTGCCGGTGATCTGGACCACCAACACCACCGCCAATATCGACCCCGCGATCCTTCGCCGGATGAGCTTTGCGCTCAAGATGGACACGCCCAGCCGCGCGGTGGCGCTGCGTATGCTGGATCACATCGCGAGCGAGGAAGGCGTGGCCCCCACGCCCGAGTGGGACGGCCTTATCACCAGCGCGCCCGAAACCGCATCGGTGCTGCGCGTCGCGGCGCGCGCCGCGCGGCTGGCGGGCGAAAGGGACAGCGGAATTGGCGCCGCGCAGTCTTTGGTGAAAGCGTTGCGCGGCCGCGATCTGCCGCCCGCGCCCAGTGGCGATGTTGATCTTTCGCTTTATGAAAGCGATCGCCCGATCCCCGAACTGGTCGACGCGATGTGCGACAGCAGGCACTCTGATGTCTCGCTGCTGGTCACCGGACCGCCGGGCACCGGCAAGACAGCGCTGGCGCATCAGCTGGCGCGGCGCATGGATCGCCCCTTAATGGTGCGCCGCACTTCGGATCTGGTCTCCAAATGGCTGGGCGAGACCGAAAGCAACATCGCCCAGACCTTTGCCGAGGCGCGCAGCAAGGGCAGCGTTTTGCTGCTTGATGAGGTGGATTCGCTGCTGTTCGATCGCGCCAATGCGCGCAAAAGCTGGGAGGTGACGCAAGTGAATGAATTGCTCACGTGGCTTGATCAGCATCCGTTTCCCGTGGCTGCGGCGACCAATTTTGCCCGGCGGCTCGATCCTGCTACGGCGCGCCGCTTTGTGTTCAAGATTGAACTGAAACCGCTTTCCGAAAAACGGCTTGCATTGGCTTTTGAACGCTTTTTCGAGGGCCCAGCGCCCACCTCTCTGCGCGAGATTGCCAACCTTACGCCCGGCGATTTCGCGGTGGTGGCCAAGCAGTTGCGGCACACCCCGCGCGTGAGCAAGCAGGGGATTGTGCAGCGGCTGGCGAAGGAAGCGCAACACAAGCCCGATGCGCCCCGTTCGATTGGCTTTTAAGCCCCGGGGCTGCGCCGCGCGCTTGAGGAGATGGTGGCGGAAGAGGGTGAAGACCAACATCCCGCTCCACCAGGAACTGCTCCACCAAACCGATGTCCTGCACGGCGACTATTCGATCAAGTGGCTCGAGAAATGGCTTGAGGAGCAAGAGCGCTGAGCCGCTGCTTTAAGGGTTTGTTGCGGGACCGGTGTAAGCTCCAAAAGTGCCAGACCCGAGGGAGACATCCTCAGGAAACGGCACTGCCTTACGGTCTTCTATCGAGACCCGATCCAGTCCCGAAGCGCGCGCCAGAACCTCCGCATCGCGCCCATAGCGCCCTTCTCCGCTTATGATCGGCTCGGATTTGCGGCGCATAAAGCCAGCATCGCAATCCCAAGAAGGCACAGAGGAGTTTAACCCGCACCCCATGACCGGAAGCGGGAACCAGCTCAGCGGAGACGCACGGCCCGTCTTGAGTGTGTAGTCCTGACCGTCGGGCATTGTAATGGTCAGTTCGCGCAGCTCCATTGGCAGCGATTGTTCGTCAGACTCCAGCTTTTGGCTGGCAATCGTAACCGCCGGCCTGGTGGGCATTTCGGGCAACCTAAGGTTACAAAAACGGCGTTCGAATACCTGCGATCCATCCTCATCGCTATCGTGAAACCAGTATACATTGATGGCTGGTGGTAATGATCTGCTTTTCTTGATCGCATCGCAGCTTGGCTGGGCGATCAAGCGGGTCGACAGATATCCGCCATCGACAGGCTCATGGTTTTCGTAAGCCACATCGATAGCGTAATTCTGCGTCAAATAACCCGCCAGGCTTTCGTTTTCAAAGACCAGCGAATGGTGCTGAGGATCAAAAGGAATACGCACCTTGGCGTTTGCAGAATCATATGAGGCTCTCAAGGACGAAAGCGTTGCATCGTCCATCGCTGCGGCTGAATAATAAGCGCCATAAAAGAGAAGCGGTACAATCATCCAAGCCCTGTAAACCCGTCCGATCAAGGCTTCGAAAAAGACGCCGATCATGCCAGCATTTATGAGAATGACTGACCAGAAGGATGCAAGCACCAGCATCAGGAATATGCCTGTATAAGGCATCAATTGGAGCACAAATACAGCGCCTGTTGCCACGAATAAGAGGAGCGACAAGGGAAGTGCACGCGTCATAAATCTAGGTTAGACGACAAGTGTCTCCAAAGGCTTACATGCCCCGGAACTATGTGCTTTCGCGTGATACTTTGCCGTGCGGAAGGTGAGCCCTTACAGCCTCCAAGCAGCCGGTCAGAACTCGATCTTCACCCGCACCTCTGCGCCGTCTGCGTCAAAACCGCCCACCGGTTTCTTGATCGTGTTGGCCTCGCCTTCCGCGTTTTCGCTGAGCTTGAGCCGAGCGCGCGGGATGGCGCTGGCGAACAGCAATTCATCCACTGACGGTCCCTGGTCTGGCCCGATGCGCGGATCAGGCTCTGTCTTGCGGCACACCACAATTGCGGGGTTGAAGGGGTCAGGCTCTTCCTCGGCGCACATTTGCGGTGGCGGCGCGAGCGGCATGAGGTCGATCACCACAGTGCCATCAGATTTGGTGGTGGACGGCAAGGCGTAAGGGTCAACCGGCTCGGGATTTAACTCTGCGGGCGCAGGAGCGGGCGTTGGCGATTGAGCCGAAAGGGCAGGAGGCGGTTCGTCGATCATGCCGCGTTCTTGGCCCCAGCACCTTTCATCAAAGCGGCACGCCCGGCTCGTGCTTCGCTGTGCGGATTGTCAGCGAGGTTTTGACGCTGTCGACATTGGGAGCAGGCGTCAGGCTACCGGTCAGGAATTCCTGAAAGCTCTGCAAATCCTCGCTCACAATCTTCAGAATGAAGTCTATTTCGCCGTTGAGCATATGGCATTCGCGCACTTCGGGAAGGGTGCGCATATGCTCTTCGAACTCGCGCAGCGCGCTCTCCGCCTGACTTTTGAGGCTGACCATCGCAAACACGGTGATAGCAAAGCCCAGCTTGGATGGATCAAGATCAGCATGATAGCCGCGGATCACGCCGTCTTCCTCAAGCCCGCGGACCCGGCGCAGACATGGCGGCGCAGTGAGCCCAACCCTTTGCGCAAGCTCAACATTTGTGACCCGGCCCTCGGCCTGCAGCTCGCTCAGCAGGCGCTTGTCGATCTCATCAAGATTGGCCATGGGGCTATTCATCTCCGAAATTTCAGTGCGGCACAGTGACGAAAACGTCCGCTTACTAGCAAAACTAAGTAAGAACAGGCCCGCTGATACACGAGCCAGACTAATTTTATTAGGTTTGCCAGCAATTGTCCCGCTTTGCAACGCAGTGGGTGTGACAAGCTGTAGCTTCGGGCTCATCCTGATAATGTCTGCTGGATTCGCGCAAGAGGACGCATACGTCTAGAAAAACGCGCTGTTCTCTTGTCCCGAACACGAAAGGAGGGGCCATGTTCTTTGATGATCGCCTCTCCACCGTCCTGCGGCAGGAGGGCACGAGCGAAGCGGCCAAGCGCACGCAGTTTCGCCAATTACTCGACATTCTGGGCAATCGCAAATTTGGCCCGGCAGGCGGGCGCGATCGCAGCCTGATAGCTGCTGCATGGCTGCGGATGGACGCGCTCGGGCGCAGCATTCCCGCCGCTGAGCGTGCGGCGATGATTCGTGAGCCAAGCTGGCGCTTTCGCAGCGCGGACCTTGCAGCGCACCTTGCCGATTTTGAGCCCGAAGTTGCCTCCGCCGCGCTCAATCGCGCGCAATTGTCGGCTGAGGATTGGCCCGCGCTCATCGCGCGCCTGCCTCTGCCCGCGCGGCGCTATCTGAGGCTGCGCGAAGACCTGCCGCTTGATGCGCAGGCGCTGCTGGATCGGCTGGGAGTGCAGGGGCTTGGCCTTCCTTCGCCCAGCGCCGGAGGTGGCGAGGCCGCGAAATCCGATGAGCCTGGCGATGCGTTTGAACTCGATATCGATGCGATCATCGAAGAGGCAACCAGCGCTCCAATCGATCCGGTGAACCAACCCGAACCCCCCGACCCGATTGAAACGGGCCGCAGCGAAATCTCCGCGCTGGTCGAACGTATTGCCCTGTTCAAGCGCAACCGCGAGGCGAGTGATACCGACGCTCTGATCGACAGCGAACGCAGCCCACGTCTGCCGCTTGGCGAAGGGGAAATGCTCGTCCACAAGCGCAGCACCGGCTTTGGTTTTTGCGCTGATGCCGCCGGGCGGATCGAATGGGCCGAGGCTGAAGTTGCGCCCATGGTGATCGGCACGCGGCTGGTTGCGCCCCAGGTGCTGGGCGAGACAGGCGGGCTGGGCCCACTGGAGCGCGCTTATCTCCAGCGCCAGCCGCTGATACAGCGCCGCGCGCATCTCGCCGGTGCTCCGGCTATTGACGGCGAATGGAGCGTCGATGCCGAGCCGCGCTTTACCGAAGAGGGTCATTTTACCGGCTATGTCGGGCGTTTCCGCCGGCCCGATGGCGACGATCCCAATGGCGCCGACGGCCCCTCGCGCGAGGCTGATCGGATCCGGCAGCTGCTCCACGAACTGCGCACGCCCGTCACCGCGGTACAGGGTTATGCCGAGGTCATCCAGCAACAATTGTTCGGCCCCGCGCCGCATGAATACCGCGCTCTGGCCGCCACGATCGCGGTTGACGCTGCGCGCATTCTGGCGGGATTTGAGGAGCTTGACCGGCTCTCACGCATGGAGATGGGCGCGGCTGCCATCGAGGCGGGCGAAAGCGATCTGGCCGCGCTGGTCGATCGCACAGCCACGCAGCTCTCGCAGGTGCTCGCGCCGCGCATGGCGGGAATCAGCGTCGAAATCGGTGCAGACGCTCCAGTTTGCGTCAGTATCGCAGGTGATGAGGCGGAGCTTCTCATCTGGCGGATCATGGCAACTTTGGGTGCCGGATGCAGCGCGGGCGAGACCCTCAGCGCACTCCTCTTTAAAGAAGCAGGCCGCGCGCGGCTCATCTGCGATCTCCCACGCGAATTGCTCGCCAGCGAGGACATTTTCAGCGCAGAAGTGAAGCCCAGCGAGACTGCGATCAATGCAGGCGTGTTCGGCGCGGGCTTTGCGCTGCGGCTGGCGCGGGCCGAAGCGCGCGCGGCGGGCGGCGATCTCGCCCAGGATAAGGAGCGCGTGACCCTCACCCTGCCCCTGCTTAAACCCCTTCCACAGACGGCATCGCAAGAGCCGCCCTTGACCAAATCCTGACACGCCAATAGCCACCATTGAGATTGAGCAACCAGCCGATCGGGCAGGACTTTAAGAGGACACTTCGCTGATGACCGCGCGCAAGCAGGCCTTGCCTGTGGCCCCACTGGCCACCCCGCTCACCGCGCCCCCGCCCGAAACCACTCGCATCGATTTCCCCGAGGATTTTGGCCAGCACGTCCTGCTCACGATCGACACCGAAGAGGAATTTGACTGGAACGCCCCCTTCCAGCGCGAAGGCTATGGGCTTGATCATGTGGGTGAACTCGCCCGGCTGCAGGCCTTTTGCGAGGAGATCGGCGCGCATCCTGTCTATCTTGTCGACTGGCCGATCACCGAGGCTAAGCGCGCGGTCCAAATCATCCGCGATGCGCTGGCGCGCAGGGTGGCGGATCTGGGCATGCAATTGCACCCATGGGTCAACCCGCCCTTTGATGAGGAGCTGAGCGAGGCGCATTCCTTTCCCGGCAACCTTGCACCAGGGCTTGAGCGTGCCAAGTTCACCGCGCTTCGTGAGCGGGTGCGCGATGTGTTTGGTACCGACCCCGTGATGTACCGCGCGGGCCGCTATGGCGTGGGGCCTCACACCGCCAGCATGCTGAGCGAGGCGGGTGTTGCGGTGGATAGCTCGGTGCGATCGCTGTTTGATTACAGTGCGGCAGGCGGCCCGGATTTTTCCGATTATCCGCTGGCGCCCTATTGGGTTGATGAGAAGCGCACGCTCATCGAATTGCCGATCACCACCACCTATTGGGGCGTGCTGCGCCAGCAGGGGCGCTGGGTGCACCGCCTGCAGCGCCACGTGCCCACATTCTTCGCCGCCTTCAGCCGCTTTCGCCTGCTCGAGCGGATCGCGCTCACCCCGGAAGGCGTTACGGTAGAAGAGGCCATTCGCGGGATCGATATCGCGCTCGACGATGGCTTGCCGCTGCTCGTGCTCTCCTTGCATTCGCCCAGCCTGGCCCCCGGCCACACGCCTTATGCCCGCGATAAAGCCGAGGTGGAGGCGATCTACACCTGGCTGCGCGAGGTCTACGCTTATCTCGATAGCCGAGGGGTTGGCAGCGCCAGCCTGGCGCAGATCCTCGAAGCGGCGTGTGGGGCCTGATAGGGCAATAGGGGGTGGATAGCGGGCCTGAGCCTAATTGTGACGCTTGTAAGCGGTGAAACAGGGCTGTAGGGGGCGCATCTGGCGACACGCCGGGAGTGTACCGATTAGGGCCTGTAGCTCAGCGGTTAGAGCTGGCCGCTCATAACGGCTAGGTCGCGGGTTCGAATCCTGCCGGGCCCACCGGTACGCTGCGTAGCTTTTGGATAAGTGTCGGCCGCAAGTGTGTCGGGGAGTAGCGCAGCCTGGTAGCGCATCTGCTTTGGGAGCAGAGGGTCGCAGGTTCGAATCCTGTCTCCCCGACCATTTCTTCATTTCTTTCCTCTTTCACTCGCCTCCACCCGCGTAAAACCCTTAAATGCCAACGCAGCGCCTCTTAAGGCGTGTGCCTGCATAGTGGTCCTCTTATGGATGAAGCCGCGCGAATCGCCCGTCTGCGAGAGCTCGCGCTTGACCGGATCAAGCAGCCAGACGTCTTTGCCAAGATCACGCGGCTTGCCAGCGACCTTTTCGGCTGCCCGATCGCGATTGTCTCCATCATCGACGAGCATGAGCAATGGTTTCTGGGCAAAAGAGGCTTGGAAGATGATCGGGTCCCGCGCGAACACACCTTGTGCTCGTCGTGTCTGGAGAGCGGCGAGCCCATGCGCATTGATGATGCATCGCGCAATCCCAAGTTTCGCACATTACCCGGCGTTCGCGCAGATGGCGGTTTGCGCTCCAATCTCGGCGTCCCACTCACAATCGAGGATGGCACGCTGATCGGCACGGTGTGCTGCGCTTCGCCCAAAGTCGCGGCCTTCGGACCAAATGATATCGCCAAGCTCACCATACTCACAGAACTCGCCGAGCAATGCATCAACGCGCACGCCAAGACGGTGGAACTGGCCCGTGTCAACACATCGCTCGACCGGCTCAACCGGCTCTTCAAGCAAGCTGAGCAAGCAGCACAAATCGGGTCATGGCGCGTTGATCTGAGCACCAATGAATTGCACTGGTCCGATCAGGTCTTTGCCATTCACGGCGTTGCGCTTGGTACTCCGGTCGACGTCGATACAGCGGTCCAGTTCTACGAGCCGGCGGATCGGCCTGTGGTCGAACAGACGCTGAAGAAGGTCAAGGAAACGGGCGAGCCGTTCTCTTTCGAGGCAACGATCAAGCGACAAGATGGCGAATTGCGCCGCATCCGTGCGCGCGGGGAGCGCATCGAGATCGATGGCGTTGCCGAGAGCGTGGCGGGCGTGTTCATGGACTGCACAGAGGATTATCAACGAACCCAAGCGCTGCAAAAGGCAGCATCGAGCGACGCGCTGACAGGTTTGTGCAATCGCAACCGGTTCGATCAACGCCTTGTCAAGGCGCTGGGGGAGCGCGCCGAGCTTGGGGCGGACTGCCCGCTCACTGTAATGCTGCTTGATCTTGATGGCTTCAAGGATGTGAACGACACGCTGGGCCATCTGGCAGGAGACCGCCTGTTGACGCAGATCGCCAAGGCGCTGCAGGGCAGTCTGGGCAAAGACTCACTAATAGCCCGCTGGGGCGGCGATGAATTTGCCGTGCTTTTCCCCGTTGGCTGCGCGATAGACGATGCGCTCGCGATGGCCAATCACACTATTCAGGACATTGCCGGGCGAGTTTCATTGGGCGAGCGGATAATCCCGGTGAGCGCAACCTGCGGGCTTGCCGAGATACGCAGCAGTGTCTTGCCAGAGGAACTGATCCGGCGCGCGGATCTGGCGCTCTATCACGGCAAGGCGAATGCGCGCGGGATCGCGCATTGCTGGAGCGAGCAGATCGAAACCATTCAGGCTGCTCGCCACAGAGCGGTCACCACGCTCACCGACGGCCTCAATTCCGGGCGCGCTTTTGCAATGTACCACGCTATTGTCGATCTTGAGCTTACAGCCGTGGTCGGGGTCGAAGCGCTGGTGCGCCTGCGCGATGAAAACGGCTATCTTGTCTCGGCAGCAACAATCGCTCCGGCTCTGACTGATCCCGTACTGGCGCGCCGCGTGTCGCGGCACATGATGGACGAGATCAAGCGCGATGCTTCGGGGCTGCTCGCACATTTTGGCCCCGATACGCGCATTGGGCTCAACGTCTCGGAAGCCGATCTAGGGCATGACGACTTTGTCGCGCAAATTGAGGGGCTAATCCGCGACAGCGTGCTTGAGCCTGATAACATCGTCCTTGAAGTGACCGAGACCATGCTTCTGCTTGATGAAACAGGCCATATTCGCTCCACGCTGCACACGCTCGATGAGCGCGGCTTCACCATTGCGCTGGATGACTTCGGGACAGGCTTTTCCTCGCTCACTCACCTGCGCGATTTTCCCATCCGCAAGGTCAAGATCGACAAGGACTTCATCGCCAGCATGGCCCATAATCACCAGTCGCGCCTGATCGTACAGGCAATGGTGCAAATGGGACAAAGCCTCGATATCAGAATGGTGGCTGAAGGCGTGGAGACCGAGGAGCAATATCAGTTCCTGCGCTCTATCGGGTGCAGCCATGCGCAAGGCTTTCTGTTTCATCGCCCTGTAACGCTTGAGGAATTGCTGGCGAACGGAGAGGCTGGAGGATTGGGCGCGGTTTCAGCCAGCGGACCTTCAAAGGGCGCGCCAAAGGACACGCCACAGGAAAAGCGCGCCAAGAACACGTCGCCGCGCGCTGCGTGAAGGCGCGGATTACAGCCTGAAACCTGCAAGGTGACGCTAGGGCGTGCGACAGTCTGCGACGCTTTGCGACGTGACTTGCCAGAGTTTTTGTTAAACACTCATCCTGTCTTAAGGTGCGCCCCGACATACCGGGCACACCGAATACCGCGCGTGAGGATGAGCAAAGGCATGAGCACTCCAAGCATTGCACTAAACCGCTTTGGCTATGGCATCAGGGTGGGAGAAACACCTCCCAGCGAGCCTCAAGCCGATCTGCTGCGCCAGCTTAGTGAATTTGACACGCGCCCCGGCCCTTTGAGCGCGCGCCCCAATACAAGCGGCGAAGCGGGCGAATTGCTTCAGATCATCCGCCAGTCTCGCAGCGCCACGCGCGAAAAGGCCGCGATGGACGAGAGCGCTGGCACAATGGAAAGCTCCATGGACGCGCAGCCGGACCCCAACCCTGCGCGCACCCGCCGTAATGCGCAGCTTGCCGCCCTACCGCCTGAATACCGGGCCAAGCTGATTGAAGCCTATGGCCGATACCGAGTCGATGTCGCTGAGCGGATGAGGGTCGCTGTCACCTCGCCCACCCCTTTTGCGGAAAGGCTGGTGCATTTCTGGTCGAACCACTTCTCGGTCTCCGCCGGTAAGCCGGGGACGCCATTTGAAGTGGGCAATCATGAATTCAACGCCATTCGCCCGCATGTGACGGGCAAGTTTTCCGACATGCTCAAAGCCGCGGTGTTGCACCCTGCGATGCTACTTTATCTCGATCAGTTCCAGTCGGTCGGGCCGAGCTCGCCCTATGGTGAGCGTCAGCGTCGGCGGGCTGAGCGCGCGGGCAATGGAGGGCGCCCGGTCGGTCTCAATGAGAACCTCGCGCGCGAAATCCTTGAGCTGCACACTCTGGGTGTCGATGGCGGCTACAGCCAGGCGGACGTTACCGAGTTCGCCCGTGCGCTTACCGGGTGGAGCGTTCAGGGCCTTGGCCGCGTGAGGCGCTTTGCCGAGGAGAAACCGGGCGGGGCCAGCTATGTCGCGCTCGCTCATGAGCCGGGCACGCGCCGGATCATGGGCCGCGCCTACGAGGATACAGGGGCGGGTCAGGCGATCGCGATCCTTGATGATCTGGCGACCCATCCAACCACCGCGCGCTTTGTCTGCACGAAGATGGCCCGCCACTTCACAAGAGACGATCCTGCCAAAAGCCTCATCGCCCGGCTGGAAAGCGATTTTCTCCAAACAGGCGGCGATCTGGGCAGCCTTGCGCGCACTTTGGTGAACGCGCCGGAGGCTTGGGAAGGCGATGCGGTCAAGTTCCGCCAGCCGGTCGAATGGCTCACCTCAGTGCTGCGTTTTACCGGCGTCGATGATCTGAGTGATAATCGGATCAACGGCATTTTGCGCCAGTTGGGTCAGGTCCCCTGGGGCGCGCCTTCGCCAGCCGGATTTGACGATGCGGCCGACAGCTGGGCCGGGCCCGATGCGCTGCTGCGCCGGGTTGAGCTGGCGGATCGAATCGCGAGGAACGCGCCATCCGATGCGGTGCTCGAACGCGCCGAAACCGCCTTTCCCGGAGCGCTTTCCGACAACACACGCACCTGGCTTTCGCGCGCGGAAAGCGGATCGCAGGCGCTTGGTCTGCTGCTGGTAGCTCCTGAAATGATGCGGAGATAAGACGATGACCAAGACTGTTCTCAATCCCCATCTTCAGCGCCGTGCCCTCCTCGCCGGATCGCTCGCGCTGGGCGCATCGAGCCTTGCCGCGCCGCGCATGGCCTTTGCACAAGCGCCGGGCGCCAAGAACATGCTCTTCGTGCTGCTGCGAGGGGCGATGGACGGGATGGCGATGCTCGCTCCCACGGGTGAAAGCCGGTTCGAAGAGCTGCGCGCTGCTGCACTGCCCGATTATGAAGGCGCACGCCGCATCGACAGCACCTTCGTCCTTCACCCCGCCTTTGAACAAGTCGGCAAGTCATACGCGGCGGGCGATGCGCTGTTCGTGCACGCCGCCGCCACATCCTACCGCGCGCGCTCGCACTTTGACGGGCAGGACCTGCTTGAAAGCGGCGCTTCCACGCCCAACACGATGCGCGATGGTTGGATTAACCGGCTCGTGGCACTGATGTCCGATCAGACCACGCCGCGCGCCCTCGCCATCGCGCCGACCATGCCGCTAGCGCTGCGCGGCAATGCGCCCGTCTCAAACTACGCGCCCTCATCCCTGCCCGATGCGAGCGATGATTTCCTTGACCGCGTGGGCAAGCTCTACGGCGGCGATGCACAATTGGGCGAGCTTTACACCAGCGCGCTGGAGACGCGGGCGATGGCCGCCGATGATGGCCTCAGGAACCTGCGCGATGCAGCCAAAGCGGGCGAGCTTGCCGCCTCGCTCATGCGCGGTGAGGACGGCGCGCGCATCGCCATGATCGAGCTTGGCGGGTGGGACACGCACGCCAATCAGCGCGCCACTTTTGCAAGGCCTGCGCGCAATCTCGACGCGCTGCTGGGCGCTTACGCTGCATCCATGGGCAGCGCCTGGGACGACACGCTGGTTCTGGTCGCGACCGAATTTGGCCGCACGGCGCGCTATAACGGGACAGCCGGCACCGATCACGGCACAGGGAGCGTGGCGCTTGTCATGGGCGGCGCGGTGCGCGGCAAGCGTGTGGTGGCGGACTGGCCGGGCCTTGGCGACAGCCAGCTATACCAGAAGCGCGACCTGATGCCGACGACCGCGCTTGAAAGCGTGCTTGCGGGCGCTGCGGCGGAGCATTTCGGGCTTGATCCTGCGATCTCGATGGCCAGCCTCTTCCCCGGTCGCTCGGCCGCGCCGCTGAGCGGTCTGGTTCGCACTTAGGCCGTTTACTCTGCGGGATGCGGCACGCGCCCGCTTGACGCGCCACCTGAGCCAGAGGCGCTGCCCTTTGACTTGCGGTTTAACAGGAAGAAGATCAGCGCCGCACCCGTCAGCGGCAGGAAGAAGAAGATCAGCCGCCAGGTGCTCATCGCCGGGACCAACGGGTCTGCATCCACAAACGGCGCAAACAGCAGGAGGAAGCCTGCCTCCGCCCCGCCAGCGCCGCCCGGTGTCGGGACGATTGAGCTGATCGACTGCACCAGATATTGCAGCAGCCAGAACAGCGCTGGGCGCCACTCCACCCCGAACGCGGCCAGAACGAGGCCTGCAATCGAGAAGCGCACGCACCACTGGATCAGCGCCAGCGCGACGTTGACGCCCGCAACCCACTTGCCCCTGCGTGCCGCTTCGCCCCAATCGCCCTTCACGCCTCGGATCCAGCGCCGCACTGCGCGCGATGCGCTCGCCGCCCACAGGCGCACCCGGCGTCCCAGCAGGCCCGCCGCGATAACCACGGACAAAGCCGCCAGCACCACCAGCACCCAGACCACGCCCATGCTAATGGAACGCACCGTCATATCGAACTTGGCGACCAGATCGGGGTCAGACCCCAGATACTCAAACAAGGCAAACCCGCTTATGCCGATAGTGAGGCCCACCAGGCTGAAGAGGACCGCTGCATCCTCTGCCGTCTGGAACGAAATCAGCGCCAGCGCGCGGCGCATCTCGACCCCGGCCCCGAGCAGGAATGCAAGCTTGATCGGCATGCCTCCGGTTGCCGAAGGCGTCACCGAATTGGCGACCATCGTGCCAGTCGTCACCTTGAGCGCGCGGCGAAAGCCCAAGTCCAGCCCGAAAAATCGGCTCCACAAGGCAAGGCGCAGCGAATTGGTCAGCATCGGCACGAAGACCAGCGCCATCGCCAGCGCGATCAGATGCGGCGCGACGATCCGGTCTGACAGGCTCACCCCGCCCAGCGACCAGACCAGCAGGCCGACATTGCCAAGCGCTACGAGAGGCAGCACCCACAAGGCAATCGTCAACGTGCGGCGCGGGAGCGAACGAAAGGGCAGCGAACGAAGCGGCTGGTTGGCCTCTGCCTGTTGGTTGGGGTTAGAAGACACAGACACTCGCTGGCGCTACAATCAGGAAAAATTCAACGCCCGCTTGAGCGTCATGCTCATCGAGCTTGCGCGCCTCGCGTCACGCGCCTTGAGCGCTTCGGCGTATTCGACATCAATCAGTTGGCGGAAGGTCTGATCCCAGCGGTTGTGCGAATTCGCGAGTGCGAGCGCGCGCTGGCACTGGCCCTCGTAATCCTCCTGCCACACGCGCACGACGTTCTGCGCCATGGCAAGCGCGTCATCGACGGGGCCAAGCAGGCCTGTCCCCTCAGGCACGCGTTCAGGCATGGCGCCACTGGCGACACCCACCACGGGAAGCCCCGAGGCCTGCGCTTCAAGCACGGAGATGCCGAAAGTTTCATCCGCCATGCCGCTGACATAGATGTCACTGCTGGCGAGCGCGCGGGCCAGCGTTGCCCGGTCGGTCTCGTAGCCGGGAAAGGCAATCGGCAGGCCCTTCGCTTCTTCCTGCAGCGTCTCGCGCAGCTTGCCATCGCCCATCAGCACCATTTGCGCGCCCAGCTCTCGTGGGAGCTGCTTGAACATTTCCGTCAGCACATAGGCGCGCTTTTCATTGTCCAGCCGCCCGGCATAGATCAGCAGCGGGCCATCGCTAGGCGGCAGGCCGAGCGAGGCGCGCAAACCCGGATCGCGGGTATTGGGCGAGAACTGATCGATGTTGACGCCAAGGCCCAGCACGCCAGTGCGATGGTAATTGAGCTTCGCGAGCATACCCTGCGCCTCGCGGTTCAAGGTGTAGACCCGGTCGAACCGGTGATAGGTCATCCAGGCGTAGAAATAGCCCAGCTGGCGGCAGGCTGAGCCCACGTAAGGCCCGGTCAAATCGTTCATCACGCGGTGGATCTGCGCGTTGGGAAAATCGGTGCGATAGCCTGCCACAAGCGCTGTATCGGGATAGCGGCGGCGGTGGCGGATTGCGATCCAGGGCAGCACCCATGGGCACTGGCTCTCAATGATGTCGGGCTGATATTCGCGCAGCAGATCAAACACCGCATCATTGCGGTTGATCCAGCGATAATTGGGACTGCCCCACACTTGCGGCGCGCCCACTTCGGCAAAGATTGTGCGCCCCTCAACCGTGATCTTATCTTCCTTGCCAGGCACGATCTGGAGCAGGCGGTGCTCGGTATTTTCCTGAAAGAATGTCTTCTTTTCCCTCAGATAAGTCGATATGCCACCGCCGCCTGTGGATGACCAACTCTGCGTGAGATCGCAAATCAGCAGATTGTCGGACAAGGGCGCGCTCCTGATCTTGTGCTGTTGTTCTGGAACGAACGAGCCGGTCTTTCAGGAAATGGCAACCAGAAACCGAACACATGCTTCCATACACAGCCTTTGCCCGCAAGTTGTGTCCGCTGCGGGACGGTTTGACGACAATTTGGCAAAATTGTTCTGTCCACAGGCAGACGAATTTATAACAGTGTGGTCACATAGCTCCCCCGCGAAAATGCGCGCTGCTCACGGGCTTATGGGCTCACTACTCTATTGTCGACGGCGCTGACGGGTCTACCCCGCCTGTTTTGATCGAACGGGTCTCATTCGCAAGCACTGCGACAACGCTGGTCCACACCGCAACGTTCTGGCGCAATTGCGCGAGGTCGATCTTGTCGAGCGTGTCATCGGGCGTGTGGTGCAGGTCGAAATAGCGCGTGCCGTCCTGCTGGAGATCGATGATCGCCGTTTGCTGATCGCGCGCAATGTTGATGTCCGCGCCGCCGCTCGCCGTTATGGTCGAATCCGCCACGCCAAAGCGCGCGACCACCTGCGCAAGTCGCTTGTGCAAGTCCGAATTGGTCTCGGTAAAATTGCTTTCAAAGCGCCAGATCCGGTCCGCGCCAAAATCGCTTTCGAGCCCAACCGCAATCGGTTCATCGATATGAGCAGCGCTATAGGCTTTCGAGCCCCACAAGCCGACCTCTTCAGCGCCGGCGAGCAGGACGCGGATGGTGCGCCGGGGCTGGCCCATGCGCGCGGCATGAAGCGCAGCGGCGGTCACGATCCCGCAGCCCGCGCCATCGTCAAACGCACCCGGGGCATTCCACCAGCTATCAAGGTGGCAGGCAAGGAGCACAGGCGGGAGCGCAGGCTCGCTGCCCTCGATCTCGGCGACGACATTGGCGCTCATCGTTTTGCCGAGGAGGCGCGGGGTGAGCACCAGCCTCATCCGGATCGCGCGGCCCTCAGCGCGGTCAAACATGCGCTCCAGATTGTCGGCATCGGCCAGCGACAGTGCGCCGGCGGGGATGGGGCTGGTGCGCGCAGGGAAACTGGTGCCGCCAGTGTGCGGGTTGCGGCTGTAATCGGTGCCAACCGACTTGATGACGGTTGCAACAGCGCCCTTGCTTGCCGCAATGCTCGGCCCGAACCAGCGCACGGGACCCGCAAAGCCATAGTGCGAGCCATCCATTGAGGGGCGCATCTGGTGCGTGATGTAGGCGATCTTGCCCTCGAGGCTGCCATCGGGCGCAGCGGAGAGCGCAGCGACGCTTTCAAACTCGACCACTTCCGCCTCGATCCCGTCGGGCCCGGTCGACGCGCTGTTGCCGAGCGGTTGGATGACCATGGGCTGCTTGAAGGGGCTGACAATTTCGACCCTATGCGTATCGCCCGGAACCCAGGTTTCCATCTCGAAGGGTTCGGCAGCGACACTGCTAAACCCGCGCGCTCTGAGCCAGGCCATCGCCCATTCGCGCGCGCGGGCTTCGGCTTCTGTTCCGGCCTGACGCGGGCCGACTTCGGTGGTGATCCCCTCGACGAAATCATAGGCAATCGTGTCGCCGTTGAGCGCCTCGCTCGCGATAGCGTCGAGGGTGGAAAGCGTGGAGGCGGCTTGCGCCTGTTCAATCGCAGCTTCGCGTCCGCGCCCCTGCGCTGCTTCAAACGCGCTTTGCGCAAAAGCGGCACCGCTTGAGGGGAAGACTGGAACGGCGAGCGATACGGCGCACAAAAGCGCGCCGAAAAGGATTGAGCGTTGCATGGAGCACAGCGCTAGAAGCCCGGCGTTACCCTGTCCAGCCGGCGTGCTGTAGAGCGCCCCGTGTCAGTCCCCGTGTCAGTCCCCATGTCTGGCCCCTTATAAGACCCGATATCAGGCCGCGATTAGCCTACGTCACGAAAAGACGCGGTGCGCTTGGCGAGTTCGACGATCTCGGCTTCGCTTGGGCGCTCGTTTTGGGAAGCGGATGACGCGCTGTCCCCTGCACTGGTTCGCTCACCGCTACCCGTTCCTGTCTCCTCAGGGCGCGGCGCATCGCCCACTTGGCCAAGAGCAGCGCTCACTACGCGATTGCGGCCCGTGCGCTTAGCTTGGTAGAGCGCAGCATCGGCGCGCTCATAGGCAGGGTGGTAGCCTTCGCCCGGCGCCCATGCTGCAACGCCAAAGCTGGCGGTGAGCCTGATGCCGGGATCAATGTCCTCGTGTTCCTCGCGTGCGAATTGGACCCGCAGGCGTTCTGCAAGCTTTGCGGCTGGCTCTTCAGCGCAATTCCAGACCAGAATGCAGAACTCCTCGCCGCCAATGCGTCCAGCCAGGTCGCTTGGCCGGATGGTGCGCGAAAACACCGCACCGATCCTTGCGATGGCCTTGTCTCCAGCCGGGTGCCCCCACAAATCGTTGACCTTCTTGAAGTGATCGATGTCTGCAACGATCAGCGCTACGGCCACGTCTTCAGCGCGGGCGCGGGCCAGCATCTGCGTCGCCTGTTCGACAAACGCATCGCGTGTGGCAAGGCCGCTCAAACTGTCGGTCTGCGCATCTTGTTTGAGCGCTTTCAAAACATCGACCATGGCCGCTCCCATGAGGACGCCTGCAAGCAGCACCATGCTGATCGCGCCCACCACCAGATAGGCAGCATGGCCGGGCGAAGCGCGATACGCATCGGAGCCCATCGCCCCGCCCAGCATGTACGCCAGTATCGGCCGCACAAAGAACTGAAGCGCGATAATCCCGAAGACCCAGATCGTGGCGCGGTCCATGGGCTCGGGCGAATTGGCCTCGGCGAGCAGCAGCGCGGCCATGGCAAAGACGATGCCGCAATAGACATTCACAAGGAAAATCCATGGAATGACGTCGTTTGCAGGGTCTGCCATGGTCATAAGCGCAACAGTGCCCATCGCGCCTGCTATCCAAGCTTTGAGCGGCGGCTGTTGGCCCAGCCTCACACAGGCGGCCCAAGCCACAGAGATTACTGCGATAAAGGCAAACAGGGTCGTCACGATGCGGATCACCGCTGCATTGTCGACGACGAGATAATGGTTGAGAGCAAAGCTGATCCCGAGGGAAAGCGAGGCAGCTGCCATGCCAAGGATGTAACGCTGAGCGGGGTTGCGGCGCCATATCAGGAAAGCGCCGACCGCAATGATCAGCGCCATCACTGGATTGATGACTCCCAACAAAGTGTCTGACACGTAAGCCGTCCTGCCGCTGCCCGGAGGCAAAGGGGTACGTAGTATGCGGTTAAGAGGTCCCTAAGTTCTCACGGAAATTGTAAATTTTTTCGACATTCGCAACGCTTGAGGGAGTAGGATACCGCTCACATAGCTAGCGTGAACCGCCTGCCGCGCGCTTGGCCAGAGGAACAAAATCGCCCTCGCTGTCCTTTTGAGCGTCGGAAGCCACTGTCGTCGCTGTATTGGAGTCCGTCTGCGCAGCGTCATCGCCTTCCTGATCAGCGGAGGGTTGCCCAGCGAGGACGACGCAGTCCCGGCCTGAACGTTTGGCAACATAGAGTGCCGAATCCGCGCGCTCGAACACCTCCCTGTAAAGCTCGTGTGCGTTCCACTCCGCAACGCCAAAGCTGGCCGTTAGCGCTTCTTCATCGGCTGCCGTCGCAATGCTGAGGCGCCGGGTCGCCACACGTATGCGGTTTGCCAGCGAGCGCGCATTTTCGCCCTCGCATTTATAGGCGATGATGCAAAACTCCTCACCGCCAATGCGCCCGCAAATGTCTTTGGGCCGGATCTCGCCAGCGATCAGCGCGCCAAAGGCAGCGATCACCCGGTCGCCTGTGGCGTGGCCGTGAGTGTCGTTGACACGCTTGAAGTGATCAAGATCGGCAATCACCAGGCTGACGGGCACGCCAGCATCACGCGCGCGGTCATGCAAGGCAAGTGCCTCGCGCTCAAACATGGCGCGCATCGGCAAGCCTGAAAGCGGATCAAGCGCCGCCGTCTCGCGTTCGTTCTCGCTCTTGTCGACAATTACGGTCGCAATTAGCGCCAGCGCCTGAAGCGTGAGGAAGACCGCCAGTACAAGCACGTGGATCGACAAAAGCGTCATCGCGCCCGCTTCGCCCGGACCGAAGAGGGCGTCCGAATAGATGGAGAGCAGCGGACGGATAAAGCCAAAGCTGGAGAAGAATGCGAGCACCCAGACAACCGCGCGATCCTCTGGGCGTTTCGATCCAGAATGCCACAGGTTTTGTGCGGTGAGCGCCATGAGCAGGCTCGAATTGACGTTCTGCGCCATCAACATGGCATCACGCTCACCGGCTGCCGCCGATATCCATAATAGCGCCGCTGTAAACAAGACAGTAGCGCTGTAAGCCCGGATCGGGATCTTGAGCCCCAGCCGGTGCGTGGTGCCCCATAAAAGCGCAATCAGCCCCGACATGCACAGCAAGTGATAGGTCACGATCCCAAGCGGGCGAACATCCTGAAAAATGAAGATGTTGATCATGACGCCCACGCCGAGGCTGGCATAGCAATAGGCGAAGGCTGCCACATGGCGACGCGCGCGGTCCGTCCACCACAGACCAGCGAAAACGGCCGCGAAAATCAACGCGATCGCTGGAATTACAAAGGTGAGAACCAATGGTTGCATGGCGTAAAGTGGTCGTCCCTTGGGGCTTCTTGCCAGGCTCCTTGTCGCACATTGGGGTTAATCCTATGCAAACAGGGCCCTAACGGAACTCAGCGCGGCAATTGCGGCCATCGCGGGGCGGACATGAAGGTGGTGACGCCCAGTCTTTGCAGCGTAAGGGCGCAGGTTGGACGCAAAGCCTGCTTGCCCCGGCTAATCCAGACGCCTATCTGAGCCCCAACAGCGCGCTTTGCAGGCGCCTTCTTCCCGTTTTTAAAAGTCAAGGACACAAAGCCAATGGCCGCGCAATACGCCTATGTGATGAAAGGTATGACCAAGAGCTTCCCCGGCGCTCAAAAGCCTGTGCTCTCCAACATCAACCTGCAGTTTTACCAAGGCGCGAAGATCGGCATTGTCGGCCCCAATGGCGCGGGCAAATCGACGCTGATGAAGATCATGGCCGGGATTGACACCGACATTTCGGGCGAGGCCTGGGCGGGCGAGAACATCACCGTCGGCTATCTCCCGCAGGAGCCGGAGCTCGACCCCACCAAGACCGTGCTCGAAAACGTGAAAGACGGCGCGCGCGATACTGCTGATCTGGTTGAGCGGTTCAACGCGGTCTCAGCGCAGATGGCCGAACCCGATGCCGATTTTGAAGCTTTGGGCGATGAAATGGCCGAGCTTCAGACAAAGATCGATGCGGTTGATGGGTGGACGCTCGACAACCAGCTCGAAATCGCGATGGAAGCGCTGCGCTGCCCGCCTTCGGACAGCGGTGTGGAGAGCCTGTCAGGCGGGGAAAAGCGCCGCGTCGCGCTCACCCGGCTCTTGATCCAAAAGCCCTCGATCCTGTTGCTCGATGAGCCGACCAACCACTTGGATGCCGAAAGCGTTGAATGGCTGGAGAACCACCTCAAGGAATATGCCGGCGCCGTCCTGATGATCACCCACGATCGCTATTTCCTTGATAACGTTGTGGAATGGATTCTCGAACTCGATCGCGGCACCTACTATCCCTACGAAGGCAATTACTCGACCTATCTTGAGAAGAAGGCCAAGCGGATGGAGCAGGAAAGCCGCGAAGAGAGCGGCAAGCAAAAAGCCCTGGCCCGCGAGCTCGAATGGATCCGGCAGACGCCGTCCGCACGCCAGACCAAGTCCAAGGCGCGCATCCGCAAGTTTGAGGAATTGCAGGACGCGCAAGGCAACCGCGCGCCGGGCAAGGCGCAGATCGTCATCCAGGTGCCCGAGCGCCTCGGCGGCAAGGTGATCGAAGCCAAAAACATCTCGAAAGCCTATGGCGATAAGCTATTGTTCGAAAACCTCTCCTTCATGCTGCCACCCGGCGGTATTGTGGGCGTGATCGGCCCCAATGGCGCGGGCAAGTCGACGCTGTTCAAGATCATCACCGGGCAGGAAACGCCCGACTCAGGCACAATCGAAATCGGAGACACCGTACACCTTGGCTATGTCGACCAGAGCCGCGACGATCTGACGCCCACAAACAACGTCTGGGAGGAAATCTCCGACGGGCTCGACTACATGACAGTCAACGGCCACGACACCTCCACGCGCGCATACGTGGGCGCGTTCAACTTCAAGGGCGCGGACCAGCAGAAAAATGTCGGCAAGCTCTCTGGCGGTGAGCGCAACCGCGTGCACATGGCCAAGATGCTTAAGCAAGGCGGCAACGTGCTCCTGCTCGACGAGCCCACCAACGACCTCGACGTCGAGACTTTGGGCGCGCTGGAAGACGCGATTGAGAACTTTGCAGGCTGCGCCGTGGTAATCTCGCACGACCGCTTCTTCCTCGACCGTCTGGCCACGCACATTCTGGCGTTTGAGGGCAACTCACACGTGGAATGGTTCGAGGGGAATTTTGAGGCATATGAGGAGGACAAGCGCCGTCGCCTGGGCGATGCAGCGGATCGGCCTACAAGGTTGGCTTATAAGAAGCTGACTAGGTGACCTAGCAGTAAATCGGCAGAAGCTATGCGGCGGGCCTAGTCGATCGCATTACACGCCCTCAAACTCACGCGCCTCATTCTGGCGCCCGCCTTCCTTGCCAAATTTAAGGCGGTTTTAACGATAGCTTCAAAGAGTGCCTTAGAAGGCGATCTCTATGCCTTGAAGGATGACCGGGGCCTTTATCCTCTTATTAGCCGCGCAGGTGGCTGCATCGTCAGCGGACCATGATCGCGCAGTTAATGCGGCGTCTCCCGCTCGCAGCGAAGTAATACCGTCCCAGCAGCAAAACGAAACAAGAGAGGAGCGCATCGCTCGCATCCGTGCTCGTCTTGGTGTGCGCGGGGGTGTCAGCGGGGCCCGGGTCTCAAAGGTCCGCTGCGGCGGCACCGCGACATGCGGCGACGGGTGCAAGACCGACGCCGCAAAGGCTCCAACACGTGACCTCGCTGTTGCTGGATCGGCAAATACAGCCAGTTCTGATGCGGGCGAGAATACGCCCACATGCAGCAGGCGCGGCGTCTAGAAAGCCCCTCGCGCGTTAGCAGACAGTTAACACTCTGGGCCTAACTCTACGTGTAATTCCTTATTCTTGTTAGCAGTGAAGTTTAGCCATGCGGTGTCTCGCATGTGGGGGTAATCGTGAAGAAACTGATCCTTGGTATCGCTGCTTCTTGCTCATTGGCCGCAAGCCCCGCTGCTGCTGCCAGCTTTATTGGCGATACGTTTGAGGGAACCTACCGCTTCCCCACCCTCGAAAACACGACAAGAGACGGCGGCACGCAAACCGTTGCGCCCAGCGCTGCATTCAGGTTTCCGACGGGCAACATTAATCCGACCGCCACGATCACGGCATCGAATGTGCTCGTTACCTTCGAAGGCGATGGCAAGTACAAGGACGCTGAGTTCAGCGGCATCCTTTTGCGCAACATCTCGAGCAGCAACATCGCCAGCTTCGTGCTTGTAAGCAGCACGGTTGTTGGTTTCGACCAAAACAATCTGAGCTTTACCTCCAACTCGCTGATGTTCGATTTTGCTGACCTGCGCATCAAGGGCACTGACCAAATTTCGGCCAATGTTACCTTCCTGACCAGCTCGATACCTGAACCCGCCACATGGGCGATGATGGTGCTCGGGCTTGGCGCGGCTGGCTTTGCGATGCGTCGCCGTAAAGAGGGCCGCAAAAAGGCCAGCGTTCGCGCAAGCTAAAGCTGAAAGCGGGTTCAATCCCGCTTTGAAAAGAGCACGCGCGTTGCCGCTTGCCTGAGTGAAAGTGGGCCAATCACCATTTTCCTACATCGCAGCGGATTGCTAGCAAGAAGGCATGCCCCTCGCCCTCACCTCGCTGCGAAACTCTTGCACAAAGGCTATTTTTTCGGGCGTTTGCGCGCCTGATAGGGGCGGTGCGTTTTCCTCTTTAGACACTGTAACCTGTGTCTCCTACACGGATGCAGCCTGCAAGAGCTCAGCGAGCCAGCTTTTGTGGCCTCGAGGCTTGTGCGGGCGCGTTTCGCTAATCGCCTTTACGCCCCGTAAACCACCGTCTGCGAGATTTCCCGTAAAGGCAAAGCCGACGGGACGAGCGGCGCAGGACACAGACCCGTTGAAAGGCTCAAAACCGAGCCGGGGCGCGGGGGCAAGGAACAGGGTGGCGCGCATGTTCACCGGGGTGGCGGTAACTCTCGATTTAGCGGTTCTGACGGGCCTTTTGGCCGTGGCTGTGGCTCTGGGCGCTTTGGCTGTGGTCGGATCGCGCGCCGTTCGCCAGCGCATGCTCGCCAAGCGCTCAAGCCAGCGGCTGGACAAGCACATCGCCGAAGTCCTGCACAATGGCGCTCTTGAAAGGGATGCATTCCGCACTCGGATTGACGACACCGCCAAAAGTGCAGCGGGTAAACCGGGCGCTGTCAGGAATGATGAGCCGGGCGAGGTGATTCTGCGCGCGCGGGTTCATCACATGAACCAGGTCCAGCAGATCTGGGGTCCAGAGGCGCGCCAGAGCGCGCTCGATCAAGTGGCCGCCATCATGCAGCGCTCGCTGCGCGGCGGGGACACGCTCACCGGTGAGCGCGGCGACATCATCAACGAGATTGAGGGTGAAGGCTTCACCATTCTAGTGCACGGCGCGCAGGAGAACGAGGTAAGCGAGATCGCCCAGCGCCTTCGCGAGACGCTGGCGCGCACTCGGATCGAGGGCCTCTCGGACGATATGCGCCTTACCGCAAGCTTCGGGATCGCCTCACGCCGGACTGGTGATAGCTTCACTGCGTGGCGCGCGCGCGCGGAGGCTGCATTGAGCGCGGCCAAGGCAAATGGCAAGAACCAGATAGCCGCGGCAAGCGCGGTGGAAGAGAAGGTGCTGCTGCCCGCGCCTGCCCCTGCCGCGTCGTTTGATCAGGATGGCGCTTCGGGTTCCAGAGCCGCTTAAGGAGCGACCCAGCGCCCCTGCCAGTGGCCACCTCGATCAGTATCGAACCGCGCCCGCACATGGCCGGTGTGCGCAAGATAGAGCCAGTCGAGCTCGCAAAGGGTGATGAGGAGGACGGTGAAATTGGCCCGCGCCGGGGCGAGCTGCTCGTCGCTGGGCTCAACCCCCTCAAGCTCGGGCGGCAGGCCGGAGGTCGGAACATCAGAGGCGCTGCCTGGCCCCTCGCCCATGTAACACCGGCGCGCAAAGTTGGAGCCGTTGTCCCAGGCTGTCTGCGTCACCGGGGCCTCGCGGAGGATCTGAGCGGTGCCTCGGGCGCGGATCTGGATCTTGGCACCCTTGTCGTAGAACAGCACGGCAACGCGCGGATCGGCTTCGATAGGGGCAACCTTGGGGGCGCGGGTGTCGGTGTGGAAGCGCAGGGTCCATGCCTGGCTGTCAAATTCGCGCAGGACCATGGTGCGCGCGTCGACATCGCTGGTGATGACAGCGGGTGTGTGCATGGCGCTCTTGCGGTCGCGGGCGGCGCGGATGAGGCGATTGGAGAGATCGGTGCGGACATCGTCAAGCTGGTCGAACATGCCTCGCGATGTGGGCGAGCGATGTGCAAAGAACAAGAGAGGAGGTGCTGGATTGGGTCAAATCGGGTGTTCAGCTAAGTTATCCCCAAACTTAACGCAATTCTGACTATTCGGTTAAGTCTGCCGACAGATGACGCGTTGTATCAGGACGTATCAATGACGCCGTGGGTGATGGAACGGCATAACTGGAGGCACTTATGGACCTGACCTTTTTGCTCAGGGGCAGTGCGCTTTCGGCCATCGCCACCGCGCTCGCCCTGATGATTACCCCCGCCACTGCCGAGGCAGCGACCAGCACTTCTGCGGAAACATCCGCACGCTCAGGCTCGAGCGAAGCGCAACCCAACCGCAGCCGGCGCGCCAACCGGCAGCGCACCCGCTCAACCAATCGCGGGACCCGCCAAAGCACGCGGTCCACCAATCGCAGCAGCCGCCAGAGCACGCGATCTAGCAATCGCAGCAACCGGCAAAGCACGCGCCAGTCTAACCGATCGAGCCGACAGAGTGTCAGGCGTAACTCTGCCCCTCGCAATGTCAGCGCGGCGCGCAGCGAGATCAACCGCTCGGACACTGCCGTGCGTCGGAGCACCCGCGTGGATCGCCGCACGGACAACCGGTCCAATCGCGTCAATCGGCGCACCGATAATCGCGTGAACCGGGTCGAGCGTCGCGGTGACAATCGCGCCAACCGGGCTGAGCGTCAGGGTCGCGATCGCGCGGCCAACACGATCGAGCGGCGCACGGACAACCGGGCAAACCGCATCGGGAGGCGCGGCGACAACCGCGCAAACCGTATTGAGCGGCGCGGAGACAACCGGTCAAACCGGATCAACACCCGGCGCGATGCCCGCGATGGGCGACGCGATGTGCGCAATAATCGCAGCAATGACCGCCGCGATCTACGCAGCGACAGGCGCACCGCACCCGGTACCGCCCCAGCCACCCGCCGCGATGTTCGCAACGCGCGCCGCGATGGCTTCAGGGCCGGCGTGCGCAATGAGCGCCGTCAGGACCGCTTCGAGGACAACCGCATCCGCCGCAACGCCTTTCGTGCCGGACAGCGCAACGGCTTTCGCAACGGTGTGAGGCGCGGCTTCAACAACGGCAATTTCCGCCGCTGGGACCGGCGCGCATGGCGCGCGAACAACCGCTTTGCCTGGCGCAATTTCCGCCGGGTGAACCGCAGTGTATTCCGCCTCGGGCGCTATTACGCTCCCTTCCGCGGGCACTTCTACCGGCCCTTGCGCATCGGGTTCTTCCTCGACAGTCTGTTCTTCCAGCCGCGCTTCTTCATCAACGACCCGTGGGCCTTCCGCCTGCCCCCGGTCTACGGCCCCTATCGCTGGGTGCGCTATTACGATGACGTGCTCTTGGTCGATATCTACACCGGCGAAGTCGTCGATGTGATCGAGAACTTCTTCTGGTAGGCTCTAGGGGCTCTGCCAAGGGTCACTTCGAAAGCCCCCGCCGCGCTTCGGCTCTGCGGGGGCTTTTGGTTCGCCCGTGCTCTTGCTAGGCCATGCAGCATGGCTACCAAGAACATCCCCGACGCAGCAGCCCTCAAGCGTATCGGCAAGTCTGTGCGTGAGCGGCTCGCGGCGGACCCAGGCGTCTACAAGGTCGACACCGACAAGGCCGAGATTTTCGCGGTCGGCGACTTTCTGAGCCCCGAAGAATGCTATCGTCTGTGCGTCATGACGGACCTCATCGCGCGCCCCTCAAGCCTTCACGAAATTGGGTATGACAGCGGCTTTCGCACCTCCTATTCGGGCGATCTTGATCCCTATGACAGCTTCGTCAAAGGCATCTCGCGCCGCATTGATGATCTGCTCGGCGTGAACCCGGTTATTGGCGAGGCGATCCAGGCCCAGCGCTATCTTCCCGGTCAGCAGTTCAAGCCGCACAATGACTGGTTCTACACCTCCGAGAAGTACTGGGAGGCCGAACGCAAACGCGGCGGACAGCGCTCATGGACGACGATGGCCTTCCTCAACGAGGTCGAGGAAGGGGGCGAGACGCATTTCACCAAGGTCGGGATCAAGATCGTGCCCAAGCCCGGCGTGCTGATGATCTGGAACAACGCGCTCGAAGACGGGACGCCTAACGAAAAGACGATGCATGCCGGCACCCCGGTGGTGAAAGGCAGCAAATACGTCATCACCAAGTGGTACCGCACCCGCGCTTGGAAGTAACGCCGACTGGGTGCTGTAGGAAAGCAAAATCTCCGGGTGAGTCCCCGCGCAGGCGGGGACCTCTTTCTGGTTGGCGCAAGACTAGTGAAGGCCCCCCCCTGCGCGGGGACTCACAACGGCCTCAAGCCCTTTCCAACGCCTCTGCGATCAGCTTCCTCGTCGGCTCGACACCATAGAGCTTGATAAAGCTGCCCATGCGCGGGCCTTGCTCGCTGCCTAGCAGCGTTTCGTAGAGCGCGCGGAACCAATCCCGAAGGTTGTCAAAGCCGTAAGCCTCGACCTTGCCAATCTCGTAAACCATCGTTTGCAGGTCTTCCGCATCTGCACCCGCATCAGCTTCAGCAAGCTTCGCGTCGAGTTCCCTCAAGGCCTCAATCTCACCACCCGCCGGAGCACGCTTTTTGAGCGTCGGCGCGACGAAATCGCGGTTGTAGTTCACCGCGCTCTCGATAAGTGTCTGAAGCGCCGGATCGCTCACCGGCTGCCCGGTATAGCTCACCACATAATCGGCCAGATTATCGGGCGTTGCTTCCAGCCCCAACACGCTTACGAGGTTGAGCAGCAGCGAATACGGCACGCTCAGCGCATCGCCCGCTCCCGGAGCCTCAGGCGTCTCAATACGCTCATTGGCGCGCAGCAAGTGCCACACCGCATTGCCTAGTTGCTTGTCGAGTGGTTGCTCAGCGAGGCGCTCGCGGAACTGCCAGTAATCGTCAATCGCCTTGGGGATGACGCCGGCGTGCAGCTGCTTGGCGCTCTTGGGGTTGGCGAAGATGTAGAAGCCAAGGCTTTCTTCCGAGCCATAGGTTAGCCACTCCTCAATTGAGAGGCCGTTGCCCTTGGACTTGGAAATCTTGCCCCCTTCGGCATCAAGGAACATCTCATAGATCAGGCCCTCGGGCTTCTTGCCGCCCAGTACGCGCGCGATCTTGCCCGATTGGACGCCGCTATCGGTCAAGTCCTTGCCGTACATTTCGTAGTCCACGCCAAGCGCCACCCAGCGCATCGCCCAGTCGATCTTCCACTGGCACTTCGACATGCCCGAGAGCGCGGATTGCTCGACCACGCTGCCGTCTCCATCGGTGAAGCGGATAATGCCTTCGCTCGCATCCACCACTTCGATCGGCACTTGCAGCACCACGCCCGTCGTTGGGCTGATGGGCATGACGGGCGAGTAGGTGCGGCGGCGCTCCTCGCCCAGTGTCGGCAGCATGATATCGAGGATTGCATCGAAATTCACCAGCACGCCGCGCAGCGCATCGTCAAACGCGCCCGAATTGTAGCGGTCCGATGAACTCACGAACTCGTAGTCGAACCCGAAGCGATCGAGAAACTCGCGCAGCATCGCGTTGTTGTGCGCGGCAAAGCTCTCATACTTCTCGAACGGATCGGGAATGCGCGAGAGGGGCTTTCCCAGGTTCGCTTCAAGCAGCGCCTTGTTCGGCACGTTATCGGGCACTTTGCGAAGGCCATCCATGTCATCGCTGAAGGCGACAAGGCGCGTGGGGCTTCCCGTCAGCGCTTCGTAAGCGCGGCGCACGAGCGAAGTGCGCAGAACCTCCTGAAAGGTACCGATATGCGGCAGGCCCGAGGGACCATAGCCTGTCTCAAACAGCACCGGCTCACCGCCGGGCTTTGCGTCCTTCAAGCGTTTGGCGAGACGCTGCGCCTCCTGAAATGGCCAGGCCTTGGATGATCGTGCAGCGTCTTGAAGGGCGGTGTCAGTCATAGTGGGAGGGGCCTTTATTGCTCATGGGCTGTGTTGCAAGCGCGGAAGGCGGCTGCTGGTTCCAAACATCCGCTCGCAAGGCCGGGATGTAGGAGACACAGGTTACACAGTCCAAAGAAAGAAAAACACCTCGCCCATCACCGATCAACATTCTGATATACAGCCATAAAAACCACTTTTTGAGTCATGTTGTGAGCTATACTGAAAGGCTGGTGTGTAGGAAAGCGCAGCCTTCCTACACATTCGTCGCAGGCACTCTTGTCTGGCGCTGACAAAGGGGTATTGCGGCAAAACGATGTCGCGAACCTCGCATCCGATACTCAATTTTGCGCTGCTTGCTGCGATAACGCTGCGCATGATTGTGGGCGCGCCGTGCTGCATGGAGCCGGTGAGCGCCGCCTCGCACAGTCTCGATGCGGCGGCTCATAGCCACCACGCGCACCACGGTCATCATGCAGGCGACGAAGCCCATCAATCCGATACGCATGCATCGAGCCATGGAGGCTATGAGGGCGGTCATGAGGGTCATGGGGGCGACAACACGGCCAATCCGTGCTGCTCGGCTTGCGGCCCCACTTTACCTGCCGACCCGGTGCAGTTTGCCGCAAGCAGCGCGCCTAAAAGCGTGCCCGAGCCTACGCCTGTGCGCGCGCTTGCTACACGTCCCCCCTTCCCCGCTTACGACGCAAGAGGTCCTCCGAACGCGGTCTGAAAACTTACAAATCAGACTTAAATCGGAGTACAAACCCATGAAATCGCTTTTGAAGGCGGGGTCAGCCCTCGCCGCAACCGGCTGCCTGCTGGCGGCTGCCACCCCTGCGCTTGCCGATGATGGTGATGACAATAGCATCGATTCGCTTGATCACGCGCCGATCGGCGTGATGGGCGACCACCGCCACGCCAAGGGCGAATGGATGATCAGCTATCGCTTCATGCATATGGACATGCTGGGCATACAGATCGGCACCGACAGCGTGACGCCCGAAGAGGTCGTGACAAGCGTGCCCAACATCTTCTTCGGCGCGCCCGGACAGCCGCCAAGCTTGCGGATCGTGCCCACAAGCATGCGTATGGATATGCATATGGCAGGCGCGATGTACGGCCTGTCGGATCAGGTGACGCTCATGGTGATGGGCAATTACATCACCAAGGAGATGGATCACATCACCTTCCAGGGCGGCATGGGCACCACCCGGCTTGGGACCTTCCGCACGCGCACCGCTGATCTGGGCGATACCAAAATCGCCGCGCTGATCGGCCTTACTGACACCGTGCACATCAACGCTGGCATCTCGCTACCCACCGGCACGATCACCGAGGAGGATGACATCCTTACGCCCATGGGCGGCAATCCGACGGTGCGCACGCCCTATCCGATGCAAATCGGCTCGGGCACGTTCGATCTGGAGCCCGGCATTACCTATCGCGACCAGAACGCCTCTTTTGGATGGGGCGCGCAGGTCAAGGGCGTGATCCGCCTGGGCGACAATGATCAGGGCTATTCGTTCGGCAACAAGGCTATGGCAACGGTCTGGGCCGCGGCAGCTCTGTCGCCGGCTGTCTCGGTTTCAGGCCGGGTGCAGGCGGAGACGCTGGGCACGGTCGATGGCATGGACCCGCTCATCATGGGCCCGGTGCAGACCGCCAATCCCGCTTTTCAGGGCGGCGAGAGCGTGACAGCCTTTGCCGGCATGAACTTTGCGGTAACTGGCGGTGCGCTGAAGGGCTGGCGTTTGGGGATCGAGAGCGGTGTGCCGCTTGTCCAGGACTTGAACGGCCCGCAAATGCCAACCGACTGGACCTTCACCGCAGGGATCCAGAAGAGCTTCTGAGCCCCTTCAACGCAGGCCCAGCGCCGTCTGGAACAGGATCACAACCTTCTTGAGAGGAAGGTCCAGGCGGCTCGGCGCGTTGGAGCGGTGAGAAGGGCGGCGCGGCGCGATGGGGCAATGGCTCTGTTGCGCCGCGCCGTTTACAATTCGCGAGCGTAAACCGTGGTGATGAGGCCGCCGACGACCTCATATTCGGCGTAGGTCACCGCGCCGGGCATACCCTTGCCGAAGTATTCCTGCTGGCTGACAAATACCCGATCACCCGTCCAGCCGCTTGAGAGAATGTCGGGAGCGGGGATACGAAGATCAAACTGAGCGCGATAGATTGCGCGCAATTCCTTGCGTCCCTCGATCCGCATTCTGGGAGCATAAACAACCACATTGGGATGATACTTCGCAATCCATCCCTCAAAGTTCCTCGCCCGCCACGCATCAAGCGAGGCTTGGATCACTTTGGCGGCAGCAAGCGCTTCGGGGTCCGCCACAGGTGCAAGGGTCGCCGATTCTTCGGTAGGCTGGCCTTCCAGCTGCTGTGTCGCCTGATCTGGAGCTTTCGCCTCAGCCTCGTCTTGCGCCATCACCGGCGCGGCGGCGCATGCGAGCGCCCCCCCCACGAGGCTCGCCTTCAAACCGTCTTTCATCAAACGCACAAACCGCATGGCGCGCCTCCCTGTATCCGTTTGCCTTACTGCGTTCACTCTTCAGGCGTGCACAGTATCGCGCACAATCGTTTACTTATCGTTTGGTCTTGCCCATTTTCACAAACCGTGTCCGCTCCTGCTCCGCCTTCCCAACCTGTGCCGCTGCCCGCGCTGCACGCCAGCCATGGTGGCAACTGGCTGAGGCAAGCGAATGGCGAGACGGGCGCTGTTTCAAAGGGTGAGGCGATCATGGCGGCGGCCGATACGCCGATCCTGCTGCTAAACGCGCCCTTGGTGGCGAACCGGCTGGGCTATCCCGATCTCTCCGGCCTTGATCTGCTTGAGCTGTTCGCCTTCATCCACCCCGCGCGCTTTTGCGTGCCCACGCCGCGCGGACTCGCCGAGGCTTTGGAGATGGAGGAGCCAACAAGCGATGAAGCTGTGCCCGAATTCCTCCAGCGCGCGGCGGGTGCGCTGATCGCAGCTGCCGAGGACCCTGAATGGTTCGAGCGCGCCGGTGCGTGGTCTAGCTTGCAAACCATGGAGCGTCTGCGCTGGCCGTGGGCGCAGGTGATCAAGCCGCATATCGCTCGGCCCGAGCGCGCGGAAAAATGGCTCTTTTCGACGCTGCCCGAATGGGAGGAGGCAGGCGAACGTCCCCCGCCCCGCTCCATCGAGCTTTCTCCTGCCGACGTGCTGAGCCAGCTCGATCACCTCACTGGCGAGGGGTCTGAGAAACGCGAAGGCCAACGTACCTATGCGCAGGATGCCGCCCGCGTCTTTGCTCCGCGCTCAAAGGCCGAGACCCCGCATATCGCGCTCGCGCAAGCAGGGACCGGGATTGGCAAAACGCTGGGCTATCTGGCACCCTCCTCGCTGTGGGCGGCCGGATCGGGCGGAACCGTCTGGGTGTCGACCTTCACCAAGAACCTGCAACGTCAGTTGCGCGGCGAGAGCCGCCGCGCCTGGCCCGTCAAACGCCCCGATGGCACGCCGCCAGTGGTGGTGCGAAAGGGGCGCGAGAATTATGTGTGCCTCTTGAACCTCGAAGACGCGCTGCAAGGCGGGTTTCAGGGGCGCCCGGCGATCCTTGCACAATTGGTCGCGCGCTGGGCGGCCTTTACGCGCGATGGCGACATGATTGGCGGCGACTTGCCCGGGTGGCTGGGGACACTGTTCCGCAAACGCGGGATCGCCGCGCTCACCGATCAACGCGGTGAGTGCATCTATGCAGGCTGCCCGCATTACCGCAAATGCTTCATCGAACGCGCCGCGAGAGACAGCGCGCAGGCCGACCTTGTTATCGCCAACCACGCGCTGGTGATGGTCAATGCCGCTCGTGGTAGAGATCATGCTCAACGCCCCACCCGCGTCATCTTTGACGAGGGCCACCACGTCTTCGAAGCCGCCGACAGCACCTTTGCCGCGACGCTATCCGGGCAGGAGGCGATTGAGCTTAAGCGCTGGATCACCGGGCCAGAGCGCAAGAATCGTGGCCGCAGGCGAGGCCTTGCCGCGCGCCTCGCCGATGTCGCGAGCTATGACGAGGCGGGCGGCGATGCGATCGAGGCTGCGTGCGAGGCGGGCAAGGCGCTGCCCAGCGATGGCTGGCTAGGGCGGCTGATCGAAGGCGGGGCCACAGGCCCGTTGGAAGAGCTCTTCGCCATCGTGCGCCAGACCGTCTACGCGCGCGATGAGAGCAACGCAGAAGCGGGCTACGGCATCGAGACCGAGGCCTCGGGCCTACCGGGCGAGGTGATCGAAGCGGCGGGCGGCGCCGCAACCGCTCTGGCGGCAATCCGCGTGCCGCTCATCCAGCTGGGCGGGCGGCTGGAGGCGATCATGGCCGATCCACCCGACTGGCTCGACGGACAGGGCCGCGCGCGGATTGAGGGCGCGCGCCATTCGCTCAGCTGGCGAGTGGACCTCCTAACCGCTTGGGAAGCGCTGCTCGCGCGGCTTGGCGGCCCGGCAGACCCCGACTTTGTTGACTGGCTAGCCGTTGACCGCTCCGATGCGCGCGAGTTTGACGTTGCCATCCACCGCCGCTGGCTTGATCCGATGAAACCATTTGCCCGCACAGTCCTCGAACCCGCGCATGGCGTAATGCTGACGAGCGCCACACTCACCGACCGCGTGGACGACGAGGAGGCCGCCTGGCAAAGCGCGATTAACCGCTCCGGCGCTGCCCATGTTGAAGCCGAGCCGATGCTGACTTCGGCCCAAAGCCCGTTTGATTACGGCACTTGCGCTGAAGTGCTGATCGTCACCGATATCAAGCGCGGTGATCTGCCGGGGCTTGCAGGCGCCTATGCGCGGTTGATCGAGGCAAGCGGAGGCGGCGTCCTCGGCCTGTTCACCGCGATCCGCCGACTGCGCGCCGTCCATGGTCGCATCGCAGATCGCTTGGCGCGCGCTGGCTTGCCGCTCTATGCGCAACATGTCGACCCAATCGACACCGGCACGCTCGTAGATATCTTCCGCGATGATCCGCGCGCCAGCCTGCTCGGCACCGACGCGCTGCGCGATGGGGTGGACGTGCCGGGCCGGAGCTTGCGCTGCGTTGTCATGGAGGCAGTGCCCTGGCCGCGCCCCGACATCCTCCACAAGGCGCGCCGTGCGGCAGCTGTGGACCAAGAAGGCGGTGGCAGCGGCTATGATGATCGCTTGATCCGCGCGCGGCTCGCTCAGGCGTTTGGCCGGCTGATCAGAGGGCGCGAGGATCAGGGGCATTTCGTCGTCCTCTCCGCGGCCTTTCCCAGCCGTCTGCTCAGCGCCTTTCCCAAGGGAACCCAAGTGCGACGCGTAACGCTGGACGAAGCGCTGGCGCGGATCGAAGGCGGCTTGATCGGCGAAACACCGCTCCCGCCCGATCAAAACGCTGGACCCTTGGACGATGGCATCCCAGATAGTTACTCGTGATGGAAAACTGGGATTTCTACTTTCGCCTTCTGTCGATCGGAGCCGCCACGCTTCTCATTGCTCAGATCGCAGGGGAATCCATCCGCAAGGCGATCAAGGCACCCTTGCTGCTGATGCTGGTGGGCGCGGCCGCCTACCTTATCAACACCGCGCCGCTAATCCGCCCGGCCGAGCCGCTCGATCGGTTTGTCGACCTCCTCTCGCTCTCGGTTCCGTTCTGGCTTTGGCTATTTGCGCGCAATCTGTTTGAGCGCGAGGCACCATTGCGTGTGGCGTTGATTGCGGCGGTGGTGATTGTCGCGGCCTGGTCGCTAAGCATCGCCTTCGCACCCGCCGGTTTGATAGGCTTCTACATCATCCACCTCGTCTCACTGGGGCTCATTGTGGATCTTGTGCGCGTTGCCCTGCTGGACCGCGAGGATGATCTGATTGAAGAGCGGCGGATGATCCGCTTGTGGCTCCCCCTGCTGGTTGCAGCGCAAGCGGGAACGATACTAACCGCCGAGCTTATTTACGCCCCCGGAGCGCCGCCTACACCCATGCGGCTGTTCAACGCATTGATGATCTTTGCCCTCATCCTGTTTGCCGGGCTTTCGATGCTGCGCACCAATCCCGATTTGCTGATCGAGCAGGACAATACAGATGAGCCCAAGAGCCCGCCCAAGCTCAACCTTACGCCGTCCGAAGCGGTGCTGCACGAGCGGCTGATCGCTGCGATGGAGAACAAGGTCTATCGCAAGGCTGGCCTCACCATCGCCGCGCTCGCCGCTGAGCTGGATACGCCCGAGCACCGCCTGCGCGCGCTCATCAACCGGCGGTTGGGCTATCGCAATTTCTCCGCCTTTCTGAACCGCCACCGCATCGCCGAAGCGCGTGCAAAGCTGGTCGAAAAAGAGAGCGTAGACCTGCCCGTGCTCACCATCGCGATGGATCTAGGCTACAATTCGCTGGCGACCTTCAACCGTGCCTTTCGCGCTGAAACCGGCACAACCCCCAGCGATTACAGGCGCTTGGGTCTGTCTGAGGCGGTTGGTCAAAACTGAAAAAAGCGCCGCGATTTCAAAACTGACGCAAATTTTCTAGCACCGCGCAGAATTTCAACCCAACCTCGTGCATCTTATCCTCGCTCACTGTTGAGAGGATCAACAAAGATGACACAGACCAACCTCGCATATATCGCCGAACTGGTGATCAAGCACTTTGCCAACGTCTTCTATTTCGACCTTGGCCGCTACCTGATTGCTGCTGGCGCGGCGAGCGTCATTCTGTTGGTCTTTCGAGGCTATGCCAAGCGCCGGCGCATTCAGGAGCGGCGAGCGGGCACTAAGGACTATCTGCGCGAGACGCTCTCTTCGCTGCGCACTGTGTTCTTTTTCGGTGTGACGACGATGGCGACGCTGATCGGGGTTGAAACCGGCGTGATCCGCTTTGCCGGCGACGAGGCTTCCGCGCTTGCCATCGCGCTGCACTTTGTGCTGATTGTTCTGGTGCATGATGCCTATTTCTACTGGGCGCACCGCGCAATGCACTCCAAGCTATTGTTCCGCGCAACGCATATGCATCACCACAAATCGCGCACGCCGACGCCGTGGACCGCATACAGCTTTTCAGCGTGGGAAGCGGTGATCGAGGCGGCCTATATGCCGCTTTTCCTGTTGACGATTAACCTCTTCGGCTACGCCATGGCGGGCTACGCGGTGTTCCTGTTCCTGTGGCACATGATCATCCGCAATGTGATGGCGCATGCAGGTCATGAGATTTTTCCGGCGGGCTGGGTCGATACGCCGTGGCTAAACTGGATCAGCACGACGACGCATCATGACCTGCACCATTCCTCAGGCCACAATTACGGCTTCTACTTCACTTGGTGGGACCGCCTGATGGGCACCGAGCATCCGCGCTACCGCGAAGAGTTCCGCAAGAACGCCAAACCCTTTCCCCTTACCTGGCCTTGGCCCAAGGCTCTGCGGTGGAAGGGCCGCCCGGCTGAGCAGGCCTCGGTGATTGTCAGCGCGCTTCTCGCAGCGAGCGCGACGCTGGGCTTGTGGAGCGGTGCGGGAGTGCTGGCTCTGGTGTGAGCCCGCTTGATTGGCGCGGGACCGCTCCCCAGGCTGCTGGTCAATGCCTCTTTGCGTATGCAAGACAACTTGTAACCCTCGAAGCGGCGGCTAGAGTGCATCACCGACACGCGGCTTGAGAGGGGAAGACGCCAGAATGAAGACGCTCGGCCTCTTGCGCCACGCCAAGTCGGAATGGGACGATGCGGTCAAGCGCGACTTTGACCGAGGTCTCAACCCTCGAGGGCGGCGCGGCGCAGCGCTGATGGGCGAACATGTCGTGGCAGAAGACATCAATTGGGATCTAGCGCTCGCCAGCCCTGCAGTGCGCGTGCGCGAGACGCTGGAAAGCGCGCGGATCGGCCTTGCCCCTATCTTTGATGAGCGGCTCTATCTCGCCAGCGCTCAGACAATCCTTGACACTGTGAGCGCGCACGCGGCCAAGGCCGAGGGCGCGGAGCCCGATGCGATCCTCGTCATCGGCCACAATCCAGGCTTGCAGGAGACGATAATGGATCTGGTTGCGCCCGCGCGCGAAAACGCTGCGTTCAAGGAGGCTGCAATCAAGTTTCCGACCGCCAGTTTTGCCGTGCTCGAATGCGCGATCGACAGCTGGAGCGCGCTCAAGGCACGCTGCGCAACGCTGATGCACTTTGCCCGCCCGCGCGATCTCGATCCGGATTTGGGGCCGGATTACTAATCCAGGATCTTTCGCGGGCCCGGCCCCTTGGCCGCAAGCGTGTCGTCCGGATTGTAAATCGCGCAGTGTTTAAGACTAAGGCATCCGCACCCGATACAGCCATCCAGCCGATCACGCGTGCGCTCCATCTGCGCGATTGTCTCATCCAGCTGAGCGCGGATCGCCCCGCTAATCATCCGCCAATCCTTTGCGGTAGGCGTGCGGCCGTGCGGCAATTGCGCCATCAGCGCGTCGATCTCTCCCAGCGTTAGGCCAAGCTGCTGTGCGATCAGGATAAAGCTCACCCGGCGAATGTCGGAGCGCAGGAAACGCCGCTGATTGCCGCTTGTACGCACCGGTTCGATCAAACCCCTGCCCTCGTAAAAGCGGATCGCTGAGACCGAAAGCCCGGTGCGGCGAGCCACTTCGCCGATGGGGATGAGATCATTGCGTGAGAGCGAGCGCCGCTTTGAGGTGGGCATGGGATTTGCAAGCCTTTTCAAAAGAGCTTGACCTCAACTTAGGTTGAGGTTGCACAATGAACAAGCACAATGATTCGGAGGCGAAGCCTCGATGAGCCGATGGCTCGCGGGGCCACAGACCCGGTGAGCCGCAGGTAATTTGAGATCGGATCGTCGCGCTTAGACGCAAGGAGACACCCATGCCAAAAGGAATGATCGAACACACCAACCTGTCCGTCACCCAGCCTCAGCGCAGCGCTGATCTGTTCAAAACGCTGCTTGGCTGGGAAGAGCGCTGGCGCGGCAAATCGCAAATGGGCGGCGAGACCATTCATGTCGGCGCGCCTGACAATGGCGGCTCCTACATGGCGCTCTACACCAGCGAAAAAGTGTCCGGCGACTTCACCAAGGGCCAACCGCTCAACCATGTCGGCCTCTTGGTCGATGATCTTGCGGCTGCTGAACGTGTGGTGGCGCAAGCGGGCCTCACCCCCTTTGGCCACGACGATTACGATCCGGGCGAGCGGTTCTACTTCTTCGACTGGGACGGGATCGAGTTTGAAGTGGTGAGCTATGTGGGGAGCGCCTCATGAACGCGTTCATTCCGCGCGATCCGCCGTTCAATCAGAGCTCTCCAGGGCCAGGACACCGTTACAAAAGGCGCGCTTGGCCCGGTATATCATCTTTGAGTGTGTCGTCCTTGGGCGCGTCCCCCTTCGGTTCCGGTTTCGCATCCGCCTTCGCAGCCCTGCGCATCCAGCTTTCGTCCGTGGCTTCAATGGTGAGATAACCCGCCCAAGGGACGCACAAGGCTTTGGCGTCTGCGGATGAGCCCGACACCCAGCCCTCATAATCCTCAGCGCGCAGCAGCACCGGCATCCGGCTGTGGACGTCCTCTGCCGCCGAGCCGGCGCTGTCGGTCATCACCATGGAATAGCACCGCCCAAACTCGTCGCTGTCCCGCCACACGCCTGCGACCGCGAACAGCTCGGCATCGGGGCGTGAGAGCCATGTGCGCGTTTTGGCACCCTTGGAACCTTGCGCCTCGGCCCAAGCGCTGACCGGGATGAGACAGCGGCGTTCCTCGAACGAATAGCGCCAGAAGAAACTGTCGAGCTTGTCTTGCCTCGCATTGTTGACCGGTTTGGGCTTCAAGGGCTGGCCATTCTTCCCCTTCATCACCAGTGCAAAGCCCCAGGTCATCGACTGAAGCGCGCCCTCCGCGATCACCAGTCCGGGATAGCCGGGATAGACCTCCGCGCCGAAATTTGCGCCGAAATTTGCACCGCCCAGACTTTCGACCATGTCGAACCACTTGGCGACCTCGTCGGTGTTCTTGGTCATGCGATAAAGGTTGCACATCGCGTTAGAACCCGGCGCCAGGATAAGCATTGCCGACGATGAAGCACGCGGTCGCCATCAACGCGCCCGCCCAGCGATTGGAGCGAAACCGTTCGAGCGGGTTCGCAGGGTCTTCGGGGTTGAGCGTTGCCACCTGCCACACCAGATGCAGAGCCACGGGCCCAAGCGCGGCGAGAGCCAGCGGGTCGGGGCGATAGAGCCAGATGCCCAGCGTCCACAGACCAATCGTGGCCGCATAGAACAGCGCGATTCCGGCATGCACCCGCGATCCCATCCGCAAGGCGGAGGAGCGAATGCCCACCAGCGCATCGTCCTCGCGGTCCTGCAGCGCGTAAATCGTGTCATATCCGATCACCCACATGACACAGCCCGCATAGAGCGCGGCGATGGCGTCCCAATGCTGATCGCCCAGCACCGCCCAACCGATCTGGCTCCAGCCAACCAGCAGCCCCCAATTGAACACCATGCCCAGCCAGGCCTGCGGCCACCAGGTGATGCGCTTCATAAAGGGATAGGCCGCCACCAGAGCAAGGCTGGCGAGCGCCACCAGCTGCGCCTCAAGCCGCAATTGCAGCAACACGACAAGGCCGATGAGGCACAAGCTGACGAGCCATACCCAAGCGGCCTTCTTGCTCACCCGCCCGCTTGCCACCGGCCGCGCGGCGGTGCGAGCCACCTTCGCGTCAAGGTCAGCATCGACGATATCGTTGTAGACGCACCCCGCCCCGCGCATCGCAATCGCACCCAGCAGGAACCAGGCGAGAAAGCCAAGCTGCAAGCCCTCTCCCCCCAGCCACAGGCCAAAGGCGCAGGGCCAGAATAACAGCCACCAGCCAATCGGCCGATCAAACCGCGCCAACTGCGCCAGATCGCGCGGCAATTGCGGCAGGCGTTCAACGAGGCCGCGATGCTCTGTGTCGGGGACGATGTGTTCGTTCATGGTCTTGCTCACTAGCGCCGCGCGCGACTAGGGGAAAGCCATGAGCGACGACACCGCCCGCGAAGCTTTGGCCCGCATTCCCGCCTGGCCGCCCAAATCGGCCCCGCGCCTTTTTGTTGACGAAGACCTATCGCGCACCAGGACCGTCCGGATCGAAGGCAATCAGGCGCACTACCTCTCGCGCGTCATGAGGGTGGGCGAAGGCAGCGTGGTTATCATGTGCGATGATCTGACCGGCGAATGGGTCAGCGAGGTGCGCGAAACGGCGAAGCGCCACGTCCTGCTGGAGGTCACCGAGCAGCTTGGCCCGCGCGAGACAGTGCCCGATCTGTGGCTTTGCGCAGCGCTGCTCAAGAAAGACCGGTTTGACCTCGTGCTCGAAAAGGCAACCGAGCTTGGCGCTGATCGCATCCAGCCGGTGATCACAAGGCGCTGCGTGGCCGACAAGCTCAATCTTGAGCGCGCCATCACGATCACTATCGAAGCCGCAGAGCAATGCGCGCGCACCGCTCTGCCCGAGCTGCGCGAGCCTGAGAGCCTTAAGGACCTGCTCGAAAACTGGCCGGGAGACCGCCGCCTGTTCTTTGCCGATGAACAAGGCGGCGAACCCGCCGCCGATGCGTTCCGCTACAATTCCGGGCCGGTGGGCCTCCTGATCGGGCCGGAAGGCGGCTTTGACCGAGCTGAGCGCGACGCGGTCCGCGCGCATCCTGCGGCAACGCCCATCTCGCTTGGCCCCCGTATCCTGCGCGGCGAAACCGCCGCCATCGCCGCGCTCAGCGTCTGGATGGCGACAAGCGGAGATTGGGAACCCACATAGCTGAGCTTTCGGCGCGCATAGCCATTTTGCGCTTCCCTCTCCCATGGCGCTTGCTTAGGGCGGCGCGAGAAGTGGAAGGGCTTTCATGAGCACACGCGAAACCACCGGCGCGCCGGAACCGGTCCTTGAAGGCCTCAGCGAGCTGGTCGCGCCGATGATCAAAGGTGAGAAGCCCGCCGATCAATGGCGCATCGGCACCGAGCACGAAAAGTTCGTATACTCACGCGCAGACCGCCGCGCGCCATCCTATGACGAGCCGGGAGGTATCCGCGATATCCTACTGAGCCTCAAAGAATTTGGCTGGGAGCCGATCGAGGAAGGCGGAAACGTCATCGCGATGAAGGGCGCAGATGGCACGGTCAGCCTAGAGCCAGCGGGCCAGCTTGAACTGTCAGGCGCGCCGCTCGAAAACCTCCATCAGACCTGCGCGGAAACCGGCCGGCATCTGGAACAGGTCAAGACTGTGGGTGAGCGCTTCGGGGTGAGTTTTCTGGGCCTTGGCATGTGGCCTGACAAGACCCGCGAAGAGCTGCCCGTCATGCCCAAGGGCCGCTACAAAATCATGATGAACCACATGCCGCGCGTCGGCTCGCTTGGTCTCGACATGATGCTGCGCACCTGCACGATTCAGGTCAATCTCGACTATTCGAGCGAGGCGGACATGGTGAAAAAGTTCCGCGTTGGCCTAGCGCTGCAACCATTGGCGACCGCCTTGTTCGCCAATTCGCCGTTCACCGAAGGCCAGCCCAACGGCTTTCTCTCCTATCGCAGCCACATCTGGTCCGACACGGACCCGCACCGCACCGGCATGCTGCCTTTCGTCTTCGAAGACGGCTTTGGTTATGAACGCTGGGCGCAGTACATGCTCGATGTGCCGATGTATTTCGTGTTCCGCGGTGGCCGGTACATCGATGCAGCTGGCCTCTCGTTCCGTGACTTCATGGACGGCAAGCTTGAGGTCCTGCCCGGCGAACGCCCAACGCCCAGCGATTGGTGGGATCACCTCTCCACCGCCTTTCCCGAAGTGCGCCTCAAAAGCTTTCTGGAAATGCGCGGCGCGGATGGCGGTCCGTGGAGCCGGATTTGCGCACTGCCCGCCTTCTGGGTTGGCCTGATGTACGACCAGAGCGCACTCGATGCGGCTTGGGCCCTCGTCAAGGATTGGTCGATGGAAGAGCGCGAAGCTCTGCGCAATGACGCACCGCGCCTTGGCCTTGCAGCGCCGGTACCAGGTGGCGGCACGCTCCAGGATCTGAGCCGCGAGGTTCTGGCCATTGCCCGCTCAGGCCTTGCCTCGCGCGCGCTTCTTAACGAGGCGGGCGACAACGAGACCGGCTTTCTGGAAACGCTCGATGAAATCGTCGCCTCCGGAAAAGTCCCCGCGCAGCGCCTGCTTGACGCCTATGCCGGCGTCTGGGGCGAGGATGTGAGCCACGTCTACAAATATTCGTTCTGAGGAACTTGAGGCGAGGAAAGAGAAGCCACACTGATGGTGATTGGAACCGCCAAACTGGGTGATGACACGATTGAAAAAGCGCGCTCCGCTTTTGAAGCCATGATCGTGGCCCCAAGCGAGAAAGAAGGCGCACGGCTGATGTAGCGCGCTCTGCGCTGGTGAGCTATTCGGCGGGCTGGGCACCAGGCGCACGCGCTGCGCTGTCCGCGTGCGGGCGGCCACGGCTCACAATGCGGCGCCCCAGCAGGGCAAGCGGCGCGGTTATGAGGCCATTTTCCTCCATCCAGGCGTGGTATTCGCGGTACTTGGGATCCTCGGCCAGCAAATGCGCCTCCTCGGTGCGCGCGCGCCAATAGTAGATCGCGTTGACGCAGCCGAGGAAGAAGCAATTGCGCACCACATCGACGATCGAACCGGTGGTCGCCAGGAATGGCAGGGTGAGGCACCACCAATAGAGGTTCTTCGAAACATAGGCCGGGTGGCGCGTGTAGCGATACGGGCCATTGGTGATGACGCCGCGATAGGTGAGGTTTGAGAAGCGAATGCCGAAAATGAAGGTCGCCCAGGCATAGGCGGCGGTGAGCAACACCAGCCATGCGGCCCACAGCCACAAAAGCGGCTCATTGCCGGCCATCCAGTAATCCCACTTGGCCCCGCTCACCTCGTAATTAAGGACGCCGCCATAGCCGAACACGCCCCAGGCAAAGGGCGGATAGCACAGCAGCGCCGCGACCCAGCCTGCAAGGAAGGGATTGCCCGAGCGGATATGCGCATCAAGAGGTCGCAGAGTGACGAGATAGCCCACCGTCCCGATCTGCACGTCGATCATGAACAGCAGCGTCACGAGCAGCATGCCAAGCTGGGCCGGATTGGAGATGATCTCAGCCGGCTGCGCTTCGACGATGGTCGCAAACCCGCCGGGCAGGATCGAGATCATGAAGGCCCCGAAAAACCCCTTGATAAGCCATGCACGCCAATGCTTCTTAATGGGCTCCATCTCCCAAGCCTCACGCCCTGTCAGCATCGCGCCAAAGTGCCATGTGCCATCGCGCTGCTCGATGAGATAGCGGTCGAGCCAGATCGTGTAAGGCACCGACAAAAGGACAAGCGGCACAATCGCCGCCCCCAGCACGTTCATCGCGAACAGGTAGTCACCGTCCCAATACCAGCGGCCAAGGCAATAGAGTGCCGCCAGCACCGCCCATGTCGCCCAGAGCCCCACGATCTTGAAGATCGAGACAGGCAGAACCTGCGCCACGGTGCGCTTCAGGCTCCAGTCGATCCCGGTTGAGGTGCGCAGGTGCACGCGGTCGACCAGAACGCTCCACAGCGCCATGGGCCCACTGGTGAAGACCAAGGCCATCAACGCCGCATGGGGACCGGACAGGACTTCACGCGGGCCGGGCAGGTTAAGTGTCTCAGCTGTCAGCGGGTAGGTTCGGCAAAACAGCACCCACACAGCCAGCCCTAACAGGCCTGCAAGGCCTACGCTTGCGGATACGTCGCTAGCGGGCCTTTTAGCCGGGGCTTGCGGGCCTTGCACGGCTGGTGCCGCTTGAGGGGGAACAGTCTCGCTCATCGCGGCCAAGGCTTAGCGCGCAAGGGTTAATGTGCGCTCCACTGTGTGGTCGGTGTCCCGTTTGCTGACAGTAGGCTGGTGACCGGTTAACCCGCCTATTTCCAGGCGTGGATCGTCCCGCTGTCGTCGAGCACGTAGAGATAGCCGTCCGCGACAATCGGAGGGAGGCTGACAGCATCGTCCAGCTCAGCGAACAATTGCGCCGACCCCTCACCCGCGCTCACGCGCCAGATCTCACCCTGCGAACTGGCCACCCACAGCTGACCGCCTGCCAGAACAGGTCCAGTCCAGAAGATTGGGCCGGTCTTCTTCTTCTCTTTGCGGAACTGGCGCAGCTGGGTGATCCAGCGCACGCGGCCCGTCGAGCGCGCAATCGCCAGCAGGCGCGCGTCATCAGTCAGCGTGAAGATCCACTCGCCCGCAATCGCCGGCGTGGAAATGCCTGCAAGGTTGAGCTCCCAGATGCGCTGGCCGGTGACCAGCTCATAAGCGGCCATGCGTCCACCCTGGCCCAGCGCGTAGACACGTCCCGCATCGATGATCGGATCAGCGTCAATATCGGTGAGCGAGCTGACCTGGGTTGAGATATTGGTCCGCGCCAGCGCGTCGGCCCACAATTCGCGTCCGTTTTCGTAGCGATAGGCGGACAGCTCACCGCTCGAATAGCCCGCCACAATCGTGCCCTGCCCTGCTGCGGGAGCCGCGACGCCAAAGACGCCTGATTGCGCGCTCGAACCAGCACGGTTCCAGAGCAGTTCGCCATTGGAGGCGTCCAGAGCAATGATCTGGTTGTCCTGCGTCATTACATAGACTTGGCCAAAGGCGATGGTCGGCGATCCGCGCAAAGGTCCGGCGGGCTTGACCTTCCAGATCCGCTCTCCGGTCTTGGCGTCCTTGGCTTTCACCTCGCCTGCGCCATTGGTCGCGTAGATTTTGCCATTGTCATAGCTCACCCCGCCGCCAAAGGCCGAGGGGCGCATATCATCGCTCATCTCGTCTTCGCTGCGTTCCCACAAGAGCGAGCCGGTTTTCTTGTCAAAAGCATGGATCACGCCGTCCGTGCCTTCCACAAACAGCATGTTGCTGCCAACAACTGGCGCAGCGGCCAGACGCTCGCGATTGGTCGAGCCAGCGATGCGCGCAGTCCAGACCTTGGTCGGAACTTCGGCAAGTTGCAGGTGGCCATAGGACTTGTCAGCCGAGCCGCCGACCTGCGACCATTCGGTATTGGCAATCGGCGGCGGCAGCACGACTGAGACGCTGGCAAGCGCGGGGTCAACCTCGGTGCCGCTTTCAATCCGCGACAAGATCGGCGTGCGTTCGCCCACGGTTGGCGTGGTCTTGTCGCGTCCGCCTGCGCAGGCCGTCAAAACCGCGGCGCCGCTTGCGATAAGCAATACGCTGCGTGCTGCTCGCAGAAGCGTGAATGTGGTGGTCGTCATTGTCTTACTTTTCCGTCCGTTATCTTTATTGCGCCGCCCCCGCGCCGCCCGGGGCAGCGCCCCCCTGCCCCTCAAGAAATTCTTCAACGTTCTCAACAGCATCTACGCCAAGTCGGCCCGCCATCTGCAAAGCCCTGTCGCGCAGGGTCTGCGGTGCGTTTTCATCCTTGGCGATTGCAGCGAACAGCGCGCCTGCCTTTTCGCGCTCACCCGCTTCGAGATGCGCCATGGCGGTAAGCTCAGCAGCGCTACCGAAAAGCGCGTTGTCGGGCGCCGTCAAAGGCTCAAGCTTGGCGATGATATCGGCAGGCTCACGCTCGTCGAAATTGCTTGCCACTTCGCGCAAGAGCGCCAGATCGCGCATGTCCTGAGGAACATCTTCATCCGCTGTGATCTGAGCGTAAAGTTCTACCGCGCGATCAGTCTCACCGAGGCCAAGTGCGGCTGAAGCCTGCAACAGGCGCGCCGAGGTGCGCACGCCCGGCGTTTCAGCATCGATGAGCGGCTCAGTGCGCTCCTTGACCGAGCGAAAATCCTCAGCCTGGGCGAAATCGATCACGCGGGTAAGTTCTTCCGATTGCTTCTCCAGCCCCGCTTCGACCTGAGCATCCCAGAACAGATAGCCACCAAGACCTGCGAGGATCAGCGCGATCACCGAACCGAGCGCCACGCCATATTTGCGCGCAAATTCCGCCGCATCATCCTTGCGCACCGCTTCATCGATCTCGCGCATGGCGATCTCGTCTTCAGCGGAGAGTTTGGGCGGGTTCTGGTCGGTTTCGTCGGTCGAATTGGGAGGTAGCGCCACGGGAGCCGGTCTTTCTCATTAAGTTCAAGCTAAGCTGCGCCACGCGCCTTAGAGCGTGGGCTCTGAGCGCGCAATGCCAGCGATGTGCACAGGGGCTTTTGCAGCCCTGCCCTGCCTGAGGCGGGTAGGCATGCAGGGGCCGAGTTTAACGAGCGCTGAAGCAACAGCGCTCAAATCTCGCGGCCCAGCACCTCAGCGTAGAGCGCGCGGTAGCGTTCGACCATTCGGGCCACATCGAACTGCGCACGCGCCTTTGCGCGGTTGGCCTCGCCCAGTTCTGAGCGCCCCTCGGGATCACTGGCGAGGTCTTTGAGCGCAGCGGCCAGCGCCGGCAGAACACCGGCGGGAGTGATATAGTCGAGGTTTTCCTTGGCCAAGATCCGCGCGACATCGCCAACGCGCGGCGCGACCACAGGCAGCCCGGCAGCCATCGCCTCGACGAGAGCCAAGGGAAACTGCTCGCTGCGCGAAGACAAGGCGAAGATATCAAACAGGCCGATCACCTTTTCCGGATCATCGAGGGCGCCAGGCAAATGGACCCGGTGGTCAATCTCGAAACGCGTAGCTGCCTCGCGGATAGCGGGGCGTTCGGGGCCCTCGCCGATGATCACCAGATGCCAGTTTTCAGGCAAACCCACGAACGCTTCGACCATGGCGGGCAGCTGTTTGACGGGTCGAAGGCCCGCAAGCGTTCCCACCCAGCGCTCGCCCTCACGCTTGACGACGCGCAGCGCGCCAGGTTTGGGCTCGGCGGCGAATGCGGCGGTGTCGATCCCATTGGGAATGCGGGCGATGCGCTGAGGCGGCTGCTGCCATTTTGTGAGCGCGATGGTCTCAAGCACAGCGCTGGGCACAACCAATCGGTTGGTGCGCCACAATGCCATGCGGCGATAGAGGTTACGGCTGGTCTTGAGCTCGCGCGCTTCGTCTTCGTTAAAGCCGTCCTCATGATGGATCAGATGTGAAAGGCCAAAGGGACCAGCAAAAGTCGTATGCGCCATCACCACATCCATCGCGCCCCAATTGTAGGTGAGGATGAGGTCATAGCCTTTGAGTGCATTCGCAATCGTCACCAGCCGTCCTGGCGTGGGGCTGCCTGAAAGGCTGGGAAAATCGGTCGGAAACCGCACATTCACCTTACGATCGATCAGCGCGCGCGCACCCAGCTCTTCGGGCATGGCCGAAACCACGGTGTGCTCAGCCGCGCGTCCCAAAGCGTTCATCAAGGCCACCGCGCGGCGTTCCTTGCCGCCGGCGTTGAAGGTAGAATGGCAATGCAGAATGCGCAGGGTGCCGCCGCTTTTGCGCTCGCTCATACCCGGCCCTGGCTCTGAAGACTACGCCAGACTGGCAAGCAGCGCGTCAATCGCTGCGCGCGCCTCGGGCTCATCGAGCGTGGGCGCGTGGCCGACCCGTGGCACGGTAACGAGGGTCATCTTGGGGTTGCGCGCGCTCATTTGCTTCACCGTCTCGGGCGACAGCAGATCGGAAAGCTCCCCGCGCACCAGCACCATCGGCACATCGCGCATAGCCTCATAGGCGAGCCACAGATTGGCAGGGGCAGCGTTTCCGGGCTCAGAGAAGGGTTCGGCAATTGCCATGTCATAATCATAGCTGATCCGCCCGTTCTGGCTCACCACGAGGGTACGCTTGGCCATCTCCAGCCATTGGTCGAGATCCCAATCGGGAAATGCCTCACCGTGGACCGACTGAAGCGAGCGCGCGGCGTGCATCCAGGTGGGATAGCTGCGCCCCTGGCCGACATAGCCGCCGATCCGCTCCAGCCCGGAGGTCTCGACCTCAGGCCCGATATCGTTCATCACCACGCCTTCAAGCCGCCCCGGTTTGGCCGCAGCGAGCATCATCGTCATCAACCCGCCCATCGATGTGCCGACCGAGATAAACCGATCAAAGCCCAGTTCGCTCAGCAACATTTCGACATCGGCGACGTAGTGCACGGGGCTGTAGGTGCTCGAATCAGGCGCGTAATCGCTAAAGCCCCGGCCGCGCATTTCGGGCACGATCACGTGGCGGCCTTGCGCGGCGATGTGCTCGGCAAGATCGGCAAAATCGCGCGAATTGCGCGTGAGGCCATGCATGCACAGGACGGGCACGCGCTGATCGGCACCCTCACCACCGGGATAATCGCGGTAGAAAAGCTTGAGGCCATCCGCGCTGGTCCAGCGCTTTTCATCATAGCTTTGAGCCATTGGCGGCTTGTCCTCTGTCCTTCATCAGCGCCGCGTGCTCTTGCGCAGGAAATCATGGCGCTTGCAAGCGGCATTATGCCTCCCCACTATTGCGAGATGAGCGAAGAACCGCAACCGGCGAGCTACGAGATGGATTACCGGGCCGACCCCGCGATCGAGGAGCTAGCCGATTGGCTGGGTTCGCCCGTTGACGCTGCCGACTTTCCCGACACGCGCATTCGCTTTCGCAATGATCGCGCCGCTGCCAGAGTTGGCCTTGATGCTTTAAGCGATGCAGACTGGGCGCGCCATTTCGGCCGGTTTGCGCCGCTCGATGGCAATTTGCCCCGCCCGCTCGCGCTCAAATATCACGGTCATCAGTTCCGCAATTACAACCCAGATATCGGCGATGGACGCGGCTTCCTATTTGCGCAGATGCGCGGGAGCGATGGGCGGCTGATGGACCTTGGCACAAAGGGGTCAGGGCAGACGCCCTATAGCCGCAGCGGCGACGGGCGGCTCACCCTCAAAGGTGCGGTGCGCGAGATTCTGGCGACCGAAATGCTCGAAGCGCTGGGCGTCAACACTTCCAAGACTTTCAGCGTGATCGAAACGTGTGAGGAATTGTGGCGCAATGATGAGCCCTCTCCCACACGCTCAGCGGTGATGGTGCGCCTGTCGCACTCGCATATCCGGATCGGCACGTTCCAAAGGCTGGCGGCGCTCCAGGAGTCTGAGAACCTGACCGCGCTGATCAACTATTGCCTCGCGCATTTTCCCGGCCCACCGCCGCCGGAAGACGCGCCGGGCCGCGATGACCCTGCGGTGCAGCTAATGCACCAAGTGGTTGAGCGCATGGCGGACTTGGCGGCCAGCTACATGGTCGCAGGCTTTGTCCACGGCGTGCTCAACACCGACAATATGAACATCACCGGTGAGAGCTTTGACTACGGCCCTTGGCGCTGGCTGCCATCGTGGGACCCTAGCTTTACCGCCGCCTATTTCGATCACGGAGGCCTATACGCCTTTGGCCGCCAGCCTGAGGCGCTGCATTGGAACCTTGGGCAATTGGCGGTTGCCTTGCGCGTATTGGTCGACAGCGAGCCGTTGGTGGCCGCGCTTGAACGGTTTGGGCCCTTGTACATGGAGGCTATAGCACGGCGCTGGTGCTGGCGTTTGGGTGTCGAGCCGCGCGGGGTCGAGGTTGATAGTGCGATGATCTCGGGATGCGAGAAGGTCATGCGCGAGCGGGGATGGGGTCCGGACAAGTTCTTCTACTTTCTGCGGGGCGGGCCCGATTATTGGCAGGGCGACCCGGAAGACGAACTTGAAAACGTCCTACGCGGATACAAACCGATCAACGCCGCTAAGGATGAACACGAATATTGGAATGAGGACGGACCCCAATCAATGCTGATCGAAGAGGTCGAGGCGATCTGGTCAGCTATTGATGAGCGCGACGACTGGGCGCCGCTTCACACCAAGATATCCGCGCTCAGGCGTATGGGCAAAGCGCAAGGGCCCCCGCCCACGCCCGCCGGGCACGCATAATGCCTATTGTCGCGAGGGCGGCGGCGTTATTGCCTGGCCGGCGGCGCGGCGACCATTTGCGCTGGCTGAATATCGATCCCGGCAAGCTTCCAGCGGCCCTGCTCCCACTGAAACGCCATGTCGAACTGGATCGAGACCGGACGCAGCTGGAACAGCCCCTTCACCCGAAAGAGGTTTTCATTCAGCATTTGCGGCGCTTCATAATAGGTCGGCGGGACCAATAAAGCAGTCGAGAGATCGATGTTTGAATTGCGCAGACCAGCAAAGATCTCTGTCAGGCGCGCCGGGTTGTAATTGATCTGGAAATTCTGCGCCGAGATATCGCGCAGCACCGAATAATTGCCCGAACGGTTGGCGTGATCGACCGCAGCGACTGTCGACCAGATCATGCGCGATAGCTCAAGCTGGCTGGGCGTCGGGCGGATCGAAGGGGGCGGCTGGACGCTGGGCTGTTGCAGTCGCGCGCCCGGTTGAACAGCCTGCGCAGCAGCGGGCGCGGCTGAAAGCATGAGCGAGGCTACCAACGCCGCGCTGAGCACGCCAAGAACGCCGCTTTTGCCAGTGAAACGAAATGCCGGGGCGCTGGGCCCCGGCATTGATGTTGTCGTGGTGATCATTCTCATGATCGTGTGTGTATCGGCTTACCAAGCGACTTGGAAGCCACCACGTGCGCCCACTTCACCGCTATCAAAGCCAACGCCCATACCCGCCGAGAACGAAGCGTTCTCGCTGATGCGCGCGCTCAGAGCGAGCGAACCCGCGCCTTGGGCCTGGAACACACCCACGCCGCCCGACAGAGCAAACGCGGTGCCCGCCGGCAGCGCCGGGCTTTCCATCGCGAGCGCCATGGCAACACCTTCGTTGGCCCGGTCGATCAGGCCGCGGTTCTCATCGGTGATGCCGAACAGCGTGTTGATCTGACCCTGCTGCGTGTTGGTCAGCTCTTGCAGCGAGGCGATGTTGGTCGTGTTGGTCCCAATCTGCGCGGTGTTGATGTTGATATTGTCAATCGCCGCAGTGTTCGCTGCGATACCGGCCGTGTTGGTATCGATTTGCGCGACATTGATGTTGATGTTGTCGATTGCTGCAGTGTTCGCAGTGACGCGGCCATCAAGAGTGCCTACCGCAGCGGTGTTATCGGCAATGGCCATCGCATTCGCATCGATGCTGGTTGTGTTGGCGTCGATTGCGGTTGTGTTGTCGGCAATACCGGTAGTGTTCGAGGCAATGGCGGTAGTGTTCGCCGTGATAAGACCTTCATTGCTGGTAACCCGGCCGTCAACCGATGCAATGGCCATTGCGTTTGCACCGATATTGGTCGTGTTGGCAGCGATGTTCGTAGTGTTCGCCGCAATCGCGCCCGTGTTAACAGCAATCGCGCCGGTGTTAACAGCAATCGCGTCAGTGTTTGCAGTGATGTTGGTTCCGTTCACCGTCACCCGATCATCGAGATCCGACAGATCAGCAACAGCTATAGCAATCGCATTGTTGGTCGCAGTGATTGCATTCGTGTTGGCGGTGATCGCGTTTGCGTTGGTGACGATGTCAGCTTCCGCAGTCGTCAAACGGCCATCCAGACCGGTGATCGCCGCAGCGTTGTCCGCAATGCCATCAACCACACTGGCAACACTCGGGCCAGCGCCAAGGGTGCCGCTGGCATCGACCGTTGCAAAATTGGTAGCACCGGTTTGCGCATTGGTGCTGGCTGTGATGCTTCCAATAGTTACCGAAGTGCCAGCAGAACCAAGCTTGATCTGGTTTTCGCGATCCGCCGAAGACCCCGCGCCGATCGCGGCGGAGTTGGCGAAGGCCGCGGTCGAATTGGCGCCAAGCGCAACCGCATTGTCCGCTGTGGCATCAGCGCTTGAGCCAAAAGATGTCGCGTTGGTGGCGGTTGCGGTTGCAAACGGGCCGAACGCTGCCGAGAACTCGCCAGAGGCGTCTGAAAGCGCGCCCACTGCGATTGACGTAGTCCCGGTTGCATCGGCGTCAGAGCCGAGCGCGATGCTGCCATCCCCGCTCGCAACAGCACCGACAGTGTTGCCCGTACCGTCACCACCGATGGCGATTGCGCCAATGCCGCTTGCCGAAGAGCCTGCGCCGAACGCTGCGGCCTCGGCGCCGCTTGCGCTCGAGCGAGCGCCGACGCTTGTGCTTCTCGCCCCGGTGGCATCCGCGTTCTCACCAAACGCGCTCGACTGCGTGGCGGTTGCCTGCGCGAAGTTGCCGACCGATGTCGCATCGTCTGCCGTCGCTTCTGCACCGCTACCGACAGCTGTCGCGGCAATTCCGCTGGCTGTCGAAGAGATGCCAATGCTGGTCGAGGTATCGCCGCTCGCCTCGGAGTTGGCTCCCACTGCGATGCTGTCATCGCCGGTGGCATCGGCGCTTGACCCGAAGGATGTCGCATTCGTACCGGTTGCAGTTGCGAAAGGACCCACCGCTGCCGAGAACTCGCCCGATGCGTTTGCAAAAGCGCCTGCGGCAATTGATGTGGTTCCCGTCGCATCGGCGTCCGAGCCCAGCGCGATGCTCCCGTCACCGCTCGCCACAGCACCTTCCCCATTGCCTGTGCCGTCACCACCGATGGCGATTGCACCGGTGCCGCTTGCTGACGAGCCCGCACCAACCGCTGATGCTTCGGCTCCGCTCGCGCTCGAACGTGCGCCAACGCTTGTGCTTCTTGCCCCGGTGGCATCCGCGTTCTCACCAAACGCGCTCGACTGTGTGGCAGTTGCCTGCGCGAAGTTGCCAACCGACGTCGCATCGTCAGCCGTCGCTTCAGCGCCGCTACCAACAGCCGTCGCAGCAATTCCGCTGGCTGTCGAAGAGATACCAATGCTGGTCGATGTGTCGCCGCTCGCTTCGGAATTGGCGCCCACCGCGATGCTGTCATCGCCGGTGGCATCGGCGCTTGAACCGAAAGATGTCGCGTTCACGCCAGTTGCCGTCGCGAAAGGACCTACCGCTACAGCGAAATCACCTGATGCATTCGCAGCCCCACCTGCAGCGAGCGAGGTTACCCCGCTTGATTGGGCATCCACACCAACTGCAGTGCTTCCCAATCCGGAAGCAACAGCACCATTGCCGTCCCCGTCACCATCGCCGCCAATTGCAGTGGCACCATCAGCGGTGGACTGTGCTGAGACACCGATTGCAAGCGTGCTTATGCCGGTTGCATTGGCGAGAGCACCAAATGCCTGGGCTCCCAGACCGTTGGCATTGGCTTGCCAGCCATAGGCAGAAGCGGCCACCCCAAAGGCAGAAGCGCCATTGCCGACCGCGGTGGTTTGGTCTGACGTTGCCGAGGCGCTGTCGCCAATGGCGGTGGAGCCATCACCCGATGCCTCTGAATCAGTGCCGACCGCGGTCGAGTCATCGCCCGACGCATCCGCGCTGTCACCACATGCCAGCGCATCAGTGCCGGTCGCTGTCGCGCCGCCCGTTACACCGGGATCAAGTTGGCACACATCCTGAGCGGAAGCGGGTGTCGCTGAAAAAGCGAACGTAGCTAGGGACAAACCGGTTGCAATACCCAAGGCAGAAGCGCCTCGCTTCAACTCAAGATTCAGCTTGGTAGTCATGTTCATTTCCCCAGCACTGCCCTACGATTCGGGCCACTTTAAATCTAAGAACCGCAAGGATTCACCAAAAATTTCAGGAGGATGCGAAGCTCACTTCGCCTTCGACGAGCGCACTCCTCACCTTCCCCTTAGCCTGTAAGCATTACGCCCTAATCAGAAAAAGTAACATATTTACCAAGACCTATGGAATTTCCTTTGCATTGCATTTCGCCAGAATTAATCAGACACTCGAAAGCAAAGGGGGCAAAGACTGCGCGAGCGGCGTAACTGGTAGCGAAGGCGAAGCGCAAGCCGGCCCGCCCAAACGCTGATGCGGCAGGGACAGTGCATATGAGTTTCCATTACTTTGGCTGACGAGACGCTCATCTCCTATGAGCCTGCCACTGGCAAAGAAGTCTGGCGTGGACATTACAGCGACGTCAACGCAGCCGTGGCCCGCGCGCGCCGAGCATGGCCATCCTGGGCTGCTCTCCCTCTTGCCAACCGAATTGAGACCGCTCGGCGATTTGCCAATGAAGTGCGCAAGCGCAGTGAAGAGTTTGCCGCACTGATCTCGCGTGAGACCGGAAAACCCTTGTGGGAGTCGCGCACCGAAGTCGATGCGGTGATTAACAAGGTCGAAATCTCGATTGGCGCCTATGCCGAACGCACCGGCAAGAAACGGCTCGATAGCGCCCTGCAAGGCACCGCAGCCGTGCGGCACAAGCCGCATGGCGTCATGGCCGTTCTGGGGCCATACAATTTTCCCGCACATCTACCCAACGGCCACATCGTACCGGCTCTGATTGCGGGCAATACAGTGTTGTTCAAGCCCTCCGAGAAAACGCCCGCGACGGGCGAAATGCTGGTCCAGTGTATCGCAGCCTCGGGCCTGCCCAAGGATGTCGTGCAACTGGTGATCGGCGGGCCTGAGGAAGGCAAGGCCCTGGTTGCCCATCCGGGAGTTGATGGAGTGCTGTTCACGGGCTCGGCGCAGGCAGGTATCGCGATCAACCGTACGCTTGCCGCCAGTCCGGGCAAGATCGTCGCGCTGGAAATGGGAGGCAACAATCCGCTTGTCGTGCTTGACACGCCACTCGTATCAGACGCCGCTGCGCTGATTGTGCAAAGCGCGTTCACCACTGCAGGCCAGCGCTGCACCGCTGCGCGGCGGCTGATCGTGCAGGAAAGCGTTTTCGACAAGCTGATGAGCGAGCTTGTGCCTTTGACACGCAAATTGCTGATCGGGGCACCGCTCGATGATCCGCAGCCCTTCATGGGGCCGGTCATTGATGTCAACACGGCCGAACACCTCAATGACAGCTTCGTCGCTCTGGTCACAGCAGGGGGCCGCGCTTTGGTGCCGATGCGGCAGACTAAGCCTGACCTGCCTTTCCTGACGCCCGGCATTATCGATACAACCGACATACCCGAGCGCCCCGATGTCGAGCTCTTCGGGCCTCTGCTACAAGTCATCCGCGTGCCCGATCTCGACGCCGCTATTGCTGAGGCGAATAACACCCGCTTTGGCCTGTCCGCTTCGCTTATTGGCGGATCACCGGATGATTATGGACGTTTCTGGGCGAATATCAGAGCGGGGATCATCAACTGGAACCAGCCGACCAATGGTGCATCGTCTGCAGCGCCGTTCGGAGGTATTGGCCTTTCGGGCAATCACCGCCCAGCCGCCTTCTACGCTGCCGATTATTGCGCCTATCCGGTCGCCAGCAATGAGATGGAGCAGCCGCGCGCTAATATCGCAATAGGGCTCAAAGACTAGCAGCGAGCGCGCTAAGCCCCGACCAGATACCGGTCAGCGGCTCCAGGTCACAAGGTCAATTGCAGTCAGGTCGCCTGTGCTTTTGCGGGCGAAAACCTTAAGGGACACCCCGCGCCGATCGGCGGCGAGGCTCGGCTCCTCACCTCCAAACACCTGCGCCTCCATCCCCGCGCGGGTTGCCAATGTGTAATGGTAGAGCACCGCATCATCGATATCAGCGGGCGTCACATAGCGCACAAGCCGCAGCATGCAGCCGGGCTGGTCCACCCCAGCAGCAACGCGCACCATGCCGTGCGGCATGATCTGCGCGATGTCGGGCATGTTTGCAGCGTAGCCAAAACCCCCGCGTATCTCGCGGCGGCACTCGGTCGGGGCTTTGACCGCTTTCAGCACATCATCGACACTGTATTGCTCAGCCAGGCTTGCAGGGCCAGCGCTGGTCTCAGGCAAGGGCAGATCGGGGATCGGACCCTTTTCGAGGAGCTCCAGCCGTGCCGTTTCGCGCGCCAGACTTGCGGCCTCCTCGCTTCGTCTGAACGAAGGGAGCGCATGATCATAGCCAATCGTAATCGCCGCATTGGCTTCGTTGCGATAGGCAAGGTCTGGATCAACCATCAGCGGATCGTTGAGCGCACGGGCGAGATAGGGGTCCATCTCGTTCACAATAGGCGCCGGCGCGGCTTCGGGCTCGGGCGCGCACGTCACGAGGCTCGCCGCGACGAGACAAACAGCCGGGTAAAGCACTATGCGCATCACCTCGGTGTGGCACATCGGGGTTAAGAAACCGGACCACTCCTTTCGCCCACCACCGTTTCCCATAAAATGAAAACGCCCCCACACCCTGTCAGGCATGAAGGCGCTTTCCGCGACTGGTGGTAGCCGCGCCCGGACCATTGGTGGGAATGGCCCAAGTCGGGTATATCGTGCGCGTTTGGGAGCCCCCATCGCGATTTGTTCATCTATAAGGGGTGATAGCTGAACACACTGACAGCAAGTCTTGCAGGAAGCGTTCAGGCAATGGCTGAGGCAAGCGCCCAGAAAGGCAGGGGCACCGCGCTTGCGCCGCAGAGGCCGGGTGCCTACTTGAGCGCGCACGATGGCCTCCGATCCAACCTCCAGCACGTCCCAGCCCTCTGGCCTACCGCAGGCGCTGGGAGCGTACATCTTGTGGGGTTTCCTGCCGCTCTACCTGCTGCTCGTCACCAGCGTGCCGCCGTTTGAATTTGTCGGCTGGCGGATCATCTGGACGCTGCCTTTGTGCCTCGTGATTGTGGCCTTTCGCCGCCAGTTTCCTGAGATCCGCGCTGCCATCACCAATCCGCGCGTGCTGCTGTTGCTGTTTGCAAGCGCGGTTCTCATCGCGACCAATTGGTTTGTTTACATCTGGGCGATCATGCAGGGCAACGTCTATGCCGCCTCGCTGGGCTATTATCTCAATCCGCTGATTAATGTTGTGCTTGGCACCCTGCTGCTGGGTGAGCGGCTGTCCAAATGGCAGTGGGTAGCGGTCGCGATTGCGGGCGGAGCGGTCGCGCTGCTGATCGGTGGCGCGCTCACGACCCTATGGATCAGCCTGACGCTCGCTTTCAGCTTTGGCATTTACGGCATGGTGCGAAAGCAAGTGAATGTCGGCGCGCTGCCCGGCCTCACCATTGAGAGCGCCATCCTCTTGCTCCCGGCGAGCGGCATCGCCTATTTCTACGCGGTGAGCGAGGCTGGCCCATCGTTTGGTACCGATTTCACGATGAGCGCGCTGATTATGTTTTCGGGCGTAGCCACCGCTGTCCCGCTCTTGCTGTTCGCTATTGCCGCGCGGCGGATGGAGTATTCAACGCTGGGTTTCATCCAGTATTTGGCGCCCACGATCGTCTTTTTCCTCGGCCTGTTCGTCTTTGGTGAGGAATTGAAGCCCGTGCAGCTGATGAGCTTTATGCTGATCTGGACCGCGGTTGCGATCTTCGCGACCGATCTGTGGGTCCGATCACGCCGGGCCAAACGCGAAATGCTGGCGACTTAGCCGACGAACCGCCATTCCAGTGTCTGCCCAGCGTGCCATGGGACGATTGTCTCGCCGACTAGGGGAAGTTCCTCCGGCACAGGGCTTTGCACCCGTTCCAGCGTCACCGTCTCTTCGTTGACGCGCATCTTGTAGAAGGCGGGACCGTTGAGCGAAGCGAAAGCCTCAAACCGGTCGATCGCGTCTTCCTGCTCGAACACAGTGAGATAGCTCTCAAGAGCAACCGGCGCTCCAAAGATGCCAGCGCAGCCGCACGAACTCTCCTTGTCGCCACGAAGATGCGGGGCGCTGTCTGTGCCAAGGAAAAACTTGCATTGGATTGACGGGTCCGCCGAAGTCGCCGCCGCGCGCAGGGCCAGCCGGTGTGTCTCGCGCTTGGCGACAGGCAGGCAGTAATTGTGTGGTTGAATACCGCCCACCAGCATGGCGTTGCGGTTGATGTGAAGGTGCTGCGGGGTGATCGTCGCTGCGACATTATCACCATGCGCCTTCACAAATTCGACGGCATCGGATGTAGTGATATGCTCAAACACGACGCGCAGATTGGGGAAGTTTGATACGATATTGTTGAGGTATCGATCAATGAACTCCGCCTCCCGATCGAACACATCGATATCCGCATCGACGACCTCGCCATGGATGCACAGCACGATGTCCTCCGCCTCCATCCGCTCGAACACCGGATAGATCCCCTCAACATCGGTCACGCCGCTGGAGGAATTGGTGGTCGCGTTGGCGGGATACATCTTGGCCGCGGTGAACACCCCTTCATTGGCCCCGCGCGCCAGGTCATCGGGGTCGGTCGTGTCGGTGAGATAGCAGGTCATCAGCGGCTCGAATCTCATACCCTCAGGCACAGCTGCACGGATCCGGTCGCGATACTCGGACGCCAGCTGCGTGGTGGTAACCGGCGGAGTGAGGTTGGGCATAACGATCGCGCGCGCAAACTGGCGTGCCGTGTATCCGACGACACCGCGCATAATGTCGCCATCGCGAAAATGCAGGTGCCAGTCATCGGGGCGGCGGATTGTCAGGGTGTCGGGCATGACTCGCTCGTCTAGGCGGGAATGCAGGGGCTTTCCAGTCCAAGATTGGGCGCTTAGACGGCTTCTTCCCCTGCTCAAGAGATCGATGCCCAAGACATCCATGCCCAAGACATCAAAGACAATCGCCTTTCTTGCCTGCGCCACGACAGTCCCCAGTTCCGGAGTGCGGCGCGGGGATGCCTTTGAGCACGATCTGATGATCGCAGCGATTGAGCCAGAGCTCGCCAAACGCGGCTTGGGCCTGCGCGTCATTGACTGGGAGGCACCGCTTGATGAGTTCGATGGTGTCGCGCTGGCGATGCTGGGGACCACATGGAATTACTGGGACAAGGTAGACGCTTTTCTCGACAAGCTTGCAGCGCTTGAGGCGCGCGGGATCACCGTGTGCAACCCGCCTGACCTCGTGCGCTGGAACATCACCAAGACTTATTTTCAAGACCTAGAGGCCATTGGAGCACGCACGATCCCAACGCTCTGGCGCGAGACTGTCACCGTCAAGGGGGTTATTGAAGCGCTCAATGTGTTCGAGTGTGATCGCGTTGTTGTTAAACGCCAGATCGGCGCGGGCGCGGAAGGGCAGGAGCTGATCGCGCGAACCAGCCTTCCGAACAAGGAATGGGTATTTGGCCAGCCCGCGATGCTACAACCCTATCTCCCCGCCATCGTACGCGAGGGAGAGCTGAGCTTTGTCTTCATAGACGGCGCGCTCAGCCACGCACTTGTAAAGCGCGCTGCGGACGGCGACTATCGCATCCAGTCACTGTATGGCGGCGTTGAAGAGCCCTACGAGCCCAGCCCAGAAGACATAGCCGCCGCACAGGCCATCCTCGACGCTGTCCCGTTCGAAACACCGCTTTACGCGCGCATCGACATGCTCAGAATGGACGATGGCGCGTTAGCGCTTATGGAAGCGGAGATGATCGAACCCTATCTCTACCCCGTGCAAGGGCTACAGCTCGGCGAACGGGTGGCTGAGGCGATACTGAGAAGGCTTTAGACGAATATGAGCGCCACACAGCTTACCTCAAGAGCGATTGTCCGCCTCTCGCCGCGCGATCCACAAGAGGATGTGCGCGGGTTTCTTCAAGGTCTTGTCACCAACGATGTTTCGGGTGCGCTCCCGGTCTACGCCGCGCTCCTTTCCGCGCAGGGCAAGGCAATGTTTGACTTTCTGGTATGGGACGCAGGCGAAGGCGCGATCCTGATCGATTGTGAAGCCACGATCGCGCCTGAGCTTATCAAGCGACTCTCGCTTTACCGCCTGCGCCGCCAGATCGACATTGAACCCATTTCCGAACTTGGGGTGCATTGGTCCGCTGCCCGCGTGGAGAGCGCCGTCCAAGATCCCCGCCTCGCCGATCTCGGCTATCGCTGGCTTGGCGCCCCTGGCGGCGACCCGGCTGATGCCGCCTGGACCGAGCACCGCCTGTCGCTCGGCGTCCCTGAAGGCGTGGCCGAGCTTGGCGATATTTTGTGGCTAGAGACCAACGCGGTCGAATTGAACGGCGTGAGCTTCGAAAAGGGCTGCTATGTCGGTCAAGAGAACACAGCACGCATGAACTGGCGACAAAAGGTCAACCGGCGGCTGGTTGTGGTGCCGCTTGATAGCTCAGACGAAAAGCGCCGCAAATATGCGCATGAGGAAGCGGGCCTTGCCATCGATCATTTGCGGGTTAGCGACCTTGATCCCGCGACGCTTCCCGACTGGCAGCGCTCTGGAATTGAAGGCTGAGGACGCTCAAGTCGTCTGATAGCGCTCCATCGAAGCTTCAAGCGTTTGCTGAGCGCGTTGACGAGCCGCATCGCGGGGAAGTCCCAGCGAATTCGCCAAAGCCGCGCCAATCAGCGCATCTCCCAGCGCCAGCAGCACGAGGTTCAATGTATCGCGATGGACGGGCTGATCGCACGCCTCTTCGCTCGCCTCTTCAGTGGCAATCTCATCGACGAGTTCGTGGATCGTCGTGATGATCGGCGCGAGTGCGTCTTCGTTGCCGGTTAGAAGCATCCAGCTAGTCAAAGCGCCTGCCCCTTCGCGATCAAAAGCGTCAAAGGTGAGGTCCACCACTTCACGCGCCGAACCAAGCCCTGCACGGCTGGCATGGACCGCCTCCTTTATCGTCTCGCACACCGTGCGCGCCAGATGCTCGGCCAAAGCCTTTTGCAGGCCTGAGGCCGATCCGAAATGATGCAAGAGGTTGGCGTGCGTCCGCCCAATGCGCGTCGCCACTGCCTTGAGCGTCACCGATTGCGGGCCGGTTTCAATCAAAAGCGCTCGCGCCGCTTCCAATGCAGAAGCGCGGGATTGTTCGGGGGTTAGCCGTTTACGAGCATTCATATCCGTTGAGTCTAAGCGCAATTGTGCGCTGCGACAAGCAGCGAGGCAAGCCTAAGCTGCCTGCTGAGCAACCACCTGCATGGCGTTCAGATCAAGCACATATTCGCGCGCTGGTGCCTCAGTTCCGCGAGCACAGGAATACCGTTTGCGCACCTCGCCCGTGGGTGCAAAGCCAAGCTTCTCGATCACACGGCCAGAGGCTGGATTATCGAGAAAATGCCCCGCAACCATACGCGCATAGCCAAGCGTCGCTGCAATCTGCAGCACGGCTCGCCCGGCCTCGGTGGCGAAACCATGGCCCCAATGCTCGCGGGCAATCCAATAGCCAAGCTCAACCGCTTGTGCGTCATGCTTAACCGGATCGATCCCGATGCACCCCACTAGCGCTGAGTCTTCTGCACGGATGATGAGGAAGCGGGGAAAGCGTGGTTCGATCGGCAGAGCGGTGAAGGCGCGCGCGTCGTTCTCTCGGTAAGGCCAAGGCGCACGGGCGAGATTGCGCACCACACCTTCGTCGGCGATGGCGCTGAGCACGATTTGCCAGTCTTCAGGCCAGATAGGCCGCAACAGCAATCTTTGGCTTCTATGGAACACGAATTCATCCCTCTCTCGCCCCGCCGATGCCGCTACGGCATCCTCGTGACGCAATTATGGCCGTGACCTAATGGAACGCGGCGAACTGAGGGAGAAACGCGAAGAGGGAGACGGCTCCCCCGTTTGTGGCGGGGTGGCCTGTCTCCCTCTTGAGTGCCGGTTTCAGATCACCGGCTCAGGGCCCCCGCATGGGACGGCCCTGTCAATGAACCGTCCGTTATTCGGCTGCTTCAGCAATCATGTCTACCGAGACATATTTGCGGCCGAGCTTGCCCTTGTGGAATCGCACAACACCATCTTCGAGCGCGAAGAGGGTGTGATCCTTGCCAAGGCCAACATTGGTGCCCGGGTAAAACTTGGTGCCGCGCTGGCGCACAAGGATATTGCCGCCGACCACGTTCTGGCCGCCGAACTTTTTCACACCAAGACGCTTTGCGTTTGAATCGCGACCATTGCGCGATGAACCGCCTGCTTTTTTATGTGCCATGGGTCCTAGTCCTTACTTCTCTTCAGCCTTGGGCGCGGCCTTTTTAGCCGGAGCCTTCTTGGCTGGAGCTTTCTTAGCTGCGGGCTTCTTCTCAGCCGCTGCTGCTTTGGGAGCCGACTTCTTTGCCGGAGCCTTCTTCGCCGAAGCCTTCTTAGCAGGCGCGGCCTTCGTTTCGGTTTCCGTCTTCGGAGCCGCTGCCTTCTTTGCCGGAGCCTTCTTGGCAGCAGCACCCACATCCGTAATGCGCAGCAGCGTCATTTGCTGGCGGTGGCCCGCTTTGCGGCGGTAGTTGTGGCGGCGACGCTTCTTGAAAACGACGACCTTTTCACTTTTGGCCTGAGCAATGATCTCAGCCGAGACGGTGACCTTGGCAGCATCAGCGATCGTATCGCCCTCACCGGCCAGCAGAACATCGTTCAGCGTGATCGTCTCACCGGCTTCACCAGCGAGCTTCTCAACGGCAATCTTGTCTCCGGCGGCAACCCGATATTGCTTGCCGCCTGTGCGCACTATCGCGAACATGGCTTCTAAACTCTCAGTCTTGTGCTGTGTTCGGCCCCTTGCGGAAAGTGCCCGCGCGACCGAACGCTATAGCGGAGCTGCTTCAGAAGCAGTCCCGGAAAGAAGCGAGCCGTTAAGGGAAAGGGGCGGCCAAGTCAACGCATATCGAGCCGAATAATGCGCCGATCAGAACCCTGTTGGGCCTATCGCACCAGATGGCGAGATTGCGAGGCCTTTTCAGACCTCTCTATGCCAAGCTACGAGACCGTGTTACCAAGCCATGGGATTTTTGATTCACATGTTCAAGCGTCCACCTTACAAGACACTCTTCGCGCTCGCCCTTGCGCCGGCCCTGCTTAGCGCGTGCGCCGGGTCGAAAGCGGACTATCCTTCATTTGCCCTACCAACCGCAGATCAAAGCACGGGCCGGGTGTCTATGCGGTTTCCATCGATCAAGGTCCCTCAGACCGCTCAGAATGCGCAAACCGGGGCCGTGCCGCTCGAACTTGAGGCGCAGTTGGCGGCGATCAACGCTCTGGCCAGCAATGCAGGCCAGCGGTTTAACGCCAGCCTTGCCAGCGCCCGCCAGTCAATCGCTGCGGCGAGCAACGCTTCGACGGATTCAGACAGGTGGGCTCGCGCGCAAGTTCAATACGCCGATCTTACGTCGCATCATGGCGCTGGCCGGCTTGCCCTTGCCGAATTGGACCTTCTCGCATCCCGGATACGCTTGGCTGATGCCGACAACGATGAGCTGAGCACGATTACACAATTGCAGACCAACCTTGCCCGTAAGCTGGATGAGCAATCGCAGATCCTGAACGCTCTAAACGCTGATCTTGACAGATAGGAGAGGACCGCAATGGCCACCGTCCAACTCGCATGCGAAGATTGCCCGGTCAAAGAAACCGCCGCGTGCGCGGTTCTCACTCCTGAGGAACGCAGCGCCATGGCCGCTGCCGGGCGCACCCGCATGCTCAAGCGCGGCGAGATGCTGTTTGCCGCCGGAGATGAAGAAGCCGCTTGCGCCACTTTGGTAAGCGGAGCGCTCAAGGTCTCGGCAATTGATACCGATGGCAATGAGCAGATCCTCGCGCTCGTTCATCCGGCGGGCTTTATCGGCGAGCTGTTCGCGCCCTTTGCCCATCACGATGTGGTCGCGCTGACGGAAAGCCGTTTGTGCACCTTTGCACGCGGCGACTTTGAGGCCGCGATCGACAATTACCCCGCGCTGGCCCGTGCATTGCTGCGCCGCAGCCAAGAGGACCTTCTGGCCACCAGAGCACTGCTTGAGCTGACAGGACATGCCTCTGCTGAGACGCGCCTTGCCGCGCTGCTAAATGATTTCGCACTCGCAGCCAGCCAGTCTTCGTGCCACGCGGCCAAGCATTTTGAGCTTCCGCTGACCCGCGGTGAGATCGCCAATATGCTAGGCCTCACGATTGAGACGGTGAGCCGCAAGCTGGGCGAGATCGAAAACACCGGAGCCATCAGGCGCAAAGGAAAGCGCGGGATCGATGTGCTCAATCCCGCGCTTCTCACAGCCCTTGCCGGGCGCTGATTGTTTCTAGCGAGGCGTTACGCCACAAGTGCTGCGATGATAGCGATAGCAAGGCCCCAAAACACGATCAGTACAGGCAGGATCAGCATCTGGATCGCCGCATCGCGCGGAGCACATCGGCCGGTGTTCGTCATGATGCCATCGTTTTCAAATTGGCCATAAGACAGCGGCGTAGTGCGGTTGTCTGCAAGCCGGGTCCAGATCATCGGCACGCCAAAGCCAGCCACGATAAAGCCTGCAAAGATCACCATCGGGATCGCAAGCATAGGCGCAGCAAACGAAGCGAGCATGATGCCAAGAAATGCGAGGTAGCATGCGACAGTCACGCCGAAGAGCACGCTGGGCATCTCGAAGTTCTGATCCACTTCCACCTGATGGCGCGGTGCTTTGGATGGGGTGGGCGCCTCAACAAGGCGGGCTTTGCCGGCTGCGAGTTTATCCTGGACCAATTTGCTCATGTTTCATCTCCTGTTAAGAGGAGAATTATACCTTTTGGTCTGACCCTACTTTGATCTGGATCAAGTGCGGCTAAAATTTCGAGCGGTCAATTCCAGCGCGCAAGGTCTGAATGGTCTTCATCGCGCGGTTCGATCCATGACCACTTGCCGCTGCATTGCTCACGCTTCCAGAACCACGAGGCGCTTTTCAAGTGGTCCATGCAATAATCGACCGCAAGAATGGCGCTGCGCCGATGGCGCGCTGCCGCGCTAACACACACAATCGGCTCGCCCGGGTGCATCAGGCCAACGCGGTGCACCATCAGCAGACCCATCAGATCAAAGCGTGTCAGAGCGGCATCGGCAAGGCTGTGCATACCGGGCAGAGTCAGCGGTTCGTAATGCGAGAGCTCAAGCGCTTCGATGTCGCCCGCGTCACCGCCGCGCACTTCGCCCACGAAAGTGCAGACCCCGCCCAGCCCCGGATTGGCACTGGTAAACGGTCCGATTAGCGTTCCGGGAATGAACATCTCGGTGAGGAGGCGGACGTCTTTCATGGCGTGCTGACGGGATTCAGCCGCCCGAGACCGGGGGCAGCAGCGCCACCTCATCCCCATCCTGCGCGTCGAGCGCGGTCTTGTCGCCCAGCACCTTGCCACCGCAAGCGATATTGACCCGCTCTTCGCCAAGCTGCGCGGCGACTTCAGGACTAACGGCTGCCAGCAGCCCCGCCCAATTGAGCGGCGCCTCTACCTCGCGGGTCGCTTCGCCCGCCAGATCACGCAAGGGGCCAAGGAAAACGATCGTCACCGCCATACGCTCAGCCCCCCGTCATCGACATATGGCGCGGCAGATGCGGCACGGCGCCGCGCTCATCCATCCGGAAATGGTGCTTTTCGGGCTTGATCATCAGCGCACGCGCGAGCGCATCGGCCAGCTCGCTTTCGGGATTGTCCGAGCGCAGGGCGGCGCGCAGGTCCACCCGCTCCGAGCCGCCAAGGCATGGGTAAAGCTGCCCGGTCGCGGTCACACGCAAGCGGTTGCAGCCTTCGCAGAAATTGCCCGTATGCGGGGTGATGAGGCCGAGGCGACCGCCTGTCTCCGCAATGTCCCAGTACCGCGCGGGCCCTCCGGTGCTCGCGTCGCTTGGTTGAAGCGTCCAACGCTGCTCCAACCGCTCGCGCACATGGTCAAGTCGCAAATACTGATCGAGCCGCTCTTCCTCGACATCGCCCAGCGGCATGACTTCAATGAGCGTTACATCGTGGCCTTTGCCATGAGCCCAGGCGATCAGGTTCTCAATTTCGTCCTCGTTCACGCCCTTCAAGGCAACCGCGTTCAATTTCACCTTGAGCCCGGCCTCGCTCGCCGCCTCTATCCCGCTCAGCACGTCAGGCAGAGCATCGCGCCGGGTCAGCGTTTCAAACTTTGCCCGGTCCAGCGTATCGAGTGAGATATTCACCCGTTCAACGCCAGCCTTGGCCAGATCATCGGCGTAGCGTACCAATTGTGTTGCGTTGGTGGTGAGAGTGAGCTCTCTCAACCCTCGGCCATGATCGTCCCCTCCACCGCGTGAGGTAAGATGGCGACCCAGCGCCTTGAACAGATCGATGATATCGCGCCGGACCAGTGGCTCGCCGCCGGTGATGCGGATCTTGGTGACGCCGCGCGCAATGAAGCCGGTCGAAAGGTCGTAAAGCTCCTCAAGGCTGAGGACCTCCTTGCGCGGCAGGAAGGTCATACGTTCGGGCATGCAATAGGTGCATCTGAGATCGCATCGGTCGGTTACGGAGAGACGCAGATAGGTGATACGGCGCTGGAAGGCATCGACCAGTCCCGCAGAGGCCATGTTGGACAGATCCAAGCGATCGCGCTCGCGGCTGGCCATAGTCTCAGTCATACGCCTGAACATAGTGGCCCGTTACGCCGGGCGCATCCCTTAAATACGTAAGAACCTGATTGAGCGCCGCGCCTTTGGCCCCTGCTGCGATATTGATCCGCACCGGGGAGTAGGCCCGCGCCAAATCCCCGGCCACGGCGCGCCGCCAAGTGTCATGATCGGACGAAGCGGGCGGCAGAACAAAGGTTAGCGATTCTAACTTCATCGAAGCTATGAGTTTTTCGATGCCCTGTGGCTCTGTGCGAAAAAAGGCAGCATGGGCCTCCAGCGGAGACCGCTCTTCGGGTGCATCATCCCCGGCAATCTCGACATGCCTGCCCTCAACCAAGGGGCCGCTCCCGGTGGAGCGTAATGCCGATCTTCTCATCCGCCTCAGCGATGGCGAGTTTGACAATCTTAACCGTCACCGCCTGCACGCGCGCGTCTTGGACGAACAGCGTCTCGCAGATGTAATCGGCCACTGCCTCGATCAGCTTGAAGTGGACGCCCGGCGGCAGGCCTTCTGACGCGGCGTGTTTGAGGTCCATGTAGTTCTTGCTCGCATCGAGCGGTGTGTCGGGTTCGTAGCGATCCGCAACATCGTAACGCGCCTGCACGGTGATGCGCAGCGGCTGGGGTTTGCCCGTCTCTTCGGAATAGATGCCGGTGAGGACATCCACTTCGAGATCGGCGACTTCGAGAATGAGCGAATCACTGGTGGTCATGGTGAGGGGGCGCTTAGCGCGGATTGCTCCAACGTGCGAAGATGGCTGTGGGTAGGAGACGCTGAGGGGCTGCATCGCCTGCAGGCTGCTCACGCACGACAAGGTCGCCAAACTCGATCACGCCCGGTAGATCACGCAGGGCCTCTTCAAGAAGACCGGCTGTCGCCACGCTGCTCATGCGCACGGCGTAGACGGTGAGGAAGAGGAAGCGGCTGTCAGCATCAAGCAGCCTAGCGCAATCAGCGACAAGGCCCGGCAAATGCTCTTCCAATCGCCACGTCTCGTTCTTGGGCCCACGCCCGAATTTGGGCGGATCCAGGATGATCCCGTCATAGCGCTTTTCGCGGCGCACCTCGCGCGCGGCAAACTTGGCCGCATCATCGACAAGCCAGCGGATCGGGCGATCCTCCATGCCCGAAAGCGCAGCATTCTCGCGTGCCTGTGCGACCGACTTCTTCGATGCGTCGACATGCGTGACCGGGCCGTACTCGCTCAGGGCAAGGGTGCCGAGGCCTGTGTAGCCGAACAAATTCATCGTTGTCGCATCGCTTCGCCCAGAAAGCTGCTCGCCCATCCACTCCCATACCGGGGCCATGTCGGGGAAGAATTGGAGGTGGCGGAAGGGCGTTGGCTGGGCGGTGAAGCGAACCGCGTTCCAGCTCAGTGTCCAGCCCTCTTGCACAGCATCCGGCTGCATCACCCAGCGCCCGCCGCCATCCTCGTCCGAACCGGGAATAAACTCGCCCGCCGCTGGCCAGTGGGAAAGCCTTTGCTGCCAAAGAGCCTGGGGTTCGGGGCGGATGAAGGCGTGCGGGCCAAAGGCCTCGTATTTGCGCCCCTGTCCGCTGTCGAGCAGGCGATAGCCACCTTCCCAGCCCGTACACTCCATCAGGATCGGCTCACGCCGCAATTGCGCCATAACCGGTCTCTTATGCGGGCGAGGCTTCGGCCCGGCCCACAGCATTGGCGAGCACGAAATCGCGCGCGGCCTCGTAGTCGCCGGAGATATCGCTGCAATGCTCCTCGCGGCCAAACAGATCGCCAACGCGCGCGGGCAAAGAGGGACGCACGCCCACGGCCCGCTCAACCGCATCGCGGAACTTTGCAGGATGCGCGGTGGCCAGGGTTACGATTGGTACACTGCGAGCAATGGCATCACCTTTGGCCAGCGCGAGGCTGGCATGCATGCCAACACCGGTGTGCGGATCGATAATCTGCGCGGCGTTGCGATAGGCCCACTGGATGGCAAGGTTCGTATCCTGTGGGTCCGAGCTCGCACTCACAAACAGCGTGGCGGCGTTATCGCGCTGGCTGTTTGTGAGTTGCATGGCGCGGTATTTGTCAAAGCTCGCCATCTGAGTCGCCATCGCCGCACCATCGCGTCCGCCGCAATCAAACAGCAGCCGCTCAAAGTTCGAGCTGACCTGAATATCCATCGAGGGCGTGTGAGTGGGCGTCACCTCGCCAGCTGAATAATCGCCATCCTTGAGCGCGCGGTGGAGAATATCATTGATGTTGGTCGCGACGATAAGCCGCTCGACCGGAAGGCCCATTTGCGCCGCGACGTAGCCTGCAAAGACATCACCGAAATTGCCCGTAGGCACACTATAGGCTGCAGGGCGATCTGGGGCGCCCAGCTGCAAACCGGCGTAGAAATAGTAGACCACCTGCGCCATCAGCCGCGCCCAGTTGATCGAGTTAACCGCGCCAAGATTAAGGACGGTGTTGACCTCAGGATCGCCGAACATGCGCTTTACGTGGCGCTGGGCATCGTCAAAGCTTCCCTCGATCGCGAGATTGTGCACGTTGGGCGCGCCCACCGTGGTCATCTGGCGGCGCTGGACCTGGCTGACCCGGCCCTTGGGGTGGAGCATGAAGATCTCGACCCGCTCACGCCCTGCAACCGCGTTTATTGCTGCTGAACCTGTATCGCCGCTGGTCGCGCCCACGATGGTGAGACGCTGATCGCGGCGCTCCAGGAAGGTTTCGAACAGGTGCCCAAGCAATTGCAGCGCGATATCCTTGAAGGCGAGCGTGGGGCCATGGAACAGCTCCAGCAGCCAATGCGTCTCATCGATCTGCACAAGCGGCGTCACCGCCTTGTGGCCGAAGTCACCATAGACCGTGTGGCATAGCGCGCTCAGTTCCTCAGGCGTGAGGCTGCCTGCAACGAAGGGCTCCATCACCCGCGCGGCAAGCTCATGGTATGGCAGGCCGCGCATGTCTGCGATTTGCTGCGCGGTGAAGCGAGGCCATTCGCTAGGCAAATAAAGGCCGCCATCGCTGGCAAGGCCAGCCAGGGTCACGCCTTCAAAATCCAGCGTTGGCGCGCTTCCTCGGGTCGATACGTATTGCATGTGCGAAGAGGAGTAGCCTTGCGCAAAGGCGCGGGCAAGATTTACGCTCCGTCAGTTTTCTTTTGAGACACGCGATCTGACCGCAAAGCCATAGATCACAAGCGCGGTGAGCGCGAAGAAGAACCATTGGCCCGCATAGGCCCAGGAGCTGTTCTTGTATTCTTCGGGATCTGGCCGCGCATTGGCCAGGAGGCCAGCCTTGGGCTCGTCCGCTACGATCATCGCTGGGCGCTGCGGTGACGCGGTAAACAACCGCTCGACAATTCCTCGGGGATCGGGCGCTTCCTTGGCGAGGCCGACAACCGGCCCGCCCTGCCATTTAACGGTGGTTGCGGGATCGCCTGAAAGCCCGATCTGAACTGCGAACTGACTGTCATTCGCCGCATTCCAGCACGTCGCGATCTGAGTCCACCCGGTGCGCCCGTTCACATCCTTGCCACCCGCAACTGTGATGCCCCGCACCTCGTCGCATTGCGCGCGAACGCGACGATAAAGATACTCAAGCGCGTCGGGTTCGGCGAAAGGGTAGTCGATCGTGAGCATCTGCGGGCGTTCGATCATGGCCGCCTTAAGCCTGTCCTTCTGCTCAGCCCGACCGATCTGCCAGATTCCAAGCGCAACCATGGTCGCTGCTGCTGCAACTACGATGACGGTCGGGATGATTGGAAGACGATTGAGCATCACTTTGGTTCTTTCGGATCAGGGGTCAGGCGGCGTTTCTCATATTCGCTGTATAGGCCTGCGACCTTGTAGATGCGCAAGACGCCCAGCACCGATCCTACAGTGAGGGGAGCCCACAAGAGCGCATGCACCCACAAGGGCGGGCGCAGCGCCGCATCAAGCGACAGCGCCGCGAAGACGAGAAGGCCTCCCACGACGATCGTGATCAGCCCAACCAAGCGGCCACCGCGCTCAAGCTCAGCCAAAGGTTGCCTGCAAGCCCGGCACTCACCGGCGATCATGGCTGGCGCCTCGAAAAGGCTGCGCGCGCCGCAATGTGGGCACAAACCGAAAAGGGCAGCCTGGAGGAGACCGGGCTGCCCTTGCTTTGTTTTGGGAGGATAATCCCGCGTCATTTAGTGAACGGGAGCACCCCAGCCGCCCCAAACATAAACGGAGACGAAAAGAAACAACCACACGACATCAACGAAGTGCCAATACCAGGCGGCAGCTTCAAAGCCGAAATGCTGGCGCGGCGTGAAGTGGCCTATATAAGCGCGGTAGAGGCACACACCGAGGAAGATCGTGCCAACCAGAACGTGGAAGCCGTGGAAACCGGTCGCCATATAGAAGGCGCTTGAAAAGGTGTTGCCGCCAAAGCTGAAGGGCGCAACGCTGTATTCGTAAGCCTGGATAAAGCTGAACAGCACACCAAGGCCAACGGTTGCCCACAGGCCTTGCTTGAGACCCACACGATCGCCGTGGATCAGCGCATGGTGCGCCCAGGTCACCGTCGTGCCCGAGCACAGCAGGATAAGCGTATTGAGCAGCGGCAGCGCGAACGGATCAAGCACTTCCATGCCATCGGGCACGCGGCTGCCGAGCGCGGTGTCGCCTTCGGTCAGGAAGCGGTTCGTGGTCTCGTCACCGGCCGCGCTATGCAGGAATTCCAGCGGTGCTGGAAACAGCGAAAAGTCAAAGAACGCCCAGAACCAGCCAACAAAGAACATCACTTCTGAAGCGATGAACAGGATCATGCCATAGCGCATATGCAGCTGCACAATCGGGGTGTGATCGCCGCGCTGGGCTTCGATCACAATATTGCGGAACCAGAAGAAGAAGGTCGCGATCAAGCCAGCAAGCCCTCCCCACATGATCACTGGGCCCGCAATTCCAAACAGGTCAGGGTGGAAATTGAGGACCATTCCGCTGGTGAAGGTGAGCGCGGAGAATGAGCCGACCATTGGCCAGATATCCGGCTCAAGAATGTGATAGTCGTGGTTTACTTGTCCGCCCATGATGCGTCTTCCCGTCGCTAGGATGTTCAATCAATGCTGCGATCGAGGGCCGACGATACGGGCTCTTTCGCGCGGTGAAAAGTGTAGCTGAGCGTAATCTGCTCCACGTCAGCCATAAATTCGTCTTCGAGGATCGCCGGGTCGACATAGTAGACGACAGGCATCTGTACTTCCTCGCCCGGCTCCAGCGTTTGTTCGGTAAAGCAAAAGCACTGGACCTTGTTGAAGTAGAGGCCCGCTTGCGCCGGCTCGACATTAAAGGTTGCCGTTCCCGTAATTGTGCTCGGGCCATCATTGCGAGCCACATAGATCGCCATGTCGCGCTGGCCGATGGTGACCGTGTCTGTCGGTTTGCTGGGTTTGAATGTCCAGGGCACGTCGACCGCGGTTGAGCCGTCAAAGCGGATCGACATTGTCTGGCCCGTCGCCGCTGCTGCGGCCAGCGCCGCATCGCTCTCACTCGCGACCTGGGTGGTGCCGCCAAAGCCAGTTACCTGGCAAAACAGCCGATAAAGGGGAACCGAGGCAAAGCCCAAGCCGACCATTGCCGCTGCCAGCGCGAGAGCCATCAGACCTGTGCGCAGGTTGCGGCGCTGCGTCATGGGATCAAGAGTGACTGTCTGCGTCATTGCGAGCCCAACCGCGCGACAGTGATGGCGTAAAACAAAACCACAAAGAACAGCAGCGCACCTGCCACAACTATGTTGCGGCTCTTCTGGCGGCGCTTGAATTCGGCTTCTTCTTCGGGCGTCATGCGAAGACACCTCCGGCGAAAAGCCCTGAGCCAATGAGTCCTTGAGCTTCGAGCACGCGGTCTGCCACGAGCGCAGCAAACAGCACGAAGAGGTAAACGATGCTGAATTTGAACAGTCGGATCTCCTCAGCCATCGGATCACCCTCTCCTATAACCGCATCACGCCGGGCAACCGGGATTGCCAAAGCTATGAACAGCGCGGATAGCGCGAGCGCTGTGGTCCCGTAGATCCAACTCGTTCCGCTAATAAGCCAGGGTGCCACCGTAATCGGCGCCAACAGCAAGGTGTATACCCAGATATGATTGCGCGTCGTACGCTCGCCTGCGACCACCGGCAGCATGGGGATGCCCACCTTGGCGTAATCGGACTTCACAAACAGCGCGAGCGCCCAGAAGTGCGGCGGCGTCCAAAAGAAGATGATCGCAAACAGCAGCATGGGCATGGCGGTGACCTCGCCTGTCACCGCGACCCAGCCGATAAGCGGCGGAAACGCGCCCGCACCGCCACCAATAACGATGTTCTGCGGGGTGCGCGGCTTAAGCCAGATCGTGTAGACAACGGCGTAATAGATGATCGCACACAGCAGAAGCGCTGCCGCAAGCCACCCGATCGCGACGCCCATCAGGAATACGGACACACCCGAAAGAAACAGGCCAAAATCACGCGCGTCTTCACGGCGGATGCTGCCCATGGGCAAAGGACGGCTTGAGGTACGCTTCATGCCTGCATCAAGGTCCGCTTCCCACCACTGGTTGAGTACAGCAGACCCGCCCGCGCCCATGGCAATCGCCAGCACAGCGGTAAAGCCAAGCACTGGGTGGATCTGACCCGGCGCTGCGAGCAGGCCGCAAATTGCGGTAAAGATGACTAAGGTCATCACGCGCGGCTTGGTCAGAGCGTAGAAATCCCGCCATTCAGCCGGCAAGACCGCCGCATGCACCGGCTCGCCGCCCTCAAGCCGAGCGCGCGATGTGTTGTTGGGCGTGGCAGTGGTCATAATCTCTCTAATTCGTCTTTCGAAAAGGAGCGCGCCTTTCGAATTAAAGGCGCGCTCCCTTGTGTTTGGTTGCGGGCGAGCCGAGGCCCGCCTTGCTCCTTATTCGGCGGGTTGAGCGCCTGCGGGCATGTGATTGTGGTAATCGTGATGATCCTCAATCACCGGAAGCGTTTCAAACTGGTGGAACGGCGGCGGGCTGGACAGTGTCCATTCCAGCGTGGTCGCTCCTTCGCCCCATGGGTTGTTGCCCGGCTTGCGACCCGCGAACAGGGCATAACCAATGTTCACGAAGAACGGGATGAGCGAGAGCGCCGTGATCCAGTAACCCAGCGTGCTGATCTCATGCCAGAAAGCGTAGGCCTCAGAATAATCCGGATAGCGACGTGGCATACCCTGCATGCCCAGGAAATGCTGCGGGAAGAATACCACATTCACGCCGATGAAGAACAGCCAGAAATGGATGTGGCTGAGCAATTCGGAGTGCATGCGCCCGCTCATCTTCGGGAACCAGTAGTAGAAGCCCGCAAACATCGAGAACACCGCGCCCATCGAAAGCACGTAGTGGAAGTGCGCGACCACATAATATGTATCGTGCAGGTTATCATCGATGCCGCCATTGGCGAGCACCACACCCGTTACACCGCCAACGGTGAACAAGAAGATGAAGCCAAGCGACCAGACCATGGGCGACTTGAACTCAAGACTTCCGCCCCACATCGTAGCGATCCAGCTGAAAATCTTCACCCCGGTCGGCACGGCGATGACCATCGTTGCCGCGGTGAAGTACATCTTCGTGTTCACGTCGAGACCCACGGTGTACATGTGGTGCGCCCACACGATGAAGCCGACGACGCCAATCGCCACCATGGCATAGGCCATGCCGAGATAGCCGAACACAGGCTTGCGGCTGAAGGTCGCGACGATCTGCGAGATCATCCCGAAACCCGGCAAGATCATGATGTAAACCTCTGGGTGCCCGAAGAACCAGAACAGGTGCTGATAAAGAACGGGGTCACCGCCACCGGCAGGATCAAAGAAGGTCGTGCCAAAGTTCCGGTCTGTGAGCAGCATGGTGATCGCAGCGGCCAAAACCGGCAGAGCGAGCAGCAGCAGGAAGGCCGTAACCAGCACGGACCAAACGAATAGCGGCATCTTGTGCAGGGTCATCCCCGGCGCACGCATGTTGAAAATGGTGGTGATGAAGTTTGTCGCCCCCAGGATCGAGCCAGCGCCCGCAAGGTGAAGCGAGAATATCGCAAAGTCCACCGCGGGCCCAACCGAGCCCGTGGTCGAAAGCGGCGCATAAACAGTCCAGCCAACACCAGCCCCAAGGCCCCCACCGCCGGGGACAAACATCGAAAACAGCAGGCTCAAGAAGCCAACAACAGTCAGCCAGAACGAAACATTGTTCATGCGCGGGAAGGCCATGTCCGGCGCGCCGATCATCAGCGGCACGAACCAGTTGCCAAAGCCGCCAATCATCGCCGGCATGACCATGAAGAACACCATGATCAGACCGTGTGCGGTGATGAAGACGTTCCACATGTGACCAGCAGCTGCAAGGTCGCCTTCCGACGCGCCCGCCCACCAGTAGAGGTACTGAATACCTGGCTCAGCCAACTCAGCGCGCATAATGCCCGAAATACCACCACCCACAATCCCCGCGATGATCGCGAAGATCAGATAGAGCGTGCCGATATCCTTGTGGTTGGTCGACATGAACCAGCGAGCGAAAAAGCTCGGCGTATGCTCGGCGTGCGCATCATCGTCGTGGTGCGCTTGAAAACCTTCAGCAGTTGTGGCCATGGTTCACTTTATCCCAATTCGTTTCAATCAATTCAAATTCGTTTCAAGCTCAGTCCGCGAGCGCGACTTCAGCAGGCTCTGCGGTGTCAGCCTCGCCTTCGGAAGCCGGCGCTTCAGCGACAACCTCGCCCGGGAGTTCGCCGCCCTGCTCAAGCACCCATGCTTCAAATTTGTCTCTTGGTAATGCCTCAATGGTCACCGGCATGTAGCCGTGAAGCGTGCCGCAAAGCTCGGTGCAGTTGCCGTAATAGACACCCTCAGGGATACCATCGATCAGTTTTTCATTGAGGCGACCGGGGATCGCATCCTGCTTGAACCAGAGCGACGGGATCGCGAATGAGTGTATCACATCCGCACCAGTTGTCTGCATACGGATCGGCGTATCTGCCTGCACCACCATGCGGTTATCGACAGCAAGTTGGAAAGGCTCGCCTTCCATCAGGTTTTCGCGCTTTTTCATATTCGAAATGACTTCAAAGCCGCCATGGTCGGGATATTCGTAACCCCAATACCACTGATAGCCGATAGCCTTGACCGTGATCGCATCTTCCGGCGGGGTCTCGTACTGGCGCGCCAACAGTGTGATCGAGGGAATGGCAATGACAACAAGAATTAGCACGGGCAAGATCGTCCAAAAGACCTCAATCGCGGTGTTGTGCGTCGTTCTGGACGGAACCGGATTTGCTCGGCGGCTATAGCGCACGATCACGTAAAGCAGCAGCCCCAGAACAAACAGACTGATAAAGGTGATCACCGGCATAAGGACATAATTGTGCATGCCGAGCGCATATGCGCCAGTATCGGTATATTGATCCTGGAAGGTCATGCTTTTGAGAGCGCCGTCCTCAAACGCGGTAGGCATACCCTTGTCTGCTGTTGGTGCCATTGGCGCGTAGGCGCTGTTTGGCGCAGCCTCGGCCACTTCCTCCACAACTTCAGCGGCAGGCGCTTCCTCTTGCGCCATCGCAGCAGGTGCAATGACAGCAGCAACCGCCGCGCAAAGTGCAATGATTGTAACCTTCAGATAGCCGAAAGTATGACCCATGTTCATGTGCCTAAAAGTAGTTTTGATCCCATATCTCCCTGAGCTTGCCCTTTAGTTACGTTGGCTCAACGCAGAAAGACGAACACAGACACCTCGTATCAGTGTTAGGCCACGCTTTAGCCGCGCTTGCCGATACCCTCAAGCGCTTCTAGGGAGAAAATTATGCAAGGCGCCATGTTGCGCGCGCAAGCCTGCACCCTATCCTACCGCTTTATCGGATGTTTTTTCCCATGTCAGTGTCTAACTCACCACCGATGACAACCAATGACGTGCTCGAAGAATTTCGCGTAAGTGGTGCGTTACTGGAGGGCCATTTCAAGCTTTCTTCCGGGCGGCATAGTGGACACTACTTGCAATGCGCCCGGGTTCTGATGAACCCTGCGCGCGCTGGCCGGTTGGCGCAGGCGGTGGTGGCAGGTATCCCTGGCGAGGTTCTGAAACAAATCGACACTGTTGTTAGCCCGGCGATGGGCGGCATCATCATCGGCCACGAAGTTGCACGCGTGCTGGATAAGGATGCTTTATTCCTCGAGCGCCCCGCAGGCGTCTTTCACCTGCGCCGTGGTTTCGCGCTGGAACCTGGTGTCAAAGTGCTGATGGTTGAAGATGTCGTTACCACCGGCCTTTCAAGCCGCGAGGCAATCGCCGCTGTTACCAAAGAAGGCGGTGAAGTAATCGCCGAGGTTGCGCTGATTGATCGTTCGCTGGGCAGCGTAGATCTTGGCGTGCCCTTCTTCCCGCTCGCCGCCTTCGATTTCCCGACATACGCCGAGGAGGACATCCCGGCTGAGCTCGCCGCCGTAGCTGTGACAAAGCCCGGAAGCCGGAAGGAGTAGAGGGGATGTCTCGAGCACAATTTGGTCGCTGGGCGCATACACTGCTCGCCACCGCTTTTGCCTCGCTGGCGCTGCCCGCCGCCGCTCAGGATAACACGGCTCCGGTGGACATGTCGGTCGAAGAAGCGCCTGATTTCGACGGGACAATATCCACACCGACTGATGCAAAGCGGGCTGTTGAGCGCATTGGAGCTGCAAGAGTAATCACAGACAAAGCTCTGGCGCTTGGCTTCAAAGGGGAAATGATCGTCGACATGGGCGGCCTGGTCCTGGTCAATGCGGTCAGCCCCGACCTCGCCCGCGAAGGCTATGGCAGTCTCAATGCCGAACCGGTGCACTGGCCCTTTGCGTCAGTAACAAAGCAAAAGGTTGCAGCACGTTTGGTGAGCGAACTTGATGCAAGTGGTTTGTCACTCGACACCCCAATCTCTGAATTCGTGCCGCGCATGTCCCGCTTCAAAGGGCCAGTGCCAACCTTTCGGCAATTGCTCCAGCACCGTTCGGGTCTTCGCAATCCGAATGACACTCCCGAAGGCGAGAATGGATGGCCGGACTTTTATAATAAGCCGGGTGAATATGGCCTCGACTGGTGCATGCAGGAACGCTCGGCTCCACCCGCCAAAAGATGGAGTTACAATAATTGCGATTACATCGTCCTGGGTGCAGCGTTCGACGAATTAAGCTTCGAAAACTGGAAGTACATGATGGGTCAGGGTGTGCTTGATACCGGAAACGGAAGTGCAAATCTGGTCCGCCAGGTCGCAATCACGACGGAAAATGTGCAGAGCTTCTACAAGATGGCCTCGCCCGAAGCCGAAGTGCTTCCCGCTTTCGAAGCTGCGGGTGCACTGGGCGGCGGGCTTATGGACATCGCTTTCGGTAATTGGGCGCTGATGAACGACTACGAGAAGGCACTCGAACGCGGAGGTGCGAAAGCGGCTTTCTGGAAAGGCGATCCCGAGCTCGGGTATATGGCACTGGGCCATTGGGTGTTCAGCGTCCAACCCGAACAATGCGATGCGCCCATCATCGTCTCGCAGCGCAAAGGCGAGATCGGGCGTTACCAGCTTGAAAACATCATGTTGCCTGAACTCAAGCGCTCAATGGTCTTTGCTACCGCCGAAGCTGGCACATTCGAATTCGGCGAGATCTGGGCAAAGCAAGGCTTCCTTTATGAAGCCGTCGGCCAACTTGCCTGTGGAGACACACAATGACGCAAACGCTAAGGTTAGGCGTCAACATTGATCACGTCGCGACCATTCGCAACGCGCGCGGCGGCGACCATCCCGATCCCGTGAGGGCCGCAGAAATCGTCGCGAGTGTCGGCGGCGATGGCATCACCGCGCACCTGCGCGAAGACCGCCGCCATATCCGCGATGAAGACCTCGCGCGCATTCAGGACGCAACCGATCTGCCGCTCAATCTAGAAATGGCTGCGACCAGCGAAATGCTAAAGATCGCGCTGCGCCACAAACCGCACGCCGCCTGCATTGTCCCGGAAAAGCGCGAGGAGCGCACCACCGAAGGCGGGCTCGATGCCGCTGGCCTGCACAACACGCTGGTCCCGATTGTCGAGCGGCTGCGTGAGGCAAGCATCCGCGTCTCGCTCTTCATCGAAGCCGATGAGCGCCAGCTCGACGCTGCGCTGCGCCTCGGTGCGCCGGTGGTCGAGTTTCACACCGGGGAGTACGCACACGCCGTCCTCGACGGCGATAGCGAGAAGGTCGCAAGCGAACTCAAGCGCGTTTCGGACATGGCCGCGCTCGCCGCCAAAAACGGGATTGAGCCGCATGCAGGGCACGGCCTTACCTTCGAGAACGTGCAGCCCATCGCCGCCATCCCGCAGATCGCGGAACTCAATATCGGGCATTACCTGATCGGTGAGGCAGTTTTCATCGGCCTCGAAGGCGCGATCCGCCAAATGCGCGAGCTGATGGACGCGGCTCGATGAGCACGCCTCCTCAGCCTTCACCCCCCTCAACACCGCCTGAGCTCACGAAAGAGCAGACGCGTTGGGCGTTTGCCGCTTCTACCTTGTTCCTGACCGCTATCGGCCTGCTGGGCTATGCGCTGGCCAAGGGCACGATCCTGCCGTTTGCGATTGGCTGGGTGGTGTTGCAGATGTTCGGCTATGTCGGCGCGCTCAGATTTGCCCATGGCGACCTTGCGCATCCGCTGTTCAAGAGCCAGGTCATGCTGCACGTCATCGCGCTGGTTCTGCTCGTCGGGCTGATGGCGCGAGCCTGAGAGGAAACACAACCCGTCATGATCATCGGCCTCGGCTCAGACCTGTGCAATATTGAGCGCATCGCCAATTCGCTTGATCGCTTTGGCGAACGCTTTGAAAATCGGGTCTTCACCGAGACCGAGCGCGCCAAGGCGCGGCGGCGACCCTTCACTATTGCGGAAACTTACGCCAAGCGTTTTGCCGCTAAGGAGGCCTTCAGCAAGGCAGTGGGGACCGGGTTCAAGCGCGGCGTATTCATGAAAGATATTGGCGTTGTAAACGCACCTTCGGGCGCGCCTACACTTGCGCTCAGCGGAGGGGCGGCTAAGCGGCTTGAAGAAATGATCCCTGACGGGCATGAGGCGCACATTCATCTGACCCTAACCGACGACCATCCATGGGCGCAGGCCTTCGTCATCATCGAAGCCCATCCCCAGGGGTGAAAAACGCGAAAAGAAAACCTTGAGCCAGACCGACACATCAGCATCCGCCAAGGATACCGGCCCCACTTCGTCCAATGCAGTCGAGGACAACGGCATTGCTGGCCTCAAGAACGAGGTCAGTGGCAAGGACGGCGACGAGGAAAAGGTTGACTGGTTTGCCGAACTACGCGGCCTCGCCTTGATGCTTCTGGCAGTGCTCGCGTTCCACAGCCTCGTGGCCAAGCCGTTCTATATCCCCTCCACCTCGATGATGCCCACGCTTCACGTGGGTGACCGTCTGGTGGTGAGCAAATATCCCTATGGCTGGTCCTGGGCCTCGGCGAGCTTTCACATGCTCCCGCGAGGCGATTGGCGCATCTGGGAAGCAACGCCGGATTATGGCGATATCGTGATCCCGGTCCACCCGACCCGCAATGAGGATTATATCAAGCGCGTCGTAGCACTGCCTGGCGACACGATCGAAGTGCGGCGTGGGCGCATCATCCTCAATGGTGAGATGGTCAAGCGCGAAGTTGTACCCTCCGTGCGCATCCCGTTTGAACCGGAATTGCTGTGCAATGGATCGCCCTGCCTCTCCAGCTTCTCGCGCTTTCGCGAGCGTGAGGCGTCTGGTGAGGAATATTACGAACCGCCCACCTATCGCGAGACGCTGCCGAATGGCGCATCATATCTCGTAATTGACCATCGAGACCAGCGGCTCGACAATTATGGGCCCTACCTCGTCCCGGAGAACAGTGTGTTCGTGATGGGCGACAACCGCGATGAGAGCGCGGACAGCCGCGCCCCAGCGGAAGAGCGCGGGCTGGGCGATGCGATCCCACTTCAGAACGTTGGTGGCCGAGCAGAGTTCATCACGTTTAGCCTCGATGGCTCGACTGGCTGGAACCCGGTAAGCTGGTACACCAGCCTTCGCGGAGATCGCGCCTGGACCACCTTGCGCCCCGCCAAGAGCGAAAGCGGCGAATAAGGCGCTTAGCAAAAAGACGGCGGACATCATGGCCAAGAAGTTTCTCTATTTCATCTCGTTTTGCATTGTCGCCATCCTGATGGCCGGCATCGCCTGGACAGCGTTCAGCGATGAGATTCTGAAATGGACCTTCGTCCCCAGCACCGAATTCGTCGCGCAAGAGCCGCTGGCGGAAAACGCTTATGAGGACCCCTCGCTGTGGATTTCGCGCCCAGGCATAGGGGTAAGCGATCCCGCGCGCTGGCAGCCCGCTTATGCCGCTGCATCGCAAGCCGGAGCGACCGGGAATGAAGGGACCGGGGATGAAGCCTCTGAGCCCGCCCCCGAATCCCAAACCACCCCCACACCAAGGACGCGCGGAGCAGCGCCGGACGCGCCGGACTTTGCAGTCTTCTTCATTCACCCCACCAGCTACACCAGCAGTGCAAGCTGGAACGCGTCGATTGGGGAGGATGCCGACGCAGAAGCCGAGCGCCTCTCGCGCATCTACGTGCGCGGCATGGCAAGCCCGTTCAACGCCGCCTCGCAAATATGGGCACCACGTTATCGTCAGGCGACGATCGGCGCGTTCATGACCGATCAGCCTGAAGCCCAGGCCGCAATCGATGCCGCTTATAATGATGTGCTGAACGCCTATCGCTATTTTGTTGATTCGCTGGACCAAGACACGCCGATTGTGCTGGCTGGACACAGTCAGGGGTCGCTCCATCTGCTCAGGCTGCTCAAAGACGAAGTGATGCCCAGCCCTGTGGCGGATCGCCTGGTCGCAGCCTACGCGATCGGTTGGCCGGTTTCGGTTAAACATGATCTGCCGGCCATGGGCATCCCCGCCTGCGCAACAGCATCGCAAACCGGGTGCTTAATCTCATGGTCCAGCTTTGCCGAACCCGCTGATCCGTCAGCCGTGATCGGGGCCTATTCAACCACGCCAGGCTTTGACGGAGAAATGCGCGGCTACAGCCAGATCCTGTGTTCAAACCCTCTCACCGGCACCTTTGGCGGCGAAGCACCTGCAAGCGCCAATCTCGGCACGCTCGTCCCCGATGAGACCATGTCCAAAGGCGAGCTCGTTCCAAACGCCGTGCCTGCGCGCTGCGATGAACGCGGCATCCTGCTGATCGGCGACCCGCCGGAGCTGGGCTCTTATGTGCTGCCCGGCAACAATTACCACGTCTATGACATCCCGCTTTTCTGGGCGAACACACAGGCAGATGTGGCACAGCGGGTCGAGACCTTGGTGAGCGCGGGCGAGCCTCAAGAGGATGTCGCCGCTGAGGAAACGGCGTCCTGATCACTGACAGCGCCCTGGACTTTGGCGAAGCGCTTGCCGAGGGCGGCGTGCTGCTGGGCCTTGATCTTGGTACCAAGACTATCGGAACCGCACTGTGCGATGCGGGCTGGCGCTTTGCCACTGCGGCCAAGACACTTGGCCGAGGCAAGTGGAGCCGCGACCGTGAGCGTCTGGCCGCGCTGATTGCCGAGCGCAAGGTTGCCGGGATTGTCCTTGGCCTGCCGCGCAATATGGATGGAAGCGAAGGACCGCGCGCGCAGGCCAGCCGCGCCTTCGCCAAGAATTGCGCCGAGGCCTTTGCCCTGCCCGTTTTGCTGTGGGACGAACGTTGGTCCACCCAGAGCGCTGAAGGAGCAATGATCGCGCAGGATATAAGCCGTGCCAAAAGGGCCGAGGCAATCGATGCCCACGCCGCCGCGGTGATTCTTCAGGGTGCGATTGATCGGCTGGCCGGGGGCATCCTTTAGGCCGACAGCGCTGTGCGCCGCTCTCTAGCTATGCGCGCGACCATGCGGCTCCCACTCCGATCCGCCACGCGCCAGAGCTCATCGCGCTCAGCCTCATCAAGACGCGAAGCGCGCGCTTCGAAACTGGCAAGGCGCAGCCGTTCGCTGGGATGGGTCTCCCCCACCCAGGACGCATAGTCGAGCGCTTCATCACTCCCACCCGCCACCGCCACGCGCAAGAACGCCTCGGTCGCATTGGGGCTGAGAACCCGCGTCACTTCGCCGCGCTCTAGGTCAAAGCCGTATTGATCGAACCACCCTTGTGCCGGGTCGACATGCATAACGTTGAGCGAGACGGACAAAGCCTCGGGCGGCAATTGCGAGTGCACGTCGCGATGCGCGCGGTAGAGCATCAGCTTGCCTTCATGGAGAGCGCTGCGCTCAACAAAGCGAAGCCCCGCCTCCTCGCCCGGACAGCCCGTGACTGTCTCATAATCGTACTCGTAATAGTCGCTGCGATAGCCCGGCCCACAATATCCGCTCGTCAGGAATGAAAAGTTATGATCATGGGGGACGTCGTAGACGAAGTTTGAAGCGCCGCTGGTGCGAAAACACAGATCGTTCTCCGATGGCCAGATATTGGCGCGCAGAAACATTGATCCGCGAAGGGGGCTAAGGACAATCGCCTGCGGGCCATAGCCGCTGTCGACCGCCATGCCCGACCCGCCCTTCAGCCGTCCGGCAAGCCGATCCACAAGCCATTTTGAGAGAAATTCGCGATTGTTGGTGAGCCGCCTGAGCCACGTAGCGGCCTCCGTCACATTGCCCTCATCGCGAGGGTCAAAGTTCAGCTCGGCCAGCGCTTCGATCGCCTCAGGCAACGAACAGTTTTCGCTCGATGAATAGTCGATGATAAGCGGCATTAGACGCCCTCCTTCCACAAAGCTCTGAGGTCAGGTTGGGTCGCGATCAGCTGGTTTTTGAGTGCCAGAGCCGGTGCGCTCAGAGGGTCAATTACGCGCCTGGCAAGTGTGTCGAGCACCTCAAGCCCTCGCAGGGGCCCTAGGCCCAGCGTCTGGCGGACCGCTTCCCAGCGCACATCGAGGTCTTCATCGCGATTAAGCGCGGTGGCATGCATCACATCGAGCGCGCCGAAGTCTCTCAGCGCTCCCAACACGCTCAACGCCATAACCGCCTGACTTGCAGACTTATCGCCGCTCGCGGTGCGCAGTTCCACTCCAGTATCCAGCGCGATTTCACGCACAGGCTTGGGTCGCTTGGGTTCACGCGTGAGTTGCAGGATCAGCATCGTACGCTCCACGCGCACAATGTGGCGTACGCTGATCCGGGCTGTGGTGGCGAGGCTATCGCCCGCAGCAAGCCGGATGGGTCTTGAGCTTACCGCCCCAGCCTGATCAAGCGTGTGGACCGCGCCATGAGCGCAGCCGCTCACAACCATGTCATGAACATCGCGGTCGGAAAACAGCGCGCTTGTCTGGGGTTGAGCATCCTCCAGGGGTTCGTAGGCCAGCAGACTCAACGTCGCGCCCGACGCCTGAAGCACCTGCAAGGTTGCAAGGCCCTTTGACACCTTGAAACGAAAAGGCGTCTCGCCCAGCGGGTGCGTTTTTAGGACACCAAGCGTGGAGCCAACTAGCCCCTCGCTAAAAGCCGCTGCGCGTTTGTGATCTCGGGTGAGACTTTTAAGCTCCTCGCACGCCTCTAGGTCAGCGCCGGAGCCATACCGGATCAGCTCTTCGCGCACCTGGCATATGTCGGCTCGCTGCATCCACGCCTTGTGCGCCTCTTCCATGGCTTCTTTGGTCTGGTTGATAGCCCGGCGCTGCGGGGTGTTGGTTCCTCGCAGCGCCGCAATGGCAGGGTGCACATGCACAACTTTGTTTCCGTCTGTCGCGGTGATTAAATCGCGGCTTCCGGCGGCAGGACGTCATAAACATAGACCATAATTGCCACGACCTCATCACCATAGCCCACTGAGGCCTGAGCGAGTGAGCCAAAAAGGCCTTGAGCAGTCTCGAGGCCTGGCAGGCTCGTGACGTCGATAATCGGCGTGTTCATAGTTAATTCCCTTTCTTATGCGCCAAAATTAGTGAAGCGGCGCGAGGAAGGAGACTGCCGGGCGCTGGGCCGTGCGTGAAATTAAACTCTTGTAATGAATCGGCCTGCGTTCCATCGCCCTTACCCAATGAGCGAGACCCCCACACTGGCCCCCAAAGGCTTCGATCCAGTCGAAGCGGGAAAGCTCTTTTTTAAGTTTGGCCACTCGGGCTGGCTTGGGCTTCGCTATAACGATCACGCAGACAATTGGGTTGAGCTTGAGCTGCCCTGGCGTAAGGATTTGCTGGGAGAGCCGCACAGCTCGGTGCTCGCATCAGGCCCGATTGTCAGCCTGATGGACATGGCAAGCGGCATGGCGATCTGGCAGACGGCCGACACCTTTGTCCCCATTGCCACGCTTGATCTGCGGGTCGATTATCAGCGTCCGGCGCGCGAGGGCTCAAGCGTTTTCGGACGGGTTGAGTGCTATCGCAGGACCCGCTCGGCTGCGTTCGTGCGCGGGGTCGCGCATGATGGGAACCTCGATGATCCGGTTGCGCATGTCGCTGGCGTGTTCATGACCATTGGTGCCGATCCGCGCACGAAGGACAAGCCCGGGAGCAAGGGTGATGACTGACACCACGCCCGATCAGAGCTTGCCCGCCTATGCCCGCTCGCTCGGCGTAAAGGTGGATCGTATCGAGAATGAGCTGCCCGTCCTCACCGTGGAATTCGGTGCTAATGTCGAAGGGCGTCCCGGCGCCTTCCATGGCGGGGCCACTGCGGGACTGTTGGAGAATGCGGGCTACGCGGCGCTTCGCACGGTTTTGGTGCGCGAGGGGCGCGAGCCGGTGCTCAAGCCGATTAACATCACGGTTCAGTATCTTTCAGCAGGCAAACAGAAACCAACCTTTGCTCAGGGGCGGATTACACGGCTCGGGCGGCGCAACGCCAATCTCTCGGTGGAAGCGTGGCAGGATGACCGCGACCGACCGATTGCCACAGCGATCATGAACATCCTGATGGCCTGAGGCCTTCAAGGTCTGAGGCTGTCAGGCGTTTCTAGCGATCCGGCTCGCCCTCAATCTGAAGCCCGTCTTCATCAAGCCTTAGCTGGATAGGAACGCCCTCGGCCTCGGTCGTGATGGTGATGCTGTCTTCATCAAAGCGCAGCTCCGACCCTTTGTCATCGAGCGGGATCACAGCGCCGTCTTCGATGTCGAGCGGCTGCACCGGCCCCTTGGGATTGGGTGATGCGGTGTGCTTGGGCGCAGGTTTCAAAGAGAGCGCGCCGCGCATGAAATCCTTCCAGATGCGCGCAGGCAGCCCGCCACCGGTTACATCGCCAAGCGAGGAATTGTCGTCATTGCCGACCCACACGCCGACGACCAGCGTATCCTCGCCCTCACCAGCATAGCCAACAAACAGAGCATCGCGGCTGTCCTGGGTGGTGCCGGTCTTGCCGTAATTGGCGATGGGAAGCGTCGCTGCGCGGCCCGTCCCGCGATTGATCGCCTTGCGCAGCATCTGTTCCATTTCGTCGTGCACACTGCCTGAGACGCTGTCCTCCTTTGTGGTGAACCAGTCCCACCAGTTCGGTTCTTCAGGGTCAAAGGCGTAAGGGGTTACGGGAAAGTCATTCGCGGCAAGCCCAGCATAGGCGCTGGTCAGTTCAAGCAGGGTCATGCTCGACGTGCCAAGCGCGAGGCTGGGGTCCCCTTCAGGCAGGGGCGAGGTTACACCCACCGCGCGCGCCGTTCGGATCACCTGCTCACTACCGAGCTCGTTGAACAAGCGCACCGCGGCGACATTGCTGGAACTTGCTAGCGCATCTTCCAAGGTGATCTCATCGGAATACTTGCCTCCATAATTCTTGGGCCGGTAGCTGCCCGTTTCAATCGGTGTGTTGAGAAGCGTGTCGTCGGGATCCCACCCGGCCTCAAGCGCCGCGAGATAAACAAACAGCTTGAAGGTGGAGCCGGGCTGCCGGCGGGCCTGCGTAACACGGTTGAACGGGCTTTCGGCGTAACTCTTGCCGCCGACCATAGCGACGACTTCGCCCGTGGGGCGCATGGCAACGAGGCCCACTTGCGCATCCCCCAACCTGGCGCGAGCGACGACTCGGCTGGCGAGCGCCTGAAGCTGTGCGTCGAGCGTCGTCGTGAGGACGGTGCTGGCATAACCGGCCTCGCTCTGCTCGCGGGCAATGGGAAGCGCCCAGTCAGCGAAATAGGTGCCAGTGGGCAAATCGTTGCGCGTGCGCGAGTCGATGCGCGGCGACGGCAGCGCGTTCGCCTGGCTTTGCGTCAGATAGCCCTCATCCACCATCGCGGCGACCACAAGGTCCATGCGCTTTTTTGCCCGGTCATAGTGACGCGTGGGCGCGTAGCGCGATGGCGCTTGCAGCAATCCGGCCAGCATCGCGGCTTGATGCGGAAGCAGGTTTTCCGGCTGCCGGTAGAAGTAATGCAAGCTGGCTGCGCGCAGGCCGTACTGATTGTCACCAAAATAGGCGTTCGAGAGATAACGCTCGAGGATCTCATCCTTCGTAAGCCACGTCTCCAGCCAGAACGCGATCAGCGCTTCGCGGGCCTTACGCGACAGGCTTTGTTCAGGGGTCAGGAATGTAAACTTGGCAAGTTGCTGAGTGATCGTGCTGCCACCGCCAACGCCCGTCCATGCAGCACGCGCAATGCCGCGCGGGTCGACACCCCAATGCGAATAGAAGCGCCGGTCTTCGATGGCGATGAAGGCTTGCGCGACGTGATCGGGAAGCTTTTCCATCTCAACCGGCTCAGCCACCATCGCGCCAGACCGGGCAATTGGCGTCCCATTGCTGGCAAGCAGCGTAACCTGCGGGGCTGCGATGGGCTCAAGGCTTTTGGATAAGGGAGCGGTGATGGCGAGCCATCCGACCAGCGCGATAAAGCCCAGCATCATCGAAGCGACTATCCGAACCGCCCACCAGCGCTTTTTGCGCCCGCGCCAATGGACAAGGCTCCACCATGGAGCGCGGCGCCGTGCTTCAGTCTGGACAGCGCCATCCAGCTGGTTGAGACGCTGATCCCACCCCGCATAATCAGGGCGAGCAGAGAGGGCGCCCAAAGCCGGACGCTCGGGGAAATCATCGTCAGGATCAATGGGACGCTGGCTCTCATAGAGCGCATAATAGTCGTTACCTGAGGACTCTTGAGCACGCCGCGGCTTGAGGCCCAGGAATCGATCAAGTAACACCATGACGGTGTGTTAGCACCCTAGTACACGTAGTCGCAAGCTTGAAGCATGGACCGATGGATCCCAGGCAGCCTGAAACCACCCGGGGCCCATGACGTCAAATCAATCACGCGCGCGAGCAATCCATCTTTTGGTTCACGCCCACGTTTAGGAATTCAACCATTCCTGAGGGCGTCGGGCTCATCTTAATCGTGGTAGGCTTGGAGGGCAGACGCTCCGCCTCGCGCTTGAGCGAGAGCAGTTGACCCCCGCGCTGAGGCTGGCCGTTCACTTCGGCCTCTTCTAGTTCCATCGCTGTCATCGTGATAGTCAGCGTGTTGTCTTCTTGAGCGAAGTTGAATTGCGAGTTTGACTTCATCGTCAATTTGTTACCAGCGCGATCTGTGCGCAGGAAGTTGATCTTCTGATCGCCCGATCCGTCCTCGAAATTCATCATGACAGTCATCACGACATTGAAATTGGCGTCTTGAAGGAGGGCTGTGCAATTCCAGTTGCCCGCAATATCCACTGTTCCCGATGCATCGGCGATAGGGGCGGAGCTGTTAGCGTCGGTTGCCTCACCACCGCAGGCGGCAAGAAACAGCGCAGGTGCAAAAACGAAAGCGGTCTTCTTAAGCATGATATTCCCCTGATTTGGCCCCTGTTGTGTCGAGGCAAGCCGGGATATCGTTCAGATTACTTGACCCGAAGCTTAACGGGCGGTCGCCGCGCCTTCAGGAAGATCTTCGCCAAACACCCGCTGGTAGTACTCGCTCACTAGTGTCCGCTCCGCCTCGTCGCATTTGTTGAGGAAGGAAAGACGAAAAGCGAATCCGAGTGAATTGAAAATGCTCGCATTTTGTGCCCATGTGATGACAGTGCGCGGGCTCATTACAGTTGAGATATCGCCGTTCATAAAGCCCTGGCGGGTCAGCTCGGCAACCTTGATCATGTCAGCGACGACCTTGTCCTCGGTGTCCGGCGTCTTCGACTTGACGATGTCCTGCTCCACTTCGGGAGCGAGGTAATTAAGGGCGACCACCACATTCCAGCGGTCCATCTGCGCCTGGTTAATCGCCTGCGTGCCGTGATAAAGCCCGCTCGTATCTCCAAGTCCCACGGTGTTGGTAGTCGCGAAAAGACGGAAATACGGGTTGGGCGTGATCACGCGGTTCTGGTCAAGCAGCGTGAGGCGGCCATCAAATTCAAGCACGCGTTGGATCACGAACATCACGTCTGGTCGGCCTGCGTCATATTCATCGAAGGTCAGCGCTACCGGGTGCTGGAGCGCCCAAGGAAGGATGCCTTCCTTGAACTCGGTGACCTGTAGGCCATCCTTGAGCACGATGGCATCGCGACCGACAAGGTCGATCCGGCTGATATGTGCATCAAGGTTTACGCGCACACTCGGCCAGTTAAGACGCGCGGCGACCTGCTCGATATGGGTCGATTTACCCGTGCCGTGATAGCCCTGCACCATCACCCGGCGATTGTGGGCAAAGCCTGCGAGGATCGCCAGGGTAGTGTCCGGATCGAACACATAAGCGTCGTCAATCTCAGGCACGTGCTCGCTGGGCGCCGCAAAGGCGGGGACCTGCCAGTCTATTTCGATACCAAAGGCATCACGCACATCGACTGTGTGATCGGGCTCTGAGGGAAGCGCTTCGGCGCCGGCGGTGTTGGGGGTAGCGGGAGAATTCATTGCGCGCACCGGTTAGAACGCGATTGGGCGCGCTGCAAGAGTTGCTTTAAGCAACCTGCGCTGGATCGCGAATTGTCCGCAGGTGATCGCGCTTGACCCACAGGCGTGCTCCCTCGCCGCCAGCAGTCAGTTTAGCTGATTGGCCAGCGGGCAGACGAATCCAACTATGGCGGGTGTAGACCTCGCCTGCATGGCTGATGCTGCCCTCTAGGATGAGCGCTTCGACGCCGCCCTCACCTACCAGATTCGCGCTCACTCCCGCACCCCATGCTTCCAACGTGACGTTTTCGTAGTCGCGCTGCGCGAGCGAGGCATGCAAAACGCCGGGACGCTGTGGGTCCATTTGCAGAGCAAGCGTGTTGAGGTCGATGGCGAATTGCTCCTGATCTTCAGGGTCGAACTGCCAAAGCTTCACGAAGATAGTGCAACCGGGCTCTGAACGCGGGATGTGATGCGTGCCCACTGGATTGCGGACATAAGTGCCCGGAGGGTAATCGCCGTGCTCATCCTGAAAAACGCCTTCAAGGACGATGAATTCCTCTCCGCCGCCATGCATGTGCTCCGGAAAAGCGCTGCCTTCAGCATAGCGCACAATGCTGGTGGCACGCGCAACCTCATCGCCGATCCGATCGAGCATACGCCGATCCACTCCGGGCATTGGCGATGGCACCCAGTCGATAGCGCTCGTATGCGTAAAAACGGCCTGCGAAAAGTCTGCGTTGATTTCCATCGCCGCAAAGGTGGGACTTTGACCGTCACATAGAAACCCCACCCCTTCTCGAAAAATACGATCTGAGTGATTATGTGGGTGATCATGGCGAGCCCGATTGAGTCCCTGCGCGTGAAAGTGATCGACCAGGTTCGCGGCGTATTCAACGATTCTGCCAGCGGGCAGCAGCCCGTCCCGCCGTCCGATGAGGCCCTGTTTGAGCGCGATTCGCCCATACGCCTGGTTCATGCCGATCTGGTGGGCATGATGACGGGCGGCGTGCGCGGATTGCTCTTGCAGATGCTGCACCCGCACGCTCTCCAAGGGGTGCTCGATCATTCCAATTTTCGTGAAGACATGCACGGGCGCCTTCAACGCACTGCGCGCTTCATTGCGGTGACGACTTTCGGGCACCGCGACCGGGCGATGGCTTCAATACAGGCGGTCAATCGCATTCACACGCGTATTGGCGGTACGCTGCCCGATGGAACGCCCTACACCGCGACCAACCCGCGCACGCTCGCCTGGGTCCACGTGGTCGAGGCTCAGAGTTTTCTGGCGGGCTATCTGCGCCATGTGCGCCCCGATATGCCGGGCGGCGATCAGGACGAATACTATCGTCAATTCGCAGTGATCGCCCGCGCGCTGGGCGCCGACCCTGTCCCTGAGACGCGCAATGAAGCCGAAGCAGTCTTTCGCGAGCTGCGCTACGATCTCAAGACCAGTCCCGAAGCGCGCGAGGTGGCGCAATTGGTGCTGAGCCAGAAGCCGCCTGGCACTCCGCCCGGCGTTCAGGCGATGATCGGCGCTGAGGCGGTGGCGATGCTGCCTAATTGGGCCACGCGTATGCTGCACCTCCAGCGCCCGGTGCTCACAGCCCTGCCAGCGCGCGCTGCGACCTGGGGCGTTGGGCGGACCTTGCGTTGGGCTTTCAAACAGGACGCGTATCGCAAGAGTTGACGCACTGATGCCACAATCCGCGAGCAATGTTCCCGTACACAAACCTAGGGAGCTGGCGGAATGTATGTGCAGGGATTCGTGCTGGGCGTGAAGACTGATGGCCAAGAAGAATATCTCAAGGTGGCGCGCGCCATGGGCGAGATGTTCATCGAATTTGGCGCGCTCGAAGCCACCGAAAACTGGGAAGCCGACGTACCCGATGGCGAGGTCACTGATTTTCGCAAGGCTGTCGCTGCTGAGCCTGGCGAAAAGATCGTATTTTCCTGGATCGTCTGGCCCGACAAGGAGACATGCGATGTGGGCACGGCCAAGATGATGGAGGATGAGCGCATGACCTCAATGGAATTTCCAGAAGTCATGGATGGCAGGCGCATGATCCTTGGCAGTTTTGACCAGATTTATCGCATCACCAAGGAAGGCAGAGGCAGTGGCTGAGTTTACTTTCTATACCGTGCCGCAAACGCGCGGCCAGATGGCGCGCTGGGCCTTGCACGAGGTCGCGGCGGACTATGATCAGGTCATCTTTGAGTTCGCCTCACGCCCCGATGAACTCGCGCAGGTCAACCCCATGAACAAGGTGCCAACGCTCGTCCATCACAGCGAGGCCGGCGATCTTGTGCTCACCGAAACGCCAGCAATCGCACATTATCTTGCCGAGACACACCCGCAAAAGGGGCTGCTGCCGCAAGGCCCTGAGAAAGCACCCTATTTCCGCTGGCTGTTCTTTGCTTCAGGACCGATTGAACAGGCGATCATCTGCGGTGTAATGAACTGGCAAGCGCCTGAAGAGCGAGCTGGCATGCTGGGCTTCGGCAGCGTCGAAAGAGCGCTAGGCGCAATCGCTGGCTGGCTGGCGAACCACGATTTTGTTGCAGGCGACAGGTTTACGATGGCGGATGTCTATGTCGGCAGCCAGCTCGGCTTTGGCCTTCAATTTGGCACCATCCCGGAGGAGCCCGCGATCAGGGCCTATGTGGACCGCGTGCACGAGCGCGTCGCCTGTAGTGAAGCACGCGCTATCGATGCAAAGCTGAAAGAGGATGCTGCCAATGGCTGAGGCAGCGATCTTCCTGATGTTCGAAACCGACGCTGAGGAAGCCGCCGAGTTCTACGCCGCCACTTTACCCAATAGCACCATCACGGGCGTAATGCGACCCGATCAGGATGTCCCCGGCACTCCAGCGGGAGCTGTCCAGCTGGTGGAAATGAGCCTTTGCGGCATGCCAGCGGTCCTCCTCAACTCGGGCCAGCCGCTTGTGCCCAACCAGACGTTCTCCTTACAGGTCTACACCGGTAATCAGGTGGAGACCGATTGCGTTTGGAACGCGATCACCGGCAATGGCGGCGCGCCAATCATGTGCGGGTGGTGCCAGGACAAATGGGGCTTTCACTGGCAGATCACGCCGCGCGTGCTGATGGAGGCGATGGCCGATCCTGATCCTGCCGCCGCCGCGCGGGTGCAGGCGGCGATGCTCACCATGCAGAACATCGATATCGCCGCAATCGAAGCCGCACGCGCAGGCTAGTCAGGCGAGAGCGGCGCTTTTCCTGAGCAATTGATAGGCCTCAACCACCGCATTAAGCCGTGCTTCAAAACTGCGATCCCCGCCATTGCGATCCGGGTGGTAGCGGCGCACCAACTCCGAATAGCGGCGGCGCAGGCGGCGTTTGTCCGTGTCTGAGCCCAGCCCCATAACCTCAAGCGCCTCGGCCTCCTCGCGGCTCCAGCTGCCACTCATCGCCATCTTCGCTGTGCGTTCGGCTCGGCTGCGGATGCCCCCGGCGCGCGCCGATATGGCTTCGAGCGGATCGTCAAAATCGGCCCAGCGCGGCATCCCGTCGACCGCGGCGCGAGGGGAAAACGCTGCGCTTTCGGTACGCCAGCCAGAAACCGGGGATTGCGCGGCGAAGATCTCGTCCGCGCTCATCCCCTCAAACCAGTCATAGCCTGCGTTGAATTCACGCACATGCTCAAGACAAAACCAGCGCCATTCACCCGGCCCGTCAAAGCCGTTGGGGCGATAGCCCGGCGCGCGAAACTCACCCTGCTTGGTGCATCCTGGCCAATCGCATTGCCGGTCTACGCTCTCGTATCTTCCATGAAACTTACTAGAAGCCATAAGTTCTTGAGAATGGCGTTTCGAGGCCCAGATTCCAACCCACTCGAAGATGCAAAGAAGGAAACACATGCGATGAGCCGTCCGGTTGCCGATGAAATGCGCGATTTGCTCGAAGCGGCCTTTGCGCCGACCAGCCTCGAGATCATCAATGACAGCGCGCACCACGCAGGGCATTCGGGCGATGACGGCTCGGGCGAATCGCATTTCACGCTAGTGATCGAAGCCGAGGCCTTTGCGAGTATCAACCGCCTCGCTCGCCAACGCGCCGTGATTGCAGCTTTGGGTAATATCGTCGGGGAGCGCGTGCACGCCGTCGCCATCAAGGCCAGTGCGCCGGAATGAACAGCCTTGTTAGAGTTGTTGGGGCTGTAGCCGCCGGATGCGCGTCCTTAGCATGCCTCTTTTTTGTCTGGTTCTCTAACGATGCTTCGATTTTCGAGGACAGCGCCATTCAAAGCCAAAAAATTTTGCTCGAGATGAAGACAGCTGCAGGGGTCGTTACCGAGTTTCAAGACCGAACGGGCCGACTTCCAAATGAAGAGGAGCTGGAATCTGCCTTGCCGAAGAATCTGAAATTTGCGCCCCTCTTTTTCTTAGCCGCTCCCGGACAGAGTTGTACCGGCGATCAGAATTGGCCTAGCGCGCAAGCGAGCGACAAACTGAAAATCTGTTATCGGCGTGGCGAGTGGATGGAAGCTTACGGGCCAGCTACCGGGGAACACACGCTTGCGACCTCGGTAGATAAATGTAGGCCGCATCTATGGCTGTCGGTCGCGTTCGTATTACTCTCGAGTGTGTTTGGCTTCATCTCTTGGCGAACAGCTAGAAGCCCAGTTCAATTAACCGGCAAAGCCTGATGCAAGCTCATGAAGTCGGCCGCTCTGACCTCCGCATCCGCCGCGCTGCGCGCTGCCTCGTGGTGAGCGCGTCGGGCCGCATCCTCCTGTTCCGCTTTGATGTGTCTGACAGGCCGCCCTTCTGGGTGACGCCCGGCGGGGAATGCGACAGCCACGAGACATTCGAAGAGGCCGCCCAGCGCGAATTGTTTGAAGAAACAGGCCTGACGCCAGCCTCCTTGGGCGAGCAAGTCGCCCGTACAGCACCGCAATTCAAAACCATCGAGGGCGAGTGGGTGCAGGCCGATGAGCGCTACTTCCTCGTCCGTGTCGAAGACGAAACGATCACCACCGCGAACCACACCGCGCTTGAGCAGAAGGTGATGGCCCAGCACCACTGGTTTAGCCGCGCCGAGCTCAATGAGTGGCCAGAGGCAATCTTTCCCGAGACGCTTCTGGCGATCTTGGAAACCTCTTGGCCCCGCTAAGCACCCATTGTCGTTGCCCTCACCGGCGTCTCTGGTATCGCATCAAGCAACACGAGAGAGGGAGAGAGACGCAATGGACTTTAACGGCAAGGTGGCGTGGATCACCGGGGGCTCTTCGGGAATCGGCTCGGCTCTGGCGCGCGATTTTGCGGGGCGTGGGGGCCATGTGATCCTTTCGGGCAGGGATGAGGCGCGTCTAGCTGAAGTTGCCGCAAATTGCGGCGAAGCGCTCCTTTTGCCGTTCGATGTGCGCGATGATGCGGCGCTGGCCGACGCTATGCAAAATGCCATCGCGTGGAAAGGGCATGTTGACCTTGCCTTCGCCAATGCGGGCATTTCCCAGCGCAGCCGCGCGCTCAAGACCGATATGCAGGTCTATCGCGACATTATCGATATCGACCTCACGGCTCAGATCGCCTTTTCGCACAGCCTGATCCACCACATGGCAGAGCGCGGCTCAGGCGCGCTCGCTTTCATCTCGTCGATTGCGGGCAAGGTCGGTGTGCCGATGCGCACCGCTTACTCCGCCGCCAAGTTCGGCCTCGCCGGATATGCTGACGCGCTGCGCGGCGAGCTTTCGATCAACGGCGTGAGCGTCCACACCATCTATCCCGGATCGGTCGCGACCAATGTGAGCCGTAACGCGCTCAACGCCGATGGCTCGGTGCGCGGCGTATCGGACAAGGCGATCGATAACGGTATTCCGGCAGACAAGGCGGCCAAGACTATGCTCGACGGCATAGCCAAGGGCGAGCGTGAGATTATCGTTGCTGAACGTATGGAACTGACCTTGGGCGAGATGCGCCGCACGCCCGATGCGCTGTTCGATCAGGTCGCGGCGCTGGTGGCGAGCGGCTACATGGATAATATGGAAGCCGAGACCGAAAGTCAGAAATGATGGAGCAGAAGCGCGTTCACCTGCCCAATGGCATCCATCTGATGTGCGTGGATGAGGGACCCGTTGATGCTCCGGTCCTGATCTTCCTTCACGGCTTTCCTGAAAGCCATCGCACATGGCGCCACCAGATCCACCATTTCAAGGACCGTTATCGCTGCATCGCCCCCGATCAGCGCGGCTATCGCCAATCGTCAAAACCCCAGGCCGTCGACGCGTATGAGCCGAGCAAGCTGATCGGCGATGTATTCCTCTTGGCAGACACGCTGGGGATCGCGAACTTCACCATTGTCGGGCACGATTGGGGCGGCGCGATTGCCTGGGGTGTGGCGCTTGCCGGACAGCACGCTCGCGTAAGTCGCGCAATTGTCGCCAACGCGCCGCATCCTTTGATCTTCCAAGACCTGCTCTACACCAACCGCGCCCAGCGCGAGGCGAGCCAATATATTCGCGGGTTTCGTGACACAGCCAATGACCCGCTCATCAAGGATCGCGGGCTTACGGGGCTGATGCAAAAAGAGGTCAAGTGGGACAGGCCGAGCGCGATGGAGCCCGAGGAGCGCAACGAGTTGCTGCGCGATTGGCAAAACCGCGATGCGGCCTTCGGGATGATCAATTATTACCGCGCGAGCCCGATTGTCGTGCCTGCGATGGATGAGCCGTTCGAACTGCCTGCTGATTACTATGCCCCCGAATTGCCCAACCTCACGATCCCGACGCTGGTGATTTGGGCGCTCGACGATGGTGCTTTGCCGCCTGACAATATTGAAGGGCTTGAGGACATCATCGATCCGCTGACTATCGTGAAGGTCCCGGATTGCGGACATTTCGTTCCCTGGGAAGCGCCTGAGGCGGTAAATTCGGCGATGGAAAAATTCCTGCAATCTTGAGCGTGTAGCGCTGGGTCTCCCAACGTACGAGGAGCCCCTAAAGGACCAAAAGCAGCCGCGATGTACCCAAGACCTATCTGACCGATCAGTACATCGGCACGCTTGAGCGGCTTGTCGAAGCCTTGCGCGAAGGAAAGCCGTTTGAGATCCAGATCGACAATCAGCGGATTTATCTCCCGGCAAAGGCGGAATTGTTGATCAAACAGGACCGGGAAGGGGCAATGCAAAAGCGCGAAGTGCGATTTCGCTGGCGTACTCATGAAAAATAGTATAACGCCTTGAAATAACAGGAGTTTTACGATGGTATATCATAACACGCCAAGCCAATGCGAATGCGGCTGCACCAATTGTGTTTCGGGCACCGGTTGCTGCGATTGCGGGTGCAGCAGCTGTTCGTAAACCCGTCAGCGTAAGGCGGCGTCGATCCCGAATTGCTCGCGGATCGACGCCCACTTTCGGGCTGCAATAGCACGCGATGACTGCCCATGCTCACCTCTTCGTGAGGCGCCGGGCGCGCCACGCCATAACGGCATAATCGAGCAGAGCCTGCCAGGCGGCCCACACCAAATCGCTCCAGCCGATCTCACTCACAAGTTCCTCGTTTTCAGGCTAGGCGGCATCGTTCCACGAAGCCCGCCGTTATGCTGGGCTAGATGTCTGGCCTACCCATTGCACCTACTTGGCATGCGCCCCGATGCGTCAAGCTAGATGTAGTTTGAAAGACGCTGGGCCGTGGAGCTGTCTTCGCTGCCAACAGGCGAACAATG
>JBCCJS010000003.1:0-196620 GCA_039027675.1 Pseudomonadota bacterium
CAGCGCGGTCCGTCTGCTGGGCTGGTTTGTGCTGCTTGCCGCGCTGGCGGCCGGCATCGCTGCCTATATCTATCGCGAGCCAATCAATGGCTATGCGCGCACCGCCACCGCGTATTCGGCAAGGGTTGCGTGTTCGTGCCGCTTCGTCGTCGGGCGTTCAATCGAGGATTGCGCGAAGGACAAGCTGGGCGGGATGGAGCTGGTCACGCTGGTCGACGATGCCGAGACCAAGAGCGTCACCGCGCGCTTTCCGCTTATCACATCGGATACGGCCACCTTGCGCAAAGGCTATGGCTGCGTGCTGGAGCCGTGGGAGGAGTAACCGGGCGCTAAGCCCGCGCGCAGGGGTCAGGAGGCGACCGAGGTCTTTGCGTCGATCCAGCCACCGCCTACCACGCGCGTGCCTGCATAGATCACGGCAGCCTGTCCGGGGGCGACGCCAAATTCCGGGGTCTCGAACCGGATGCGGGTTGCAGCGCCATCGCCCAGCGGCCCTTCGAGCGTGATGGGTACAGGCTTTGCCAGACTGCGCACCTTGGCGGTGAGCGGCGCATCGGGGATGGCGCCAATGCCGTTGGTCTCGATCAGCTCGGCGCTTGTCACCGCCAGCATCCGCTTGGGGCCAACGCGCACCGCGCGCGCTTCGGCGTCGAGGCCGATGACATAGAGCGGTTCGGGCTGGCCACCGATCTCAAGTCCTTTGCGCTGGCCGACGGTGAAATGGATGATGCCCTTGTGCTGGCCCAGCACCTCGCCGGTCGCGGCGTGGACGATCGGGCCGGGCACCGCGCCTTCGGGGCGAAGCTTGGTGACAATCTTCGCGTAGTTCCCGTCGGGCACGAAGCAGATATCCTGGCTATCCGGCTTGGCAGCGTTGCGAAGGCCAGCGGCTTCGGCAAGCTCGCGCACCTTGGACTTGGGCAGGCCTCCCAGCGGAAAGCGGATATAGTCGAGCTGCGCCTGCGTGGTCGCATAGAGAAAATAGGACTGGTCGCGCGCCGGATCATGCGCGCGGTGGAGATGCGGTCCGTCCTTATCGGTCTCCACCCGCTCGACATAGTGCCCGGTCGCAAGGCAATCCGCACCAAGCTCGCGCGCCATGCTGAACAGGTCGGTGAACTTGGGCCCCATATTGCAGCGGATGCAGGGCACCGGCGTGCGCCCGGAGAGATATTCATCGGCGAACTGATCGACCACGTCCTCGCGAAAGGCGCTTTCATGGTCGAAGACGTAATGCGCAATGCCCAAGCGATCGCACACGGCGCGCGCATCGGCGATGTCATCGCCCGCGCAGCACGCGCCTTTGCGACCCGTTGCAGCGCCATAATCGTAAAGCTGGAGGGTGATGCCGATCACCTCCGCGCCAGTATCGGCGGCAAGCGCGGCGACCACCGAGGAATCGACCCCGCCGCTCATCGCGACGACAATCCGGCATTCAGCGGCGGGGCGCGACAGGTCAAACAGCGCCTCGGTATCAAGACCGAAGGCCGGTGATGTGGCGTCGCGTGTGATATTGGCCGTGTTCAGGGTGGAGGCGTGTGTCATGATCGAGGGCGCCATATAAGAGCAATCAGTGCACTTCGCCAGACCTGCTTGAGCCGTCGCCGCCGCGCCCGCTTGGGCTCTCGCTGACCTTGCCAAAATGGCAGGCAGTAATCCTAAGGGCTGGTAAAGACGGGTTTTACCACATCTTGACAACCACGCGATAGAAACAGGGCCATGTTCGAGAAGAACGATTCCTTTATCCGCGCTCTTGAGGAGCAGGAAAGCCGCGATGAGCGCACCGATAATGTAGGTGAAGGCGTTCGGGGCGGCGATGCTCTGCGTGCGATCGAGTGGAGCGAATTGACCGCTCGGCTGAACGCTGCGCGCGATTTGCGCCGCGAGCTGCGCGAAGAGGCCGTGCTGTGCGCAGGGTCTACAGGTGCCAGCTTCGGCGATGCGGCGGCGAGCGTCTTCAAGAGCCTTGGGAATGGCGAACGGCCTGTTAACCCTGATGATTTAGAGGGCTGCAAAGCCTCATGCGGCAAACCTTCGATTGAACCGGAGGCAGCGGCACAAGGTGACGCGAGAGACGACTTATGATTGAGAACCAGGACATCCGCCCCGCTCAGGTAATCGGCCCACTTGGTGAGCCGCTTACGCTTGCCGATCTGCCCTCGCCCAACACGAAACGCTGGGTGATGCGCCGTAAGGCAGAAGTCGTGGCGGCGGTGAATGGCGGGCTACTTACCATCGACGAGGTTCTTGAGCGTTACGGGCTGACGCTCGAAGAATTCGCTTCCTGGCAGCGCGCTATGGATCGCTCGGGCATGAAGGGTCTGCGCGTCACTCGCATTCAGAAGTATCGCGAGGAATATGAGCGCAAGCTTCGCTATTAAGACGTGCGCTAAGCTCTTTGCGACGAGCTTTGGCAGCTACCACCAAAACTAGAAAACAGCGGACGGTTATCCCCTGTCCGCTTTTTGGCTATTCCTGCTTGTGGCTTGGCTTGTCGGATTCGCGCGCGACTGCGGCGAAGGTGAGCCTCGGGGAGAAACACCATGTTCTATCTAATCATGCTTTTGGTGATGGGCGGAGTGATCGGGTGGCTGGCCAGTATGGTCATGAACCGCGACGCGCAAATGGGCTATTTCTGGAACATCGTGGTTGGCATCGTCGGCTCGTTCATCGGTAATGGCGTCTTTTCGTTTCTCGGTGGCACCTCGATCGCCACGCTCACGGACTGGCGTTCGCTTCTGGCCGGGTTTATTGGCGCGCTGATTTTGCTGGGTGCGGTCAACCTTATCCAGCGTGGAAAGATCCGATAAACTTCAGACTTGTGCAATAAGCGCAAAACTGGCGATGCGGTCGGCGTCGACTGCGCGGATGCCTTTGGTCGTGCACGTGCAAATGCAGGGTTTGGAACCCGATCCCACGTTCTTCGTCTAACTAGACGAGCGGTCAGTCGAACCAAGCGTTGCCGCCATGCCTGTTTGCGATCTAAGGGCATTGCTCTTAGTGCCTTATGTATATAATACACTTGGTTAGCGTAAAAGCCTACCGCCCCCGCAAAAACGGTAGCGCTTAAGCTTAGAAAGACCCGCAATGAACTACTCAACGACCATCACGGCCGAAACATCGCAACCCCTGAGCGATGATGTGCGCGCTGAAGCGGGTGAAGTAACGCAATCGAGCGCGCGGCTCTTCATTTGGATCGGCGCTGGACTGTTTGCGTTGCTGCTTGCCATTGCTGCCTATTTTGCGATTGCTGGCGGCGATCCGGCGACAACCGCCGATGATGAATCACAAGCGCCTGTCGTGACCGTGGTCGTCCCCGGCCGTACGACCGTGACCAGCACAATCGAGGCGCCTGGTCAGATCGCGGCGCGTCGCCAGATGCCCGTGGGCGTCGAAGGCGAGGGTGGGCGCGTCATCTCGGTTCCCGTGGATGCAGGCGAGTGGGTCCAGAAAGGCCAGGTTCTGGCTGTTATTGACCGTTCGGTGCAGGTCCAGCAGGCAGCAGCCCAGGCCGCTCAGATTGAAGTGTCGAAAGCCGACGCGGCGCTCGCTCAGGCAAATCTGGAGCGCGCTCTGCAACTGGTTGAGAAAGGCTTTGTCTCCACCGCTGATGTCGATCGCCTCACGGCGACGCGCGATTCTGCGAATGCCCGCGTAAAGGTGGCTGAAGCTCAACTTGCCGAGCTGCGCGCACGCAATGCACGCCTCAACGTAGTGGCGCCGGCTGCAGGTTACGTCCTCTCACGCAATGTTGAGCCGGGCCAGAGTGTGAGCGCAGGCACCCCGGCGCTCTTCACCATCGCGCGCGGCGGCGAGATGGAAATGCTCGCACAGGTCAGTGAAGCGCAGATGGTGCAGCTTTCCCAAGGCGTGAATGCAGAGGTGACGCTGGCCGGTTCGAGCAAGTCCTTCAGCGGACAAGTTTGGCAGGTCTCGCCGGTTGTCGACCAGAACACCCGTCAAGGATCGGCACGGGTTGCCTTGGCTTTTTCACCCGATCTTCGCCCGGGCGGCTTTGCTACGGCGCGGATCGAAGGCGGCACGCTGACCGCAACAGTCCTGCCTGAAAGCGCCGTTCTGGCGGACGGTGACGGCGCGTTCGTCTATGTCGTGGACGAAGAAAACAAGGCGACCCGCCGCGCGGTGACGATCGCCCGCGCGACAGAGCAAGGCATTGCCATCACTGATGGCCTAACCGGCGATGAACTGGTCGTGATGAGCGCGGGCGGCTTCCTCAATCCGGGTGAGACCGTCAATCCCCGCCGGCAGGAAACGTAAGCGTAGGGCGTGTGTCTCATCTAATGCGTGCGCGGCTGCGTAGTTCATTCGCGTTTAGGACGCGGTTCGACCGAAGCAACAGGTACTAGGCTCAAGGCAAGCAAAGCGTATGAACATCAACCAGATATCCGCTTGGTCGATCCGCAACCCGGTCATCCCCCTGGTGTTTTTCGCCGCACTTTTGATTGCGGGGATTGTCAGCTTCTCGCGCATGGACGTCACCAATAACCCCGATGTCGATTTCCCGGGCGTGCAGGTCACGATTGCGCAACCCGGCGCGGCGCCGTCCGAGATCGAGAACCAAATCACGCAGAGGGTCGAAAGCGCATTGGCGTCGATCAACGGGGTCAACTCGATCCAGTCGACTGCGAGCGAAGGGGCCTCGGGCACTTTTGTCGAGTTTGAGATCGGCACTGACATCACACTGGCCCTCAGCGAGGTGCAGACGGCGATTGATGGCGTGCGACCGACACTGCCCGATGGTATCCTCGAGCCGCAGGTCCAAAAGGTTAACGTTGTCGGCGAGGCGATCGGTTACATCGCGGTTGAGGCCGACGATATGACGATTGAGGAACTGAGTTGGTTCATTGACGATACCGTCTCGAAACGACTCCTCAAAATCGAAGGTATGGCCGAGGTTGGTCGCTTTGGCGGCGTGAGTCGCGAGATTGAGGTCATCCTTGACCCGGCGAAGATGCAGGCGCTCGGGGTCACGGCGACACAGATCAATAATGTGCTGCGCCAGGAAAACATCAACGCTGCGGGCGGTCTTGCCGAAGTGGGCGGGACTCGCCAGTCGCTGCGCGTTCTGGGCAATTCCAAGTCCGCTTTTGATCTTTCACAGCGCCAGCTTCAACTTGGCGGTGGCCGCACAGTGCGCCTTGCGGACGTGGCGACCGTGCGCGATGGCTATGCAGAGCGCTCCTCAATCAGCGAAGTAGGCGACAAGGAAGTTGTCAACTTTTACATGAACCGCGCGCGCGGCGCCTCAGACCTTGCTGTCTATGACGAAGCGCTCGAAGAACTCGAAAAGATCGAAGCGGAAACCGACGGCATCCGCTTCATCCGCATGGGCACCAGCACCGACTACACTGAAATCCAGTACACAAGCTCGATGTCAGCGCTGATCGAAGGCGCGGTGCTGGCCATTGTTGTCGTCTTTCTGTTCCTGCGCGATTGGCGCGCAACCGCGATCAGCGCGGTGGCGATCCCGCTTTCAGCCATCCCGACCTTTTTTTTCATGGAGTTGATGGGCTTCAACCTCAACTTCCTCTCGCTGCTAGCGCTGGGTCTGGTGGCGGGCGTGCTGGTCGATGACGCGATTGTCGAGATCGAGAACATCGTTCGACACATGCGCATGGGTAAGACTGCCTATCAGGCGAGCATTGATGCCGCCGACGAGATCGGCCTGCCGGTTGTGGCGACCAGTTTCTGTATCGTTGCGGTGTTCCTGCCGGTTGGCCTGATGCCCGGTATTTCGGGCGAGTTCTTCAAGAATTTTGGCCTGACGGTCGTTGTCGCGGTGCTGATGTCGCTGGCAGTTGCGCGTATGGTGACGCCGCTAATGGCGGCCTATTTTCTCGACTCAAAGGGCCACGCCGCGCACGGTGAAGGCCCGATGATGGAGCGTTACATGCGCGTTCTTAACTGGACGCTCAACACCGGTAAGATGCGCGCGCGCCGCGAGGGCGTTGAGCGTCCTCTTGGCTATGGATGGTATTGTACGGGTCTCGCTCTGGCTGCGCTAATCATGATTGCCGTCTCGGCCGCTGCGCTTTTTCTTGCTTCACAAGCGCTTTCATCGCTGAACCTGCCCAGCACAATCGCGTCGGCAGTCATTAGCGACGAACAGAGCACATATTATTTCCTGGTCTCAAAGATATACGAGATTGTGCAGCTCGTCGTTGTCTCGCTCATCGCCTTTGGCGCTGGCTGGCTGGTTCTGATGGGGTTCCACGGTCTCGGATGGTTAGCACGTTCGACATGGTTGGTGTCGAAGGTGGCGCTGGGCTTTTTCGGTCTTCTTTTGATTGCAGCTTTCACTGGCCTTGCACTTTCGCTGGTGCTGCTGTGTCTCGTTGCTGCAGGTGACCCAGTGGCAGACGTGGAGAGCGCGCTCCCCGCGCTCAACTTTGCCCAGATTTTGGTCGGTTTATTGGGTCTGCCGATTGTAGTTGCCGCACCCTATGCTGGTTTTCGGACTGCGCAAACGCTGGGCGCGCCGGGGGCCATGACCTACCTCACTGCGCGCTTCTACGATCACCGCATCTGGATGCTGGCCATCGGCTGGTTCTCACTTCTCGTCACTGTCTTGCTATTCACGCAGATACCCGGCCAGTTCCAACCAACGACGGACGACAACCGCAGCACTGTGGATATCGAACTGGTGCCCGGCTCTACGCTTGAGCGGACCAAGCAGGTGGTCGATCAGGTCTCCGCTATCCTCGCGAAAGAGCAGGAATTTGACTACGCGCTTGAGCGTATCCGGATCGGCAATGGCACGATTTTCGTCAATCTGCGCGATGATCGTGAGCGCACCTCGATCGAGTTTGAGCGCCAGCTTGCACCGGTACTCGCCAAGATTCCCGATGCGCGTGTGCGATTTCAGTCGCAGAGCGGCGGATTTGGCTCGGGCCGCGACATCACCATCATGCTGGCCGGCTCCGATCCCGACGTGCTCAACCAAACCGCGACCCAGCTGATCGAAGAGATGAAGGGCCTCGACACGCTGGTTGCGCCGCGCGTGGAAGGTGATCTCAACCGGCCCGAGCTTATCATCACCCCGCGCCGCGAACTGGCGGCGGAACTGGGTGTCAGCACGATTGCGCTGAGCCAGACGATCCGCATCGCGACGCTTGGTGAAATTGAGCAGAACGCGGCGCGCTTCTCGCTTTCAGACCGTCAAATCCCGATCACGGTCAAGCTGAGCGAAGCGGACCGCACCGATATCACCACGATCGAGAACCTGCCTGTGCCTACTCAGAACGGAGGCACCGTCCCGCTCGCGCGTGTGGCGGATATCTCGTTCGGTTCTGGTCCCACGCAGATCCAGCGCTATAACCAGAACCGCCGCGTTCTGGTGGGTGCAGACCTCGCTGACGGCGTTCTCAAGGGCGCTGCGCAGCAACAGATCGATGCGCTACCAGCACTCAAGAACCTGCCGACCGGGGTCATTCGCGATGCCGTGGGTGAGGATCAGTGGCAGCAGGAGCTTCAGGACAGCTTGGTCATTGCCATTATCGCTGGCTTCTTCCTCGTGTTTGCGTGCCTTGTGCTGCTCTATAAGCGTGTGGTCAGCCCGCTTGTTAACATGACGTCACTGCTGTTGGCGCCGCTTGGGGGTATCCTGCTGGTCTGGTTGCTGGGTCAGCCGCAGTCCATGCCGGTTTATATCGGAATCTTGTTGCTGCTGGGCATTGTCTCGAAGAACTCGATCCTGCTCATCGACTTTGCGATCGAGGAGATGGCGCGCGGCACGGACAAGCTCGAAGCCCTGCTCGAAGCGGGCCACAAGCGCGCTCAACCGATCGTGATGACAACGGTCGCCATGACGGCGGGCATGGTGCCCACCGCGCTCTCGCTCACGGGCGATGAAGCCTGGCGCAAGCCGATGGGCATCGTTGTGATTGGCGGCCTGATCATGTCGACCCTGCTCACGCTGCTGATTGTTCCGGCGGGCTTCAGCCTTGCCGACGGGTTCGAAAAGCGTGTGGGGCCATGGATGCGCAAGCGTTTGCTGACATACAGCCCGGGCGATGATCAAGAGCCGGCGGTGCCCGATGCTGGTCCTGTGGTGCCCCTCCCCGGGCGTCCAGCCAGTGGGCCGCGCCCAGCGACACGCCTTCCGGGCAATGGCTTGCCGCCCGGAGCCGAGCCCGCTGAGTAAGCGAGGCCTCGTGCAGGCAAGGGTGCGGCAACCCGTGACGCGGCGCGGCTTTTCGGGCACATAGAGCCCAATATGCACGCGCCCCGCACACCCCTATCCCAGACGCACTCGCCCTTTGGCGGTGAGCCGCTCAGCGAGGACAAGGCCCGGCGCATGCGCTGGACCGCCACCGGGCTGCTCGCCGCGATGGCCTTGGTGTTCTTCACCACACACGGCCCCGCGCTCGCTCCCGGAGCGCATCCCGCCTGGGGCTATGTCAACGCCTTTGCCGAAGCAGCGATGGTGGGCGGGCTAGCGGACTGGTTTGCGGTGACGGCTTTGTTCCGCCACCCGCTTGGCCTGCCGATCCCGCACACGGCGATCATTCCGGAAAACAAGGACCGCATTGCCGAGACGATGGCGGGTTTCTTGCGTCGCAATTTTCTGGTGCCTTCTGTCGTTGCACGCCGCATGTCAGGTATGAATGTTGCGCGCGCTGTGGGCGATTTCCTGGTCGCAGGGCCTGAGGAAAGCGGCGATGAGACGCGAGCGCGCATCACGGCTGGCGCTGCGGAAATGCTGGCCGAAGTGCTCGAATCGCTCGATCCGGAACGGCTGGGCAATCAGGTGCGATCAGGCCTTGCAGGTCAGCTCCACAAGCTCGACGTGTCGCCGTTGGCGGGCCGGATGCTTGAGAGCATGATGACCGACAAGCAGCACCTCCCGCTGATCAATGGTTTCATCCGCTGGGCAGGGCTAACGCTTGAGGATAATGAAGACACGGTCAAAGACGTCATCCACAAACGCGCCAACGCTGTGCTGCGCTGGACGGGTCTTGACGAGCGCATATCTGCAAACGTGCTCGAGGGCCTCTACAAACTGCTTGCTGAAGTTCTGGTCGATCCCGAGCATCCCATCCGCCACAAGATCGAAGAGGGTCTCTTGAAGCTCGCGCAAGACTTGCAGCATGATCCCGAAACGCGGGAACGGGTGGAAGGCATGAAGCGCGATCTCATCGAAAACCCGGCCGTTGGCGAATGGTGGATGGGTGTATGGGAGCGCATCCGGCGCTCGCTTATCAGCCGTGCGCGTTCGTCCGATACGCAATTGGGCAGCGATATGCGCAAGGCGCTCATAGATCTGGGCCATGCGCTAAAGCAGGATCAGCGCCTGCAGCACCAAATTAATCGCTTTGCACGCCGGACCGCCGCCGGTGTTGCCACGCGCTATGGTTCTGAGATCGTGACGCTCGTCTCCGAAACGGTGAAACGCTGGGACGCAACTACGATTACGGGGCGGATCGAGAATGCCGTGGGGCGTGACCTTCAGTTCATCCGCATCAACGGTACGCTTGTGGGCGGTCTTGTCGGCATGACGCTGCATTTCATCACCGGCTTCCTTTGATGAGGTGAGCCGTAATGAGGCCTCTGCTACCAGCGGACTATGTAACCTTGCGGGTTATTCGGAGCGTGTGCCCGCCGTTCTCGAGTACCGCATATGAAGCAAGAACTCTCGCCTCCCATCCCCCAGACTGTGCAGCTTGCATCCGGGGCTCAGGCTGTCATCAACGGTGCGTTGGTGACGGCGAAGGGCGAGTGCACGCTGGAAGTGGGTCCGGGCGCTTACGTGCTCACGGGCCGCGCCTTGTGGCCGACGCGTGCCGGGCTTCAGAACCCGGCGGATGAGCTCTATTTCTCACTTCTCGATTGCAGCCCGGACGAGGATCGTTTCGCCGCCGAGAGGTTCCGGCTCTTTGGGCTTTTGGGTGAGGTCGTGGCGCATGACCGGTCCCATGAAGGCCAGCGCGAATGCGCACAATGCGCAGCGGCCCTTATGGCAGGCGATCGCACCGCCGCTGTTCAGAGCGCGGCGCGCATGGCCTCAAACAACCTCAAAGGCGCGCCCACCCGCACCAAAGTGCCGGGGATGGATGGGGAAAAGCGCTCCGGGAGCTGATAACGGGCCGCTTGCGGGTGTACCGCGCGCTCACTTTCGGATCGCGTAGGTCACCGTCGTCTCGTAGAAGCTCGCCCTTGGATTGCCCTCGGCATCGAGCGCCGGATTAAAGCGCGCGTGTCGCAAGAGCTGCAAGCACGCCGTGTCGTTGAACGAGGCGGGGCCGCTATAGCGTGTGACCTCGCAAAAACTCGCTCGCCCAGCCTTGTTGACCGTCAGGCGCACGCCCACCAACCCTTCTTCTTCTTCGCGCAGCAAGTGAAGCGGGTAATTCGCCTGGATTTTCTTAGCCCATGTCGCCAGATCGCGCGGTGTGCTTGGCGTACCTTTGGCATAGCCGCCATCGGGGGTTCGCCCCTTCAGCCTGATGGCCAGCTTTTGTGAGCAGGCAAACAGCGGCTCGGCCATTTCGAGAAGATCGTCCATCTTGAGTGAAATGGGCTCGATAACCCCGGTCTTGAGGTCCATCGACGTCACCGCTGCGTAGCGAGCTTTCATGGTCTCTTCAGAGGCGACATCGGAAACACTGGCCGCGCTCAGGTTCACTGTCTCCTCTGTCCCTTCACCCCCCTTCGGCGCATCGTCTGCGGCGGGCTTATCCGGGTCCAATGATACTGGCTGCACACCAAACATGGCCATGACCGGACGGCCTTTGCTCGATTTCGATTCGATGAAATTGCGCCGGACTTCCTCACCCGGCGCAAAAGTCAGGCCGACTGTTGGCCCATAGGGACTGCGCACCGGTCTCCCGATTAGGGTTATGTTGAAGCCTGGCCCTGGCCCGCCTTTGTCGAGCCACATGGTGAGGCGATCCTCCCCTGATCCGTAAGTCCGGCTGATCCGGCACTTGTCGTCATATTCGCGCAGGCGCCAGTCCGAACTTGGCTTTAGCACAACATCCGCAGATGCGGGCGAGGTGAGGCCGCCGCCCGTCAGCATCGCGGCGGCCACGAGAAACAAGCGCGAAAACGTCATCGGGATCTCCCGCGAGGATATTAAGGGGCCAGCCTAATTGAGCGCATAGCTGATCGCGGTCGCGTAGAACGAGCGCATCGGCTGCCCTTGGGCATCGCGCGCCGGTTCAAACTTGGCGCGGCGCATCTGGAGACAAGCGGGCGAATCGAGCTGGTTGTTCTGGGTTGAGGCTTCGATGAAGCACTCTGAAATGGTGCCATCCTCTTCGACGATCACGCGCATGCGAAAGACCCCGGTTTCCCTGCGGTTGATCGCACCCCGGGGATATTCGCGCGCAATACGCTGAGAGACCGATACGCGGTTGGTCCATACCGGCCAGCGATAGGCCTGGTGCTTTTCCGGATCGAGACCCCAACTGCGCAGCAGGTCGGATGTGCACACATTCAGCGCTTGAAATGCGGGCATCATGTCGCCGGTCTCGAAGCTGACGACTTTCTTGCCCTTCTTGAGCACAAAGCGTTCTATCGTCGCTGCTTCTTCAAGGTCGATGCCCGCCCGGGTGAGGCGCGGCGTTCCATCACTTCCCTCGCCCGCTGTCGTAAACCGACCGATGGAATGATCCGGAATGATGATCGCTGGGCCAATACCGGTCACATCGCCGTGATAATACTGATCAATGCGCTCAATCGGCTCGTCGCGCTCTGCGCCCAGTGCCAGATCGTCGGTGCGTTTGAACCGTTCCAACTCGGCCCCGGCAAATGTTACGCCGAATCTCCCGCGCGGCGCGGCCTGTTCAAAGAAGATGAGGTGCGGCTCCTCTTCAGAGCCGAACAACCGGGAAAGTCGGCAGCGATTGTCGGAAAAATCGATGTTCCAAGGACGCAGTGGAGCGAGCTTAGTCGCCGCGTCCAATTCAGCAGCATCTGCCGGGAACTGGCTCTCGCCCGCGTCGTCCTTCTTGTCCTTCGCCTCCGCTGCGAAACTCGCAGTCAGCGCGACCAATCCACAAGCGGAAAGACCAAGCATTAATCGGTGTAGCATAAACAAAACCTCCAGAATTCCCAACGGAGCTCTGAAGGTTTTGTTTCAATTCACGCGAGTAAGCGCAAGTGTTTTAGTCCAGCGCGCCCGTCAATTCGGGCACGGCAGCGTAAAGGTCAGCCACAAGACCGATATCCGCGACCTGGAAGATCGGGGCGTCTTCGTCCTTGTTGATGGCGATTATGACCTTGGAGTCCTTCATGCCGGCAAGGTGCTGGATCGCGCCTGAAATGCCGATGGCGATGTAGACTTCCGGAGCGACGATCTTGCCGGTCTGGCCAACCTGATAATCGTTCGGGACATAGCCTGCATCAACCGCCGCGCGGCTTGCACCGATGGCCGCACCCAGCTTGTCAGCCAGCGGGTTGATGATCTGCTCGAACGTGTCGCCATCCTTGAGCGCCCGCCCGCCTGAAACGATGATCTTGGCGCTCGCGAGCTCCGGACGATCACCGCCGTCAGCGATTTCGCTGCTGACGAAGCTGGAGATACCAGCATCGCCCGCGCCACTGGCGTCTTCGATCAAAGCCGAGCCGCCTTCCGGAGCCGCCTTGTCGAACGAAGTACCGCGAACGGTGATGACAAGCTTCGCATCCGAGCTTTCGACGGTGGCGATGGCGTTGCCGGCATAGATCGGGCGGGTGAAGGTCTTGGGGCCTTCGACCGAGAGAATGTCCGAAATCTGCATCACATCCAGGTGTGCGGCTACGCGCGGCGCGATGTTCTTGCCTGAGGTGGTCGCCGGCGCGAGAAATGCGTCATAGCCTTCCATCAAGCCAGCGATCAGCGGCGCGACGTTTTCAGCCAGGTTGTTGGCGTAAGCGGCGTCGTCAGCCTTGAGCACCTTGGAGACGCCCGCGATCTTGGCAGCCGCCTCAGCCACCGAGCCACAATCGTGACCGGCAACCAGCGCGGTTACATCACCCAGCTTGCCAGCAGCGGTGACGACAGCAAGCGTCGCGTCATTGACCGAAGAATTGTCGTGTTCGACGAGAATAAGAGTGTTCATTGGTCTAAATCCCTTGTCTCTAATGGGCCGCCTCAAGCGATCCCCATTTCCTTGATCTTGGCGACGAGCGCGGCGACGTCTTCGACCTTCTCACCGGCCTGACGCACTGGCGGTTCGGCGACGTTGGTGGTGGTGAGGCGCGGAGCGATATCGACACCGAAATCCGCCGGAGCCTTGGTATCGAGCGGCTTCTTCTTGGCCTTCATGTTGTTGGGCAGCGAGGCATAGCGCGGCTCGTTCAGGCGAAGATCGGTGGTGACGATGGCGGGCATGGTCAGCTTGACCGTCTCAAGGCCACCGTCAACTTCGCGCTTCACTTCGACACTCTCACCATCGATTGCGACGGTGTTGGCGAAGGTGCCTTGTGGGCGGCCCATGAGAGCAGCCAGCATCTGCCCGGTCTGGTTCGAATCGTCCGAGATCGATTGCTTGCCCAGGATTACGAGGCCGGGCTGCTCTTCGTCAGCGATCGATTTAAGGATCTTGGCAACGGCCAGCGGCTCAACTTCCTCATCGGTCTCAACCAGGATCGCGCGATCTGCTCCCATGGCTAGCGCGGTGCGCAGCGTTTCCTGCGCCTTGGCGGGCCCGATGGAAACCGCGACGATTTCCGTTGCCTTGCCGGCTTCCTTCAGACGAATCGCTTCTTCGACCGCGATTTCGTCGAACGGGTTCATGCTCATCTTGACGTTGGCGAGGTCAACACCCGCACCATCGGCCTTGACGCGCGGCTTCACGTTGTAATCGATCACCCGCTTGACGGGCACGAGGATTTTCATCGGATTGTCCTTCCCTTACCTGCCCGTAAATCGTTCATGCGATCGGGCTCTTTAAGCTCTTATCAGTGCGCTTAGCTCGCGTTTACGTAAACGTCAAGTTGTCTTCAGGCCGCTTGTGAGGCCGAGACTTGTGTTCCTCGCCTCCCGACCACAGCGCGTCAAGGGGGACTCTGGCGGGCAAAGCCGCTATTGTTGCAAGCGACGGAACGAATAGCGGAGGGAAATTGAAATGCGTGCAATCGGAGCATGTTTAGTGAGTGCTTCCCTTGCGTTTGGCGCACCGCTTGCGGCCAAAGATGGGGCGGAGACCCGAGCAATGCCCGAAGGCGGCGAATCGCCTCCGGCCAGCGTTGATGCGCTGGACTGGCTGGTGGGCCAATGGGAAGGCAAAGGCGTTCGCGGCGCGCCTGCTATGGAAAGCTGGCTTAAACCCATGGGCGGCATGATGGTGGGCACGTTCGTACAAGAGGATGCGGACGGCGCGATCATGTTCACCGAACATATGTACTTGGTGCAGGAGGACGGCTCGCTGGCTTTGAAACTCAAGCATTTCAACGCTGATCTCACCGGGTGGGAGGAGAAAGACGATTTCCTCACCTTCCGCCTTGTCGCGCTTGAGGAATGCGCCGCCTATTTCAACGCGCTGACCTTGCGCTGCGCGGATAGGGACAAGCCGGGCGAGGGTCTGGTTGCGGCGGTGAGGATGAAATCGGGCGGGGAGCTGGTGTTTCGGTTTACCAGGGCGTTAAGTGAAATCAGCGTACCAACTTGCGATCCTGAGATCACAAGCTCTTCCACAACCTGCCTTGCAATGGCCCTCGATGCCTCTGAGGCTCTGCGCGCTGAAATTTTGGCAATCCATCAGGAAATGGAGGTCGCTATAGATGCATTGGAAACGAGCGAGAAGGCGTTCGAGGCATACCGCGAGGCGGAGTGTCCCGCCTCAGGGGATCCCGAGGATATCCTTTGCCGGGTGCGGTTGACCAATCAACGCATAGAGACGCTCGAGAACACTTGGCTTGTGCGTTTACAGCCGTGACTCTCCGGTCCAGCCAACTAAGAGGGCTTAGCCTTAGCATCCAAGCGAATAGGACCACTCATGCGAACAATGCTCTTGATCGCTTCATCATCAACCTTGCTTGTGGCTTGTGAAGTGGCTCCCGAACTCGCCAATCAACCCGACATTGTTGAAAGCAAGCCCGATCCAGTCTGCGCTGATGCAGTTGCCATGCCAGAAATCAGCGAGTGCTTCTCAAGGATCCTTAGGACGTCGTCTGATAGAAGAAATCAATACCTCAGGAAAGCTAAAGAGCTGAACGCCGACCGGGCTGACATCGTTCAAGCAATCGATGAAAGTGAAATGGCATTCGAGACCTACCGGGATGCAGAATGTAGAGCGGTAAGAGATGATTGGCTTGATGGCGGAGGCACTGCCCGACCAATTTTTGTGTTGGGATGCCAGATCAACTTAACCGATCAGCGCACGAAGACTATTTGGAGCAACTGGTTGATACCGATGGCGGACAGCACGCCTCCATTTCTTCCCGAGCCTAAGCTGAGCCTATGAAAGTAAAAGACCGCCCCGGATCTCTCCGGGACGGCCTGTAAACTCTAGACCTGAAGAGCCCTAAGCCGCCTTTTTTACCTCGGCGACGATCTTCTTCGCGGCATCGCCCAAATCATCGGCTGGCACAATCGCGAGGCCGGAATTGGCGAGGATTTCCTTGCCCGCTTCGACATTGGTGCCTTCAAGGCGCACTACTAGCGGGACCTGCAGGTTCACGTCCTTTGCGGCCTGTACCACGCCGTTGGCGATGATGTCGCACTTCATGATGCCGCCAAAGATGTTGACGAGGATGCCCTCTACCGCCGGATCCTTGAGGATGATCTTGAATGCCGCGGTCACCTTCTCGGTCGTCGCGCCGCCGCCCACGTCGAGGAAGTTCGCCGGGAAAGCGCCGTTCAGCTTGATGATGTCCATCGTCGCCATGGCGAGGCCCGCGCCGTTGACCATGCAGCCGATATTTCCATCGAGCTTGATGTAAGCGAGGTCGAACTCGGAGGCTTCGACTTCGGCGGGGTCTTCCTCGGTCTCGTCGCGCATCGCCTCGATGGCAGGGTGGCGATAGAGCGCGTTGGAATCAAAGCTCATCTTTGTGTCGAGTACGAGGAGATGTGCCTTGCCGTCTGCATCAGGCTTGGTCTCGACCAGCGGGTTGATCTCCAGCATGTCGCAATCGCTCGCGGTGAAGGCGGCGTAGAGCTGCCCGGCAAGCTTCTGGCACTGCTTGTTGAGATCGCCTTCAAGGCCCAGCGCGAACGCCACGGCGCGCCCGTGATGCGGCATAAAGCCTTGCGCGGGGTTGATCGTGATCGTGGTGATCTTCTCCGGCGTCTCATGCGCGACGTCTTCGATATCCATGCCGCCCTCGGTTGAAGCGACCATGGCAACGCGGCCTGTGGCCCGGTCCACCAGCATGGCGAGGTAGTATTCGCTCTCGATATCGACCCCGTCCGTCACATAGAGGCGGTTCACTTGCTTGCCCGCTTCGCCCGTCTGGATCGTCACCAGCGTGTTGCCGAGCATGTCTTTGGCGTGGCTTTCCACCTCATCGAGCGAGAAGGCGAGGCGCACACCGCCTTTGGCGTCTTCGGGCAGCTCCTTGAACTTGCCCTTGCCGCGGCCCCCTGCGTGGATTTGAGCCTTGACCACGTAAAGAGGCCCAGGAAGCTTCTTCGCGCCCTCCAGCGCTTCTTCCACCGTCAGCGCGGCATAGCCATTGGGCACCGCAATGCCGTGTTCCTTGAGCAGTTCCTTGGCCTGGTATTCGTGGACGTTCATGGCAGCATGATCCCTTTGCTGGTTTGTGCCCAGCGCAGCCACGCATCGAAGGTGCGGGCAACGAACTGGGGAGAGGTTCCGTCGAGAGCGCCTAAGCATGTCTTGCGGCCCTTGAAAAGGCCTTGCTGCAAGGCCACGACTAATGGCCAATATGATCGACCGTCATCGCTTTTTGGACATCGTGCGCGAAGCGGGCCGCGTTGCCCAGTCGCGTTGGCCCGGCGATGGGCATGCCTTGAAGAGCTGGGACAAGACGCCCGGCGATCCGGTGAGCGAGGCTGACCTTGAAGTTGACCGGTTTCTTAAGCGCGAGCTGGGTGCGCTCTTGCCCTCGGCGGCGTGGCTTTCCGAAGAGAGCGTCGATGACAAGGGTCGCACCGATAGAGACCTCATCTGGCTGGTCGATCCGATCGACGGGACCCGCGATTATGTCAGGGGCCGCGCGGGCTGGGCGATCTCGGTGGCGCTGGTGAGCGCAGGCAAGCCGCTCATCGGTGTGCTTCTGGCGCCCGCTCGCGGTGAGGAGTGGGTGGCCGAGGCAGGCAAGGGTGCAACGCTGAACGATCGCCCGCTCAAGGCCAGCACACGGGCCCAGTTCGCCGCCTCGCGGGTTCCTATCGATCAACTGCCCAGCGTCGATGCGGACCTGGTTATGGTCGAGAAGCCCAACTCGATCGCCTTGCGCATTGCGATGGTTGCCGATGACCGCGCGGATCTGGTCGCGACCTTGCGCTGGGGGTTTGAATGGGACTTGGCCGCCGCCACCCTGATCGCTCGCGAAGCAGGCGCGCAGGTGAGCGATGCGTTTGGGCAGCCGCTCGCCTACAACAAGCACGATCCGCGCGACTTTGGTGTGCTCGTGTGCTCACCGGGCATCCACGCCGACGCGGTCAAGCGTCTGGCGCACCGCGCGGCCGAGTTGAGGTGAGAAGACGTGGGAGCGCTTTTCAGCTCTCCCACGTCTCTTACTTAGCGCGTGCGCTAGCCACGTCATCCTGGCTGATCGGGATGATCTTGATCTCAACCCGGCGGTTCAATGCCTCATTCACATTGTCGGCGGTCTTGATCCGCAATTGGTCATAGCTTTCACCAAAGCCGCGTGTTGCAAAGCGGCTGCGCGCCACACCGCGTGCAGCCAGGTAGTCGGCTACCGATTGCGCGCGTTCTTCCGAAAGCGTCTGGTTGAGCGCATCACTGCCCGTCGTGTCGGTAAAGCCGTACACATCTACCAGGCTGTTGGGATAATTGATCAAGCTGTCCGCGACAGTGTTCAGCGTATCATAGAAGCCGGGATTGATTGCGGACGAGCCGCGCGCGAAGGTCACCCCGTCGGGCAGGCGCACGAGGATCGCGTCCTGATCGCCAACCTCCTCAATCTCAATGCCGCTGCCTTGGGTCTGCTCGTCGAGTTCCTTGATCTGATCATCGAACTTCTTGCCGAACACCGCGCCCGCTGAGCCGCCAATGCCAGCGCCGATGATGCGGCCTGCATCACCACCAATTGCGCCGCCAAGCAGATAGCCCAACGTGCCGCCAAGCCCGGCGCCCAGCACCGTTCGCGAGGCCTTCTGTTCACCGGTATTAGGGTCAGTGACGCACGCGCTTGTTCCCAGAAGAGCGAGAGCGGCGGTGCTTGAAAGCAGAATGCGTGATGATTTCATGATGATCCTCTCATTTGTGTTGGTTGTCATTAGCATATCGAGCGCGAAGTCCATCGCGGTGATTGTGGACTGTCGCTGAACCCGCTCGCTTTGCCGCAAGCTGAACGTGTCTCCATATTCCTCGTCTCATTTGCACTTTCTCCCACTGGCAACGCCGTTGATTTGTGGTAGCAGTCCTTGCGTGACACCGTTTCCCTGGGGCTACCTCATCATCATCGCCGGGCTGATCGTGCTCAACGGCGTTTTTGCCATGTCCGAGCTTGCGATCGTCTCGGCCAAAACCTCGCGGCTGCGGGCGCGGGCCGAGGACGGCTCAGCTTCTGCGCGGATCGCGCTGCGTCTGGCGGCAGAGCCCGGCAAGTTCCTCTCCACCGTCCAGATCGGCATAACCCTCATCGGCATCATTGCCGGCGCGTTTTCCGGAGCCAATCTGGGCGGCCCCGTGGGCGAGCGCCTGGTCGCCGCTGGTATGCCCGAGGAGCTGGGCGCGCGGACCGGGTTTTTCCTTGTCATTGCCATCACCACCTATTTCAGTCTCGTCGTCGGCGAGCTTGTGCCCAAGCAGCTCGCCCTGCGCGCTGCGGTTCCGATCAGCCTTGTCATGGCCCGCCCGATGGCTTGGCTCGCCGCCGTCGCTGCGCCGCTGGTCTGGGTCCTCGATTCCAGTTCGGCGCTCATCATCCGCCTGTTTGGCATCACCTCCAAGGGCACTGCCAGCGTCACCGCCGAGGAGCTGCAGATGATCTTCGCCGAAGCCACAAACTCTGGCGTGATCGAAGACCAGCAGCACCAGATCCTCACCGGCGTTGTCCGCCTTGCCGAGCGGCCAGTGCGCGAGATGATGACCCCGCGCACCGAGATTGACTGGATCGAGGTTGACGCCGACGCCAATCTGATCCGCAAGACGATCGAAGACAGCCCGCACTCGCTCCTCCCCGTCGCCCAAGGCTCGCCCGATGCGATCCTCGGCATCGTCAAGGTGCGCGACGTGCTGGCCGCCCTGGTCGCAGGCGAGGACGTCTCGATCCGCGACATGGCCGTCAAGGCCGAAGTGGTGCCCGATCAGCTTGACGCAATGGACGCGCTGCGCGTGCTGCAATCGGCTGACATCGCCATGGCGGTGGTCCATGACGAATATGGCCACTTTGAAGGCATCGTCACGCCGGTTGATCTGCTCACCGCGCTTGTCGGCAACTTCGTGAGCGATCAGGACGAAGGCGATTCGCCGCTGCTTGAAGAGCATGACGACGGCTCGCTCCTCGTTGCAGGCGCGCTGTCTGCCGATGCGCTCGCTGATCGGCTGGGCCTTGAGTACGACGACAGCCGCGAATTCGGCACCGCCGCAGGCTACGCGCTGTCAGTGCTCAAGCATTTGCCCGTAGCAGGCGAAAGCTTCGAGGATCAAGGGTGGCGTTTCGAGATCGTCACCATGGACCAGCGTCGGATCGACAAGATTTACGTGCGTGAGGCCGACGCGTCTGTCACTCTACCGGCCTCTGTGACTGCCTCTTCTTCACACTCTGTAGGAGACACAGGTTACACAGTCCAAAAAACGAAAACACACCCCCCTGAATGAGTGTAATTTTGTGCGAATCCAACTGGTTGAAAGAGCCCAAACTACGATAGGCATAGCCCCGCCCTGTAGGAAAGCAGGGATGCGCTTTTACAGCGTGGCCCCTATGCCTCTCTAGCCCGGAATGATCGTCGAGGCGGTTGCCCCGTCGCCTTCGGGCGCAGCGATGATATCGCGGGTAATGCGCCCCTTGGCGACTGTGTTGGTGGCCGAATCGCCGACAGTGCTGCGAATACCCGGCTCAGCCCGGCCTGCACGATCAAGCGTGCTGCGCTCGATATCGCTGCGCGCTTGCGGCCCGCCAAACAAAGCTTCGAGGGCTTGTTCGGACGCCGTGCTTTCCGCCGGGCGCGCCGCGCCGGGGGCGGGCGGGGTCAATGAGAAATCGGGCGGAACCACCAGCGGGGCCTGACGCTGGACGGCGAATTCATCCGGGCGATCACGGTTGAAGATGCCGCCTCCGGTGCACCCGGCAAGCACGGCGCCAGCGCTGGCGAGCAAGAGGACGGTTTTGACGTGACGCATTCTCAATTCTCCAAAGCGGGGCCGCTTGTGCCCTCTTTTGTATCCTCGTCCTTTTCGCCGAAGAACAGCGCGCGGGCAAGGATCAGCACCACACCAATGGTGATAGCCGCATCCGCGACGTTGAAAATCAGGAAGGGTCGAAAGGTGCCGATATGAAGGTCCGCATAGTCGATCACATAGCCGAAGCGATAGCGATCATAGATATTGCCCATCGCGCCGCCCAGGATCAGCGCAAGCCCGACAATATCGCCCAGCAGCTTTTCGCGCATCATCCAGATCAACACCACGCCTGCAATCAGGCCTGTCACCAGCACCAGCCCCCAGCGCATTTCCATGCTTGTTGCCTCCAGCATCCCCAGCGAGATGCCGTAATTCGGGGTGAAGGTGAGATCAAAAAACGGCAGCAATTCCATTGAATCGCCCTCGCGATCAACCTCCATGATTTCGGTGACAAACCATTTCACATAGCGATCGAGCGCGGCGATGAAGACCGCTAAGCCAAGGCCGATTAGGCGCGCGCGGGTGAAGAGGGATGTGAGCGCTCTCACAGCGCCAGCGCCTTTGCGTCCCACTCGCGCACGACCTTGGTGCAACGCCCGCACAGCGCGCCGTCTTCGGCAACGTCTGGCAGCAAACGCCAGCAGCGCCCGCACTTATTGTCGGTGGACTTGGTGACGATCACTTCGTCTGTGTCGTGGCGGGTGACTGTCCCGGTGATGAACAATTCGGCGAGTTGTTCGTCGGTTACGCCGGCTGGCACGGCGTTGGCGGGGACTGTGACGAAAGCCTCGTTCGAGGAGCGGATCGTCTTTTCCCGCCGCAGCGGCTCAATTGCTTCGGTCACGCGTTCGCGAAGCGCGCGCAAGGCGTCCCACTTTTCGCGGTCAGCGGGGACTTGAGGGACGCTCGGCCATTCGAGCAGGTGAACGCTGCCGCGAACGCCATCCTCATCTGGCTCGGCATCTTCGGGATAGCGCGTGTTCCACACTTCTTCAGCGGTGAAGACCAGAACCGGCGCAGCGTAGCGAACCAACGCGTGGAACAGGAGGTCCAGCACCGTGCGATAGGCGTTGCGCCGCGTGCTGTCCTCGCCATCGCAATAGAGCGCATCCTTGCGGATATCGAAGAAGAAGGCGCTGAGGTCTTCATTGCAGAAGTCCACCAGCAGGCGCGTGTAGGTGTTGAAGTCGTATGCGTTCGCGGCCTCTTTGAGCTTCCCGTCAAGCTCGGACAGCAGCGAGAGGATGTAGAGCTCCAGCTCCGGGATCTCGCCCGCATCCGACATATCGCCGATATAGCCATCGAGCGCGCCCAGCAGATAGCGGAACGTGTTCCTCAGGCGCCGGTACTGATCGCCCACGCCCTTGAGGATTTCGTCACCGATGCGGTGATCTTCGGTGAAATCGACGCTCAGCGCCCACAGCCGGATGATATCCGCGCCATACTGATCCATCACGGTCAAGGGATTGATCGTATTGCCGAGCGCCTTCGACATCTTCTTGCCCTTGTTATCCATGGTGAAGCCATGGGTGAGGACCTGATCGTAAGGCGCGCGCCCGCGTGTGGCGCAGGATTGGAGGAGCGAGGACTGGAACCAGCCGCGATGCTGGTCAGAGCCTTCAAGGTAGAGGTTGGCGGGCCATTGGAGATCGGGCCAGCGGCCGGACTCCAGCACGAAGGCGTGGGTGCATCCTGAATCGAACCAGACATCGAGGATGTCGGTCACCATCTCGTAGTTTTCGGGATTGTGGTCAGGCCCAAGGAATTCGGCTTTGCGAGCCTCCTCCCACGCATCAACGCCCTCTTGCTGGACGGCATTGACGACGCGCGCGTTGACTTCGGGGTCTTGCAGATACGTGCCATCAGGGCGCACGAAGAGCGTGATCGGCACGCCCCAGGCGCGCTGGCGTGAAAGCACCCAGTCGGGCCGCCCTTCGACCATCGCGCCGATGCGGTTCTTGCCCTTGGCGGGGATGAACTCGACCCGCTCGATTTCCGACATGGCGCGGCTGCGCAGCGTGCCGCCGCCGTCCAATTCTGAGTCCATCGGCACGAACCATTGCGGCGTGCAGCGATAGATGACCTTGGCCTTGGAGCGCCAGGAATGCGGGTAGGAATGCTCGTAATCGGCGCTGGCCGACAGCAGTGCCCCGGCGGCGCGCAGGTCCGAGCAGATCGGGCCTTCGGGCGAATTGAACGGCTTGTTGATGACCGAGCGGCGGCGTTCCTTGCCGTCTTCGTCTTTATCATCCGCGCCAAGCCACAGCCAATCGTCGCGATAGCGGCCATCGTCCATCACCGCGAAGACGGGATTGATGCCGTTCGCCTTGCACAGCGCAAAGTCATCTTCGCCGTGATCGGGCGCCATATGGACAAGCCCGGTGCCGCTGTCGGTGGTAACGAAATCGCCCTCGAGGAGCGGGCGCGGCGTTTCGTAGAACCCGCCCAGATGATGCATCGGGTGGCGGGCCTTGGCTCCGGCTAGAGCGGAGCCTTTGAATTTCCCGACAACGGCGCAGACTAGTCCCGTCCGTTCAACAAATGCAGGGACCAAGTCAGAAGCGACGATCACGGCAAAAGAGGCCTCTTGCCGCTCTTCGACCGACATATCCTCCAACGGCAGGTCGCTTGGCGCGGCAACCAGAAGATAGTACTCAACATCCGCCCCATAGGCCGAAGCCTGGTTCACCGGGATGGTCCACGGGGTCGTCGTCCAGATCACCGCGTGCGCGCCGACCAGTTCGGGGGCGTTCGGAGCCTCGATGATCTCAAACGCCACGTCGATCTGTGGGCTGTCGGTGAGGTCCTCGTACTCAACCTCGGCCTCGGCCAGCGCGGTTTTTTCAACCGGCGACCACATCACCGGCTTGGAGCCGCGATAGAGATTGCCGCTTTCCGCAAACTTCATCAGCTCGGCGACAATCGTTGCCTCGGCCTGAAAATCCATGGTGAGATAGGGATTGTCCCAGTCGCCCATGATGCCGAGGCGCTTCAGCTGTTCGCGCTGCGTGTCGACCCAGCCTTGCGCATAGGCACGGCATTCGGCGCGGAATTCCTTTGGCGGAACCTCGTCCTTGTTCTTCTTTTTCTTGCGATATTGCTCTTCGACCTTCCACTCGATCGGAAGGCCGTGGCAGTCCCAGCCCGGCACGTAGGGCGCGTCCTTGCCCATCAGGTTCTGCGTGCGGCAGACAGTGTCCTTGAGGATGTGGTTCAGCGCATGCCCGATATGCATGTCGCCATTGGCGTAAGGCGGGCCATCGTGAAGGATAAACTTCTCACGCCCCGCGCGGCTGTCGCGCATGGTGCGGTAGAGGTTCTGGTCCTGCCCCATGTTCTCCCAGCGCGCGGCAATGCCCGGTTCCTTCTGCGGAAGGCCGGCTTTCATCGGGAAATCCGTCTTGGGCAGGAAGACCGTGTCCTTGTAATCGCGCTGTTCGTTGTCGTTGCTCATCAGGGGGCCGCGCTTAGTAGGTCCCGCGCCCGGTCGCAATCCTTCTCCATCTGGACCATCAGATCATCGAGGCTGTCAAACTTGGCCTCGCCCCGCAGGAAGTGGTGAAACGCTACTTCGATCTCCTGCCCGTAGAGGTCTCCGGAAAAGTCGAAGAAATAAGGTTCGAGCAATTCCTTGGGCGGTTCGAATTGCGGGCGGATGCCGATATTGGCCGCGCCTTTCAGCTGCTCGCCGGTCGAGAGGATCGTGCCGGTCACCGCGTAAACGCCGTATTTGGGGCGCAGATAGCTCTCGATCGAGAGGTTGGCGGTGGGATAGCCCAATTTGCGCCCGTTCTTGTCGCCATGCTCGACGATCCCGCGAATGGCGAAAGGCCGGGTCAGCAGCGCGGCGGCCAGTTGAGGGTCGCCCTCTCGCAGCGCCTCTCGCACGCGGCTGGAGGAGACAATGGCGCCATCGCCCTCAACCGGGCTGACGACGCGCGATTTAAGACCCAGCGGCTCGCCGTAATCCTTGAGCAACTCGACATTGCCGAGCGCCTTTCTCCCGAAGGAAAAATCGCCGCCCGTCACCACGCCATGCGCGCCGAAGCGTTCGATCAGGATGCGCTCGATAAAGTCCTCAGCGGTGGTGCTGGAGAGCTCATGATCGAAGTGGAACACCAGCATCGCCGTTGCGCCTGCGGCGAGGTAGAGCTCCTGGCGTTGCTCCAGCGTGGTGAGTCGGAATGGCGGCACGTCGGGCTTGAAAAAGCGCACCGGGTGCGGATCGAAAGTGGCGATGATCGAGGGGCGGCCGTCTTCATGCGCCCAGCGGATCGCTTCGCCCGCGACAGCCTGATGGCCCTTGTGAAAGCCATCAAAATTGCCGAGCGCGATGATCGCGCCGCGCAAAGGGGCCTGAACAGGGTCACGGTGATCGAGCCAGCGCATGGGAGGCTGCTTTAGTCAGCGCGCGTGTAAGTGACAAAGGAAAAGGCGGGGCGCTGGCCGTCGGCTTCGTGATCTTCACGCACCACCTCGATCCATTCCGGCCCAAGCGGCTTCATGAAGGTATCGCCATCATAGTCGCGGTGGATCTCGGTGACTTCGATGCGAGCTGCCAGCGGGTGGAAGATGTCGTAAATTGCCGCGCCGCCGACGACGGCGATTTCATCGGTTTTGCTTGTCTTGGCCGCAGCCAGCGCCTCTTCGAGCGAGCCCACCACCTCAGCGCCCTCCTTGTCCTTGGCACCGCGCCAATCATCGCGCCTGGTGAGGACAATGTGACGGCGACCGGGCAGGATGCCGGGCAGGCTCTCAAACGTCTTGCGGCCCATGATCATGGGCTTGCCCATCGTCAGCGCCTTGAACCTCTTGAGGTCCGCCGGAAGCCGCCAGGGAAGCGTGTTTTCGCGCCCGATCACCCCGTTGGAGGCGACGGCGTAGATCATAAACACCTCAGGTGTCGTCTGCTCAGTCATGCAGCTTGATTGCTCACCCGTGTGACGTGGCCCATCTTGCGCCCTTCACGTGCTTCGCGCTTGCCGTAGAGGTGCAGGTGCGGTTCGCCCGGCTCAGCCAGCATTTCGTGCGCGCTCAATGCATCCTCGCCGATGATGTTGCGCATCTCGATCTGAGCAAAGCGTGTGCCCGTCTCACCCAGCGGAAGGCCCGCAATCGCGCGGATATGGTTTTCAAACTGGCTGGTGGCCGCGCCCTCAATGGTCCAGTGGCCCGAATTGTGGACGCGCGGAGCCATCTCGTTGAAAACAGGGCCTTGCCGCGTAGCGAAAAATTCGAGCGTGAGCACGCCAACATATTGGAGCGCATTGGCAACCTTGCCTGCAATGTCGCGGGCCGCGTCCACCTGCGCCTCCACCGCTGCACCTGGTGGCAGGACTGCTTTCACCAGCATCCCGCTCTGGTGGTGATTGGCGGTCGAATCCCAGAAGCGGATTTCTCCCGCAGCGCTGCGCACAAGGATGACCGAGAACTCGGTTTCGAAATCGACCATGCCTTCATAGACGCAAGGCCGTCCGGGAAAGCGCACGCCTTGCGCTTCATGCTCATTGTCGATGCGCCACTGGCCCTTGCCGTCATAGCCATCGCGCGTGGTCTTGAGGATGCCGGGCGTGCCGACTCGCTCCATGGCGCGCACGAGATCATCGTCGCTTTCCACCCGCATATAAGGCGCGCAGGCGCCGCCGAGCTGCTCGACAAAGCCCTTCTCCAAGAGCCGGTCCTGCGCAATCTCGAGCGCGCGCGGTGCTGGGGCCAGCTTTTCGGCGGGGATCAGAGATAACGCGCTGAGCGGGACATTCTCGAACTCATAGGTGATTGCATCGCAGCGCTGGACGAAGTCGGCGAGCGAGCTGGTGTCGGTCCAGCTGCGCTCGAACATTTCCGCGCAAGTGTCGCCTGCAACATTGTCGCCCGGCGGAGCGTAGGAAATCGAGTGGTAGCCCAATTGGCTTGCTGCCATCGCCAACATGCGGCCCAATTGGCCTGCGCCAAGGATTCCGATCGTGGAGCCGGGGGAAAGGGGCGAGTTGGCGCTCATTGGCCCACCGGAACTTCGGCGACGGCGGCTGAGCGCGCAGCGCGCCAGTCTTGCAGGCGCTCGGACAAATCTTCGTCGGACAGCGCGAGGATGGCGGCGGCCATAAGCGCTGCGTTCTTCGCGCCCGCCTCGCCAATTGCGAGGGTGCCAACGGGCACGCCAGCGGGCATCTGGACGATGGAAAGCAGGCTATCCATGCCAGAGAGCGCCTTGGATTGCACCGGCACGCCCAGCACTGGCAGATGGGTCATGGCTGCAATCATGCCGGGCAGATGCGCTGCGCCGCCTGCACCTGCAATAATGACATCGAACCCGTCGCCCTCTGCGCCCTTGGCAAAGGCGCTCATCCGGTCTGGCGTGCGGTGGGCTGAGACAATGCGTGCTTCATGCGCCACTTCGAGCTCGTCCAGCACCTCAGCCGCGCAGATCATGGTTGGCCAGTCGGACTGGCTCCCCATTACGATTGCGACCTTGCCTGCCATCGATCCCTCACGCGTCCTTCAGATAATAGCGCTCACCCGGCGCCATCGTATCGTCGAACTCGTAAACGATTGGCTGTCCGGTGGGAATCTCCAGTCCTGTGATGTGCTCATCTGAAATTTGGCTGAGATGCTTGACCAAAGCGCGCAAGGAATTGCCGTGGGCCGAGATGATCACAGTTTCACCCTGGGCGAGCACGGGCAGGATATCGCTTTCCCAATAGGGCAGCACGCGCTCAATCGTGAGCTTGAGGCTTTCGGTGTAGGGCACTGCGATCCCTTCATAGCGCGGATCGGCGCCCGGATCATACTCGCTGCCCGGCTCCATCGGCGGAGGGGGCGTGTCGAAGCTGCGGCGCCAGATATGGACCTGTTCATCGCCATGCTTATCGCGCGTTTCCTGCTTGTTGAGCCCGGTGAGCCCACCATAATGCCGCTCATTAAGACGCCAGTCCTTGGTCACGGGCAGCCAAAGCCGCCCCATTTCTTCCAAAGCGAGGTTGAGCGTCTTGATCGCGCGGATCTGGAACGAGGTGAAGGCGCGCGTCGGCAGCACGCCTTTATTCTTCATCAGCGTGCCCGCAGCCTTGGCCTCGGCAATACCCTTTTCGGTGAGGTCAACGTCCCACCATCCGGTAAAGCGGTTCTCAAGGTTCCACTGGCTCTGGCCGTGACGCACGAGAATGAGTTTGGGAATGGGTTTTCTCCGTCGTTCTGCGAGGCGCTCTAGCGTCCGGGTGGACCGCCCTCAAGTAGCGAAGCGGTAGGGCAGAAAAAACGTGGAGGGACCGCCCTCAAGTAGCGAAGCGGTAGGGCAGAAAAAACGTGGAGGGCGCGGGTGGCTACGGCCCCTGAAACGAATGCGCGCGTTAGCCCGCTGCGTCATCCTTGGTTTGGTCTTGCGCTTGCGTTTCGCGCATTTCTCGCCCCTGCGTTTTGCGGCGGCGCAAGTTTTCGCGCAGTTTGGCTGCGAGACGCTCCTCGCGCGAAAGATTGTTGTCAGGCTTTTCACTCATACGAAACGCCTTGCCGCTAGCAGCCTCCCGCATCAAGCCCCGCTTGACATTCGCGCCTGTGCCGACAATAGGGCGCGCCTCATGTCGGCTGCTGTAGCTCAGTGGTAGAGCGCACCCTTGGTAAGGGTGAGGCCGAGAGTTCAATTCTCTCCAGCAGCACCATCGCCTCAGGCGCAATATCCGGCCAATCCCGTTCTCTTGTGGACTGTCTATGGAAAATTGACGATCGGGGTGATCACGCTCTCTGAAACGGCGCAGGCCCGCATAGGCGTCCTCGTGGAGGAATGAGCGTTGGAAGCACTGTGTGTCGGTTCGCAGGCGTTCATCAAGCGGTTGCCGAAGCCGCGTATAGCTGCCCCGTTGTCAGTCCGGATTGCGCCTTGAGGCCGATGCTCGGCAGGCTTTAATTGTAGCGCTCGCAAGCGTATTATTAGTTCACGTTATAATTTATCTATCGTGCAAGCATAGATCTCGGCGAAAGACTGATATGGGCTGAGGGCCAACACGGGAGAGCTGCAGGATGAAGCGAGTTGCGATCTTTGGTGCAGGCGCGATTGTGCTGGCCAGCTTGGCGGTGCTGGTCGCCTGGGCAACCTCGCCCGACCCGGGCTTCAACCCTGCGACCTTTGAGGCGGAACCTCTAGTTGCGAGTGTCGCTGGGCTAGACGAAGCGACCACACTGGCTCAATTCGCTCACAAGGACGGCACGGTCAGGACCATTCTTGTGCTCGGTTTTACCGATGAGACCGTCACTGGCATCGATCTTGTGGCGCTCGGGGGCACCGTCAGTGATAATCCATTCGCCGCCTTGGCGAGCGCAACGGATTTGCCGCGAAGCAAGAAAGAGGCCCAAGCACTGCCACAGGTCAACATACCCATAGATCAGCTTCTCGCTACGGGAAGCAGCGGCGCACGCCATATCGGGACAGGCACAAACTTTCCCGAACACGCGCAAGAAGCCAGCAGCGGATCGGTCTTCCAGTTCCCTAAGTTTGGCAGTGCAACTCCAGCGAGGACGACCGTCAAACACAGGCCCGGAATTCTGCTCGATTACGAGGTCGAGCTTTGCATGCGGTTTGATCGCGACATAGCCTCACTCGAAGACTTCGATGCCGCGACAAAAGGCGTGTTTTTGTGTGGGGACTTCACCAATAGAAACGCGCTTGTTGAGTTGGCCGATGCCGACAATCTGGATTCAGGGTCTGGCTTTAGTGATGCAAAGAGCGGGCCGGATTTCTTCCCGACCGGCCCGTTTCTTGTCATCCCCAAGGATCGGGAGGCATTTATCCGCAAAGTGCGCATGACGACCAGCTTGAACGGGGAAGCCCGGCAAGACGCTCGAGGGAGTGAGATGACCCTCAGCTTTCGGGAACTCGTCGCCAAAGCTCTTGATGATATGTCGCAGCCACGCTTTCTTTTTAATGGCGGCCGCGAATTTCTGGCCGAGCCTGCTCACATTGGGCGCGAAATGACGATCATGTCAGGCACTGCGGAAGGCGTGATTTTTACCTCACCCACCCGTGCAGATATCATCGAGGCATTTGTCGACTATACGTTTGCAGGCGGCCCGGCAGCTTCACAGGGCTTCATGGACATCGCAAAGGCGCGGTTTATCGCCAACGAGAATGCAACCGGGCATTTCCTTCAGCCAAAGGACACGGTGCGTCATTCCTCCTCTAGCTTGGGCACCATAGAAGTGACGGTGATCGAGTAGCTGAACTCAAACGCATATCGGTAAATGGCCCAGATTAAATGGCCCAGAATAGAGGCGCGCATCCTGTGTGCTGCCACATTTGCCTTATCGTTCAGACGGTGCGCGGGGCCTTGGCTATGCTTTTGCGCTCGATCAGCTCCAGCGGCGCAATCTCTTCTTCCAGCGCGGGCTCTTCGCGTTTTTCGGCGCGCACGATAAGTTTCTCGCAGCACCGTTTGAAAAGGCGTTCGTAGGGCTGGAAGATAACCGATACAGGCGGCTGGACGCGCGACAGGCTGGCCCTTTCTTCAAGTGAAATGAGCGACAAGTCGCGAGGCACGGCTATGCCAAGTTCGCGGGCCACATCGAGAATGGCAATCGTGACTTCCTCGGTTTCGGCAATAATAGCGGTGGGGCGGATAGTGGGGACGAGCCAGCTCTTGGCCAGCGCCAGCGCTTCGTCAAAGGCGAGGCTGCCATCGGCGGTGAAGTGGCGGTGGGCGCGGCTCCCTTTTTGCGCCATTACCCGGTGATATCCGGCCACCCGCCGATCAGATCGCTGGCGATCGGCAGCGCCGGTGACAAAGCCGATCTGACGGTGACCCAAATCAACCAGGTGCTGCGTTGCCGCCTCACCTAGAGCGCCATCATCGATACCGGGCACAGCGTGGCCAAACTCCCTCCGCTCGCCCATGCATTCAAGCGCAATCTGCCGCGCCTCGATCGCGGCCCGCAGGTCTACGCGCTCATCAAGAGGCGGGGTGAGGATAACGCCATCTGGGCTCAATGCGGTAAGCGCCCGGTTCAGTTGCGCCGCACTTTGCTGGGGCTCTCTATCGAGCTGTTCGAAGAGGATATGATAGCCGGCAGCCGAACAGCTATCGAGCCCGGCGAGCAGCATCGCATCAAGCGGAAGCCGCCCGGTGCGCGCGCCCGCTCCCGCAGCGCCTGCGCCGCGTTCGATCACCGCCAGCAAAAGATAGCTGCGCGCCCCGCCCATCCGGCGCGCTGCAACATTGGGCACATAGCCAAGTTCAGCGATGGCTTCTTCGACGCGGGCGCGAACGGCGTCTTTGACATTGGAGCGCCGATTGATCACCCGGGATACCGTCTGGCGCGAAACGCCCGCCGCCTTCGCCACATCTTCAATTGTAGTGTTGCGCAGGCTCAAGGTTGTTCACGCTTCCGTTTGTGATGCCCTAATTTTCCGCGACCGTCCTGCCCGTCCAGCCTTGCGAATTCAAGACAAGTGCGAATTCAAAACGAGGGCGCAAGGATCAGACGGCAGTACATCGCTTTAGGGCCATTTGGCCAAACTTGCAGGGTGAGGCGCAAGTTGACCCAACGCCGCGATCAAGCGAGTGGGTTGCAAGGCCCGCCAGCAACGCTGCTGCGCCGCGTTCGTCTTCGTCATACAGCCGAAATGTTCCAGTCACACAAGCTACATGCGGCTTACCGTTCGTGTGCAACCTCGTGGATCATATTCCCACGAGAATGCTTGTAACTTGCGCAACCGCCACTGACCTAGCGCTGCATCGCGGCGTCCGTAATGCGACAGCCCGATGCAAAAATTGCAAAGACATTAAGCTCTTTTGTCGATAACAGGACAAGCATGGCGACGCCGATTTATGAGTTTACCCGGATGCCAGGGACCCCTGCTCGCGCAAAGCCGGCGGTTCGGCCTTCGCACGCGCGTCGTCCGGGTGAACCGCCGCGCGTGGGTGTGATCTACAATCCGCGCAGCCACCGCAATCAAGGCGCAGACTTCGATTGTGGTCTGAGCCCGCAGATCCACATCGCGACCCCGGAAAACCGCGACGGACTGCCCAAGGCGCTGTCAGAGTTTGCCGAAGCGGGCGTGGATTTGCTCGTCATCAATGGCGGCGATGGGACGGTGCGCGATGTCCTGACCTGCGGGCGCGCGATCTTTAATGATGACTGGCCAGCGCTTGCGGTGATCCCGAAGGGCAAGACCAATGCCTTGACGGTTGACCTTGGCGTACCGATCGACTGGTCGCTTCAGGACGCGATTGACGCTTTTGAGAAGGGAGCGCGCGTGATGCGCCGCCCGGTCGAGATCTCCGACCTCAATGCGAGCAGCCAAAGTCCGGTGCTGGGCTTCATACTAGGGGGCGGCGCTTTCACCCATGCAACCAAGGCGGGCCAGAGCGCGCACAGACTGGGCGCGTTCAACAGCGCGGTTGTTGCGGTGACGGCGACCTGGGGTATCGCGCAGGCGTTTTTTGCCTCGCGCAAGAATCCGTGGCGGCGCGGATCGCGCATGGCGATTGAGCTGGGCCAAGGGCGCAAGACAATGGCGCATAGTGGCGCTGGCGATCCTGAGTTCCGTCAGCTCCTTTTGGCGACCACCCTTGAAAACCTTCCGGCTGGGCTGCGGCCTTTTGGGCGCTTGAAGACCGGTCTCAGGATGGTGGCGGTCGACCAGATCAACCGGCGCACGACCGCAATGCTGCCATTGGCGGCGCTTGGAAAAATACGCTCCGGGCTGCGCGAGCGGGGCATTCACCAGCTTAGTCTGCCTGAGTTTACGCTGACGATAGATGAACCGCTTATCTTTGACGGCGAAGCCTTTGAGCCGGGCCGCTATCGGATCGGCCAGGGCCCCTTGCTCGAATTTGTGACGCCTGCGCGCTCTTCGACATGACCGATGCGCTGCAACAGCGCCTAGAAACCCAGCTGAGCGCTCCGGTAGACCCAGACGTGCGCGAATTTGCCTGCGTGCTGGCAGAAAGCGCCGGGGCCGATGCGGTGCTGTTCTATGGCTCGAACCTTCGCACCGGATCGCTTGAAGGGGTGCTCGATTTCTACATTCTGTTACCCGGAGAGCGCGCTGATGAGCCCGCCATCTGGCCGCGTATCAGCTATCATGAGCGCGAGGGTGAGGCCGGCACATTGCGGGCCAAGGTGGCTACAATGCGCATGGCGACATTCGTTGAGGCGGCATCCGGCACGCTCAAGGACACGACCATATGGGCGCGCTTCGTCCAGCCCTGCGCGCTGGTCTGGCAGCGCGATGCCGCAGCGCGTGGTGAGGCCCAGCGCGCGATTGCATCCGCCGCGGTAACAGCAGCGCGGCTGGCCGTAGCGCTTGGCCCCAAGAAAGGCACGGCCGAGGACTATTGGCGCGCACTCTTTCAGGCGACCTACAAGGCGGAATTCCGGGTCGAGAAGCCGGGGCGCGAGAACGACATTCTGAGCGTCAATGCGAGCCATTTTGACGGCCTTCTCCCGCTGGCGCTTACCGCTGGTGGGATTGCCTCCGATCAATCGGGCGAGCGAATGGCCCCGCATCTTGATGCGGATGAAAGAAAGGAGGTCCTGGCCTGGTGGAAGCAGCGGCAGCGGCTCGGCAAGCCGATGAACTTCGCGCGCCTTCTCAAAGCCAGCACAACCTTCGAAGGCGCGGCGCACTATGCAGCGTGGAAGATTGAGCGGCATACTGGCATGCCGGTAGCGGTTACGCCCTTCCGCGAGCGCTATCCCATTCTGGCAGCGCCCGGCGTCCTCTGGTCGCTTTGGCGTCATCAGGAACGGCGCAAGCGCGTTGGTTAAGCAGTTGCCTTAGCCGAAATAGAGCCCTTACCCGAAATAAAGCATGGTGATCGACATCCGCTTGACTTCATCGCTGATGTCAAAGCGCGTCTTGTCAATGCCGGGCCGCCCCAGATTGAAGATGTTGATCGAAGGGTTGTTCGACATCGCCCCGCCATCCGCCGTTATGTCGGTCTCGTTATTGTCGTTGGCGTCATGGCGCGCTGCGATGGCGTAGGCGCCGGGGCCTGGCACAGGCACGCAGAACGTCATCGAGCCCCTGCGCGCGGCCACTTCGATTCGGTTGATCCACTTGCCCTTGGCCAGCCAGTCCGCCTTGGTCGCGCGGTAGCTTTGCAGGCGGACCGTGCCGGTTGAGCTCTTGATACCGCGCACTGTCACCCGGACCGCAGGCCCTCCCCCAGGCGCGCATTGGCGCATGTCGTTGGAGATTGTCTCACGGTATTGCGCATGCGCGGCGCTGGTGGTTCCAGGCGCAAGCCCCGCAATCGAGGCCACAAGAACTGTAAGCACGCCGGCCAGTCGGAGGTGCACACCAGAAACGGCAGCGATAGCTTTCATCAACAATTTGTCTTCCCGTTTAAATGCCAAAACGCCTTGCTCGGACACCGAAGATCGGCGGCGAAACGCGGCGATGGCCAAGAATTATGCCGCGAATATGACAGTCTTATTGACGCATGCGCGGTGAATTGAGGCTGAATTGAAGCAATGCTCGGGGCCTTTACCCCTGCTCTCAGCGATACCCCTGCGCAAATCACCTTAGTGGAAAAGCCCTTCGCCCCGGTTGTGGCCCGATTCGCGGCAACCTAACTGCAAGTCTTGACCAAGAAGGTTATTAACCAAGTAACCATGTCCGCGCCGATTATTTCACCGTCTATCCTTTCAGCCGACTTTGCACGGCTTGGCGAGGAAGTGCGCGCTATCGACGCAGCCGGCGCAGACTGGATCCACATTGACGTCATGGACGGACACTTTGTGCCCAATCTCACGATCGGGCCTGACGTCGTAAAGGCGCTGCGCCCCCATTCGGACAAGCCGTTTGACGTGCATCTCATGATCGCTCCGGTCGATCCTTACCTTGAGGCCTTTGCTCAAGCCGGAGCGGACATCATCACCGTTCACCCGGAGGCTGGCCCACATATTCACCGCACGCTGCAGGCGATCCGCTCGCTTGGCAAGAAAGCGGGCGTCGTGCTCAATCCCGGCACGCCGGTGAGCGCGCTCGACAATCTGATGGACTTGGTCGACCTAACTCTGGTGATGAGCGTCAATCCGGGCTTTGGCGGGCAGAGCTTTATCGCCTCGCAGCTTGCCAAGATAGAGGCGATCCGGGCGATGATCGATGAGACGGGGCGCGAAATCCACCTTGAGGTTGACGGCGGGGTCAACCCTGAGACGGCGCGCCAATGCGTGGCCGCGGGCGCGAGTGCGCTCGTCGCTGGCTCTGCAACCTTCAAGGGTGGCCCTGATCAATATGCCAGCAACATCACAGCCTTGAGGGGGAGGGCCTGATGGATACACTCTTTCGTGACGAAACCGCAGAGGCTCTCGCCCAGCGCAAGGAGGCTGATCGCGGGCTGCCGCTTGGCGCTGACGCCGAAGCGCTCAGTGAGGCGCCGGAAACGGGCACGGACACGGGCACGCCAAACGAAGCGGAGGAAGCAGGGCGGGCGCTTGCTCTGGCTGACTTCATGGCGCCGCGCACGCGGCCTGGCGAAGCGCTTATCCGGATGGCTTATCGCATGGGCGTTCCGGGCCACGCTCTGGCCGCGCCTTTCCGCCGCGCGTCTGCGCCGCGCCTGCTGGCGCAGGTCGACACGCCGATCATGGGCGATCGCACGGCGGGAACGGCACTTCGGGCAGGGCACTTCCTGATCGACAGCGTCAAACTCCCGATCGCGGAGATCGACTTTGCCGGCCAAGCGCGCATGGCGCCCGGGATTGAGCGCAGTCTCCATTCCTTCGGCTGGCTCTATGATCTCGCCGCCAGTGTCCCGCGCGAGGCGTGCACCGATGTTGCAGAGCGGATTGCGACCGGTTGGCTCAAAGCGCACGCGTCTCCCCCCAAGCGCGCTGCCAAATCGGGCGCGTGGGATGTTGAGATGACGGGCCTTCGGCTCATGGCTTGGCTGGTGCACGCGCCGGTCCTGATTTCGGGCAGCCAATCCACTCTGCGCCGCGATCTGCTGGATGCGATTGCAGAGACCGCCGCATGGCTTGACCGCAAGGCGCTCGATAGCGGTGCGGGGCTTGGGCAGATGGTGGGCTGGGCTGCGGTGACAGCGGCTGGCCTACTGCTTCCTCAAGGCAAGCCGCGACGGTTGTACGGGCAGGCAGCGCTCATTCGCTCGCTCGGTGATCTGGTGGCGGAAGATGGCGGCTTGCTGGCGCGCTGCCCGGCGGCGCAGATGCAGGCCATCGCCACACTGACTGACCTTATCGCCTGCTACGAAGCGGCCGGGATCGAAGCGCCCGAGGCGCTCTTCGTCATGCGCGAGCTGCTTGTGCCCCCGCTCCTCGCGCTGCGCCATGGCGATGGAGCGCTCGGCAGTTGGCAGGGTCAGGGCGCGATTGGTGCCGATAAGGTCTCAGCGCTGCTCGCATCGACCGGCATTCGCACGCGGCCACTGAACGAGCCGCAGCACTGGGGCTTCCAGCGTTTGCGCGGCGGCAAGACCGTGGTGCAGTTCGACGCCGCTCCGCCGCCCCGCCAGCGCCATGCGCGCAGGGGCTGCGCGTCAACGCTGGCGTTTGAGATGTCGGATGGTCCTTCGCGTCTTGTCGTCAATTGCGGAGGTGCATCTCTGGCTGGGGGGCAGGTGCCTGCGCATATTGGCGGCGGGCTTCGCGCAACGGCCGCGCATTCGACGCTTGTGCTCGACAATGCCAACTCCACCGCCGTTCTCTTGCATGGCAAGCTTGGCAAGGGGGTCGAGACGGTTGAGGTCGAGCGCCGCGCCCTCAGCAAGCGCGCGACCCGGGTCGAGGCCAACCACGATGGCTACGTCGCGCGCTTTGGCCTCAAGCATCAACGCGTGCTTTCCTTGCGGCGCGATGGCAAGCAATTGGCGGGCGAAGACATCCTCATTCCCTCAAGCCGCAAGGGCAAGAGGGGCAAGGTTGGCTTTGCCATCCGCTTCCATCTTGGGCGCGGGGTCGATGTGCGATTGTCCGAAGATCAGCGCGGCGCCAGCCTGCTCACGCTCGATGGTAAATTGTGGCAATTCCGCCTAGGCGGCGATGGCGCAGGGGCAGGAGAGGTGGCGCTGCATGTTGAAGACAGCCTATGGGTCGATAGCGAAGGCCGCCCGCATGCAACGCATCAACTGGTGATCGAAGGGCTGACATCACGCGGCGGTGGGCAGTTCTCGTGGTTGTTCAGGAAGATGGACGGATAGGTTTCTCACCCCCTTTCTGAACGCACTTTCGTACAGGGACGACAAATGAGTGATGTGACAATCAAGCGGGCGCTGCTCTCAGTGTCCGATAAATCCGGTTTGGCTGAGCTGGGACAGGCGTTGGCTGCGCGCGGCGTAGAGTTGGTGAGCACGGGTGGCACCGCGCGCACTCTACGCGAGGCGGGGCTGGATGTGCGCGATGTCTCTGACCTCACCGGTTTTCCTGAGATGATGGACGGGCGCGTCAAGACGCTCCACCCCAAAGTGCATGGCGGACTTCTCGCTTTGCGCGACAATCAGAGCCATGTCGCGGCCATGGACGCGCACGCCATAGGCGCGATCGATCTCGTCGTGGTCAATCTCTACCCCTTCGAAGCGACCGTTGCGAAAGGCGCAAGCCGCGCCGAGATCATCGAGAATATCGATATTGGCGGGCCAAGCATGGTGCGCTCAGCGGCCAAGAATCACGGCTTTGTGACGATCCTTACCGATCCTTTGGACTATGCAACGCTGATTGAAGAGCTTGAGGCGCATGACGGGGCAACCTCGCAAGCCTTTCGCATTCGCATGGCGGGCAAGGCTTATGCGCGCACGGCTGCTTATGATGCCGCGATTGCGAACTGGTTTGCCTATGGCGATGCCTTCACCCACCCGCTGGGCGTGGAGGCGTTGCAAGCAACCCCATTCACTGAGACCATGCCGCTGGCCTTTGTCCGTGAGGACACGCTTCGCTATGGCGAGAACCCGCACCAATCCGCAGCCGTTTACACACCGCAGGTGAACGGCGGCGCGGGCGTCCCTCAGGCAACGCAATTGCAGGGCAAGGCGCTCAGCTACAACAATTTGAACGATGCGGACGCTGCGCTTGAATTGGCGGCGGAGTTTGCGGGACAGGATCCGGCGGTTGTGATCGTAAAGCACGCCAATCCATGCGGTGTGGCGCAATCAGGATCGCTGCTTGAGGCGTGGGAAGCAGCGCTCCAATGCGACAGCGTCTCGGCCTTTGGCGGGATTGTCGCGGTCAACACCGAGCTCGACGGGGCGACAGCCGAGGCCATCGCTGCGATCTTCACCGAGGTTGTAATCGCGCCCAGCGTTTCGGAGGAGGCGCGCGCGATTTTCGCTAAGAAGAAGAACCTGCGCCTGCTCGAATGCGGAGCCTTGCCCGATCCCAGGCGCGGCGGCTTTGCGATGAAGACGATTGCAGGCGGTCTCCTGATCCAATCAAGCGATAATGGCGCAGTCTCGGAAGCGGACCTCAAGGTCGTCACCAAGCGCGCGCCGACGCCTCAGGAGCTGAAGGACTGCCTGTTCGCCTGGACCGTGGCGCGGCATGTCAAATCGAACGCCATCGTCTATGCAAAGGATGGCGCGACCGCTGGCATTGGCGCTGGCCAGATGAACCGGCGCGATTCGGCGCGCATTGCTGCGATCAAGGCTAAGGAAGCGGCTGAGGCATATGAGTGGGAGAGCCCGCGCACTCTAGGCAGCGCGGTCGCTTCCGATGCGTTTTTCCCGTTCGCCGACGGCCTTGTTTCGGCGGCAGAAGCGGGGGCTACGGCGGTGATCCAACCCGGCGGCTCGATCCGCGATGAAGAGGTGATTGCCGCTGCGGACGAGGCGGGGCTCGCCATGGTTTTCACCGGGATGCGCCACTTCCGGCATTGATGGGTGGGTTCGCCCATCCGGGCAAACCTCCTCGCTACATGTCCTTAGCTAAAGCTTCGGCTGCGCACCCGCCGCGGTCGCGCGGTCAGGCTTCCGGTTCGCTTTGCGATCCGATCGGTGCGCGCTTGCTACTGGCTAGCCCCTCACGAAAGCGCGGACATTAACCCAATCTTGTATGGTTAACGCGTAGCTAAGCAATAGCTCGGCTTGGCGCGGGCCAACTTTTTTCGCGTTGGCCCGTAACTAAGAAGACCCACGTAACGAATTGTCGCATGAGAGTTCCGTTCACCTTCGCGCAAAGTGCGGGCGGCCAATGGGCGACCATCGATATTACGCAAGACCACGCAAGACCCCGCGAGACCAACGATGACGTTTTTCACCCCTGACCTCTACCGCCGGATTGGCCTCGGATTTGCCGTGGGCGCCGTGTTGGTTGCTGCGGCTTCAGCAGACAGCTGGGCTGAGCAGATTTCCCCGCCTGCTCAAGCCGCTGAAGTGCCCCAAGCACCCGAGCCCGCGCCTGAGTTTCTGATCCAACCGCTTGATTAAAGGACCCGACCCCTTGCGCCTTCTTCACATTCGAACCGCTATTGGCCTTGCAGCCGCTACGCTGGCTCTTGTTGGCCTCAATGCCCCCGCTCAGGCGGAACGGGTTGTGAATGCGCCTGCTCCCAAGCGGATTGCAAAAGAAGGCGCCGGACTTAAGACCGCGATCTTTGCTGGTGGATGCTTCTGGGGCGTTGAAGGCGTCTTCAGCCATGTTAAAGGCGTGAAGTCAGCCGTCTCAGGCTTCCATGGCGGTGCAGCGGGCACGGCAAAGTACAACACCATCGTCACCGGTGCGACCAATCACGCTGAATCAGTGATGATCACCTATGATCCTTACGTTGTGCGCTATGACGAACTTTTGCGCATCTTCTTCTCGGTCGTCACCGATCCAACCCAGCTCAATCGTCAGGGTCCTGATTTGGGCTCGCATTACCGCTCGGCGCTCGTACCTTTGAGCGATGAACAGCGCGTGGTAGCGCAAAGCTATCTCAAACAGCTCGACGCATCGGGCCTGTGGGACGCACCCGTCGTCACCAAGATCGAGAAGCACCGCACCTTCTACCCAGCCGAAGGCTATCATCAGGATTACATGGTGAAGAACCCCTACAGCGGCTACATCATACGCTACGATCAGCCCAAGGTTGCCGCACTCAGGGCAATGTTCCCGCGCGATTACCGCGATGAATTCCTGCGTGACGACGCGTAGATCGCTCAAGCTGACTGGCATTTGCGTGTTGCGCGTTCTATAAGAATTATATGGAAGCTGCACACATCCACCCGTATCCCCATTCAGATAGCTCGAAGCTGACGATGGCGGCGCGCGCCGCGCTCACCGGCAATGGTGAACAATGGACCTCGATGCGCGAGGCCGTGTTTACCGAGCTGGCGCGCCATGAACGCCCGGTCTCGGCCTATGACATAGCCGACAACCTCTCGAAGTCGCGCGGGAAGAGGGTTGCGCCCAACTCCATCTACCGCATCCTTGACCTGTTCGTCGCCAACACTCTGGCGATGCGCGTGGAGAGCTCAAACGCTTATATTGCCAATTGCCATCCCGGTGAAAGCCACGATTGCGTTTTTCTCGTCTGTGATGAATGCGGTGATGCGCTGCATGTCGATGATGAAGCCGTCAGCCGCAGCGTGCGCGCTCTTGCAGAGAACCGTGAGTTTCGCGCTGATCGCCCTGTGCTCGAAATACGAGGCGTATGTAATTCGTGCATCTGACGCCGGATGTGACGGCGACCATGTTGGGTTACAGCGTCAGCCCGCGGGTTCTGGCGCAGTTTTGGCACCTTGACCCCACGGCATTCTGACGAGTCGCTGCGAATGGCTCGCGTTAAGTGCGCTTGACACTCCTCAATGTAAGCCAATACTTTACAACTCTCGGTGAAGCGGTATCTGTATGCGGCAAAGCGTTCATCGACAGTTCGACATCCACGGTGTAAGGCAATCCATTATGACCAAACCACCTGCAACGCCGCTCCTGGATCAGGTCCTGACACCTGACGAACTACGCCAGCTTAAGCCCGAACAATTGCGACAACTCTCTGATGAGTTGCGCGCTGAAATGATCGACGCGGTCAGCGTATCCGGCGGCCATCTAGGCTCAGGGTTGGGCGTGGTCGAACTGACGGTGGCGATCCATTATGTCTTCAACACGCCGGAAGACCGTCTGGTCTGGGATGTCGGCCACCAGTGCTATCCGCACAAGATCATCACCGGTCGGCGTGATCGGATTCGCACGCTTCGCCAGGGCGGCGGGCTTTCGGGTTTCACCAAGCGTTCTGAGAGCGAATACGATCCGTTTGGCGCAGCGCACTCGTCCACGTCGATCTCGGCTGCTTTGGGCTTTGCAGTTGCGAACAAGCTCAACGACAAGCCCGGTCGTGGTATCGCGGTAATTGGCGACGGCGCGATGAGCGCTGGCATGGCCTATGAAGCGATGAACAACGCCGAGCAGGCGGGCAACCGCCTCGTCGTGATCCTCAATGATAATGACATGTCGATCGCTCCGCCAGTGGGCGGTCTTTCCGCCTATCTGGCGCGTATGGTATCCTCGAGCGAATATCTCGGCATTCGCAGCCTGGCGAGCCGCGCGGTCAAGAAGATGAGCCGCCGCATGCACGAAGGCCTGCGCAAGGCCGAGGAATATTCACGCGGCATGGTAACCGGCGGCACCTTGTTTGAGGAGCTGGGCTTTTATTATGTCGGCCCGATTGATGGTCACAATCTCGACCACCTGATCCCGGTCCTCGAAAATGTGCGCGACACATCAGAAGGCCCGGTGTTGATCCATGTCGTCACCGAGAAGGGCAAGGGTTATGCGCCGGCTGAAAACAGTGCGGACAAGTATCACGGCGTGCCCAAGTTCAATGTAATCACGGGTGAGAAAGCCAAGGGCGCGCCCGGTGGTCCGCCCAATTATCAGAATGTCTTTGGTGATACGCTCGCCAAACTGGCTGAGACCGACAAGCGCATCTGCGCGATCACTGCCGCCATGCCCTCGGGTACGGGGGTTGACCGGTTTGCCAAGGCGCATCCGGGACGCAGCTTTGACGTTGGCATTGCCGAACAGCACGGCGTGACTTTCGCCGCCGGCCTCGCAGCGCAGGGCATGCGCCCGTTTGCTGCGATCTACTCGACCTTCCTCCAGCGCGCCTATGACCAGGTGGTCCACGATGTCGCAATCCAGAACCTGCCGGTGCGCTTCGCGATTGACCGCGCGGGCCTGGTGGGGGCGGACGGGTCGACCCATGCTGGCTCGTTTGATATCACCTATCTCGCAACGCTTCCCAATTTCGTTGTGATGGCCGCCGCCGATGAGGCTGAGCTTGCCAACATGACCTACACGGCGGTCGAATATGACGATGGCCCCATCGCATTCCGCTATCCGCGTGGGTCCGGCACGGGTGTGCCCATCCCCGAAACGCTCGAGAAGCTCGAAATCGGCAAGGGCCGCGTAGTGCGCGAAGGCAGCAAGGTAGCAATCCTCTCACTCGGCGCGCGTCTTGAGGAAGCCAAGAAGGCAGCCGATCAGCTGGAGGCAAAGGGGCTGTCTACCACGGTTGCCGATATGCGTTTTGCCAAACCGCTCGACACAGATCTGATCGCGCGCCTGATGAAGACGCACGAAGTGGTCATCACCATCGAGGAAGGTGCGATTGGCGGCCTCGGCGCGCATGTCCTGACCTATGCCACCGATGAAGGATTGACCGACACGGGGCTGAAGGTGCGCACGATGCGCCTGCCCGACATCTTCATCGATCAGGATGCGCCAGACAAGCAATACGCGCTCGCTGGTCTCGATGCCGATGCGATCGTCGAAAAAGTGCTCTCCGCGCTTAAGCACAATTCGGCGGGTGTTGAGGCCAAAGACGCGGAAGAAGCGCGGGCTTGATCGCCAGACCCGATGGGAAAAGTTGTCGGCCTTCCCGAATGGGTGGTGCTTAGCAGCCTCATTTTGTGTGTCTTTCTGGCTATGGCTCTGCGGGGGTGGCGCAATACCAAGCGGCAAGTCAGTCGCACCGTGGCGAAGCGCGCAAACCCTGTGCGCGAGGACTTTCTCGAAATGATGGCGCCGGATGTCTCACGTGAGGCGTCTGAGTTTGTGTGGGAGCACGCATCAGACTGCTTGGCCTTCTATTGCCCCGACATCGCGCCGCATCCCGACGATCATCTGATCCATGACCTGCCTATTGACGAGGATGATTGGAGCCTAGACTGGCCGTTCCTCTGGGCCAGACAGTGCGACTTTCCTGAAAAGAACCTGCCTGATTGGCCCTCCGGCTGGCCGGTAACTATCCGCAATTTCGCTCGGTGGCTCGATCTTGGACCGCAAGCGTGAATCTGCCGCGCCGCTAAAGCTGCTTGGTAATGATTACGGGATTGGCCGGGGCTGTAATGCTGACCTCGCCTGCTCCGCTCGCGCGTGAAGAGGGTATGGGTTCTTGATCGCGATTCTCTTGCGGCGGATCGGCGAAATCCCCGGTGCCCTCTACCTCTTCGAGGATCGCTGGCGGCTCGGGAGGTTCTTCCCCTTTAAGCTCGGCTATTTCGCGTGCGCGCCTGTACAGATAGGTGTCGCGTCTGGCGGCGTAGGGGTTCAGCGTATCGCCGATACGATCAAGCTCTTCATCAACTGCAAGCCGGTCTTCAAGATTGCTCACCACATAGAACGGCACTGTAAACTCCAGCCGGTTGAACGGTTCCCCCACGGCCAGAGGCAAAAGCAATTGATCAAGCCCACTGCCCACAAGGTCCCTCGCGCTCGTCGCTCCGGTGATGGGAAGGTAGAGGTAAGGCCCTGAGCCCACACCGTAGACCCCCATTGTGTTGGCAAAGCCATTACGCCTGTAGGGAAGGCCAATGCCGGGCTTCTCGGCGATATCGATCAACCCGCCAATTCCCAGTGTTGAGTTGATCAGTAAACGCCCCAGCGTCTCAAAGGCTTTGCCAAATTTGCCTTGCAAAAGGAAGTTGAGCGCGTTGTTTGGCTCACGCAGATTGTTGACTGCATTGCCTAAACCCTGACGCAAGGGCCCGGGCAGGCCATCGCGATAGGCGTAGGCGACGGGTTCGACGAAAACCTCATCGAGCTGCTGGGTGATGCGATAGCTCTCCTCGTTCACCCGTTCTATCGGATCGTTTTCGGGCGGTCCGTACTCCCCGGTGACGATGATACGATTGTCTGCCTCTTGCTCGTCACCCTGCTCATCGCCCTTTTCGCTCTCCGGGCTTTTTGGTTCATTATCAGGGGCCGGCTGGTTTTGCGCCGCAACGAGCGACCAATTGAGGGCAATCAATCCGCCATCTCTTGAAGCATTCGCCTGATCGGCGCCGAACCCCGTCACCGGAGCGGTGGCAATACGTGCGGGTTCCTGAGCGGCAAGCGCCCCTTCCGGCACATCGCCCAGAAGTAGCGGTGATGTCAGCGCAATAAGGGCTGCGTTCGGCATTCGCGTCCTTCCTTATGAACGCTTCGCCTTGGCTCGGCGACTCGCTCTACTTTGCCTCCTCGTAATTCCTTAACTCTTACAATCTGCCTTCATCGGCCCTGCGCGCCAACAGGTTTCTTCAATTGATACAGATCGGTATCAATTGTCCTCTTCCGTCCTGGTCCAAGTGTCGTAGGAGGAGTTCATGGCGTTTCTCGAAATTGAGCGTGACAGCCACGTCGCGCAGGTCACTATCAATCGTCCCGACATCATGAACCCGCTTGGCAATCCGGGCGACGGTGATGCGTTTGCTCGCATCTGTGCTGAGATCAATCGTGACCTCGACATTCGCTGCGTGGTGCTGACCGGAGCGGGGCGCGCGTTTTCGGCTGGTGGCGACGTAAAGGCTATGCGCGACAAGGCGGGCACTTTTGGAGGGACACCGCCCGCGATCTCGGACGGCTATCGCGAAAACATCCACATCATGCTGCGCGCGCTCTATGGTTTGCGCGTCCCGCTCATAGCCGCGGTGAACGGGCCTGCGATTGGGCTTGGCTGCGATGTGGCGTGTCTGGCGGACATGCGGATTGCGAGCGAAAAGGCAAAATTCGGCGTCACGTTTTTGAAGCTCGGCATTATTCCAGGCGATGGCGGTACCTGGATCCTGCCGCGAGTGATCGGCCCGGCGCGCGCGGCTGAGTTATTCTACACCGGTGATGTGATCGACGCCGCCACCGCGCTTGATTGGGGCCTCGTTAGCCGTGTGACCGCGCCCGAGGACCTGATGGAGGAGGCACATAGACTGGCGCACAAGGTCGCCGCTCAACCCCCGCACGCTTTGCGGCAAGCCAAGATGCTGCTGCGGCAGGGTCAACAAGTTAGCTATGACAGCGCGCTTGAACTGGCGGCGAACACGCAGGCGATGATGCATATGACCAAGGACCACGAGGAAGGCGTTGCCGCGCTGCTCGAAAAGCGTTCGGCGCAGTTCAAGGGAGAATAAAGATGGTCGCGATTGGCGTGCGGATCCTTATATTTCTGGTGATCGTCTATGTCGGGCTCGCTGCCATCATCTTTTTCCAGCAGGGCAAGTTCATTTTCCCGGCCCCACAGACTGTGCACCCGCCAGCGCTGACCTATCAGGCCGTAACCTTGAAGACAGCGGATGGCCTGTCGCTCACCGCGCACTGGCACGCACCCCAAGCGGATAAGCCGGTCGTGATGCACTTTCACGGCAATGCCGGTGATCTGAGCGGCGCGACCGCCGAGAACCAATTCTTGGCCCAGCAAGGCTATGGTGTCCTTCTCGTCGAGTATCGCGGCTATGGCGGCAATCCGGGAACCCCCTCAGAGACCGGCTTTCGCGAAGACGGGCGCGCGGCGCTGGCGTTCTTGAAGGATCGTTCGATTGAGCCAGACCGGATCATTATCAAGGGGCACTCGATCGGCTCGGGCACTGCGGTCAATATGGCGAGCGAGCTTGACGCAGCAGCCCTGATCCTTGTCGCGCCGTTCACCTCGATCCCCGATCTGCTCATGCAAAAAATGCCGATCTTCCCGATGAGGCTGCTAGTGAACGAGAGGTTCGACAATCGTGCGAAGCTGCGCAATCTCACCATGCCGATCCTCGTTCAGCACGGGATGGGCGATACAGTCATCCCGGTCTCGCATGGACGCGCTTTGAGCGATGCTTCGCCTAATGCGCTCTTCCAAAGCTTTGAGGGAGCAGGCCATGAGCTGACCTTGGAACCCGAAGTGCAGGCCGCCCAGATAGAGTGGTTGGCGAGCCTAGGCCTCTAGAAGTCAATCCAGCGCCGGATACCGGCGGGAATATCTCCCAATGGCACATGCAGCCAGCTCAGCCCTGGAAACAGGGCAAGACCCAGCGCCAAAGGTATAGCCCCACCGCCCGCAAAGCCCGAAAGACGCTGCCAATAGCTCGCGCTTCTTGCGATCCTGCATATGCGCGCCAACGAGCACCAGAAAGCCCATCGCAAAGGCGGTGATCATGGTGCGGGTGCTCGAGAACAACACGATGTGTGACAGGGCCCACACGCCAAAGCCCTGCAACATCGGATGGCGCGTGATGGTGAAGACCCCGGCAGGCTCAGCGCGCGCCTGATCTTGCGCCATCGGTGTGGGAAGCGCCGGATTGCCGAACAACGACCCTGCTAACAGGACCACGGCGGGCAGGGTTAAAATGGTCGCTATGATCCACCCCGCCGCGCCTGAGCCGATCAAATCTACGGGCGGAGCCTTTTGAAAGGCGATGGAGACCCATGCGAAGGTTGCGAGGCTGATGATGGAGTAGATCATCTGAAGCCCGGCTGCTCCCAGCATCTTGGCCATGGCGGGCCGCAAAGGGTGAGACATCGCAAAATGCGTTCCAACAAAGGCGGCATTGGCCGCGATGAGTTCGAGCATCATCCCCCTCCTGTGGCGGAGAAGCTATCAGCGTCGCACTTAAATTCCAGCGGTTGAGGCCTGCCTTTTAGCCCCACCGCTCGCACGGCCGAGCAAGTCTGATTTGCAGACCGCAAGCTGATTGGCGTATGAGGGGTTTGCCATGAAATCCTATCGCGCTTCTCGTTCTCCGTGCCCGATTGGCCGCGCCGCGCGCGTGCTGGGTGATCGCTGGGTGATCATGATCCTGCGCGAGGCTTTCTTGGGCGCGGACCGATTTGAGCAATTTGTTGAGCGTATGGGCATTAACCGCGCGGCGCTCACCTCGCGGCTGGAGATCCTGCAGGAAGCGGGCCTGATGCGGCGCGATCCGCCCGAGGGCAAGCGCGCTCGTTATGTCCTCACCCCCGCCGGTGAAGCGCTGGTGCCGCTCTACAAGGAAATGGCCGACTGGGGCGCCGAGCACCTGTTTGATGAGGGCGAAGCCAAGGGCCAATGGCCCCAAAGTGCTCTGTCACAGGGTACCGACTGACCCTCAAAAGAGAAACGCCCCGGACCCGCGCGAACGGGCCGGGGCGCTTTAGAGCCTTGTGGCATCAGCGTTTATTCGGCTGGGCGGGTCGCCGGATGAATGCCTGCCGCCTGTGGTTCGCCAACCTCGCTTTCGCCAAGCAAGTCATCGTCGATGCTGTCATCGGTCAGTTTGTCGAGGTGCATCAGTTTCTTCACCAGCGGGCTTACTAACACCACCAAAAGACCAACGCCCACAGCAACAAGTCCCATGGTCCAATAGATCTCGAGCGCTGCGTCGCGGGTCATGTTGCCGCCTTCGCCCTCGCCCATCAGCATACCCATAAAGCCTGCGACATAATTGCCGCCGGCAGTGCCAAAGAAGAACGCGGCCATCATCAGGCTTGCCATGTGACGCGCGGACAAGCGGTTCATTGCCGAAAGACCAACGGGTGAGAGGCAAAGTTCGCCGGTTGTTGAGAGAAGGTAGAAGATAAATACGAACAACACCGGGGTGAGCAACACTGCCTCTCCCTCATATTCACCGGCTACACCAAACGCGTTGGCGCCCCAGACCGTCACTAGGAAGGCCGCACCCATCTGGGCGATGCCGAGCCCCATTTTTGCGGGCGTTGAAGGTTCAATTCCGCGCTTCGCCATCCACTGCCAAAGCGCCGCGAAAAGCGGGCCCAACAAGATTATGTAGATCGGGTTGATCGACTGGAAGAATGTCGTTGGGATACCGCCTTTGTCTACATAGCGATCGGTGAAAAGATTGAACGAACCGCCCGCTTGCTCAAACAGACCCCAAAACAGCGGCATCAGGAGGATGAAGAAGATCATCGCAAACACACGATCACGCGCTTCGTTGTCGAGCTTGAATGCCTCAATGAGCACGTAGATCAGCAGGCCTATGCCGGACACCAGTAAGATCCAACCTACCGCCTCCTGGAACTGGATCATGGCCCAGATCACAGCGACTCCGATCAAGCCGACACCATAAAGCAGCCATTCGAGGGGAAGGCCTGCAACTTTCTCTTGGAGCTTAGCCGCGTTTGGCGCTTCGCCGTTGCCGCGCAGCAGCGGCTTGCCGATTATGAAGACGATGAGACCAAGCAGCATACCAAAACCGGCAAGGCCAAAACCCAGAGCCCAGCTCACAGTCTCGCCCAGAAAGGCAGCTATCAGAACGCCGGTTGCTGCGCCGAGGTTAATGCCCATGTAAAAGATTGTGTAAGCGCTGTCGCGACGGATGTCTGTGCGTGGATAGAGCTGACCAACCATCACCGAGATATTTGCTTTCAGGAAGCCTGACCCCACGATGATAAGCGACAGAGCCAGCCAGAAAACATTAAGCGTCGGGTCATTCGAGTAGCCTGAACCGTCGCCCTCAAACGCCATAAAGAAGTGTCCGGCCGTCAAAAGAATTGCGCCAAAGAGCACCGCTTTACGCTGGCCAAGATATCGGTCAGCTAGCCAGCCACCAAGGACGGGCGTGATGTAAACAAGCGATGTGTAAGCTCCGTAAATCAGGTTGGCGCTTCCATCGGAATATAGCCAGTGCTTAACGAGGTAGAGCGTAAGAAGAGCGCGCATCCCATAATAGGAAAAGCGCTCCCACATTTCGGCGAAGAAGAGCATGTACAGGCCCTTCGGATGGCCAAACACCTCCTCTTGCGGACGAGTAACCGCCCAAGCGCCTCCTATGAGAAAGACCCCCAAAACACACGACGCCATGAACGCCGCCCATTCTCCATAGCCCCAAGTGGCCATATTCATCATGCGTGATATCCCAATTTGCGTCGCGCGCCGTGACAGACGCGCATCCCCGAAGTGTTGCCCTGACGAGCTTTGCCTGCACACTAGCGAGCAAATCCGGTCTGTGAAGTGTTTGTTACAACCAAAGGGACCGACCGGTTCGACCAGCGGCCCTTGACGCGCATGGCTGTATTATGGCACTATACCACCTTATCGAGGATCTCGCAATGAATTCAAGCACCACCAATCAGGTCCGTCCCGTCTACCTTAAGCTGCGCGATCAGATCGCTGCGGCGATCATCGAAGGGGTCTATCCTGAAGGTGCGATGCTGCCTTCGGTGCGCGCGCTTGCCGCAGAGCAGGGTGCCAATCCGCTGACAGTGGCCAAGGCTTATCAGCAGTTCCAGAACGATGGCCTTGTTGAGGTTCAGCGCGGTGTGGGCATGTATGTGGTCAAGGGCGCAGCCAGCGCGCTCCGCGCACGTGAGCGAGAGCAGTTCCTAAGCGAAGAATGGCCCGAAATCCGCACCCGGATGGAGCGGCTTGGCCTTGATCCGGTGCAATTGCTCGAGCGCAGCTGAGCGCTTTTATTTCTCCAACGCCCTGAGCCGCGTGCGAAAATTGGCACGACTGCTTGCTCAATGCGCATGAGTCTGGCAGGGTTTCCCCATCACCGGCTCTTCGGGTCAGAGCGGTATGGGGCTGGGGCATCGCTTTTGTGGGTGCTCCGAATGTGAATAAGGTCTCGCGCGCGGGGGAAGCGCAGTGAGCCATATCGGGAGATCGCCATGATCCGGTCCGAACTGCTTGCCGAATTGCACAAGGGCAATCCGGAATTGCGCGCTGAGGAAATCGAGCAAGTCGTAGATATCTTTTTTGATGAGATTGCCCGTCGTCTGGCGGAAGGCGGGCGCGTTGAGTTGCGTGGCTTTGGCGCCTTTTCAACGCGTGAACGTGAAGCGCGCACGGGGCGCAATCCGCGCACCGGTGAGGCGGTCAGCGTGCCTGCCAAGCGCGTGCCCTATTTCAAGGCTGGCAAGGAAATTCGCGAACGCCTCAACGAAGGCTGACCTAGGCAACGTGACGGCGCTTGGCCTGCGCGCTCATACTATTGCGGGTCAGGCATATTCGAGCGCCACGTCCTCATCGCTCGCAAGGCCCCGCACTGGCAGGCGGCGTTCCTTTCCAAGGCTTGCAAAAACCGCCTCGATAATGCGCTCTTTGCCTCCCGACGTGCTCATGTCGACAGGCACCATCCCAAGCGCGTCAAACTCATCGATTTCGTTGGCGCTCGGCACTGCGAGGATTCGGGCCACATCGGGAAGCCGCTCTTGCACCAACGGCGTAAGCTCCCGGGAAATAGCGACATTTCCGGCGGCTATGACAATCACCTCGCGCATCTCCATGCTCAGCGCGTCCCAACTGCGCGGGTCGGCTGGGTTGGCCTGGAGCACGTGATAGCCGTCAGCCAATGCGGTCTCGAAAGCCTCAGCGCTGCGTTCAAGACCGATATACTCGATATCGTTATAGGTGAGCGCATCAGCCACCGCGCGGCCCGTATCGCCAAGGCTGATGATCACCACTGGGGCATTGTCTCCAGCAAGCTTTTGATCGGGCGGCCCTCGGCGCAGCTTGCCAGCCAGCTTGCGCCCGATGTTTGAGACGATCGGCGTCACGGCGAGGCTGATCGCAATGGCGGTCACCAGCACGGCAATCAGGCGCGGTTCGACAAGGCCAGCCAGCGCAGGCAAGGCAAACAGGACAAGCGCAAACTCGCTGCCTTGTCCTAGGAGAAAGCCAAGCTGGATCGAACCGGGCACAGACCAGCGATTGGCGAGGCCAGCGAGCACGTTAAAGCCGCATTTTAAAGCGATCAGAGCGGCTGCAGCGGCGATGACGAGCAGCCAGTTCTCAGCCAGCAGAACGGGATCAATGCTGAGCCCGACAGAGATGAAGAAGAAGCTCAGGAACAGGCCGCGAAACGCGTCAATCTCGGTCTGGACCATGATCCGGTAACGCGAATCGGCCACCGCCATTCCGCCCAGAAACGCACCGAGCGTGAGCGATAATCCGACTACGCCCGTCGCCCAGCCCGCCGCCAGAGCGATAAAAAGAGCGGTCGCGGTATAAACTTCGCTGCTCCCGGCTTGCGCGATCAGGCGGAATAAGGGCCGCGTAAGATAGCGCGAAAACAGCACGGCGATCCCAAAGGCTGCAAGCGCCTTGAGCCCGGCAATACCAAGCGCTGGCGCAATCGCGCCGCCTTCCGCAAGCGCTCCGGCGGCGACCAGCAGAAGGATCGCGGCGATGTCCTGAAAGATGAGGATTGATTGCGCTGCCCGGCCAACGGGGCAATCTTCCTGATGCCGCTCACGCACCAGCCCGATGACGACAGCTGTGGAAGACAGCCCCATGGCAAAACCGCCGATGATGGCAAAAGCAGGCGGCAAACCCAAAGCCAGAAACAAAAGCGCAAAGGCCCCGCCCGCGACCAGCATCTGCAAGCTGCCAAAGCCAAAAATATTGCCCTTTTCAGCCCATATTAGACCGAGCGAGAAATGGAGGCCCAAGTTAAACAGCAGGAACATGACTCCCGCTTCCGCCATGGTCGCAACTACCGGCCCGCTAAAGTCCTGCTTGAAACCCAGGATCGAAAGAGCAAGGCCAAGGCCCAGATAGCCAACGATCGGGTTCAAGCGGCACGCCCGACTGACCAGCGCTGCGCCGATCCCCAGGCCAAGCAGCGTGATCGCAGGTTGGATCGTCTGAAGGACTTCGCCCGCGCTTTCGCCTGCCATACCCATTCCTTTCGCTCATCGACCTTGAGCGCTGCAAATGGAGTGCCAGCGCGCCTGTGGCAAGTTTTGAGACAGGCATGTGTGTTGTCGCGCGCCTCGCACGTGGCTATCGCGGCCGGGCAGCGGGTGTGGCGGAATGGTAGACGCCGGGGACTTAAAATCCCCTGAGCTTTGCTCGTGCGGGTTCGAGTCCCGCCACCCGCACCATTCGCGCGATGCGGCGCATTGTGGGAGGCCGTGCGATAGAGTATTCCTTAGAGCGAGGGGAAAGGGCTTATGCGGCAATTGAAATGGTCGATCCTGGCAATTCTGGCTTTGGGGCCTACTTTGGGTTTGGGGGCCGCACCGTTGTTCGCTCAAGATGCAACAGGTGACCCAAGTGAGGGCGAAGCGATGACACGGCAAACCGCGCTCGGCATTGGCGGGCTGTTTATCAGATCCGCAGACCCCGCTGCTCTGTCCGCCTGGTATGAAAAGCATCTGGGCATCAACCCTGTGCCCACAAGCTATGCGGACAAGCCCTGGGTGCAGGAGGCAGGCCCGACGATACTTGCACCCATGCCAGCCGATGCTGAAGGCATGATTCCGAAGGATAAGAGCTGGATGCTCAACCTAAGGGTCGCCGATCTCGACGCGTTTGCAGCCCAGCTGGAGGCGGAGGGCATTGCGGTCTCGGTTGATCCGCAGGAATACCCAAATGGCCGGTTTGCAACGCTTGCCGATCCGGAGGGCAATCCGATCCAGCTGTGGGAGCCTGCGCTTCCTTGAAGGGGTGACTTCACGGGCCTGCGCTGTATTGAAGCGTCCCATGCACTTTCAACTGACCGATGAGCAGCGCGAGCTTCAGGAAACCGCGCGCAAATTTGCCCGCGCTGAGCTGCCCGCTCTGGCGCGTGACATGGAGAAAAAGGACTATCCCGTCCCGCACGATATACTGCGGACCTATGGCGAGATGGGCTTTCTTGGCGTCAATCTGCCGGAGGAATATGGCGGGCTTGGCTTGGGCCATCTCGAAGCGATTCTGGTTCTCGAAGAGTTCGCGCAGGTTTCCAACGCGGTCGCATTTCCTGTGTTCGAAGCGCTCACCGGGCCGGTGCGCACGATCGAGAAATTCGGTAGCGAGGAGATGAAGGCCCGCGTGCTTCCCGAGGTGATCAGAGGCGAGAAGATCGTCGCGGTATCCATGTCGGAGCCTGATGCGGGCACGGCGCTGACAGACCTCACCACCAAAGCGGTGCAGGACGGGAATGGCTATACCGTCAACGGCTATAAGCGCTGGACGAGCGGGGGCGGGCACTCCGACTATTATGTCACATACTGCCGCTTCTCTGATGAACCGGGCGCCAAGGGCATCGGCGCGATCCTGCTTGAACGCGACATGGAAGGCATGGCTTTTGGCAAGCGCGAGGAGCTGATGGGTTTTCGCGGCATCCCCACCGCTGACTTCGCGATTGAAGACGTAAAAGTGCCGGGCGAGAACGTCATCATTGGCGTGGGCGGATTTGGCAGGCTGATGAGCGCCTTCGGGCTTGAGCGGTGTGGCAATGCGACGCAGGCGCTGGCGGTGGCCGCGGCGGCGCTGGAACAGGCGCTCGAATACACGCAGCAGCGCAAGGCTTTTGGCAAACCCATCGTCGACTTTCAGGCCGTGCAGATGAAGCTGGCTGAGATGGCGATGAAGGTCGATGCTGCACGCCTGCTCATCCACCGCGCTGCTGTGAATGCTGATGCGCAAGAGGAAGGCTTGCCGACCATGTACGAATCGAGTCTGGCCAAATGCTATGCCAACGAAATCGTACGCGAGGTGACTGCGCTCGGCATGCAGGTGATGGGCGGATATGGCTATCACAAGGACTATGGCATGGAGCAGCGCCTGCGCGATGCCTATGCTTGGGGCATTGCGGGCGGCGCAATCGACGTGCAAAAGACCAATATTGCGGCCGCCATGGTGGGGCGCCGGTTCAACCAGCGCAATTGATTAGGGCGCCTTTTATGACGCCGTGCGATAAGGGCTTGCACGGCGTCGCTGTGTTGCTCATCTAAGGCACATGGACACGACCCTTTCGCCATCTTTATCGCCCCAGCCACCAACCGTTGGCGCTCAAGCCCTTGGCGCAATGGATGACGAGAATGAGCTCACCAAGGTTGATCCTGCTTACGTCACCGCCCTGCGGATCAATGCAGTTCTCACCTCGATTCCCTTCATTATTGGGTCGCTCGTTCTTGAAGGTGTGATCGCCGGCGAGAGCCCGATGCCCTTTGGCGTCATCATCGGGCTGGTCGTGTTCCTCGCGCTCGTCTTCGTGATCCGCTTTCCCAGTCGCCGTTGGCAGGCGCGCGGTTATAATATGAGCGAGGACCGGCTGCGGGTTGTGCGCGGGGTCTTGTGGCATTCGGATACGGTTGTCCCTTTTGGCCGGGTTCAGCATATCGATGTTGACCAGGGCCCGATTGAGCGCGCTCTCGGCATCGCAACGCTCACCTTGCACACGGCGGGCAATCACAACGCATCCGTGTTCTTGCCCGGCTTAAAGCATGAGCTAGCCACCGACATGCGTGAAACCATCCGCGAACGCATCAAACGAGACACGCTGTGAAGGAGATGGCGGCGCTGGCGCCCGGCATTCCTCATCGCACCGAGCCGATAGGCCTGTTGATCAATGCGGTCGGCATTCTGCGTCAGCTCATCTTCCCGCTCATCGTCGCGATTTTCACCTTGCGCGATGGGCCGATGTTTCAATGGGTCTTCGGCTTTGGCGGTGTTGCGATCGTCGGGTTTTCGCTGGGGCTTGCCTATCTGCGCTGGCGCCGCCGCACCTTTACGATTGGCGATGAGGACATCCGGGTGGAGAGCGGGATCTTCAGCCGTTCAGCATCGTCAGTTCCCTATGAGCGCATTCAGGATGTAAGCCTTGAACAATCGCTCTTGCCGCGCCTGCTTGGCCTTGTTTCCGTGAAGTTCGAAACGGGTGCGGGCGGCGCCGAAGAGCTATCGCTTGCCTACCTCTCGCAAGGCCAGGGCGAGCTTATGCGGCGCCTTGTGCGTGAGCGGCGCGATGATCAGGAGGCCGCCAGCGCGCCTAGCGGTGAGCCCACCACCGATTATGGCAGCGAAGAAGCGGCGACTCCGCTCTTTGCGATGGATGCGCGTCGGTTGTTCACGTTCGGCGTATTCGAGTTCAGCCTTGCGGTCTTTGCAGTGCTGGGTGGTTTGCTTCAGTATGCCGACAACGTCTTCGATTTCGAGGTATGGGATTTCGATTTCTGGCGCGCCCTCGCTGAGGAACGCGGTGGGTGGCTGTTTGAGCTGGGTGCATACTCCCAAGCTGTGGGTGCGGCGGCAGGGCTTTTCGGGGTGTTTTTGGTTGGCTCTGCGACGGGGCTTGCCCGCACCTTTGCGCGGGAATGGGGCTTCCTTTTGGAACGAACGGCGCGCGGCTTTCGGCGGCGGCGGGGCCTTTTCACCCGGACCGATGTCGTCATGCCGATCCACCGCGTGCAAGGGATCACAATCGGCACGCGCTTTATCCGCTATCGGTTCGGCTGGCACAGCCTCAAATTTGTAAGCCTTGCGCAGGATGCGGGTGCGGCGAGCCATGTGGTTGCCCCGTTTGCAAAGCTTGATGAGCTTGATCCGATTGTTGAGGCGGCGGGTTTCCACCAGCCCAAACCAGGCGCTCAATGGCACCTCGCCACCCGCGCCTATCGCAATTTCTCGATCTTGAGTGATATGCTTCTATTTGGCGGAGCTGCGATTGTCGCTGGCGTGATTACCGCTCTGAACGCGCCCGAATGGGTGCCGCTTGCGATTGGCATTCCATTGGCGATTGGCGCTGTGAGCGCTTTTGCAAGCTACATCTCCTGGCGGTTTAAGCGGCACGCGCTCGACGACAGCCAGATCGTTGCGGTTGCTGGTGTACTAGCGCCCACCATGCGCATCGCCACAAGGGTCAAGCTGCACTCGGTCGAGATATCGCAGGGCCCCTTTGCCCGGCGTTTTGGCTACGCCACCTTGCACCTGGGTATGGCGGGCGGAGAATTCTCTGTCCCCGGCATTCCGGTCGAACGCGCGAAGGAAGTGCGTGACAAGGTGCTGGAGACGATCGCGGCGACCGATTTCTCCCAGCTTGAAAACCAGAGGCGTGCTGCCTGAAATCAGAGCTCGGCTCTCAACTGGGTCCAGTCGGGGTTATCGTCGAACTTCTTGGCCACGTACCAGCATTATGGGACGACACGGAAGCCTTGCTTGCGCGCATCCTCGATCAGGCGATTGATCAGAAGGGCAGCAATCCCGCGCCCGCCAATTTCGGGCGGCACAATCGTGTGGGTCGCAATCCGCACATTGGTTGCATGTCCAGTTTCCCAGTCGAGGTGCCCGGTATGATTCTCGCCCTCAATATGTGCGACGTATCGACCGCCTCGGCTTTTGGTCTCGTGAGTGATCTTTACTGCATTACTGTTCGCCATCGCTGTCTCTTCGGCTTGCTATCGGGCGCAGCGCAGCTAGAGGCACTTGCACCATGACCAAGTTCCTCTCCGACAACGCCGCTCAAGTCCACCCCGCTGTCTGGGACGCCATGCGCGCCGCCGATAATGCGGACAACCCTTATGATGGTGACGCGACTTCGGCGCAGCTCGATGAGCGGTTTTCGGAACTGTTCGGACGGAAATGTGCAGCGCTGTGGGTGGCGACCGGCACCGCCGCCAATTGTTTGGCACTGGGCACGATGTGCGCGCCCCATGGCGGAGTGGTGTGCCATGAGGAAGCGCATATCGAAGTCGACGAAGGCGGCGCGCCAGGTTTCTACCTCCATGGCGCGAAGTTAATCCACGCAAAGGGCGAGGGCGCAAAGCTTGCGGCGCAGGACATAGCGGCAGTCATCGATCCGATCCGCAATGATGTGCATCAGGTACAACCCCACGCGATTTCTATCACGCAGGCCTCGGAGTATGGGCGGACTTACGTGCCTGCTGAGCTTGAGGCGATGGGTGCTTTTGCCAAAGAGCGGTGGCTCGGCCTGCATATGGACGGCGCGCGCTTTGCCAATTCCGCGGCGTTTCTTGGCGGTTCGGCGCAAGAGGCTGCACGTGCGGCTTGCGGCCCGGTCGACAGCCTCGCTTTCGGTTTCATTAAGAACGGGGGGATGAGCGCTGAGGCCGTGATCCTGTTCGATCCCGAGGCTGCCAATCACGTCCGCTATCGTCGCAAGCGCGCAGGGCACTTACAGTGCAAGGGGCGCTATCTCGCCGCGCAAATCCTCGGCATGCTGGAAGGCGATGTTTGGTTTGCCAATGCCGCGCACGCCAATGCGGCGGCCCACGAAATCGCCAAGGGGTGCGCAGGCCGCCTGATGCACGCTGTGGAAGCCAATGAGCTGTTCGTGCGCCTCACCGTCGCCGAGCGAGAGGCACTGCGAGTGCAAGGTTTTGAATTTTACGACTGGGGTGAGGATGCAGCGCGGTTCGTGACCGCGTGGAACACAAGGGACGAGGATGCCATCGCGCTCAGCAGGGCGCTTGCAAGCCTATGAGCGCGCCATCCGCCGGGATGCTGCGTCTGCGCGTCATCGCGCCCTTTATAATCACTGGTTCAATCTGGGGTTCGACTTGGCTGGTGATCACCGGCCAGATAGGCGCAGTGCCCGCGGCTTGGTCCGTGTTCTATCGCTTTGTACTGGCGACCCCGGCCCTGTTTGTCGTGGCGGCGCTGATGAAGCGTCGGCTCAACCTGTCCGCGCCTGAGCACCGTCTCGCCGCGCTGGTTGGCCTGTTCCAGTTCAGCGGCAATTTCCTCTTCGTCTATCACGCCGAGCTTTACGTCACCTCCGGGATCGTTGCGATGATGTTCGGCTTGCTGATGGTGCCCAACGCGATTTTGGCGCGGCTCTTTCTGGGTGAGCGCGCGCATGGTGGCTTTTTGTTGGGCAGCGCGATTGCCATCCTTGGTGTGTCGTTTCTGTTGTTCCATGAATGGCAGGCCAACCCGCAAGCAGGCGTGATCGGCGGCAATGTGGGGCTTGGCATTGTGCTGGCGATGTTGGGAATACTTGCCGCCTCCTTTGCCAATGTTGTTCAGGCGAACGAGTTGGGGCGCGGAGTACCGATGGTGAGCCTGCTCGCCTGGGCGATGCTTTACGGGACGGTGTTTGATTTTGCCTTTGCCATCCTTACCGCCGGACCACCACCGTTGCCGACGAGCAGGGAGTATTGGGCTGGTATCGTCTATCTGGCGCTGATCGGATCGGTCGTGACCTTCCCGCTGCATTATAACCTCGTGCGCGAGATTGGCGCGGGGCGCACTGCGTATAACTCGATCCTGACCATTTCCGTGGCGATGCTGCTCTCGACCTTGTTCGAGGATTATCGCTGGACCTGGCTCACGATGAGCGGGATGGGCTTGGCGGTGCTGGGCATGGTGCTCGCCCTGCAATCAAAGGAGAGCTGAGAGCCCTTCGAAATAGGTCGGGTAAGCGGGAGACCACTCCAACACGCGCTTCGCTTTGCCGTTCGCGACCCTTCGGTTCTCTGCATAAAAGCCGCGCGCCATCTCGGACAGGTTGGCCTCTTCAAGCGTTTCAAGCGGCGGGGGCGCAACGCCCAATAGCTGGCAGGCGTGCTCGGTCACCGCATTGCCGCTGGCGGGAAGGTCATCGCCCAGATTGTAGGCTCCCGCCGGCGCGTCCTGCGTGAGCGCGGCAACCACACCGCTAACGATGTCGTCAACGTGCACGCGGCTGAAGACCTGTCCGGGCAAATCGATCCGCCGGGCGCGCCCTTCGCGCACGCGGTCGAGCGCGCTCCTCCCGGGTCCGTAAATGCCGGGAAGGCGAAAATTGCGCGCGCCCAGCTCAAGCCATGCATTGTCCGCTTCAGCACGCGCGTTGCGGCGGCCCGCTCCTGTTTCGGCCACCGTTGGCGTGTTTTCATCGACCCATGCCCCACCCGCATCGCCGTAGACCCCCGTTGAAGAGAGATAGAACAGCGCGCGCCCCTCAAGCGCTTTGCCATATGCCGAGAGCACCGGATCGCTTTCCGATGCACGATCTGGCGGGACCGAAGAGAGAATGTGGCTCGCATCATCAATCGCCTGCGCCACTGCATTCTTATCGCTGAAATCAAGATCGCCAGCGCTTCCCGTTGCGGCAACGCTCCACCCGCGCGCTTCCATCGCGGCAGCAATGCGCTTGGCGGTGTAACCAAGGCCAAAAATGAACAATCGAGACATAGCTACGGCCTGTGCCGCTGGACGCGAGCCAAAATCAAACTAAATCGGCATCTATGGATATTGCCACAGACCCGATCGCTGCGACTGACACGCCTACCCCGGCCCAGCCGCCCCTCATCCGCCGCGAAGACTACACCCCCTATCCATGGTTGGTGCCCGATACGAACTTGCGTTTCGAATTGGGGACCGAGCAGACCAAGGTCACCGCGACGCTCAAGGTCGAGCGAAATCCCAAAGCCGCGCCTTCGCCCGAGCTGCGCTTGAACGGCGATGGCCTGACCCCGAAAGGCGTCGCGGTCGATGGAGAGGCCAGCGATGTGTGGGAGATGGACGGACCTGATCTTGTAATCACTCTGACAGGGGATGCGCACACCGTCACCATCGCCACGCAGATCGCGCCTGATACCAACACTGCTTTGATGGGCCTATATGCCTCCAGCGGCATGCTGTGCACGCAGTGCGAGGCTGAAGGCTTTCGCCGGATCGCTTTCTTCCCCGACCGTCCCGACGTGCTCTCGACATACCGTGTCCATATGGAGGGCCCCAAGGACCAGTTCCCGATCCTCCTGTGCAATGGCAACAAGGTCGATGAAGGCGATTGTGCTGACGGAAAGCACTTTGCCGAATGGCACGATCCCTGGCCCAAGCCTGCTTATCTCTTTGCGCTCGTCGCGGGCGACCTTGTGGCCCATTCCGGACCCTTTTTAACGCGCTCGGGCCGCGAGGTGCAATGCAATATCTGGGTGCGCCGCGAAGACTTGGAGCGCACCGATCACGCGCTCCAGTCGCTTCACCGTTCGATGAAATGGGATGAAGAGGTGTTCGGGCGCGAATACGACCTTGATCTCTACAACATCGTCGCCGTTTCGGACTTCAATATGGGCGCGATGGAGAACAAGGGCCTCAACGTCTTCAACACCAAATACGTGCTGGCGGATCCTGATACGGCGACCGATGCCGATTTCGACGCGGTTGAAGGGGTGATCGCGCACGAATACTTCCACAATTGGTCGGGCAACCGCGTGACTTGTCAGGACTGGTTCCAGCTCAGCCTCAAGGAAGGCTTCACCGTGCTGCGCGATCAGATGTTTAGCCAGGATATGCGCGGGGAAGCTGTCAAGCGGATCGAGGACGTGCGAATATTGCGTGCCGCGCAATTCCCAGAGGATGCGGGGCCGCTGGCCCACCCGATCCGCCCCGACAGCTTTCGCGAGATCAGCAATTTCTACACCGCTACAGTCTACAACAAGGGCGCTGAAGTCATTCGCATGATGCGTTCGTTGGCGGGAGTCGAGCGTTTCCGTGCGGGCACCGACCTCTATTTCGAGCGCCACGATGGTGAGGCGGCGACATGCGAGGACTTCATCAAGGCCATTGAAGACGGTGCAGGCCTCGACCTTGAGCAATTCCGGCTTTGGTACAGCCAAGCGGGCACGCCGCGAATTCTGGCGACGCAAGAGGTGCGTAATGGGGATCTTGCTTTGACCTTGCGCCAAACCGTTCCGTCAACGCCGGGCCAGCCGGACAAGTCGCCTATGCCCATCCCGCTGCGCGTTGCCGTCCATTCACGAGCGGGCGGCACAATCGCGCAAGAGCAGATCATCGTCCTCAACGATCACGAGGCAACCTTTACGCTGCCGCTGGTGGGTGATGAGCCCGTCGTCTCGATCAATCGCGGCTTTACAGCGCCCGTTATTATAGAACGCGCTTTGTTACTTGAGGATCTGGGCTTTCTTGCCGCACATGATGACGATCCGTTTGCGCGCTACGAAGCTATGCAGGAGTTGGCGGTAAGCCATCTGGTGGCCACCGCGAGCGCTGCCATCGCCGACAGCGAACGCGCAGCGGGGCAAGCCGCTCTGGTTGAGGCTATGCGCGCGATCCTTACTGATGAGGCTCTGGACGACAATATGCGCGGCGAACTGATGATGCTGCCGAGCGAGACCTATCTGTTTGAAGCCATGGCGACCGGCGATCGCAAGGCGGATCCTGGTGCTATCCACACAGCGCGCGAAGCACTCAAGGCTACGCTGGCGACCCAGCTGATAGATGAACTTGAGGCCATCTACATTCGCTGCGATGCGGTGCCGTTCGACGACCCAGCCGGCGTGGGCGCGCGCAAGGTGGCGACGCAGGTTCTCGCGCTGATTGCTGCTGGCCATCCGGATCTGGCCGCCGCCATGGCGGCGCGGCAATTCGACAAAGCCGACAACATGACCGACCGGCAAGGCGCGCTTATGGTGCTGTGCAGCCTCGAAACCCCGCTGCGCGAGGATCGTCTCAAGGCGTTTTATGAGCGGTATGAGGACAATGCGCTGGTGGTGGACAAGTGGTTCACGCTGCAGGCGCTTTCGCTTCATCCCGATGTGTTTGAGCAGGTCAAGGCGCTCGCCGAGCACCCGGACTTCACCATGCACAATCCCAACCGTGTCCGTTCGCTCTACATGGCCTTCGCTGGCAATCCGCAGGGCTTCCACGCGGCGGATGGCTCGGGCTATAGCCTCATCGCAGATGTGATCATCGCGCTTGATCCGATCAATCCGCAAACGGCAGCGCGGTTCGTCTCCCCGCTGGGTCGCTGGCGCCGGATCGAGCCAGGCCGCGCGGCGCTGATGAAGGCGCAGCTTGAGCGGATTGCGGCGGTCGATGATCTTTCGCGTGATACGTTCGAGCAAGTGACCCGCAGCCTTGAGGGCTGAATTCGACGTCGAGCGTGACCCGATTCTCGAAGGTGTCGCGCATGGCTTTTTCGGTTCTGCGGGCGGCGTGCATCAATATGGCTATGGCGGCCCCGGAGAGGTGGCGGATGTCCGCGCCCTGCGCGCCGCGGCAGCACATGCGATTGTGCCGTTTGCCAGGCTGGTGGCTCCGCATCAGAAGCACACGTCCGACGTTATATCGGTTGGCGAGGTATGGGATGATGTACCCGATGGCCGCCCTGTCGCAGACGCAGTCGTGACCGCTACAAAGGGCCTCGCGCTTGGTATCGTCACCGCCGATTGTGCGCCGGTCTTGCTGGCGGATGTCGAGGCAGGTGTTATCGGCGCAGCCCATGCAGGCTGGCGCGGGGCAAAAGACGGCGTGCTGGCAGCAACGGTGAATGCGATGGAGCAGATAGGAGCGGATCGCAGCCGTATCTCTGCTGCTATTGGGCCGACTATCGCCCAGGCCAGCTATGAGGTGGACGCGCGTTTGCGCGAACAGTTTGGCCCTGATGATGATCGCTATTTCGCCCCCGCACCTGAGCGCAATGGGGTCGCACGATGGCTCTTCGATCTGCCTGGATTCGTGACTGCTCAACTTAAGCGCGCGAAAATCTTGACCATTCACGACCTTGCCCGGGATACTTTTGCAACCCCGGTGCGTTATCACTCCTATCGCAGAGCCTCGTCGTTCGGCGAGCCAAACTATGGACGACAAATTGCGCTGATCGCGCTCTGATTGTCGAACCGGTTTAGGCTTGCAGCAAAGCGAATAGGCGATGCTCAAAACACGGTTGGATTCGAGGTTTTTTCTGGTAATTGACGCGCCGAAATTAGTGGCAAATGACAACGGTAGCTTTTGGCAAAAGCTTAAATAAGTAGTTTGCCGAGGGCGGTTCGAGAGGCTGGCAAGGGATAAATCAGACTAATGCCATGGCCTTGGAGACGGGCCGTCAGGTTCAATTAAGGGTTCGTCCGGCATGTGCTCGGGCGAGAAAAGAGCAGGATAGATACGACATGGCTTCCACCGGAGCTGATATCACTGGCACACAGGCCGCTGAAGAAGACGGCGTTCGTCGCCGCGACTGGATACACATTGCCGCGATCAGTTTTGCTGGCGTCGGCGCAGCGGGGGCGATTATTCCGCTGGCAAGCCAGATGGGTCCGTCCAAGGATGTTCTCGCGGCGAGTTCGACGCGCGTCGACATTTCCGCCCTAGAAGCCGGTCAAACGATCAAAAACACATTCCGCGGCCAGCCGCTCTTTGTAAGGCGTTTGACGGCTGAGGAGATCGCTGCAGCGAAGGCTGATGATACGGCGGGCCTTCCTGATCCCGAGACGCTGGCTGACCGCACCAATCCTGCGGACGAGTCGCTGCTCGTCACGCTGGGCGTTTGCACGCATCTCGGCTGCGTTCCGTTGGGTGCGGCACAAGGCGAATCAAAGGGCGACTTCGGCGGGTATTTCTGCCCCTGCCACGGGTCGCATTATGACGTCGCTGGCCGGATTCGGAAGGGGCCAGCGCCGAAAAACCTCGTCGTTCCTGAGTTTGAGATCATGGAAGGCGTCATCCAGGTCGGATAATATTCCGTATCTTGCGATGCTGAGTGACTGATAAACAGAGCAAAGTTGAGAGACAATCATGAGTTTCCCCTGGGCAAACCAATACGAACCGAAGTCCGATCTCACAAAGTGGATCGATCAAAAGCTTCCGGTTCCGCGCTTGATTTACGATGCGGTTGGCGGCGGTTATCCGGTTCCGCGCAACCTTAACTACATGTGGAACTTTGGCTTTCTCGCCGGCCTGTTTCTGATGATCCAAATCATCACCGGCGTTGTATTGGCGATGCACTATGCGGCTGACACCTCGGTCGCATTCGGCTCGGTTGAGCACATTATGCGCAACGTGAACTACGGCTGGATGCTGCGTTATGCGCACGCCAACGGCGCGAGCTTCTTCTTCATCGTCATTTACGCTCACATCTTCCGCGGTCTGTTTTATTCTTCGTACAAAGCACCTCGCGAAATGATCTGGCTGTTGGGCGTCACCATCTTCCTTCTCATGATGGCGACCGCCTTCATGGGTTATGTTCTTCCCTGGGGTCAGATGAGCTTCTGGGGTGCCAAGGTGATCACCGGTCTGTTCGGCGCTATCCCATTTATCGGTGAGCCGCTGCAGGTCTGGCTCGTGGGCGGCTATGCTCCCAACGGCGCAACTCTGAACCGCTTCTTTTCGCTGCACTTCCTGCTGCCGTTTGTGATCCTGGGTGTTGTCATCCTTCACGTCTGGGCGCTGCATATCCCGGGATCGTCGAACCCGACGGGCGTCGAAGTGAAGAGCGAAAGCGACACGGTTCCGTTCTATCCATATTACATTGCTAAAGACGGCTGGTTCCTCGGCGCTGTTCTTGCGATCTATGCGGCCTTCGTGTTCTTCGCACCCAACGTGCTGGGCCATCCGGACAACTACATTGAAGCCAATCCGCTTTCGACGCCCGCGCACATTGTTCCCGAATGGTACTTCCTGCCGTTTTACGCGATCCTGCGCGCCTTCACGGGTGACCTTACGATCCCGTTCACCGGCATCATCCTGATCGAAGCCAAGCTGCTTGGCGTGATTGCGATGTTCGGATCGATCCTGGTGTGGTTCTTCCTGCCGTGGCTCGACAAGTCCCCGGTGCGCTCAGGCAGCTATCGACCGCTGTTCAAGAAGTTCTTCTGGGTCCTGGTTTTCACCATGGGCGTGCTGACCTTCTGCGGTGGCGCGCCGGCTGAGCAGCCATACATCGTGATCAGCCAGATCGCGACGGCCTACTACTTCCTCCACTTCCTGGTGATCCTTCCGATCGTGAGTCAGATCGAAGTGCCCAAGCCGCTGCCGTTCTCGATCACAGAGGCTGTGCTGGGCAAGAGCGAAGAGCCAAAGGCCGCGGCCCCGACGATCGACACGTCGGGCGCTAATTTGCCAGGCGGCGCACTTCAGCCCGCTGAGTAAAACCATTGGTGGGAGCGGCATCGTGCCGCTCCGATGACCTCTCACTGGTCCGAAAACGAAGAAAGAGTTCGGTCATGACAATTCGCCTTGGCGGCATCATTTTTGGCGTAGTTCTGGTGGGTATTCTTATCCTCTGGTCTCTCGCCCCAAGCGTTGCGACCTATGCCACGCCCGAAAAAGCAGCCTATTACGCCTTCCACGAAGAAAAGCTGAAGCCAGCTGGCGGCTTCTCGTTCGATGGATTGGGCGGCACATGGGACACCCAGCAACTTCAGCGCGGATATCAGGTCTACAAGGAGGTGTGCAGCTCGTGCCACAGCATGAAGTTTGTGGCTTTTCGCAACCTTGCTGAACTGGGCTATTCCGAAGAAGAAGTCCGGGCCGAAGCGGCAACGTGGGAAGTTCCGGGCCTTAACGAGTACGGCGAATCGACTATGCGTCCGGCTGAGCCGACCGACTATTTCCCGTCGCCCTATCCTAACGAGATTGCAGCGCGCGCGGCTAACAACAATGCGCTACCGCCCGATCTTTCGCTGATCACCAAGGCGCGCTCGGACGGTTCCAACTATGTGTATTCCCTTTTGCAGGGCTACGTCGAGCCGACTGAGGAAGACCTCGCCAAGGCCAAGGAGCTGGCTGGCGGCGTTGAGTGGGAGACCCCGACAGGCCTCTATTTCAACGAGCACTTTTACAATGCCAACATTGCCATGCCGCCGCAGCTCTACCCCGATCTCATCACCTATGCCGATGGGACCGAAGCTACACCGGAGCAAATGGCGCAGGATGTTGCTGCCTTTCTGACGTGGACGGCTGAACCGAGCCTCGTTCAGCGCAAGCAGGTCGGATGGTTCGTGATCGGCTTCCTCCTGGTCGGCACTGCGCTTGGCTTCCTGTCCTACAAGCAAATTTGGGCGGACAAGAAGGCGAAGAAGAAAGCGGCCTGATAAGCCCAGGCGCGATCGTCGCAAATCATTGCGCCCCATCATCCCTTGCGGATGGTGGGGCGTTTATGCATTCAGCGTACCAGGCAAAATTACGGCTAACCGCCGCGATTGGGCCAAAACCTGCGAGGTTCTATGATGACCGCTGATTTGAGTGTCGAAGACTTGCAGGCGCTTGTGCGTACCGTGCCTGATTTCCCGCAACCCGGCATCCAGTTCCGCGACATCACGACCTTGATCGGTCACCCGCTTGGCTTATCAGCCAGTGTAGCCCATCTGGCCAAGCGTGCCGGGGCGGCCGGCGCTCAGAAGATCGCGGGGATGGAAGCGCGCGGCTTTATCTTCGGCGCTGCTGTCGCGGTTGAGCTTGGCCTTGGTTTTATTCCCGTGCGCAAGCCGGGAAAGCTTCCGGTTAAAACGATCGGCATCGACTATGATCTTGAATACGGCGTGGACCGGCTTGAGATTGATCCCGGCGCGGTAGCAGACGGCGAGCGGGTCGTGATCGTTGACGATCTTATTGCCACGGGTGGAACTGCTCTGGCTGCAGCCAGGCTGCTGCGAACTGCGAACGCTGTGGTCGATCACGCCTTGTTCGTAATCGATCTGCCCGATCTTGGCGGAGCCGATAAACTCCGCAGCGCAGACGTTGCGGTCGAAGCGATAATGCAATTCGAAGGCCTTTAAGACCTACCATGGAAGCCCAGTCGCTCATGTTGGCAGCCGTCGGTGTCCTTGGAGTAGGCGCGCAATGGGTCGCGTGGCGCACGGGCTGGCCCGCGATTGTTCTGATGCTCGCCGCCGGCTTCCTTGCTGGGCCGGTCGCTGGCCAACTGGGTTACCGGATCATTGATCCCAACGCAGCGCTCGGCGATGTGCTGATCCCCGCGGTCAATATAGGGGTCGCCCTCATCCTGTTTGAAGGCGGGCTTGGCCTTGATTTGCGCGAGTTAAGGCGCACTGGCGGGGCCGTCTATCGGCTCGCTACGATCGGCGTACTGGTGGGCTGGGCGCTTGGCGCTCTGGCGGCCAATCAAATCGCCGGTCTTTCCTGGCCTGTTGCTATCCTTTTCGCCGGCATCCTGATTGTTACCGGGCCAACGGTTGTCATCCCCTTGCTGCGACAGGCCAATGTACAGGCGCGCCCCAATTCGATCCTTCGCTGGGAGGGCATAGTCAACGATCCGACCGGCGCTCTGTGTGCGGTTATCGCCTATGAATACTTCCGCTTCCTGAGCGAAAATCCCCAAGCGACCTTGATTGATGTTGTCCCGCCGCTTCTGATTGCAGCGGTGATTGCGGGGGTCATCGGTTATGCCGCCGCGCGCCTTGTCGCCTATCTATTCCCGCGCGGAGCCATTCCTGAATATCTCAAGGTTCCGGTGCTGTTCACCGCTGTGATCGGCGTGTTCGTTCTGGTGAACGAGATCGAGCACGAGCTTGGCCTGGTCGCGGTGACCGTGATGGGGATCACGCTTGCAAACACCGGTTTCACCAGCCTGCGCTCTATCCACCCGTTCAAGGAGAATATTGCAGTCCTTCTCGTCTCGGGCATTTTTATCTTGCTCGCATCAAGCCTGACGATTGAGGATCTGGCATATCTCAATCCCATCGAGATCGCGGGACAGCGGTTCTGGCTCTTTGTCCTCGCGCTCTTGTTGCTTGTGCGCCCGGCGACCGTGCTTTTGAGCCTGATCGGCTCGCCTGTGCCATGGAATGAGCGGCTCTTTATTGCCTGGATTGCGCCGCGAGGGATTGTGCTTGTGGCTGTTTCGGGTCTGTTTGCACTTCGCCTCGCCGAATTGGGTTTCGAAGATGGTCAGGCGCTGACCGCGCTAAGCTTTGCCGTGGTCGTGGCGACCGTGGTGGCGCATGGCTTCACCATCGATCTGGCCGCCAAATGGCTGAATGTGAAAGGCACGTCGCGCCCGGGTATGCTGATCGTCGGCTCAACCCCATGGGCCATTGCGCTCGCCAAGGAAATGCAATCTCTGCAAACGCCTGTCATGGTGGTTGATCCCAGTTGGCAGCGTCTTGGAGCGGCGCGCAGAGAGGGCCTGCCTTGCTATCACGGCGAAATCCTCAACGAGGCCACCGAGCACAATCTTGACCTGTCACCCTATCAGGTGCTGATCGCGGCGACCGAGAATGAGGCGTATAACACGCTCGTCTGTAATGAGTTCGCGCATGAGATCGGCCGGGACTCGGTCTACCAATTGGGGGAAAGCACCGAGGACGGCGAAAACCGCCACGCTTTGCCTGAGGCTCTGCGCGGGCGCGCGCTGTTTGAAAGCGGGTTTGGCGTCGACGAAGTGGCAGAGCGCCAAAAGCAGGGTTGGGTATTTCGGAAGACCAAGCTCTCGGACGCGTTCGACTTTGAGCAAGCGCAGGAAAAGCTGCCCGAAAGCGCCAACATGCTGCTGCTGATGCGCGGTGAGGGAATCTTGCGCTTCTTCACCCACGCAGCAAAGCCTGAGCCGCGTGCGGGCGACACAATCCTTTCCTTCTCCCCCCCCAAAACGCCGCCCAGCACTTAGGCAACGACCGAAGAGTTCAGCTCACCTCGGCGACCAGCTCCAGCACGCGCTCAGCGTATTCCGGCCGGCAGATCAGCAGATCAGGCAGGTAGGTGTCTTCATTATTGTAGCGGATGGGCGAACCATCGATGCGCGAGCAATGCAGGCCATACGCCTTAGCCACCGCAACCGGCGCGCAGCTGTCCCATTCGTACTGGCCGCCGGAGTGGAGATAAATCTCTGCCTCGCCGCGCACCACCGCCATCGCCTTAGCGCCAGCGCTGCCCATGCCAACAAGCTCGCCGCCCATGCCTTCGCACACGGCAACCGCTTCCTTTGCGGGGCGCGTGCGGCTTACGAGGAAGCGCAGCTTTTGCTGGGGATCGGTCAAGGGGCCGATCTGATCGGTCCGAAGCACCGTGCCCCCATCAAGCCCAGGCAGCGCCACAGCGCCTGTGTGAGCGACCCCATCAATGGCAAGGCCGACATGCACCGCCCAGTCGCTACGCTGTTCGCCGTATTCGCGCGTGCCATCGACCGGATCGACAATCCAGACGCGCGACTTCGCTAGCCGCTCGGTTGAATCCTTTTCCTCCTCCGACAGCAAGCCATCATCGGGCCGCGCCACCCGCAGAGCGTGGCACAGAAATTCGTTCGCGGTCGCATCGCCTGCCTTGCCCAGCGCTTTCTTGTTGGCCGGATTCTCAAAGACCTCACTGTCACGCACTGTGAGAAGCAATTGGCCCGCCACGTGGGCAAGGTGCGCCGCCAATTCAGCGTCGGTCAGGTCTGCGGTCATATTGAGCTATCTCACTTCAGCGGCATGATCTGGCTGATGATGTAATCCGCCGCTTCAGACGGGGTCATCGTCACGGTGTTGACGGTGATCTCGGGCGACTGGGGCGGTTCATAGGGGCTGTCGATCCCGGTGAAGTTCTTGATCTCGCCAGCTCGCGCCTTCTTGTAGAGCCCCTTCACATCGCGCGCCTCTGCGACATCGAGCGGGGTGTCGACGAAGACCTCGATAAATTCGCCTTCTTCCATCATCTCGCGCACCATTTGCCGTTCTGCGCGGAAAGGGCTGATAAAGGCGGTGAGGACAATAAGTCCTGCATCGGTCATCAGCTTGGCGACCTCGCCAATGCGGCGGATGTTCTCGATCCGGTCGGTCTCGGTAAAGCCCAGATCCTTGTTGAGCCCCATGCGCACATTGTCGCCATCAAGCAGGAAGGTATGCCGGTTCATCAGCGCCAGCTTCTGCTCAACCTCATTGGCGATGGTCGATTTGCCCGAGCCCGAAAGGCCCGTGAACCACAGGACGCGCGGCGTCTGGTTCTTCATCATCGCATGATCTTCGCGCGTGACCGTGGTGGCCTGCCAATGCACGTTCTGAGCGCGGCGCAGGCTGTAATCGATCATGCCCGCGCCAACGGTGGCGTTGGTGAACTTGTCGATCAGGATGAACCCGCCCAACTGGCGACTGGTCGAATAGGGCTCAAAGGTGATGGGCCTGTCGGTCGCGAACTCGGCGACACCGATCGAATTGAGCTCAAGCGTTTTGGCGGCGAGATGCTCAAGGCTGTTGACGTCGATCTCGTATTTCGGGGTCTGCACCGTGGCGGTGACCATCTGGCTGCCGAGCTTTAGCCAATAGCCACGTCCCGGTTTGAGCGCGGCCTCATCCATCCACACAAAGGTCGCCTGAAACTGGTCGGAGGCTTCAGGCGGGTCGCCTGCGGCCGTGATCACATCGCCGCGGCTGCAATCGACCTCATCTTCAAGCGTGATCGTCACCGATTGGCCGGCAACGCCTTCGTCAAGCGGCCCGTCAAAGGTCTCGATGCTTTTGACCGTACTTGTCTTGCCCGCTGGTACGATCCGGACAGGATCGCCGGGCGCGATGGTGCCGTCAGTGATCAGTCCTGCGAAGCCCCGGAAATCGAGGTCAGGCCGGTTAACCCATTGAACGGGCATACGGAAGCTACGTTCCTGCGCGGCGGTGTTGGCGAGCTCTACTGTCTCGAGGTGATGGATCAGTGAGGGGCCGTCGTACCAGGGCATGTTCGCGCTAGGCGATGCCGTGATGTTGTCGCCCTTGAAACCCGAAATTGGGATCGCGGTGAAGCTTTTTATGCCCACTTCCTCGGCAAAAGCGGTGTATTCCGCGACAATCTTTTCAAAGACTTCCTGGTTGTAGTCGACCAGATCCATCTTGTTCACTGCAAGCACCAGATGCTTGATGCCCAGAAGATGCGTGATGTAGGAATGGCGCCGCGTCTGCTGCAGCACGCCTTTTCGCGCATCGGTCAGAATAATCGCGAGATCGGCAGTTGAGGCCCCAGTGACCATGTTGCGAGTATACTGCTCATGGCCCGGCGTATCGGCGACAATAAACTTACGCTTTTCGGTCGTGAAAAAGCGATAGGCGACGTCGATCGTGATGCCCTGTTCGCGCTCAGCGGCGAGGCCATCGACCAGCAGCGCAAAATCGATCTCCTCCCCTTGCGTTCCGTGTTTGGCGCTGTCTGTTTCGAGCGCGGCTAACTGATCTTCGAAGATCATCTTGGAATCGTAAAGCAGCCGCCCGATCAGCGTCGATTTGCCATCATCCACGCTGCCGCAGGTGATGAAGCGCAGCAGGCTCTTGTGATGATGCTGCTCGAGATAGGCGTCAATGTCCTCGGCGACCAGCGCGTCGGTCTGGAAAGAGGGGTGCGGATCATTCATCAGAAATACCCCTCCTGCTTCTTGTCTTCCATGCTGGCTGACTGCCCCTTGTCGATCGCGCGGCCTTGCCGTTCCGAGCCAGTGGCGAGCAGCATTTCCTGGATGATGAGGTTCATATCGGTCGCGTCGCTCTCCGTCGCGCCGGTCAGCGGATAGCAGCCCAATGTGCGGAAGCGGACACTGCGCGTGACCGGCTCTTCGCCGTCTTCAAGCCGGAAGCGATCATCGTCGACCACCAGCAAGAGCCCATCGCGCTCCACCGTTGGGCGCGGCGAGGACAGGTAAAGCGGGACGATGTCGATCTTTTCGAGCGCGATATATTGCCAGATATCAAGCTCGGTCCAATTCGAGATCGGGAAGACGCGGATGCTCTCATCCTTGTTCTTCTTGGCGTTGTAGAGGTTCCACAATTCGGGCCGCTGGTTCTTGGGGTCCCAGCGATGCGCGGCAGTGCGGAAGCTGAAGACACGTTCCTTCGCGCGCGCCTTCTCCTCATCGCGCCGACCCCCGCCAAAAGCCGCATCAAAACCATGCTTGGTGAGCGCCTGTTTGAGCGGATCGGTGAGCTGCGCCTGACTGTAGAGCGCGCTGCCGGTGTCGAAGGGGTTGATACCCTGCTCTTCGGCGTCCTCATTCTGCGCAACGATAAGCTCCAGCCCGTATTCCTTCACCGTCTTGTCGCGGTGATCGAGGAGCGCCTGAAAGTCCCACCCGCTCGCCACGTGCAGCATCGGGAAAGGGGGCGGCGCAGGATAGAAGGCCTTGCGCGCCAGATGCAGCATGACCGAGCTGTCTTTGCCGACCGAATAGAGCATGACCGGGTTCTCGGCGTCGGCCACGACTTCGCGGAAAATGTGAATGCTCTCAGCCTCAAGCCGCTCGAGATGGGTCAGGTTACGCATGCGGGTGCTGCTAGACGCTGCATCGCACAATGCAACTGTAGATTTGCTATCCCTGCACCAAGTTAGGACGCTTTGTGTGGCGGATTCTCAGTGGTCTCAAGAGCGAGGAAGCGTGGAGCGGATAAGGGCGACTCGCAGAGGGAAGCGAGGTCAATCTAACCCCTCTTGGCCGATTACTCGATAGGCGCTGAAAAAACTGGAGCGGGTAAGGGGAATCGAACCCCTCTACACAGCTTGGAAGGCTGGTGCATTACCACTATGCTATACCCGCCCGCTCTTACGAGGCCGCGCTATTGCCACCACAGGCCCCGCAGCGTCAATCGGGAATCTGCTCTAGCCGACCGCCATATTGTCAATCAGGCGGGTGTCGCCAATGCGCGCGGCCACCAGCAACCGCGCAGGCGAGCCGGAAAGCGCCGTGATTGGGCTCAGCGACTTGGCGTCAGCGAGAACCGCATAATCAACGCTGGCAAAGCCGTGCGCCACCAGCGTTTGTTTGAGGGTTCCGAGCGTATCTCCCACCACAGCTCCCGCTTCGATCGCAGCGATCGCCTCTTTCATCGCCTTGGGCAGGGTCGCTGCGGCGGTGCGGTCTGATGCGGAAAGATAGCGGTTGCGGCTCGACATCGCCAAGCCATCGGGCTCGCGCACGGTCGGCACGCCGATTATCTGGTGGACATGGGGGCGGGTAAGATCGAGGTCGCGCGCCATCGTACGGATAACCGCCAATTGCTGGAAATCCTTCTCACCAAAAAAGGCCATGTCGGGCTGAACCTGGTTGAACAGCTTGGCAACGACGGTGGCAACTCCATCGAAGTGCCCCGGCCGATCTGCGCCGCAGAGTCCTTCGCTCACCCCTGAAACGCGGATCGAGCTGGCAAAGCCTTGCGGATACATCGCGTCCACATCGGGCGCCCAGAGCAGCGCGCAGCCTTCGCCCTCCAGCATTTCCGCATCCGCTTCGAGCTGGCGGGGATAGGCGTCGAGGTCTTCGTTCGGGCCAAATTGCGTAGGGTTCACAAAGATCGAGGCCACCACGTGATCGCAGGCCTCCCGCGCGCGGCGCACAAGAGTGAGGTGCCCTTCATGCAGCGCCCCCATCGTTGGGACCAGCCCGATCGTCTCCCCCCCATCGCGCAATTTCGCAATCCGCTGGCGCAGTTCATCGAGCGTGCTTGTGGTTTGCACTGGCCTCACCTCTTTACGATTAACCCTGCCCGACCCTAGACAATGCTCATCACCTCTCACAAGCTGCGCAGCGCCTGTGGCCCTATCGATTCCGGCAAAAAAGGACGCCTATTCATGACTAAGAGCCAGGCTCACCGCATCGTCTTTGCCAATGAAAAGGGCGGGACAGGCAAGTCGACCACGGCGGTGCACGTGGCGGTGGCGCTCGCTTATCTGGGCGCGCGGGTAACCATGCTCGACCTTGACCCGCGCCAGAAGACGACATTTCGCTACCTTGAAAACCGGGTGGAGACGATGACCAAGCGCTCGATTGATCTGCCCACGCCTGCCGCTGAAGTGTTCAAGGGCAAGACGATTGAAAAGCTTTTGAAGGTGATTGGCCGGCTTGAGCGCGATTGTGACTTTCTGATCATCGACAATCCGGGACGCGATGATCCTTTTGCACGCGCGGCGGTGGAGAATGCGGATACGCTGGTTACGCCTTTGAACGACAGCTTTGTCGATTTCGACCTCATCGGCCAAGTCGATGGGGAGACGTTCAAGGTGAAGAAGCTGTCTTTCTTTGCTGAACTCGTATGGGAAGCGCGGATGAAGCGTAGCCGACAGACGTTGGAAGAGCGCCGCCCGGAAATGACCTGGGTCGTGGTGCGCAACCGCACCGGCTTTGTCGAAGCGCGCAACCAGTCGCGCCTTGAGAAAGCCTTGAAAGACATGGCCCAGCGGGTCGGCTTTCGCGCGGTCAAGGGCCTGTCCGAGCGCGTCATCTATCGCGAGCTTTTCCCCTCAGGGCTGACGCTGCTCGACAAGGGGCATCTGGGGGAGCTGGGAACCAGTCATCTGGTGGCCCGGCAGGAATTGCGCGCGCTTATCCATGCGCTAGGATTACCGGAATTCGTGCGCTCGCCTGATGCATTGGAGATGGCCTGACATGTTGAAAATTGCTCTGATCCTCGCCGCAGTCAGCATCCTGTTTCGCTTGGCGATCGGCCAATGGCCCTGGCAAATGCTCAAACCCGCGCCCACACGCTCCCAAGGCTTGTTCAAGGCGCGAAAACTGCTCGGCGTTGAGCAAGGCGCCAGTCGTGACGAAATTCTGGCCGCGCACAAACGGCTGGTGGCTATGGTGCACCCTGATCGTGGGGGCAGCACTACGGCTGTCCACGAAGCAAACGACGCGCGCGATCTGTTGCTCAGCGAATTGCCCGACCCCGGTGCGCCCTTGCGCGGTAATACAGATGAGGATGAATCCTGAGAGCCCTCAGCAATATGCGGCCATCGCGCAATTGATACATAATCGGTCCATCGCGATTCCAGCTTTCAGTCTGCAGGGCGGCGTATTGCGACAGCGGGGCGTGTCCTTCCTCCTCCAACCCTTTACGGGAACACAACCATGAGTCACACCTTCGACCCGACAATCCTGCGCGAATACGATATTCGCGGCGTTATCGGCAAAACGCTGGGAGCGGATGACGCGCGCGCCATTGGCCGCACTTTTGGTTCGATGCTACGCCGGTCTGGCGGTGAGCTTGCTCAGACGGGCACGAGAACCGTCGCTGTTGGCTATGACGGGCGGATTAGCTCACCCATGCTGGAACACGCGCTTGTTGAAGGGCTGAATGCTGCGGGCTGCAATGTGGTGCGCATTGGCATGGGGGCAACGCCGATGCTCTATTACGCCGAAGCGTCAGCCGAAGAGATTGATGGCGGCATTCAGATAACTGGCAGCCACAATCCCCCCGATTACAATGGCTTCAAGATGGTATTTGAAGGCCGACCCTTCTTCGGTCTCGACATTCAGACGCTGGGCCAGCTGGCTGCTGCCGGGGAGTGGACCGACGGGGTCGGCACCGTCGAAACGCGCGATATCCTTGGCGAGTATGTCGAGCGCATGCTCCAGGGTCTCGCTGGAGTGGACGCCGGCGCGCTCGCCGATCTCAAGGTCGGTTGGGATGCCGGGAACGGCGCGGCTGGACCCGCCCTCGAGGCCCTCGCGGCCAAGCTGCCGGGCGAGCATCATCTCCTGTTCACTGAAGTAGACGGACATTTTCCAAACCACCATCCTGATCCAACGGTCGAAGCCAACTTGGTCGATCTTCGCGCGCTCGTCGCTGAGAAGAAGCTCGATTTTGGAGTGGCTTTTGACGGGGATGGCGACCGGATCGGAGCCATCGACGGTGAAGGCCGGGTCATCTGGGGTGATCAGTTGCTGATGATCTATGCCGAGGACCTGCTCAAGACCCGCCCAAACTCCACGATTATCGCGGATGTGAAAGCCAGCCGCGCGCTGTTTGACCATGTCGACAAGCTCGGGGGTGAGCCGCTCATGTGGAAGACGGGCCACTCGCTGATTAAGTCCAAAATGAAGGAAACAGGCTCGCCTCTGGCTGGTGAGATGAGCGGACACGTCTTTTTCGCTGATACATATTACGGTTTTGACGATGCGCTCTATGCCGGAGTGCGTCTGCTCGCTGCCTCGGCGCGACTCGGCAAATCGGTGACCGAGCTCAAATCCGCGATCCCGCTGATGCTCAACACGCCTGAAATGCGCTTCCAGGTCGATGAGGAGCGCAAGTTTGCCGCTATGGCGGAGATCAAAGAGCGCCTCACGAGCGATCCGGGCACCGATGTCGAAGAGGTCAACACAACCGATGGCGTGCGCGTGAGCACTGCGGATGGCTGGTGGCTGCTGCGCGCCTCGAACACGCAGGACGTTCTGGTAGCGCGTGCGGAGAGCGATAGCGAGGAAGGCCTTGAGCGCCTGATCGCGCAAATTGATGGCCAGCTTGAACTATCCGGGCTCGAGCGCGGGGAAAGCGTGGGCCATTAACGCTGCCTCGCAACCCGGCTCCGAAAGCTGGCCATGGTCTGCGCTTGGCCTTGGAGAAACGACAGATCGCGAGGCTATCCACGCGGCCTATGCGCGCCGCCGGTACGAACTGGATGCTGAGAACATGCGGATCTCGGCCTTTGCCGAGCTGACCGAGGCCCGCGAGAAAGCGCTGTTTCTGGCAGCTGAGTTGCGACGCGAGGCGGAGCGGCGAGGGGCGGCGACTGAGCCTGCGTCCAGCCCGCCTCCACCACCGCCGCCTCCACCACCGCCACGACCATCCCCTCTGCTGCCTTCCGCTCTTGACCCTGCCAATACGGAGTCGGCACTTCCGCCAGAGCCAGAGCCAGAGCCAGAGCCAGAGCCAGAGCCAGAGCCAGAACCAGCCGAAGAATGGGAGCACGCCGGCGGCTATAAACCCGATGTCGAATATGGCGCAGACATGATTTTTGCCCCTTCATCGCGTGGCAGCTACGATTATCGAGACCCTTCAGAGCCAATCGAACTGCCAACCCTCAAAGAAGAGTTCGAGGCGTTCAACGAGCGGTTCGCGGTGACCAAATATTTGGGCTGGTACATTGTCGGTTTCCTCTTGCTCCTCGCCTATTGCGCCTGAGGTTGAGCTTGAGCTTGACCGCGCGCTTGCCCATTATGCGAATGCACCAGAGAGGAATTGCCTGATGAAACGCTTTTTCGCCGCTGCCGGATCGGCCCTTGTGCTGACGCTCGCCGCCCCGCTCAGCGCGCAGGATGAGACCGCGCCCAGCGTTGCGCCTAGCGATGCAGAGGTCCAGCAGGAGCTCGATGCTTTAAGCGGCATGTTTGGAGAGATGTTTGGCAAAGCTGATCCGTTGACGCCCGAACAGGAATCACGTGTGCCCGCGGCGCAATCGGTTGTGATGAAGCTGTTTCCGGAAGGCACCTACGGCAAGATGATGGACGAGACGCTGGCGCCGATGATGGACGGCATCATGGGCAATATTGTGGGAACGCCCGCGATTGCGCTCATGGAGCTGACCGGCCTGCCGCCCAGCACCTTGACCGACGTCGACGAGGCAAAGCTGACCGAAGCGGTTGCGCTGCTTGACCCTAACGCAGCTGAGCGCAACGCCGAGATTGGCCGGGTCACGATCGAGATGGTGAGCGGCATCATGGCCAAGATCGAGCCGAGCTACCGCGCCGGCCTCGCGCGCGCTTACGCTGTGCGCTTTACTCAAGACGAACTGGCCGATCTCGACGCCTATTTCGCAACTCGGGTGGGCAGCAAATATGCAGCTGAGAGCTTCCTCATCTTCGCTGATCCGCAAGTCATGTCGGCAATGAACGAGATGATGCCAGCCATGATGGAATCGATGCCGACTATGATGGGCGATATCGGCGCGTTGGCGGAGAAATACCCCAAAGGCCGCACCTTCTCTGAGCTTTCGTCTGAAGAGCAGGACCAGCTCGCCGCGCTTTTGGGCACCACGCATGAGGAGCTGGCGGCAAGCGAGCCTTCTGCGCCTAATGAACCCGTGACCTCTGATGAACCCATGAGCGATGCAGAAGCCGAAGCGCGTTGGGTCGTGGAAGAGGGAGTGAGCTGATTAGCGAGCGCTTGATCGTCTCTTGCCGAGCAGCAGACAAAGCGCCATCTGACCCGGCGTGAGCGCGCCCCCTTCCAAGCCTGACGCCGACGCGGTTCCCCCTGAAATCCAGGCGTGGTTTGACGCGCGTGGTTGGCGCATCCGTCGTCACCAATTGGAGATGCTGCGCAAGGCGCGCGAGTGCCGCAATGCTCTGCTTGTCGCCGATACAGGGGCGGGAAAGACGTTGGCGGGGTTCCTACCAACCCTGTGCGATTTTGCGTCTTCGAATGGAGCGTTGCCCGAAGACGGGCTTCATACGCTCTACGTCTCGCCCCTGAAAGCTCTGGCGCATGATGTGAAGCGCAACCTGCTCACTCCGATCGAGGAGATCGGCCTGCCGATCCGGGTCGAGACTCGCTCTGGCGATACCTCTTCCGACAGGAAGAAACGCCAGCGTGAAAAGCCGCCGCACGTTCTGCTGACGACGCCTGAGAGCCTCTCGCTTCTGCTGTCCTATCCCGAGAGCCTCGAGCTTTTCCGCACATTGAAGCGAGTTGTGATCGATGAGGTCCACGCCTTTGCGACCGGCAAGCGCGGCGACCTGTTGGCGCTGGCCTTGGCGCGGTTGCAGACGCTGGCGCCTGATATGCAGCGCGTCGCGCTGTCGGCGACGTTGGCAAACCCGCTCAGTTTTCAGGAATGGCTCGCGCCCCAACCCGTTGACGATACCGGCGAAATCCATGCCGCTGATCTGGTTCTGGGGGAGCAGGGCGCGCAGGCTGAGCTTGATATCCTGTTGCCGATCGAAGAGCGCGTGCCCTGGGGCGGCCATGCTGGTCGCTGGGCGGTTGATCAGCTTTATGCCGCGATAAAGGACAATTGCACCACGCTGATCTTCACCAACACGCGCTTTTTGGCTGAGTTCATCTTTCAGTGCCTGTGGGATATCAACGATGATAACCTGCCCATTGGCGTCCACCACGGCAGCCTTTCCAAGGAAGCGCGGCGCAAGGTCGAGGACGCGATGGCCGCTGGCGAATTGCGCGCGCTGGTCTGCACGGCGAGCCTCGATTTAGGCGTCGATTGGGGCGATATCGATCTGGTGGTGCAGATGGGGGCGCCCAAGGGTTCCTCGCGTCTGCTCCAGCGGATCGGGCGCGCCGGCCACCGGCTCGACACCGCAAGCCGAGCGGTCCTCGTGCCCGGCAACCGGTTCGAATTTCTCGAAGCCATGGCGGCGAAGGATGCGGTTGACGAAGGGCAGAGGGATGGCGAGGATTTCCGCGAAGGCGGTCTCGACGTTCTTGCCCAGCACATCATGGCCTGCGCCTGCGCTGCGCCGTTTCACGAAGACGATCTGCTCGCTGAAATCCGCTCAAGCCTTGCCTATGCGTGGCTCGACAAGGCAGCTTTCGAGCGTGTGCTCGGCTTTGTCGAAAACGGCGGCTATGCCCTTCGCGCTTACGACAAGTTCAAGCGCATTATTCGCGGCAAGGACGCAGTGTGGCGCCTCGCGCATCCCAATCAGGTTCAGCGCCACCGCATGAATGCAGGCATCATCGTCGATTCTGAAATGCTTATGGTGCGCTTCAAGAACGGGCGGCAATTGGGCAAGGTTGAGGAACGCTTTGCCGCGCAATTGTCGGCCGGAGACACCTTCTTTTTCGCTGGGCTCAGCCTTGAGGTTGAAAACGTTAAGGACATGGACGTTATCGTGCGCGCGGCCAAGAAATCCGCCACGATCCCCAGCTATGGCGGCCTGCGCCTGCCTCTCACGACGCATCTGGCGGGCCGTGTGCAGGCGATGCTCGATGATCGTGCGGGCTGGGGCCGCTTTCCCGATGATGTGCGCGAATGGCTTGAGGTGCAGGATTATCGCAGCCGCCTGCCCGCTCCCGGCGAATTGCTGGTCGAAAGCTTCCCTCATGGCGGCAAGCATTACACCGCCTATTACACCTTTGAAGGCTGGAACGCGAACCAGAGCCTCGGCATGCTCATCACGCGGCGGATGGAGGAGCGCGGGCTGATGCCTGCGGGCTTTGTCGCCAATGATTACACGCTGGCAGTGTGGGGGCTGAAGCCGGTGCGCGATCCGGTGCCGCTGCTCTCGCCCGATATCCTGACGCATGAATTTGTTGACTGGGTGACCGAGAGCCACTTGCTGCGCCGCGCCTTTCGCGAAGTCGCCGTGATCAGCGGGCTTGTCGAACGCCAGCATCCGGGCAAGCGCAAGACGGGAAAGCAGGTGACCTTCTCAACCGATCTCATTTACGACGTGCTCAAGAAGTACGAGCCTAATCACATTCTCCTGGAAGCCGCCTGGGCCGATGCGCGCGCTCGGATGACCGATGTGGGGCGCTTGGCCGATCTGCTTGAGCGATCAGAGCGAGAAATGGTCCATGTCGAGCTCGACCGCGTCTCGCCTTTGGCTGTGCCAGTGATGACAATGATCGGGCGCGAAGCGGTGCCACAGGGCGCGGTCGACGATGAACTGCTCATCGAAGCCGAGGGTCTGGTGGGCGAGGCGATGCGGATCGATCTGCCCCTGGAAGGCGATTAAGGCGAAGTCAGCAAGGCTCAACGATGATCCAGTTCGTCTCTTGCATGAGGGTATAGATCACCAAAACATGCTCTCCAGGCTGGGAAACCGCTTCGGTCAAACACATGCATCACTTCCACTAAGGTTGAATAGGGCACTTCAGGGGCGAAGGTTAGACCGACCATTCTCTGATCTGATCTGAGCCGCCGGAAGGTTTTCCGCAAATCGCTTGATGCGATGACTTCACCATCAAGCGTGACCTTGCCGTCATCGCTTATCTCGATTGAATGCAGTGGGAGGTTGATCTGTTCTAGCGGCGCGTGATCGCAGGACGGTAGTTCAATCCCCCTGATGGTTGAAGGCGGTTGTGTGAGCGCTGTGGCACAGCCTAGTCCGGCAGTGATGGCTGCAACCACAAGTATCGAACGTCGTTGGCTCAAGGGTTCTGGGCCTTCCTCGCTATTCAAAATCCTTATGCCGTCCATTGCCGACAAAGGCGAACCTGGTTGCGCCCGCCTCTTTGATCAGCGCGATCGTCTTGGCCGCGCGATCATAGCTGGTGAGCGCGTCGGGCTCAAAGCGCAATGTCGGCTCGGGTGAAGCGGCAGTGGCGCGTTCGATCTGGATGCGAAGCTGGGCTGGCGTGACAGGCGTGCCGTTCCAGAACAGCTGATCAGAGGCGTCTATGACGACCGCATTGCTTGCACCGATTGCGCAAGCGGCGCAGGGCGTGGTGGGCAGGTCAACCCGCGTCTCATGGACTTTGATCGGTACGGCCATGATGATCATGATCAGCAGGACCAGCAGCACATCGATGAAGGGCGTGACGTTCATAGCGCCCATCGGCGCAGGGCGTGCCTGCAAGCGCGGGCGGGGCGTGTCGCTGAAACGGCGCAGTGGCCTTTTCAGCGGCCTTGTGTGTGCAGCCATAATCGATCTCCTTGGATTGGAGCGTATCGGGAGCATCAAGAATACACACAAATCAATAAGTTGCCTAACGCGTACGGGTGTGCGGATTGCAACCGAAGTCGCCAGCTGTTCTGGCACCAGGCAACAAAGAAGGCGCCGCAGTCTACCCGCAGCACCTCTTTTTGATCCAGCGTTTGACTGAAGGCGAGCCTTGGGCTCGGAAAGTCTTAGCCGCCTTCCTTGCCGAACACGCGGTATTTTTCGTTGCCGACAAAGCCGAATTTGGTGACGCCGCTGCGCTTGATGATCTGCAGGACCGTGGCCGAGCGATCGTAGCTAGCGAGTGCGTCCGGTTCGAACTGCAATTCCGGCTCAACCGCCATCGTGGTCGATTCCTGAAGGTTGGACGCCAGCTGACCCGGCGTAATCGGCTCAGCGTTCCATAGCAGCTGATCGTCAGGCGTTATAACCAGCTTGTTTTTGATCGGGTCGATATCTGGCGGCGGCGAAGACGAGTTGTCCGACGGCAGGTCAATATCAATCGAGTGCGTCGCGATCGGGATAGTGATGATGAACATGATCAGCAGCACCAGCAAAACGTCGATCAGCGGCGTCATGTTCATGTCGAGCATCGGCTCGCCGTCTAGCTTGCCTCCTGACATACCCATGTGAGTTCTCCTTAAGTCCTTGGTTCAACGAGCGGCGCTTTAAGCCTCCGCACGCCGCGTTAGCCGTTGGGGTCGATCGGGTTCGAGATGAAGCCGACGATCGGATAGCCCGCTGCCTGAACATTGTAGATCGTCCCGGCCACGCACTTCCAAGGCACTTCCTTGTCGGCGCGGATATGGACCTGCGGGATCGCTTCGGGATCGTTGATAATCGCTTCAGCGCCGCCCGGGTAAGCTTTCACGATCGCGTCGAGACGCTTGAAAGCCAAGTCTTGAAGTTCTCCAGACGTAACGGGCGTGATGTTGTTAAAGTAGATCCGGCATTCACCGCTCCGTGTCGCGCCCGAGTATTCCGACCGGATGACACCCGGAGTGAGGCCGTTTGCGTCTGTAGTCATCACGGTGAGCTGCAGGTTCTCTACCTTGTTCTTGGATTCTTCCATCTCAATGACCGGAATTTCCAGCTGCTCAACCGTCTGGATTGCAACCGGAACCGCGATGAGGAAGATGATCAGAAGAACGAGCATCACGTCCACCAGAGGCGTCGTGTTGATGTCCGACATCGGGGTTTCGCCCGAACCGCTCATCGAAATTGCCATTGATACGTCCTATTCTGGCAAAGGTGGAATGTGTCGGCGAGGAAAAAGAGGCGACCCGCGTGAGGCAGGTCGCCCTTGATTCTCTCAATTGCTTATCTGGTCGCGGGCTTGGCAGCCGGCTTGGGAGCAGCAGCGCCCTTGGGCTTGGCAGCCGGAGCAGCGGTGATGGCGGGCTTCACCGTGCCGTCCGAGCCGATGTAAGCAAGGATGTCGTTGCAGAAGTCGGTCATCATCGCAGCGATGCGACGGTTGCGCGACTGCAGCCAGTTAAAGGCAAGCACGGCAGGCACAGCAACGATCAGACCGATCGCGGTCATGATCAGCGCTTCACCCACGGGACCGGCAACCTTATCGATCGAAGCAGACCCTTCGATGCCGATCTTGATCAGTGCGCGGTAAATGCCGATCACGGTGCCGAGCAGGCCGATGAACGGAGCGGTCGCGCCCACCGATGCGAGGAACGGCAGACCGCCGGCAAGCGCTGCGTTGATTGTTTCCTGACTGTGAGCAAGGTTGTCTTCCACATAGGACGCTTCCGAACCCGCACCGTGCATCTTGGCGTGATCGTCGCGCGCTTTGACGGCGTCATCAGCCAGCTGGCGCCAGGCCGAGTTCTTTTCAAACTTGAGAGCGCCATCCTTAAGACCGGCAGCGCGCCAGAATGCGGCCCTGCTCTTGCGGTATTGGCCCATCACCTTGTTTTGCTCGAACAGCTTGGAGAACAGGATGTAGAACGATCCAACGCTCATGATGATCATGATGGCAAGGATGGTCCAAGCAACCGGGCCGCCTTCTTCCATAGCCTGGATAAAGCCGAACTTGTTTTCCGGCGCAACGTCAGCGGCGGCGATGAGAGTAGTGAGCATGGCGAATAAGTCCTTTTAAAAATGTCCCCTGATCCAAACTATTATCGGCTGAGCTTGGACCGAAATTCTCTTAGTTTAGTCGATAGGTGATCACCGTCGCGTAGGAACCCGTCGTCGGATTGCCTGCATCGTCCAGTGCTGGATTAAACCGTGCATAGCGGGTCATGCCTTTGCACGCCGCATCGTCAAGAACGGACGATCCGCTTGGGCGTGTCACACGGCAACCGCTGACCCGGCCGTTTGCACCCACGGTGACAGCGACGCCAACATTACCTTCAACTTCCTCTCGCAAAGCGCGCGAAGGATAGTTTTCCTGAATCCGGCGAGCCCAACGGTTTTGTCCCTTGGTCGTCGCATTGCGCGCCTGGGAAGGCGGCGGCGGCGGAGCCGGTGGAGCCACCGGAGCGGGCGGCGGAATGACCAGCGCGGGCGGCGCAGGTGGCGGGATCGTAGGAGTGGTAACAATCGGCGGCGGCGCAGGCGCAATGCTGATCGGAGGCGGCGGCGCGACAGGTGGCGGCGGAGCCACTTCCTGCGGCTGCTCCGGCGGAGGTTCTGGTTCCTCCTCGGGCGGCGGCGGCTCATCCTCGATATTCACAGTCGTGACGCGCTCGAGTTCTTTTTTGACGGTATTAATCGCAAGACCAACGACCATCGCAAGAAGGATCCCTGCCACGAGGCCGACCGAAATTATGAGGGAGGTCAACTTGCTCCCTGTCATTCCCTGATCAACGTATGACATGCGGTTGATTTCTCTCCATTCATGCGCCGGAGCAAACCGGCATACCTTCTACGGCTCGGCGATTGGATACCGAGGGCGCAGATCCCTAACCTTTGGTCCTCCCAACCGCACGCTGCGAGCGTCTTCGCGCAAGACCGCACCTCGTCCGGGAACCCGCCTGAACGCTTTTGTTGCGCCGGTCGGCAAATGCCCACACCAGTCATGTCCCCAAGACCGCTGTGAACCACTCGGGCTCTAGCGGCCAACACCTAGTCAATCAAACGCTTTTATCGGTTCAGGCGCGATTCAAATGTCTCGTTATGAAATGCAAGGCGCTGTATGAAAGCGACATGGCTAGGCTCAAGGTGCACTTCGAATGAATCGCGTTAACGAAATATTTACCTGCAAAATCATGGCTCTGGCGGCGTCGATGCTGATGGCATTAGGGGGCATTACGGCGCCTATGCCCGTTGCGGCGCAAAATGCGTCAACCGGCGCATCAGCCGGGTCCGATGAATCGCCTGAAGGCCTTGCTGCGCGTGCAACCTATGTCGATCTGGTGACGCTCAGCGAGCAAAACGAGCTTGTGGTGTACGCACAGATTCGCCGCCAGACCCAGTTGAAGCCCGAACGCGCACCCGGGCTCGCCCCCGGTTTTGCCAGACTTTACATCGAAGCGGATACGCTGGCGCTGATTTCGGGGCGCAGCGCGCTCGGCGAATCGCTTGTCTACCTCGTCGACGTGCCGCTCGATGCCAAGGGCAAGGCTCCAAAGCTTAAGAAGCGCGAGATGCTGCTGTTTGCCAATGGTGCGGGCCGCGATGCGCAAGGGGCAACGCGCCTGCAGATTGCCGCTCAGTTTGCTTATTCGCCCGCATTCGAGGCGCGCGTGCGCCCGATCCTGACACAGCTGGTCGCGCCCGATCAGCCGCCGCTCATCACCGGCATCTCGGACGCGCTCGCAGTGCCTGGTACGCTTGCGGGAGAATCGGAGACGCAGATTTTTCTCAAGACGCAAGGTGGCTCGCCCGTGTCGCTGACTGTGCTGCGCCGCCCTGGCCAGCGCGCTGTGTGGGGCGCCTCATGGGGTGAGATCATCGATTCGGCGGCGCGCGCACCGGAGCCTGAGACGTTGCGCTGGTATCGCCTCGCCTGCGCGCTACCAGAGCGTCTGCCCAGCTCTGCCAATCTGGCCCGCGATCCGGCAGCCCGGCGACTGGCAGCGAGCGATTATGCATTTGTGGTAAACGAGCTTGGGCCCTGTTCCCGTGCTATCACAACCGCCCCTCCCACCTGACCGCGTAAGCGTGCCCAGCGCGCTCGGTTCTCGTTTCCGTTGCGGTGAGCGCTTGACCGGTGAGCAAGCGTGGCTAAGCGCTTGGTTGGCAAAACGCCCTTGCTTACCGGCCTGATTTAAGGACCAAGCCTCTATGCCCGATCCGTCTTCGCCTTCCGGCTCGCCTGCACCCTTGCGCGTCGCCATTGCCGGGCTGGGGACTGTGGGTGCGGGTGTGATTCGCCTACTCGACACCAATCGCGATCTCATCGCCGCGCGGGCAGGGCGAGCCATCGAAGTCACCGCCGTGAGCGCGCGTGACCGATCCAAGGATCGCGGGGTCAATCACCAGCGGTTCGACTGGGAAGACGACATGACCGCGCTCGCTGCGCGTGCAGATGTGGACGTTGTGCTTGAACTTGTCGGCGGATCGGACGGCCCGGCATTGGCGCTGTCGCGCGCGTGCTTGTCAGCTGGCAAGGGCCTCGTCACTGCCAACAAGGCGATGATCGCGCATCACGGACTGGCGCTGGCAAGACAGGCTGAGGTAGCGGGCGTCCCGCTCAAGTTTGAAGCGGCGGTCGCGGGCGGCATTCCCGTGGTCAAGGGACTTCGCGAAGGCACGTCCGCCAATGCGCTCACCAAGGTCTATGGCATCCTCAACGGCACCTGCAATTACATCTTGTCCGAGATGGAGGCGACCGGCGCGGACTTTGCAGAAACCCTCGGCGAAGCGCAGCGTCTGGGCTACGCCGAAGCCGACCCCACCTTTGACATTGAGGGGATCGATGCAGCGCACAAGCTCTCGATCCTGGCGGCGATCGGCTTTGGCGCGGCGGTCGACTTTGCGAGCGTGCGCACCACCGGCATTGTTGCTGTGCGCGCCGCTGATATCGCGCAGGCTGATGCGCTGGGCTTTGTCATCCGCCTGATTGCGGAGGCTGACACGCAAGGGGGCAAACTGCTCCAGCGCGTGCGCCCGTGCCTTGTGGCCAAGGATCATCCGCTTGCGCCTGTCGACGGGCCGACCAATGCCGTGGTGGCGGAAGGCAATTTCTCAGGCCGGCTGCTGTTCCAGGGCGCGGGCGCGGGCGATGGCCCGACAGCGAGCGCGGTTGTCGCCGACCTCATCGACATTGCGCGGGTGTTCGAAAATGGCGGCGAGGTAGGCGCGCCCTTCTCGATGCCGGTCGATCAGCTTGCCGCGCTTGAGCCTGACGAAGCGGGCGACCGGCTTGAGCGGACTTATCTGCGCTTTACCGTCAATGATCGCCCCGGTGTGCTGGCTGAGATCACCGCCGCCATGCGCGATGCGGATGTGTCGATTGAGAGCCTTATCCAGCAAGGACGCGGCAATGCCGATGGCGAAGTGCTTGTTGCGATGGTGACGCATGAGGGCCCCGAGCGCAGCGTTGCCAAGGCGCTTCGATTGCTGGAGGGTTCGCCCAGCCTCACTGCACCTCCGCTGGTGCTTCCAATCCTGCCGAGTTAGTTGCCCCCATTCTCAAATGCAGGTGGTGGTAGCCCTAGCTTTTCGCGGCGCTTGCGGATTTCCTCTTCGGTGAGATTTTCATCCTCTCCGAGCGGCGGCAGCCCGCGCGCGATCCGGTCCGCGTCCGATCCTGCGGGTGCATCGGGCAGCGCTTCGACATCGATGATGAGCGCAGGCGGCGGGACCCCGCCAACGGAGATACCGCGGCCATTGTCAGGCAGGCCTGAAACATTGGGCGTGCGCGGCGAGTTTTGGAACGCGGTTTCCTGAGCGTAGCGCTTTTGCGCTTCAGCGCGGCTGCCGCTCAAGGAGTTCTCACCGTTCGAACCGGTGCGGCGGCAAACTATGATTTCGCCGCTGATCTGACCCGCTTCGGCTTCATCGACGCACTCCTGAGCCTGAGCTTCGTTCACTTCGCCACTGGGCACGGTGACCGCGAGATTGATGCGTGTGGGTTCGACAGCCTCTTCCTGCGCGCTTTCTTCAGGAGCGCTCTGCAGCTCCTTGGCCGTATCCGATTTGGATGCATCCTCGCTCTGGCTCGTCACCACAGCGTCATCATGCGCCGCCACAGTAGCTGTGAGGATGGCTGTCGTAAACAGCGCCACGAAAACGCTTTTGCTCAGGAATGGGGCGGGATTGCTCGACAAAACTGGCTCCTTGCGACTAAGCGCCTCGCATCAAGGTCAATGCTATCCAAGGGATGAAATCCATATGAACACCGCCACTCCTACCGATGTTCTGGCTGTAAAGGAACAGGCGAGCGAAAACGCGATTGACCGCGTGCTGGTGCTGGAGATGGTGCGCGTGACCGAAGCGGCTGCTGTCGCGGCTGCGCAATTGATCGGGCGGGGCGATGAAAAGGCCGCCGATGCCGCTGCGGTCGAAGCGATGCGTAAGGCCTTCGACAACCTCTATATGGACGGCACCGTCGTGATCGGTGAGGGCGAGCGTGACGAAGCGCCCATGCTTTACATCGGAGAAAAAGTGGGCGGTGGGACGGGCCCAGGAAACGAAGACGCGCCCAAGATCGACATTGCACTCGACCCGCTCGAAGGCACGACGATCACCGCCAAGGCCGGCCCCAACGCGCTCGCTGTGCTGGCGGCGGCGGAAGAGGGCGACCTGCTGAACGCGCCCGATGTCTACATGGACAAGCTTGCGGTAGGCCCCGGCCTTCCGGCGGGTGTTATCGATCTCGCCAAATCGCCAACGGAAAATGTGAAGGCGGTTGCCGAGGCCAAGGGGCGTGAGCCGTCTGACATCAATGTCTGCGTCCTCGATCGCCCGCGTCACGCTGATCTCATCGCAGAGCTGCGTGCGATTGGCTGCGGCATTCATCTCATCGGCGATGGCGATGTCGCGGGCGTGATCGCGGTGACCGATCAGGACACCGGTATCGACATCTATATGGGCCAGGGCGGCGCGCCTGAAGGCGTGCTGGCGGCGGCTGCTCTGCGGTGTGTGGGTGGCCAATTCAACGGTCGCCTTGTCTTCCGCAACGAGGATGAAAAGGCCCGTGCGCGCAAATGGGGCATTGAGGACCTCGACAAGATCTACACGCTTGAAGAGCTCGCCAAGGGCGACTGCATCTTCGCCGCGACCGGCGTTACATCAGGTTCGCTGCTCGACGGGGTGAAGAAGCGCAAGAAGTCCACTGGCGCTACGATCATGACGACCGAGAGCGTGGTGATGCGCGCCTCCTCAGGGACCGTGAGGTGGATCAGGGGTGAGCATAGAGTAGAACCGCACAGGAGTTGAGCTGAGCCTGCGACAGTGCGCAGCCATAGTGCCCACGGCTCATTGCCGGAATATCGGTGCACGCTCATCGCTGGTTCATGGATGCTTGTGAGAGTGCGCTTCACAATGTCTATGGGCACGATATCAGAATGAGAATGCTTGTGTGGCGTGCCGGCCTAGCTTTGCTAATGCTCTTTGCGGGAACGGCGGTTCACGCAAAACCGCGCGCGCCTGACGTAGACGTGCCCATCGAGCAGCGCCTCATCAGCCTGCAGGCCGCCGATACCTCGCTCTCCAATGCGCGGATGACCTTGCCCGAATGCGAGCAAGAGTGCCTCACGCCCAGCCAAGCGGTGGAGCTTGCCTACTCCGTCGGCGCTGAGGGCGCAGGGCAAGGGCGGTTCCTGCTCGATGTTCGCAGCGGCGGGCAGAGCCTGTTCGGCAATCTTAACAAGCTCTATTTCATCAACTCACGCCAGGATTACGCTGAGTTCGGCACGCTCACCATCGCCTTTTCCGAGGATGTGCTGCAAGCTTTGCTTAAGCGCGCGCGGCTGTGCGGCGGGGGAGCGATTACTGCCAATGCGATCCAGGTGAAGGGGTGCCGTGGGCGCGGTCTTTCGGATGTAAACATGTTCACGATGATGCGCAGCCTATCGGGCCGCCGTATCCTGGTGGAAGGCAAGGTGCACCTGCAATGGATCGACGCCAGCTTCGGCCTGCGCGGTCCAGTGCGCAACAAACGCGGCGAGCGTGAGCGCGGCTATTTCCAACCCTGGGTCTGGGTGAGCGACGCTGATCAGGTTATCTTTGTTTATGAGGAATGAGCGATCCTTCCTCGGTAGGCTCGGTGTATGACGGGCCGCGCGCGAAGACCTGCCATAACGGGATTGAACCACCTCACCTTGTGTGTTGCAGACCTCGATCAATCGGTAGCCTTCTACCGCGATTGTCTGGGGTGCGAATTGCGCTCACGGGGCCCGCGTAGCGCCTATCTGGGAGCGGGCAACCTATGGCTGTGTCTGGAGCTTTCCGCTGAGGCCTCGCGTTCGCCGCGTCGCGATGACAGCCATATCGCGTTCAGCGTTGCGCCAGAGGACTTTGGCGCGCTCAGCCGGGCGGTCGAGGCGCGCTGCCCCCTGTGGAAGTCCAACAAAAGCGAAGGTTCCTCAATTTACTTTCTCGACCCTGACGGCCACCGGCTCGAGCTTCATGTGGGTTCGCTTGAAACGCGGCTCGATCACTATCGTGCGAACCCAGAACTGGGCGTCCGGGTGATCGAGGACTGAGCAGGGCGTAAGGCGCGCCGATCAACTTTTCTCAGCTGGTGCGGTGAGCGCGTCCCATTCCTCCCACGCGATTGCGCGGCCGGGATAGGCGACGCTTTCAAACGGCCATTCGCGCGCCACCCAGTCTTGCGTCCACGCGTAAAGCTCCTCGTCGAAGCCTGCGTCGAATTCAGCCTTGGTCACCCACAGGCGCACCATCGCGTCATAGCCTTCAACGGGGCTGGGATAGACATAGATGCAGCCGCGCTCACGCGTACCATCGGGGGTCAGCACTGCATAGGCAAACGAGGTGCGCGCCTCGAAGCGGGCGGCCTCTGTCTCCATGTCCAGAATCGCGTCTTCATCGGTGAGGTCGGCATTGGGCCAGCCGGTCGAGCGGGTGAAGGTTTCCTGCAGATGCTCGATCGAGGACATGTAGGCCTCGTAATCGATGCGGGCCAAGTCGGGGCCGAGCGGGACGATCTTGAACCCCTCGGCCTCCACTAGCGTGGGTACAGCGAAGTCGGCGGCGACAAAGCTCTCGGCGCTAGCGGTTCCAGTGGTTGGCTCAGCCTCGGGCGCTTCAGCGGCGGGGATGCAGGCGACTAGCAGCGCCCCTGTAAGAAGTGTCGTTGCGCGCGAGATGCCGAATTTCATGCGAGTTGCCCCTTTGTAAGAATCGCCTGAGAGGAGGGGAGCCTACAGCCAGATTTCGCGATTGTCTTTGAAGCCCATTTCCCGGGTCAACCTCGCGTCCATCACTCGCAGCATATCCGCCGCCTCGAGCATCGTCGTGACCTCGGCTCGGTCCTCATCACCCATGGCGGCCAATTCGTCCTGCGCTCGCTTCAACAGGTAGAAGCGGTAGGGCTGCGCTATCGATCTGACCTTTGTGCCCCGCACCTCGAACTCGCAAAAGCCCACCATCCGTTCGCACGCAGCGCCTGCGGGCAGATCGTCTTGCGCCTCGATCCACGCATTGATCGTGTCCGCCGCGGCGAGCGTTTCGGGCGTGAAGTCGATTGCCAACACCTTGAGCAGATCGATCATCGTTGCCGGTATCGCGTCATCCGCCAGATAGCTCTCGCTGCGGTCCTCAAATTCGAGGATATCGCTCGCTGAGCGGCCCATGCGCTCGACCCAGCGGAAGACCCGAAGGCCGCGCGCCAACATCAGCTCAAGCGGTTTGGGATCGCGGCCCAGATGGCCAAACATCGGCGCATAGAGGCCAAAATCGCCAATCGAGGGGCGACCGCCCAGCAGATAGGGCGTAGTGGCAAAATGCGCATCCATCGCCGCCAGCTGCTCGGCATAGAGCGCTTCGACCATGGGCGCTGTGTCTTCGTTGACGCCAAACGCGCGGGCAGCGGCGCGCATCCGGTCTGCCGCCTTGCGCGCCATCGCTGCGCCTTGCGGCCCCGGCGGCATTAGCATTTCGAAATGGAAGATGAGATAGTCGAGATTTTCCGCTTCGAAGTTCCAGCGGTAATGCATCGCCGGGCGCAGCAGGCCTTCGGCGCCAATCGCATCGAACAGCCGGCTGAAAAAGCGCTGCTTGGACGTGGCGGGCGAAAAGGCGTGGCCGTTTTGCGCCTCTAAATGATCGATGATCGAAGCGCCGTCGCGGATCACTTTCCCATCAGCGAGCTCTATCGTGGGCAGCCCTAGCTTTCCGCCGGCTTTGGCGATGATCTCGCTCTGGAAGAGCGGATCGCTCGGCGGCGCTTCGCGGTAGGGAATGCCGGCCTTGATCAAATAGCTTCTTGCGCGGCCTGTATAGAGCGAATGCGGGACGCCGTAGAGCGTGAGGGGTGATGATCTCATGTCGACTCTTTCTATCCCAGTTGCGCGCCTTATAGCCAAGCCTCGCGGTTGTGGCGAAAGCTGATTGTGTGCATCAGGCGAGCTCTTGTTACTTAAGCCTGTTCTGCCATATCAGGGCTTGCGCATTTCCAGCGACGATCTGACGACAAGCGCGCCTCGTCTGTTGCAATTCAATGACGCGGGGTTAGGCGGGTCCCACACGCTCATCTAGGGACGACATCAGGGGATTCGCGTTTCATGAAAATCATGTCCGGCAACTCGAACCTGCCGCTGGCGCGCGCGATTGCGGCCTATCTCGAAATGCCGCTGACCGATGCGAGCGTAAGGCGCTTTGCCGATGAGGAAGTCTTCGTCGAAATCCATGAAAATGTGCGCGGAGAGGACGTGTTTATCGTCCAGCCCACGGGCTTTCCTGCGAATGACAATCTGATGGAGCTCTTGATCTGCATCGATGCGCTGCGGCGGGCCTCGGCCAAGCGGATCACGGCGGTGGTGCCTTATTTCGGCTATGCGCGGCAGGATCGAAAGCCGGGGCCAAGGACGCCGATCTCGGCCAAGCTCGTTGCCAACCTCATCACCGAAGCGGGCGCAGACCGAGTGCTGGCGGTGGACCTGCACGCAGGGCAAATCCAGGGCTTCTTCGATATCCCGACCGACAACCTCTACGCCGCCCCCGTCATGGCGGCAGATATTCAGGCGCGCTATGGCGATCAGGATCTGATGGTGGTCAGCCCCGATGTTGGCGGCGTGGTGCGCGCGCGGGCGCTTGCCAAACGGCTCGACAATGCACCGCTGGCCATCGTCGACAAGCGCCGCGATCGCCCCGGCGAATCCGAGGTGATGAACATTATCGGCGATGTCTCGGGCCGGCACTGCATTTTGATCGATGACATCGTCGATTCCGGCGGCACTTTGTGCAACGCGGCCGATGCGTTGCTGGAGCAAGGCGCGGCAAGCGTGGCCGCGTATATCACCCATGGCGTCCTGTCCGGCGGCGCGGTGGCCCGGGTGGATGGTTCACAGCTAAAGGAATTGGTCATCACCGATACGATCCGCCCGACCGAGGCCGCCGAAGCCTCCGACCACATCCGCATTCTGCCGATCGCCCCGCTGGTGGGCGAAGCGATCCGGCGGATTGCCGATGAGAGCTCGGTCAGCAGCTTGTTTGACTAAATGTGAGTCCCCGCGAAGGCGGGGACCTCCTTGCTCGTTGAGCCAAGCTGTTGGAGGCTCCCGCCTTCGCGGGAGCTCACAATAGGGGCTGCTAATGTTCAATCCAGAAGAAGTCCGCGAAATCCTCATCGGCGCTGCCCGCGCTCGCAACGCGCTGACCTATTCGCAGATGCTCAACCTTCTGGGCTATGCCTTTACCCGGCCCAAGATGCGGGCGCTTTGCACTGTGCTCGACCAGCTTGATCAAGACGGACGCTTGGCAGGTGAGCCGGGCTTGGCCGTGCTGGTGGTGCGCCAGTCGGACGGGCTGCCCGGGCAGGGCTGGTTCGTCACCCGCTCACACCTCGCCGAAGACCTGCCGGGCACATGGCCGCTGGAGTGGGAAGGCGCTGAGGCCAAGGCCTATGTGAAGCTCCATCAGGAATTGGCTTTCGATTTCTGGAAAGCGCGTTAACACGCGCTGCCGTGGCCACCCGCTCCCTCCACCCTTCCACCCGGATTTTCACAACGGCGTATGATCCGGGTGGAAGGGTGGACGGAGCGGGTGGCCTGGCCCCTAAGGAAAAGACCGCATGACATCCAAAGACGTAGCCTTCGCCAATCGCCTCGCTGACGCCGCTGGCGAAGTGATCCGCCCGCTCTTCCGTTCGCATGGAGAGACCGAGACCAAGTCTGACCATTCCGCTGTGACCGAGGCTGATCGGGGCGCCGAGGCGGTAATGCGCAAGCTGATTGAGGCCGAACGCCCTAGCGACGGCATTATCGGCGAGGAATACGGTACAACCAATGAGGGCGCAGGAAGCCAATGGGTGCTCGATCCGATTGATGGCACGCAGAGCTTTGTCGCTGGGCGCCCGATCTTTGGCACGCTCATCGCGCTTATGCAGGATGGCTGGCCGGTGCTGGGCGTGATCGATCAACCGATCAATGGTGAGCGTTGGGTCGGTCGAATTGGAGAAGGCACGACATTGAACGGCAAGCCGGTCAAGACGCGGGCATGTGCGGGCGTTGAGGGCATGAGCTGTGCGACAACCAGCCCGCACGCGTTTGACGCCGATCAGTCTGACGCCTGGCTCAACCTCGTCGTCAACGCTTATCCGAAGCGCCCCTTCCCGATCTATGGCGGCGATTGCTACAACTACGCCATGCTGGCGAGCGGGCATGTCGACTGCGTCATGGAAGCGGGCCTCAAGATCCACGATTACGCCGCGCTCGTCCCCGTGGTCGAAGGGGCTGGCGGCGTGATGAGCGACTGGCAGGGCAACCCGCTCGACGCGGATAGCGATGGCACCGTGATTGGACTGGGCGATCCGGCGCGGATTGAGGATGTGCTTGCCGCGATGGGTTCAAGCGAATTGCCGCCCCATGTGCGCGAGGCCTCTCAGCCTCAAACGACAATCCTGCCCAGCAGCGGCGGGTTCAAGTTTCCGATTGGCGATAATGAGTGATGTGACCCGGTGATAGGATCAGTCGTGAACAGGTCGCACATATTTACTATTCTTTGCGCGGGCCTTGCGATCCCCGGATGTGCCCTAGTGCCTGAGACCTGTGAAGGTGTCACTATCCAGGCCTATCCGCGGCAGGACTGCTCAGGCAACCCGGTGCCAAGAGCATGCTTTCGCGGTCTTTCCCAACCCGATCTTGCCATGCTGGCATGGGCGGGCAACAAGCGGGCTCAGCTGGAATTGGGCATGCGGTATGAGGTAGGGCACGGCCTGCCCGTCGATTGGGAGCGCGCGGAACGGCTGTATCGCCGGGCTGCCAGCGGGACAGGCCAAACCGCGCAGGTCTATGAGCCCGCCTCCTTTCGGGGTGAGCGCGGAGTGGTAACAAGCGTGGAAACAGGCGCGGAAACTTCCGGCCTGCCCGAGTCCCAAGTGCATCTTGATGCGTTAAGGAAGCGAATGAGAGCAAATCCGGCTCAATAATGCCCCCTTTCGAACAGGACTCGGACCCATGCCAACCACATCCGCCCCGCTCATCCGCAACTGGACGCCCGATGAAACGCCCGATCTGACGGGCAAGACCTTCCTCATCACCGGCGGCAATTCTGGCATCGGGTTTGAGGCGGCAAAGCTGCTCGCGCAAAACAATGCCGATGTCGTCATCGCCTGCCGCAACCAGACCAAGGCCAAGGCCGCGCTTGCCAAGATCGTCAATTGCGGCGCTGGCCAATGCGAGGTGCTGGCGCTTGATCTGGCTGACAGCGCCTTGATCCGCGCGGCGGCCAAGGAAGCGGGTGAGCGGTTCGGCGCGATCTACGGCCTCATCAACAATGCAGGCGTGATGCAGACGCCCAAGCAGAAAACCAAGGACGGGTTCGAGATGCAGCTCGGCATCAACCATCTGGGCCATGTCTTGTGGACCACGCTGATGATCGGCCAAGTCGATGGGAGGGGCGGCCGCGTCGTCACCGTCGCCAGCATTGCGCACAAATATGCCCGGCTCGATTTCGACAATCTGATGCTCGATCGAGGCTACGATTCCTTGGAGAGCTATACGCGCTCCAAGCTTGCCAATCTCCTTTACGCGCAGGAATTGCACCGGCGGCTGGAGGCGGCGGGATCGAAGATCAAGTCGATCGCCTGCCACCCCGGCTATTCGACAACGCCGCTGTTCTCGAAGACATCGAACCCGGTGATGCGCATCGGGCAGGAGCTAAGCTCAAGGGTTCTGGGCCAGTCACAGGATCGCGGCGCATGGCCCACCGTCCTCGCCGCGACCGACGAACGCGCGGTGTCCGGCGGTTATTACGGCCCCACCGGCTTTTTCGACATGCGCGGGGCCGTGGGCGATGCAATCATCGAACCGCGCGCAGCAGACGAAGCGGTGGCCAAGCGCTTGTGGGAGGTGAGCGAAGAGCTGGTCGGCGAGAAGCTCGCAGTGTGAGAAGGAGCGCTTTCAGCAGGCGCGAATACTCGTACAAGGCGACCTCACCTTTATCTTACGGTCCAATCGCGGAATGTCGTATGGCCCGCCGTCTTCGATCTAGTCCGGTGTGTGTGTGGGCTTTGCGTTTGAGACAAGGTCTCCAATGCGCGACCGGGTCCCCGATGCGCACGCTCGTGCATGGTCCGCGCCCACATGTTCGGCGGTCGCTCCGGCCTCTGCGAACAGGCGGCCGCCAACAGAGACGATGAGCTGCTGCTCAGGCAAGACCGCGCGGGCACGCCTCACCGTATCGCGCAGGGCCGTGATGCGGCCGTGCCGAGGCAAGGCATCGGAAAGCGCGATATCGACAGCATCGGGGCACTCGCTGAGCAATTGGTTGATGAGCGCGTCATTGCTGCCCGGAAAGGCGACCTCCACATCCCAACCGCCATCGACAAACTGATCGGCAAGCAGCGAGGTACCCAGCATATGCGGCTCACCCGGCGCTGTTGCCAGCAAAATTCTATACGCACCTGCTTCAAATTCACCGGGATCGCGCTCGTAGTGGATGGTATGTCCAACACGCTGAAGCATGCCCAGCCCCATGGTAAGGTCGAACTCGCTGCAATCGTCCGCGAGCCACGCATCACCCAGATATCTGGCTACCGGTTCAAGCAATTGCCTGACCATATCCTCGCCCGTCCAGTCTTTCGCGGCGAGTTTGGCGAGCAAGGCGCTCAGCTTGGCCTCATCAGCCTCAAGCGCCAGTTTGGCAGCGGTTTCGATATATTCCGACAGCTTGTCTTTGCGCCGCAGTGCGCCCCAAACGCCCGGCGCTGCCCGCTCACGCCTGCGGTAAAGCAACAGGTCCCAGCCGGAAAAGAGCCGCCCTGGGACGGTCTGCTCACTGAGTACATCAATATCACCATGACGCTCATCGCGCTGGATCGAAGTCCACACTTTGCCAAGTTGCGCAGGCGGCCCTTCAAGCGTCTGGAGGAACTTGCCGTCTTCGTAGAGCAACATGCCCGTCACCCCAAGAGAGTGGTTTCGAGCGCGCGCTTTGATGACGAGGTCATCAAGTTCGGCATCGGTAGGCGGCTTTGCGGCTACGCTTTGATAGGTGAGCGAACCAATACGTTCACGCGGCGGGCGGAGATATTCCTGAAATTGCACGACCGATCCTCCTCCATCTACATGGGGATGAGGATACGCACGAACATGGCAAAGGCGCGTCCCGTCTGCGCCTTAAGCTTGCCAATATCCTGCAGAAGACCCCCGTCCACAGATGTATCTATCCCGGCAGGTCTCCTGGCTCACGGGTCTTTGCGTATTGCCTCAACCTTCCCGGCCCCGTCCAAGCCAGTGGTTCAATTGGGCAAATGCTCTCCGCTCACAGTTGCGGGGGGCAGCCTCGGGTTCGGTTAGCCAATCTGGCCGCGCTCACCGAGTTCCCTCTTAGCCTTTCAGAGCCGGACGACTCCAAAGGACCGGAATGGTTGAAGTGTCAGCGATACGACCAGAAACGTCAAGCTATAACGGGTTTACACCGGCTCGTCTTTCGACAAGCTCAGGAGCGTGGGCGATGCGATCATCGAACCGCGCGCAGCAGATGAGGCGGTGGCCAAGCGCTTGTGGGAGGTCAGCGAGGAGCTGGTGGGGAGCAGTTGGTGGTTTGAGCGATGCTGGCGGTGCCAACTACTCAGCCCACAAGAGTGCACATGGGTAAAAAAAAGGAAATGCTTCCCATATATTGTCAATATGCTAAAGAAATGCCGATTTCGTTCTCATGTCGTGACATATGGCCTTACATTCGACCTACGCGATCCCTGAATTGCCTCCGCCCGAATTGATAGAGACTCCTGCCGTGCTCAAAGCTTTGGCGCGTGCCCATCGTTTTCTTGCTGAACTCAAGGGCAGAGCCTCTTCGATCCCCAATCAGGGGATTCTCATTGATACGCTCTCACTTCAAGAGGCCAAAGCCAGCTCTGAAATCGAAAACATCGTCACAACTCAAGACGAGCTTTTTCAGTTTGAGGCTTTTTCAGAAAGCATGGATTCTCCGACAGCTAACGAGGTTGCTAAGTACCGTGACGCACTAAGGCATGGTTATGAGCGCCAATTGGCCCTTGATGGATTACTCACCAATAATCTCATTATAGACATGTTTCGAATACTTAAGCGCACACAGGGAAGCTATCGTGCAACGCCAGGTACGACGCTTCTGAACGAGGGGACCGGGGAGCGCGTGTACGTCCCGCCACAGGATGCCGCTCAGATCAAGGGATATATGGAAGCTTTAGAAAGCTTTATCAATGCGCCAGAGGATGCAAGTGATCTAGATCCTCTGACTCAGATGGCTCTTATCCATCACCAATTTGAAAGCATTCATCCTTTCCCTGACGGCAATGGCCGTATTGGGCGCATAATCAACGTCTTATTCCTTACAAGATGCGGCTTGCTCGATATTCCCATTCTCTATCTTAGTCGACAAATAACTAGAGAAAAAGGAGAGTATTATCGGCTGCTCCAACATGTTCGAGATACAGGTGAATGGGAAGACTGGCTGCTATTTGTCATTCATGCGGTCGAGGTTACTGCCAAAGAGACGCTCGAACTCGTCGGGGGGATCAAAAGTTTGATGGCAGCGATGAAGCAGAAACTGCGAACCGAGCACCTAAAAATCTACAGTCAAGACTTATTGAATAACCTGTTCCGTCACCCCTACACACGCATTGAGTTTGTTCAAAACGACCTCGGTGTGACCCGCAAAACTGCTGCTAAGTATCTGGATGAGCTAGACTGTGCGGGGCTGTTGCTGAAGCACAAGTCGGGCCGCAATAACTACTATATCAACCACGCGCTTGTCGCCCTCTTTGCCGAAAAAGATGCAAGTACAAAAACGTGACCATGCACCTCTTCTTCTACGGCGTCCTTCGCGAAGGGGTGGCGGATTGGCCTTTTCTTGAGGGCCTTGGCCTTGGCGCTCCGGCGACGACTATGGGCGCGCTTTATGCGATCCCTCACCTCGACACATGGTACCCCGCGCTTATCCCGACGCAGGCGCGTTACGCCACCGTCGTGCACGGCACGATCCATGAGGCAGGTGCGGTGGACCTTAAGGCCATCGATGAGTTTGAAGGCGCCGATTACACGCGTCAGGCGCTCGATATTGATGGCTGGGATGGCTATGGCGAGACGCAGGCTGAAGGCTATGTCTGGGCCGCAGATCTTCCCGCCACAGCCGAGATCATTTCCCATGGCGACTTTGTTCAATGGCTGGCAGAGACGGGGCGCAAACCGCTTTCGCAGGTTTGATTTTCCTACACACTCCTTGCGAGCTACGGTGGCGCGCATGTCGAACGCATTTGTTTTAAACCCCACACACGCCAACGGCCTTAGGCCCTCTTTTTTCCAGTGTTTGCGGTTTCATCCCGCAGGTGCGTTTTCGACTTTTGGACTGTGTAACCTGTGTCTCCTACAAATGAGGCGCTGGATGTCTCACAAAGCTTGCAAAAAGCGGCAAAATCGGTATTTGCGCGCTCTTCACGACACGGGTTTGCGAGTCCGGCCTGGCGACAAGGGCTGCCAGGGCTGGTCCCCCCGTGTCTCCTCAGACACGATCCTAACCAAGGACGTGTCTCTTTAAAGGAGATGAAAATGCCCAAACTGAAGACCAAGAGCGGTGTGAAGAAGCGCTTCAAAATCACTGCTACCGGCAAGGTCAAGCACGGCGTCGCGGGCAAGCGTCACCGTCTGATCAGCCACAATGCGAAGTATATCCGCCAGAACCGCGGCACCGATGTCATCTCGGAAGCCGACACGAAGACGATCAAGAAATGGGCGCCCTACGGGCTTGATTGATTGTTTGACTTAGGCGGCTAGCGCCGCCGTGCCGCGCCTACCCTCTCCCCCGCCTTTCCACCCGGAGCCTACCGGGACACAACCTGGGTGGACTGTCCTCAAGCAGCGAAGCGATAGGACAGAAGGAAGCACGGGGGAGAGGTTAGGCGCGGATCAGTGACTAAAAGGAACTCAAAGATATGCCTCGCATCAAACGCGGTGTTACCACCCGCGCCAAGCACAAGCGGATCCTCGATCAAGCCAAGGGCTATCGTGGTCGCCGCAAGAACACCATTCGTATTGCGCGTCAGGCGGTCGAGAAGGCCGGCCAGTACGCCTATCGCGATCGCAAGGTAAAGAAGCGCAACTTCCGCGCGCTCTGGATCCAGCGCATCAACGCCGCCGTCCGCGCTGAGGGCCTGACCTACTCGCAGTTCATGCACGGCGTGAAGCTGGCGGGTATCGAGCTTGACCGTAAGGTGATGGCTGACCTCGCCATGAACGAGGAAACGGCGTTCAAGACGATCATCGCTCAGGCGAAGCAGGCCCTTCCGAACTGAAGGGCCTGAGCCTGCCCCGGACCCGATCCGGGGCGCTTCCCGCCTGATCGGCGACAAAGCGCTTTCCTACAGACCAGGGCTCAGGGTAAATCGATGAGGCGGCTGGTGGGACAGACCTTACAAAAGGGGCGGCCGCTTAAGCGCGCCGTCCTTTTTTGTAAGAGAGATGCCGCCGGGCTGTTCAAGGATTGTACGCAACCGACGCAAGGATTGTAAAAACACGTCAAATTGGGCAAGGAGCGCCCATGGGGGGCGATCAGACAGCAGCGCGAAGCGGCGTTGGCGTTGAAAAGAACGCGCCAAGCACGGTGCGCAGTCACTTTTACACACCGCCTGCGATCTTTGATGGGTGCTTCACGACCTTTTACCACCTGACTTTGGATGTCGCAGACGGCGCTACCTTGGTCGACCATCTGCAACCCGAATGGGCCAATATCCGCTTCTTTTCAGGAAGCCAGCCGAGCGGGCAGATAGCAAATACGGCCATGTCGGGCTCGCATTTCGCAGCGACCGGGCCAAGCTCACTTCCGTGCCGCTTCGAGCTTGGCTCTGCGCGTATGTGGGGGATCGGGTTCTTGCCGATCGGATGGGCAAGGTTCTTCGATGAAGAGGCCTATGACCTTGTGAACACAGTGTGGGACGGGCGCACGCACCCAGCTTTCGCCCGGTTCGATGCGATGAGCGATATCCTCACCGATCCCGAGGCCAGTGCTGAGGAGCAATATGATCACATCGTGGAGACGCTGGCGGCGCTCATGACGCCCAGCCGGGACGAGGACAAGATCCGCCGCATCCATGAAGCGCTGGTCGATGGTCACTTTGCGACGGTGTGCGATCTTGCGGATCACTGCGCGATGAGCGTGCGCACGCTGGAGCGGGTGTGTCGGCGCTATTTCGGGTTTACGCCCAAGCTGTTGATGCGGCGCCAGCGCTTCATGCGCAGCCTGACCGCCTTCATGCTCCACCAGTCGCGCGGGTATGGCAGCCGCTGGACCGAAGCAATGGATGCCGAGTATCATGACCAGGCCCAGTTCACGCGCGAATTCCGGGAGTTCATGACAATGCTGCCCAGCGACTACGCCGCGCTTGAGCACCCCATTATCGCCTCCTTCGTGGAAGCGCGGGCGCGCGTCTGGGGGAGCGCTGCGCAGACGCTGGATACTCCAGGCGGTCAGCTGGGCCGATAAAGACGGTCCGGCAAGCGGACGAAGCTCTCTCAGCCTTTGCAAGTGCGCGCGATTGTCGCTAGCGGCTGGGCGATAACTGTGATGGCCTGAGCCACCAGCGCCCCTTGGAAAGAAAATGACTGATCTGACATCCGACAAACAGGCTGCGCTCGACGCGATTGCCAGCGCTGGAACGCTTGATGCGCTTGAGGAACAGCGCGTGGCCGCGCTCGGCAAGAAGGGCTGGGTGAGCCTGGCTCTCAAGACCTTGGGGCAGATGAGCCCGGAGGAACGCAGCGAGGCCGCGCCAGCTATCCAGGCGGTTCGCGCCGAAATCGCCGCCGCGATTGAGGAAAAGAAGGCCGCGCTCGAAGCAGCCGAGCTTGAAGCGAAGCTGGCCGCCGAGACAATCGACCTCACCCTGCCTGCGCCCACAATACCCCAGGGCTCGGTTCACCCGGTGAGCCAGGTCATGGACGAACTCGCCGAGATCTTCGCTGACCTTGGCTTTGCCGTCGCCACCGGCCCCGAGATCGAGGATGACTGGCACAACTTCACCGCGCTCAACATGGACGAATCCCACCCAGCGCGCGCCATGCACGACACCTTCTACTTCCCGGATTTCGTGGATGCCGAACCGGCCTCAAGCAGCGCAGCGTTAGGCCAACAGAAACGGCAGATGCTGTTGCGCACGCACACCTCGCCTGTCCAGATCCGCACCAAGAAAGCGGTCTCCGCCCAAACGCAAGGCGGCGCGCCCATTCGCATCATCGCTCCGGGCCGCGTCTACCGCTCGGATAGCGATGCGACCCACACACCGATGTTCCACCAGGTCGAAGGGCTTGTGGTCGATAAGGGCATCCATCTAGGCCACCTCAAATGGACGCTAGAGACCTTCTTCAAGGCCTTCTTCGAGCGCGAGGATATCGTGCTGCGCCTTCGCCCCTCCTACTTCCCCTTCACCGAGCCCAGCGTCGAGGTCGATGTCGGCTACTCCAATGAAGGCACGCGCCGTGTCGTGGGTGGCCATGGCGATGATGAGGGGCATGACTGGATGGAGCTGGGCGGCAGCGGCATGGTCAACGCCCGGGTGCTGCGTTCAGCGGGGTTTGATCCGGAGGAGTGGCAGGGCTTTGCCTTCGGCCTCGGCATTGATCGCATCGCCATGCTCAAATACGGGATGAACGACCTGCGCGCCTTCTTTGATGGCGATCCGCGCTGGCTTGCGCATTACGGCTTCTCGCCGTTCGATCAGCCGACGCTGTCTGCTGGTGTGGGAGCGCGCGCATGAAGTTTTCACTCACGTGGCTCAAGGACTATCTCGAAACCCACACGACGCTCGGCGAGATCACCGAGGCGCTTAACGCAATCGGATTGGAAGTCGAGGGCGTCGAGGACCCGGCTGAGCTTCTGAAGGGCTTCAAGGTTGCGCATGTGCTCTCGGCCGAGAAGCACCCTGATGCGGACAAGCTTCAGGTCTTGAAGGTCGATACCGGAGACGCCGAGCCGCTGCAGGTCGTGTGCGGCGCGCCCAATGCGCGAGCCGGTATGAAAGGCGTTCTGGGCCTTCCGGGTGCGGTGGTGCCGTCGAATGGAATGGAACTGAGGAAAGCGGCAATCCGCGGGGTCGAGAGCACCGGCATGATGTGCTCGGCGCGCGAGCTTGATCTTGGCGAGGATCACGATGGCATCATCGAGCTGCCTGACGAGGCGAGCGTGGGGCACAGCTTTGCCGATTACCATGGCTCCTCACCGATCATCGATGTCGCGATCACGCCCAATCGGCCCGATTGTATGGGCGTCTATGGGATTGCGCGCGACCTTGCGGCCAAGGGCCTGGGGACGTTGAAGCCCATCGCCTTCCCGAAATTCGAAGCTTCCGGCGCGTGCCCGGTCGAAATCCGCACCGACGATCCTGAAGGGTGCCCAGCCTTCTATGGCCGCGTCATCACAGGCGTTACGAACGGCCCATCGCCCGACTGGTTGCAGCAGCGGCTCAAATCAGCGGGCCAGCGGCCGATCTCGCTGCTGGTGGACCTCACCAATTACCTGATGCTCGCCTTCGGACGGCCTGCCCATGTTTATGACTTGGCCAAGCTGTCAGGCGCCGTGGTCGCGCGGCGGGCGAAGCCAGAGGAAGAGGTGCTGGCGCTCAATGAGAAGACCTACACGCTTGATGAGAGCATGGTCGTGATTGCGGACGATAAACAGGTCCACGACATCGCCGGCATCATGGGCGGCGAGGATTCAGGCGTGTCTGATGACACCACCGACGTGCTGCTCGAGATAGCCTATTTCGATCCGCCGCGCATCGGCGTCACAGGCCGCAAGCTGGGCCTTGCCTCGGACGCGCGCACCAGGTTTGAGCGCGGTGTCGACCCGGCCTTCCTTGATGAGGGCCTCGATCTTTTGACCGGCCTCATCGTCGAACTGGCAGGTGGTACACCAACTTTGGCTGTTAAAGCCGGGTCCGCCCCGCGCGGTGGTTTTCAGATTTTGGAGGACCTAAATTTAGAAGAGAATACTCAGAGACTGGCGGGTATTTTCATCGATCAGGCCGAGCAGGTCCGTATTTTGGATTCGCTTGGATTTAGCGCACATAATCTCGAGACTACCGAAGATCGGAAGAATCTGTGGCAAGTATGGGTCCCCGGTCGCCGTCACGATATCGAAGGCCCGGCTGATCTGGTCGAAGAGGTGGTGCGCATTCACGGCCTTGATGCGGTTCAAAGCGTGGCGCTCCCACGCGCTGAGGGCGTGGCTCGCCCCACCGCAACGCCGCAGCAGATCATTGAGCGTCGCCTGCGCCGCGCCGCTGCAGCCAGCGGGCTCGATGAAGCGATCACCTGGTCCTTCCTGCCTGAAGCCGAGGCCCAGCACTTTGCTCCCGAGGGCGCGGGCTTATGGTCCCTCGACAATCCGATCAGCGAAGACATGAAGGTCATGCGTCCCTCGCTGCTGCCGGGCCTGCTGATGGCGGCCAAGCGCAATGCGGATCGCGGTGGCGCGAGCACGCGCGCGTTCGAGCTTGGTCGGCGATACTTTCGCGCCGCCGATGGCCTCAGCGATGAGCGAGCGACTCTGGGCTTTGTGCTTGCCGGGGAAAAGGCCGAGCGTGGTTGGGCGACTGGTAAGGCGACACACTTCGATGCCTATGACGCCAAGGCGGCTGCGCTTGCGCTGCTGGCAGCCGCTGGCGCTCCGGCGGACAAGCTGATGGTGATGGAGCCCTTGGCCGAAGGGACCGGCGAGCAATTCCACCCCGGACAGTCAGCCACCTTGCGGCTGGGGCCCAAAAAAGTGCTCGCGCGCTTTGGCATGCTGCATCCGTTGACGCTCAAGACGTTCGACCTCGATGGCCCGGTGGCAGCGGCCGAGATCTACCTCGATGCGATCCCGGCCAAAAAGGCAGCTTCGGGCTTTGCACGCGCGTCCTTTACCCCGCCCGCGCTGCAAGCGGTGACGCGCGACTATGCCTTCCTCGTCCCACAGGAGCTGGCGGCTGATGATCTTCTCAAGGCGGTGCGCGGGAGCGACAAGGCGAACATCACAGGCGCGCGCATTTTCGATGTGTTTACCGGTGAAAGCCTGCCTGAAGGCCAGAAGTCGCTTGCTCTTGAGGTGACGCTGCAACCGCAAGACAAGAGCTTCAAAGACGCGGACTTGAAAGCGATCTCGAACGCCGTTGTGGCAGCCGCCGCCAAGCTAGGAGCCGAGCTGCGCGGCTGAGCCCGCGAGAGCGATACGTGATGTCAAACTCCAACAACTCCCGGCGTACCTTCGCGATCATCTCGCACCCTGATGCGGGTAAGACGACGCTCACCGAAAAGCTGTTGCTGCAAGGCGGGGCGATCCATCTGGCGGGAGAGGTCAAGGCGCGCGGGCAACAAAGGCGAGCGCGTTCGGACTGGATGAAGATCGAGCAGCAGCGCGGCATCTCGGTCACGTCCAGCGTGATGACGTTTGAGCGGGACGGCGTCACCTTCAACCTGCTTGACACGCCGGGCCACGAAGACTTTTCCGAGGACACTTACCGCACGCTGACTGCGGTGGATTCAGCGGTGATGGTGATCGACGCGGCTAAGGGGATCGAGCCGCAGACCCGCAAGCTGTTTGAGGTCTGCCGGTTGCGCAGCGTGCCGATCATCACCTTCGTCAACAAGGTCGACCGCGAGGGCCGCGACCCGTTCGAGACGCTCGATGAAGTCGCCGACATGCTGGCGCTCGATGTCTCCCCGCAAAGCTGGCCAGTGGGCATGGGTGGCCAATTTGAAGGAATTCTCGACTTTTCCACTGGCGAGGTAAGCCGCCCTGAGGGCCCATCGAAGGAATTCCTCGGCACGCGTGAGGTGGACCCTGCCATCCCTGAGGAGTTCGCCGAAGAGGTGGAATTGGCGCAGGTTGGCTATCCTGAGTTTGACCTTGAAGCCTATCGCAACGGCGATTTGACGCCCGTCTATTTCGGCTCCGCGCTCAAGAATTTCGGGGTGACCGAGCTCATCGAAGCCATCGCCAAGTTCGCTCCTCCGCCGCGCCCTCAGCCCGCTGGCGAGACCCGGATTGAGCCTAATCACAGCGAAGTCACCGGCTTCATCTTCAAGGTCCAGGCGAACATGGACCCCAACCACCGCGACCGCATCGCCTTCATGCGGCAGGTTTCGGGCACGTTCAAACGCGGCATGAAGCTGACGCCGTCGGGCCTTGGTAAACCGATCGCGATCCACTCACCGATCCTGTTCTTTGCCCAAGACCGCGAGATTGCCGACACAGCTGAGGCCGGCGACATCATCGGCATCCCCAATCACGGGACCCTCAGGGTCGGCGATACTCTGAGCGAGAAAGACGCCGTGCGCTTTACGGGGCTGCCCAACTTTGCGCCCGAAATCCTGCGCCGTGTGCAATTGAAGGACCCGACCAAGACCAAGCAGCTTAGAAAAGCGCTCGATGACCTTTCCGAAGAGGGCGTCATCCAGGTCTTCTACCCCGAGATCGGCGCGCAGCATATCGTCGGCGTGGTCGGCCAGCTGCAGCTTGATGTGCTGATCTCGCGGCTGGCGGCGGAGTATAAGGTTGAGGCCGCGCTCGAAGCTGCGCCCTTTGCCACCGCGCGCTGGCTCAAGGGCGATCAAAAGGCGATGGACGAGTTTGAAAGCTTCAACCGCGCCAACCTTGCCAAGGACCGCGATGGGGACCTCGTCTTCATGGCCAAGAGCCCTTGGGACGTGAACTATCAGGTCGAGAAGAACCCGGAGCTGACCTTCTCGGCGACCAAGGAACGCTAGGCGTTGGCACGCGGTAGGTTGCGGGAGCTCTGACTTCGCGGCATGGGACCCGCCATGACTGTGAACGGCCCAAACTCGCAAACCTTCATCTCGCAGCGCCTGCGCCTCAACTACTTCGATTGGGGCAATCACGAAAAGTCGCCGCTGATCCTCGTTCATGGTGGGCGCGATCATGCGCGCAGCTGGGACTGGACGGCGGAAAAACTCGCGCCGGACTGGCATGTGGTGGCGATGGACCATCGCGGCCATGGTGACAGCGATTGGGTGTCAGACGGAAACTACAATTCCAACGATATGGTTTATGATCTCGCGCAATTGGTGCATCAACTGGGGCGCGGGCCAGTGACGATTGTCGCGCACTCGATGGGTGGCAATGTCGCGCTTCGCTATGCGGGGATGTTCCCTGACATGGTGACCAAGCTGATCGCCATCGAGGGACTTGGTCCTTCGCCAGAATGGAAGGCTAAACAACGCAGCACGCCTTACCCTGAGCGGATGCGCGAATGGATCGAAAAAAAGCGTAAGGCGGCAGGTCGTCTCCCTCGCAAATACGAAAGCATTGAGGCGGCGTTTGCGCGGATGATCGAGGAAAACTCCTATCTCACCGAAAGCCAGGCCCGCCACCTCACCATTCACGGCGTGAACCGCAACGAGGATGGCACCTACAGCTGGAAGTTCGACCCTCACCTGAATGTTTGGCAGGTCGAAGATGTGGCGGACGAGTTTCTGGAAGCGACATGGGCAGCGATCACCTGCCCCACCTTGCTGATGTACGGCGCGGACAGCTGGGCTTCAAACCCTGAAAAGGACGGTCGCATCCGGTATTTCAATACAGCTGACGTGGTTGAATTCGAGAAGGCGGGGCACTGGCTCCACCACGATCAGTTCGATCGCTTTATTGCGGTGGTGCGCGACTTTCTGAATTAAGAAACTGGAGGAGGGGATTGGATGTCGGATTTCTTCGATACGCTCAATGACAAGCACGTGGAGATGATCGCCAGGCAGCCGGTCTTCTTCGTTGCCACCGCTGCTGCTGACGCTCGCATCAACCTCAGTCCTAAGGGCTACGATTCATTCCGGGTCATCGCGCCGGACCGGGTGGCCTATCTCGACCTTGGTGGCTCGGGGAATGAAACGCACGCCCACCTCACCGCCGATGGGCGCATCACGATCATGTTTTGCAATTTTGAGCGGCCCGCGCTGATCCTGCGCATTTATGGACGGGGCAATGCCGTGCTGCCGCAGGACACGGGTTGGGCCGAGCTGGAGGAGCGTTTTACCCTGATTCCTGGCACTAGGCAGATCTTCAATATCGCTGTGGAGAGCGTGCAGACTTCATGCGGGTGGGGCGTGCCGTTCATGGAGCTCAAATCCGAGCGCGAAACGCTCAAAAAAGCGCACCGGCAGACCGATCCCGCTGAGTGGATGTCCAAGACAGAGGCGCGCACGGCCAGCATTGATGGGTTGCCAACGCGGCCAACCGATCGGTACATCGCCGGCGATTAGTGCCGCTTGCTTGCGCAGATCGCTGCCTAAAGAGTAAGCAAAAGGTTAAAGCTTGGGCACGGGTTTGCCCTGATCGCAGCCCCAAAGCCCCGGTTTTCCGGGCTTTTGGGCGATGACAGATTTGTGGCATGCCTCTTGCTGCCCCGTGGACGGGGAAATATGTCCAAAAACAACAAAGGGGTTGGCAGTGAAATTCATCATCGCCGTAATCAAACCGTTCAAGCTCGATGAGGTGCGTGAAGCGCTCAGTAATATCGGGATCGCAGGTATGACCGTGTCCGAGGTCAAGGGCTTTGGGCGCCAGAAGGGCCAGACAGAGATTTACCGCGGGGCCGAATATTCAACCAATATGCTTCCCAAAGTGAAGCTTGAAATTGCGGCCAGCGATGATGTGGCGGAAAAGGTGGTCGAGACCATCCAGCAGACGGCCAACACCGAAGCAATTGGCGATGGAAAGATCTTTGTCCTCGACCTTGCCTCTGCCACACGCATTCGCACCGGCGAGTCTGGCGAAACCGCTCTGTAAGGGGACCGACATGATCAAGATACTTGCTTTGGCGGCCCCAGCTCTCGCCGCCGCTCAACCCGCTCTTGCCGCTGCTGCCGCGCCCGTGCCCAATCCGGGCAACAACGCCTGGATGATGACCTCGACTGTGCTTGTCATGCTCATGATCCTGCCGGGCCTTGCGCTGTTTTATGGCGGCCTGACGCGATCAAAGAACATGCTCTCCATGCTGACGCAGATCGGAGCGACCGCGAGCCTTGCGATGATCATCTGGGTGATGTGGGGCTTTAGCCTGGCCTTTGGCGATACCGCTTACCCCGCACCGATCGGCAATTACATTGCGGGAGGCAGCTACTTCCTCAATGGCACCGATGCATCGAGTACGGCGGCGACGTTCACTGAGGAAGTTATCAGCAAGTACGTCTTCATCAGCTTCCAGATGACCTTCGCCGCGATTACGTCGGCCCTCATTCTGGGCGCAACAGCTGAGCGGATGAAGTTCAGCGCGGTCATGATGTTCGTACCGATCTGGCTGACAATCGTTTATTTCCCCATCGCGCACATGGTCTGGTTCGATGGAGGAGATGCAGGGGCGAGCGGGCTGCTGTTCGAAGATGGCGCGCTTGATTTTGCGGGCGGCACCGTGGTGCACATCAATGCGGGTGTCTCGGGCCTCGTGCTGGCCTACCTTGTCGGCAAACGTCGCGGTTGGCCGCAAGAGCCGATGCCGCCACATAGCCTTGTTATGACCATGATCGGTACTGGCCTTCTTTGGGTGGGCTGGTTCGGCTTTAACGCGGGCTCCGCGCTCGAAGCGGATGGCTCCGCTGGCCTCGCGATGATCAACACCTTCGTTGCCACCGCAGCAGGCGGCCTTGCATGGATGGTGATCGAGAAGATGCTGGGCCACAAAGGATCAGCACTGGGCTTTTGTTCAGGCGTGATTTCAGGGCTCGTCGCGGTGACGCCGGCGGCCGGGAATAGCGGCCCGTTTGGCGCGATTCTGCTCGGCATTATCTCATCGGCGGTCTGCTACTACTTCGTTGCGACGGTGAAGGCGAAGCTTGGCTATGACGATGCGCTCGACGCGTTTGGCATCCACGGCGTTGGCGGGATCGTCGGCGCGATTGGCACGGCTGTCGTCTACCAGAGCTTTCTCGGCGGCCCAGCTGGCGAAGACGCGATGGGCTTTGGCGCACAGCTTTGGGTTCAGGTCTTCAGCGTTCTGGTGACTATCGGCTGGGCGGGGATCGGCACCTTTGCTACCGGCATGCTAATCAAGATCACGATTGGCCTGAGGGTCCACGAAGAGGATGAGGTGAACGGCCTCGACATCGCCGAGCATGGCGAGCGCGCCTACAACTAAACAAAAAGGGGGGAGGGGGGAGGCCTTGCGGTCTCTCCCCTTTCCTGTTTTTCCGAACCTAAGTCGAATTAAGCTGCCGCTGCGTCTTCGCGTTCGGCGGCCTTAACGAAGTCGGCGCAGCGCTCTCCGATCATGATGCTGGGCGCATTGGTGTTGCCGCTCACGATCTGGGGCATGATGCTCGCATCAGCGATCCACAAGCCCTCTAGCCCGCGCACCTTGAGTTGAGGATCGACTACGCTGGCCGCGTCCGAGCCCATCCGGCAAGTGCCCACGGGGTGATAGACCGTGTCCGCGCGGTTGCGGATCTGGTTGTCGAGCGCGCCGTCATCATCAAGGTTCACTGGATGCCGGTCAGTCGGCCCGAACGCTTGTAGTGCAGGCGCCTCCGCGATCCGGTGCGACATGCGAACACCGGCGCGCAGGGTTGCGATATCGCGTTCATCATCGAGGAAATTGGGGTCAATCACCGGAGCCGCGCCTGCATCGCTTGAGCCAAGCCGTACTGTGCCGCGGCTCTCTGGGCGTAGAACGCAGGCGTGGAGCGAAAAGCCGTGCGCGCGCACTGTCTCACGACCGTGATCTTCGAGCACGGCGGGAACAAAGTGCCACTGGATGTCCGGGCTGGGTGCATCGGGCATGACCGTCCAAAAACCGCCGCCCTCTGCATAGGGGGTGGACATCGCTCCAGTGCGTTTGCGCCGGTGCTCGATAATCGCGCCCGCCATCTTGAGCGTGCCTTTAAGGCTTTGGCCAATGGGCACATCGCTTTGCGTTTCCCACGCAGAGACATAGTCAATGTGGTCTTGCAGGTTTGCACCGACCGCCGGCTTGTCCATCACCACATCGATACCGTGCTCTTTCAAGTGCTCGGCAGGGCCGATGCCGGACAGCATGAGGATTTGCGGGGAATTGAACGCGCCAGCGCACAGGATCACCCCGCGCCGCGCATAGAGCATGTCCGAACCGCTTCCCGGCTTCTTGCCACGGCGCACGCGAACGCCTGTCACGCGCCCGTGCTCAACCACCAATTGCTCTACCAGAGTGTTGGTGCGGATCGAGACATTACCTTGGTCGCGAACCGGCTCGACATAGGCGCGCGCAGCCGACCAGCGCTCACCATTGCGCTGCGTCACCTGGTAAAGGCCAAAGCCGTCCTGGTGCTCGCCGTTGAAATCGGGGTTCATGCGCAGCTGCAATTCGCGCGCGGCATCTACGAAAGCGTGGCTCACAGGGTTGGGTGAGCGCTGATTTGAGACAAAGAGCGGTCCGTTCTCGCCGTGATAGGGATCGGCGCCGCGCTCATTCGATTCCGCCTTGCGGAAAAAGGGCAGCACATCGCCATAGGCCCAGCCTGCGCAACCCATCTCGGCCCAATTGTCATAGTCCCATTTATGGCCGCGGATATAGATCATCGCGTTGATCGCCGATGATCCGCCAAGGCCCTTGCCACGTGGCTGATAGCCAATCCGCCCGTTCAGGCCCTTTTGCGGGACTGTATCATATTTGTAGTTCGACGAATTGCGGATGAAGGGCATGAAGCCCGGTGTCTTGATCAGCATGTTGTCGTTGCGCCCACCTGCCTCGAGGACACAAACGCGGCGGGTGCCATCCACAGCAAGACGGCCCGCCACTGCGCTGCCGCCGCTGCCACCGCCAATGACGATGTAGTCGAAACTCTCCATTTCTCTCTCCTTATGAGATAGGAGACTATGCGGGTTCGTGCGGCGGTGCAATCGGGTTTTGAGTGGAGACTGCAGGCCGGGCCAGTGTCTCGGCCCTATCCTCCTGAACCGTGCGTTCCTGCCAGCGCTGCCGGATCGAATCGGAAGTCTCACGGCTGCCATCATGGCTCCAGCCAGGTTCGCGCATCAGATAGGAGAGCTTGTGTTTCCAGGGGCTGCGCCAGATATCGTGCAGCATTCCGATCCACTCATGAAAGACCGACCACAAGAGGTTGAAGCTGCCGAGCTGCTTGATGATGCCATAGCGGATTACCTCATCATCGCGCTCAGCCTCGAACGAGCCGAATATTTTGTCCCAGACGATGAAGACGCCAGCGTAGTTTCGGTCAAGATAGCGCGGGTTGGTGGCGTGGTGGACGCGGTGGTGGCTGGGCGTGTTCATCACTGCCTCGAACCAGCGCGGCATCTTGTCGATTGCCTCGGTGTGGATCCAGAACTGGTAGACGAGATTGAACCCGCCCACGATGCCGATCATGATCGGATGAAAACCCAGCAGCACCAGCGGGAGAGCAAAGAGAACGCCGAAAGTGAAGCTTCCGGTCCATGTCTGCCGCAGAGCGGTCGAAAGATTGTAGTGCTGGCTTGAATGGTGGTTCACATGCGCGGCCCACATCCAGCGAATGCGGTGCCCTGCGCGGTGGACCCAGTAATATTTGAGATCATCCAACACAAAGGCGAGCGGCCAGACCCACCAAACCAGCCACCACTGCTCGCCAAAATCGAACACGCGGTATTCATAAGCGGCCAGCACCAGCGCTACCGAGAGGCCACCAAACAGCGCTCCCGCCATCGTGGAACCCAGCCCAAAGGCGAGGCTGACCAGCGTATCGCGGGGTTCATAAGCCTCAGGCGCGCGCAGGCGTGACCAGATCATCTCAACCAGAATGGCGAGGACAAAGAACGGCACTGCGTATTGGGTGGGGGAGAAATCAGGCATTGCGAGGACGGCCTATAGCCGATTGATCGCGTCAGCCCAATATGGCGCGTCGCTCAGCGTCAGGCGCACGCGGCCGAACTGTGGCTGATACGGGTCGACGATGAGCGCGTCGACTTCTTCGCGAACACCTGCATCGCTCGTCAGCACACGCCCGGCAAACTTGTTACCGTGCCGTTTGATTACCATGATGCGTCCGGCAGAGTCCCTTGCAAGCGCGGCTGCTCCATCGCGGGCAATCGAAATGCGCACGGGTTTAAAACCATCCTCAACCTCGCCGGCTGCCAATGCGACCGAGCTTTCATCGGTCATCTTCGGCCGACCGCCCAGCTTGAGCAGCACAGCCAACCCCGCAAGGACGAGAATGGCAATGAGCGAGCCGACAAATTGGAAAAGCACGCGGTCCTCTTAAGTCGCAGATAATGGGCTTCAACGCGAAGCCAGCATATCGAGCATGGGGCGGATCGGGCTGACATCGTAGCCCGCTGCCATAGCCGCCTGCGTAATGGCTTCCGGCGCATCGCCCGATTTCGCCTGAGCCAGCGCCCAGAGCAGCGTCGAACGCGTGCCCGAGCGGCAATAGCCAAGGACAGGCCCGTCCGCCTCTTCCAACGCTGCAATCAGCTGATCGATCTGAGGCTCGCTAAAGCCCGAATGCCCGATGGGGATCGCCACATAGCCGAGGCCGGCCGCCTGCGCTGCAGCCGCGATATCCTCGCCCTGTGGGGCGGCAGGGTCTTCGCCGTCGGGCCGGTTATTGACGATCACTGAAATGCCGGCCTCCTTGGCCGCCTCAATATCGGCGAGGGTGACTTGGGGACTGGCATAGAAAGCATGGGACAATTGGCGAAAGTCGGTCATCCAGTGAGGCCTTCCTTTCGGCGCTTGGCGTTACGCGTCATCATATTGAGAAGTTCTACCGCAATTGAGAAGCCCATCGCTGCATAAATGTAGCCCTTGGGCACATGGAAGCCAAAGGCATCGGCGATCAGTACGAGGCCGATCATCACAAGGAAGGCCAGCGCAAGCATGACAAGTGTCGGGTTCTTCTCGATGAAGTTGGCAAGCGGATCAGCCGCGACCAGCATGATGCCAACGGTTATGGCAACAGCAGCGACCATGATGGGGATCTGATCAGTCATCCCGACTGCGGTGAGAATCGAATCGACCGAAAAAACCATGTCGAGGACAATGATCTGAGCGATGACCGCGCCAAACGTCACCTCGGCCGCGCCCGGCTTGTTCTTGTTGAGCACTTCGTCCGAGAGATCAGGTTCCATCGCGTGGTGGATTTCCTTTGTCGCCTTCCAGAGGAGAAATAGCCCCCCTGCCAGAAGGATCAGATCGCGGCCTGAAAATGCGGTCTCGAAGCTGGCCTTGTTTGTGCCCTCAACCGGTGGGCCAACGATGCCAAGGTCGATCACCGTCGCTTCCAGCGTGACAAGCCAGCCGATGAGCATAAGTAGCCCGATTCGCATGCCAAGCGCCAGAAAAAGGCCGATCCGCCGCGCATTTTGCTGCTGCTCGACCGGGAGCTTGTTCGACAGGATGGCAATGAAAATGAGGTTGTCCACACCCAACACCACTTCAAGGACGACCAGCGTTACAAGCGCGGCCCAAGCGGCGGGATCAGTCAGCAGAGCGATAATTTCCATGCTGTTTCCATGGCCAATCGGCTCACACAGCGCAAGCATTGACCCGCAGACTTGAGAGCCGACAATCGATACTTTCGATCGGTACGAAAATGTCATAAAAATATGCGATCAAAAGGTATTCGGTTAAATTGTTCGCCAGCGAAGTGTTTGTGCGCTATGACTGATGTAAGACGGTGGGTGTGGTTTGTCTGATCATCCACCTGCGCTCGGTGCGGCATGCTGTCCCCGTCGCCAGCGCATTGGAGGGTGGGCAGTGTGTGACAAGGTACGTACTAAGTTATGGGTTACGATAGAGGACGTCGGCGCGGCCGGGATAAGCGCGACGGATTCGGCGAGGACGGGTTCGACCCTTTCGGCGGTGGCAATGATGGATTCCCGCCTCCCAGCTATGGAAATGATCGTGGTGGTTTCGGCGGCGATCGCGGCGGCGGCGGCGGCGGTGATCGTGGCGGCTACGGCGGCGGCGGTGACCGTGGTGGCGGCTTCGGCGGCGGTGGACGCGGCGGCGGCGGTGGAAACCGCATGCCCGCGCAGGTCGTTGGGACAGGCAAAGGCACCGTGAAGTTCTTCAACAGCCAGAAAGGCTTTGGCTTCATCCAGCAAGAAACCGGCGGTGAGGATGTTTTCGTCCACATCAGCGCGGTTGAGCGTGCTGGGCTTGAGGGCTTGGCCGAAGGGCAGGAGCTTGAGTTCAACCTCGTGGATCGCGGCGGCAAGATTTCCGCCCAAGATCTGCAGGTGGTTGGCGAGGTTATCGCTGTTCAGCAGGCAGCTCCCCCAAAGCGCGAGCTGACGGGCGACAAGGCAACGGGTACGGTCAAGTTCTTCAACTCGACCAAGGGCTTCGGCTTCCTCGTTCGTGATGATGGCCAGCCGGACGCTTTCGTCCACATCAGCGCGGTTGAGCGTTCAGGCCTGACAGCCATCAATGAGGGTGAGCGTTTTGAGTTCGACCTCGAAGTTGACCGACGAGGCAAATACTCAGCTGTCAATTTGGTGCCAGTGGAAGGATAGGCCTTCGTCACTACATGCGCCGTTTGACCCAATGCGGGAGCGGCCTTATCTAACGCAATGGCGGCCCCGATAACGGGTCGCCATTTGTTTTTTGCATTGGAGCCGGCTGGCTCCACATTTCTGGGATTGTTTCGATGTCGATCACGCCGCTCATGCCCACTTATCCGCGCTGCGGGGTCCGGCCCGTGAAGGGTGACCATTGCCACCTGATTGACGAGGACGGCACGCGCTATCTCGACTTTGCGAGCGGAATTGCAGTCAATCTGTTGGGCCATTCGCACAGGGGTCTCATTGAGGCGATCCAGCGCCAGGCAGAGACGCTCATGCACGTCTCGAACCTCTATGGCAGCCCTCAGGGTGAGCGCCTGGCGCAGCAGCTGGTCGACAACACCTTTGCAGATACAGTGTTCTTCACCAATTCCGGCGCAGAGGCGGTTGAGACAGCGATCAAGTGCGCGCGCGCCTATCACCAGAACGCAGGCGATGAGGGCGATGCAAACCGGTTCGAGATCATCACCTTTGCCAACGCCTTCCATGGCCGAACGATGGCGACGATCAGCGCGTCCAACCAGTCGAAGATGCACCATGGCTTCTCGCCGCTTCTCGATGGGTTCAAATACGCCGAGTTCGACAAACTCGAAGAAGCCGAGTCGCTTGTTGGCCCCAATACGGCGGGTTTCCTGATCGAACCGATCCAGGGCGAAGGCGGTATTCGCCCCGCGTCCGTGGAGTTCATGCAGGGTCTGCGCGCCCTCGCGGATGAGCATGGGCTCATGCTGGTGCTTGACGAAGTGCAGTGCGGCATGGCGCGCACCGGCAAGCTTTACGCTTATGAACACTACGGGATTGAGCCTGACATCCTTGCGTCAGCAAAAGGGCTTGGCGGCGGCTTCCCACTCGGCGCCTGTCTGGCAACGGAGAAGGCTGCGCGCGGCATGACCTTTGGCACGCACGGCTCCACCTATGGCGGCAACCCACTGGCCATGGCAGCGGGAAGCGCAGTGATTGAGGCGGTGGCCAACGAGGAATTTCTCGCCGAGGTGACCGAAAAGGGTGAGCGTATACGTGCGCGCCTTGAGCAGTTCATCGGCAATTACCCGGAACTGTTTGAGCTTGTGCGCGGCAAGGGGCTGATGCTGGGAATCAAGATGAAGGTCCAGAGCCGGCCCTTCTTTGTCCATCTTCGCGACAATCAACAGCTGCTCACCGTCGCCGCCGGAGATCAGACGATCCGCGTCATTCCGCCGCTTGTGATTGGCGATGCGGAAATCGATGAGTTCTTCGACAAGCTCTCTGCTGGGGCGGCAAGCTTCAAAATCCCAGAGCCGGCGTGAACACTCCTCGTTCTGCGACACGGCACTTTCTCGATCTGAAGGACGCTGGAGCCGACGCAATCGCAGCGATGATCAGCGATGCGATCGATCGCAAGGCGGCGCACGCGGATTGGGCAAAAGGTCAAGCTGACACGGACGCTCCGCTGGCGGGGCGTGTGCTGGCTTTGGTGTTTGAGAAGAACTCCACCCGGACAAGGGTCAGCTTTGACGTGGCGATGCGCCAACTCGGGGGATCAGTTCTGATCCTTGAGGCCGGATCAAGCCAACTCGGCCGCGGTGAGACCGTCGCTGACACTGCCCGTGTATTGAGCCGAATGGTCGATGCAATCATGCTGCGCACAGACGATCACGCGAAGATCGAGGAAATGGCCCGTCATGCCAGTGTGCCCGTCATCAATGGCCTTACCGACCGATCGCATCCCTGCCAGATTATGGCCGACCTTCTCACGGTGATCGAGCATGGCAAAGCGCTGCCCGGGCTGGAGCTCGCCTGGTTTGGCGACGGCAATAATGTTCTGAATTCGATCCTTGAGGCGGCCGGGCTGATGAAGTTCAATGTGCGTGTCGCAACGCCTGCAGGATTTGAGCCTGACAGCGCACATGTCGAAGCAGCTCGGGCCAGCGGCGCTCAGGTTAAGCTCACGCAGGATCCGATGGAAGCGGCGCGCGGGGCCGATGTCCTGGTGACGGACACCTGGATATCGATGGGCCAGGCTGATGCGGAGGAAAAGCGCGCGGCTATGGAGCCTTTCCAGGTCAATAAAGCGCTAATGATGGCAGCAAAGGCCGATGCACTTTTTCTGCATTGCCTGCCCGCACATGTGGGTGAGGAAGTCAGCCAAGACGTGTTCGAAGGCCCCCAATCTGTAGTCTTCGATGAAGCAGAAAACCGAATCCATGCGCAGAAGTCCATTTTGCTCTGGAGCTTTGGCCTCCTTGACTAATCGATTTATGGGCGCAGGTCTTTCAGCGCCCTTCTCGCTTTCCCATATAGCGGATTATGCAAACTCGGACCGAAACTTTCTCTGACGCGCTTCTCGGTTTTACGCTTCCAGCCCGCAATGCGCGTGGCCGGGTGGTACGCGTCGATAGCGTTATTGACGCGGTACTGTCCGCTCATGACTATCCCGCCCCGATCACGCATCTTCTTGGTGAAGCGCTAGTTTTGGGGGCGTTGATGGGCGGCCTGCTCAAGGGAAATGGCGCACAATTGACGCTTCAGGCGCAAACGCAGGATGGGGTTGTTCGCCTGCTCGTGTGCGATTTTCGTGTGGGGGAGATGCGCGGCTACGCGGACTTTGACCAAGAGGCTCTTAAAGGGCTGGGGGCCAACCCTTCGCTGTCTGCGCTGTTTGGTCAGGGTTATCTGGCGATCACCTTTGAAACCGATAGCGGCAAAGGGGTGGTCGAACGGTATCAGGGTATTGTCCCGCTCGAAGGCGATACACTTGCTCAAGCTTGCGAGAGCTACTTCACGCAGTCGGAACAAGTGCCCACGATGATCCGCGTCGCCAGCCGATCTGGTATGGACGGTCGATTGGCTGCAGGATTGCTGGTGCAGCATCTCCCTGATGGCGAAGAAGGGAGAGAGCGCTTGCATGTGCGCATGGACCATCCCGATTGGGAGCATGTCGCTGTTCTTTCAAGCACGATCAGCCATGAGGAATTGCTTGACTCCAAACTTTCCATGGACGCCATCATATGGAGGCTTTTCCACGAAGAGGAGGAGATTCGCATTCAGCCGGGTGCGGCTTTGTCGCGCGGCTGCCGGTGTAGCGCTGACTATTACGAGGCTGTGATCGCGCGCTTCCCAAAGGCTGAGCAAGCCGAAATGCGAAACGATGCCGGTGTGATTGAGGTGGACTGCGCATTTTGCTCACGCACATTTGCGCTTAGCGCCTAACCGTTAATCGCTGTTCAGCAACGTTTCATCGCAAGTGGTCCAATATTTCCAAGTCAGCCCGCGAATTTTTTGCCGGAGGTGCTTCGATGCGACACACAGACCGTCCCTTCCCGACTCTGGCTTTTCCCATTTTTGGGGCTGCGCTTCTCGTAGGCGCGGTGCCCTTGGCAGCGCAGTCTGACGAACTCGCGATGCTGAGTGGCCTTTCAAAAGGCGAGTGGACGGTGAAATACCGAGGAAATTCACCCGAACGAAAGATCTGTGTCGAGACAGGAAAGGAGCTCATCCAGCTCGAACATGATGCAACCGATTGCAGCCGCTATGTTGTTGAAGATGGTGTGAGCAAGGTCACAGTCCAGTACACTTGCCGTGGTAAGGGCTATGGCCGGACCGATATTCGCCGAGAAAGCGCTCAGCTCGTCCAGATTGAGAGCCAGGGCATTTCCTCCGGTCAGCCTTTTAGACTTGCTGCTGAAGCGCGCCGCACGGGGCCTTGCTGATCGGGCTTTGAGCGATTGCCATCATTGCTGGACGGGCCTAGCGCTTGGCGACGATGATCCAGGCTGAAATCTCCCAGAGCGCTCCGGTTGCTGTCGTCCTGCTTTCAGGCGGGCTCGATTCCATGGTCACTGCGGCCATTGCCCAGGAACAAGGCTACACCGTTCGGGCTTTGAGCGTTGACTATGGGCAGCGGCACCGGCTTGAGCTGGCATCCGCCAAACGGATTGCCAAGAACCTAGACCTTGCAAGCCAAGTGGAGATAGCACTTGATCTAAGGGCATTTGGGGGCTCTGCGCTCACCGATGCGATTGACGTTCCCAAAGACGGCGTCGGCGATGATATTCCGGTGACGTATGTCCCGGCGCGCAATCTGGTCTTTCTTGCTTTGACGACCGCTTGCGCCGAAGCTGCCGGAGCGCGCGATGTGTTCATCGGAGTGAATGCGCTTGACTATTCCGGCTATCCTGACTGCCGACCGGAGTTCATCGCAAGTTTTGCCGAAACCGCGCGCCTTGGCACAAAGTCAGGGGTAGAAGGGGCGCCCTTCACCATTCACGCCCCGCTTCAGCATATGACCAAGGCTGACATCGCAAGAGAGTGCGCGCGGCTGGGACTGGATTCTTCTTGGAGCTGGTCTTGCTATGATCCAACGGAAGAAGGCTTTGCGTGCGGCCTGTGCGATTCGTGCCGATTGCGCAAAAAGGGTTTTGCCGAGGCGAAAATTGTCGATAGCACTGTGTATGCACAATAGGCTGGGGCGTGTCTGGCGCACGCGTCGACAAGACTGGGTAGGGGATTTTTCTTGAGTGATATTATGGCGGCGCATGAGTCGGCGGCAGAACAGCCTGTCCCGGCCTACAGCTGGTATGCGCTAAGCGTCTTGGTGCTGGTCTATGTTCTGAACTTTATCGATCGGCAGATTCTTTCAATCCTCGCCAACGATATCAAGCAAGACCTTGGGGTTGATGATGCCTATCTTGGATTCCTCTATGGCACCGCCTTTGCTATTTTCTACGCACTCTTTGGCATACCCTTAGGTAAGCTGGCGGATAGTTGGAAACGCGTGCGCCTTATGACTTTGGGTTTGGCCTTATGGTCAGCCATGACAGCGGCATCCGGATTTGCGCGCGATGCGGCCACTTTGACGGTGGCGCGAATTGGCGTTGGCGTGGGCGAGGCGACCGCAAGCCCATCGGCCTATTCGTTGATCTCCGACTGGTTCCCCAACCGCCTTCGCGCAACGGCGCTCGCGATCTACTCGTCTGGAATTTACATTGGGGGAGGCATTTCGCTTTTGATTGGCGGCGTAATCGTTGACCAATGGAACAGCGCTTATCCGGATGGCGGTGCGCTCGGGTTGGTTGGATGGCAGGTGGCCTTCATAGCGGTGGGTCTGCCCGGCCTTTTGCTGGCGCTCTGGGTCCTTACCTTGAAGGAGCCTATCCGCGGTGCGATTGATGGACTCGAGACGCCCGAGAACCCGAAACCGTTTCAAGACTTCTTCACTGAGCTGTTGACCGTTATCCCCGGCTTCACCTTTTTCGGGGCCGCCCAGCGCGGAGCGCTCGCTATGGCCATCAACATCGTCGTCTTCTTAGGCACTCAATTCGCAGCTATAGCGGTCACCGCGGCGCTGACGTCTGGAGAGGGCGTAATCATGGCTGGCTTGGGCTCTTTGCTCGGTGTCGATTTGCCAGCCGCAACAGACCAATGGGTCCTTCTTGGGCTTGGCTATTACGCGGTCTTTTGCTGGGCGAGCGCTCTAAGGGTGCGAGACTATCCGACCTTCGCGCTCACATGGGGATCACCCGCGTTCCTATGCACCATTCTCGGCTATGGAACAGTCGCTTTCATGGCCTATTCGATGTCATACTGGGGTGCGCCCTATGCAGAGCGCGTCTTTGAATTGTCGAAAGGCGAACTGGGCTTTTGGCTCGGCGGAGGGGGCGCAGTCGGAGGCTTTCTTGGGGTGATTTTGGGAGGGAGAATGGCCGATGCCCTTTTTACCCGCACGTCCGCTGGAAGAATCTGGGTTGTGCTTTTCGGTCTGCTTAGCCCCATTCCTTTTGCCATTATCCAGTACACGACCAGCAGCTTCTTCCTGTTCGCGGTGCTGAATGTGGTGGTGGGAGCTCTAGCCGCCTCGGCCTTGGGAGCGGCTGCTGCAAGCAGCCAGGCTTTGGTCCTTCCAAGGATGCGCGGCACAGCTACTGCGACCTTCTTCTTGGCGACTACGCTCGTCGGCTTGGCGCTTGGTCCTTATACGGCGGGCTATGTATCCGCGCTCAACGACGACCTTGGTGTCGGCGTTTTGTCGACCCTCTGGATTACGCCTCTTGGGTTGGTTTTCTTAATCGCAGCGATCCGGCTTGTCCCTGCGGCAAACTCCAGCGTGCTGGAACGTGCCCGCGCTGCCGGAGAAAATGAACCCATAGGCTTGTAAAAGCATGCCAATTGCAAGCTGGCACTTGCAGACTGTGCTATGCCACGCGCGGTAAATAGGTTGGGACAAGTCACTTTAATCAGTCAGGATTTTAAAGGCGAATATACGCATCTATCCGCGAGCATGGCGATTTATTGGGATCGGATGCTTAGCCTCGGAGACTTGGCGGCTTTCCTGACTAAGTCCTTGATATAAAAAAGGGGCTGGATTTCTCCAGCCCCCTTTCGAGTTAAAGTTGCCTGAAGGCTATGCTTACATGCCCGAGTTCGGACCGTAAGTTACCACCACACGGCGGTTCTTCTGCTCACGAACGCCGTCGGCAGTTGGGACCTGTAGGTCGGTCTCACCGAAAGCTTCGCCCATGATGCGAGCTTCCGGAACACCGCGACCCACGAGATACGTCTGCACAGCAGCGTTCCGACGTTCAGCAAGGCCCATGTTGTAGGTTTTGGAGCCCGAGGTGTCAGTGTGACCCGCCAACATTACACTGGCCGTCCCACAATTGGCATAAGACGTGACAGCTTGGTTGAGGATCGTCGCTGCCCCGTCCGTAATGTCCGACTGATCGAAGTCGAAGTACACCGTGTAAGGACCGGTGTTGCACGGCGGAGGCGGTGGAGGCGGCGGAGGAGGTGGAGGCGGCGGAGGCGGCGGAGGGGGCGGCGGTGGAGGCGGCGGCGGAGGTGGCGGAGGAGGCGGCGGAGGCGGAGCTTCACCACCAAAGTTGTATGTCACCGTACCCAACAAAGAGTGCGAACTCGGATCAGCCGTGAAGTCAAGACCGCGCGTATCGATGAAGTTGACATCGACGCCATTAAAGTAGCGGTACTTCAGGCCAACATCCCAGCTATCACTGATCGGTGCACGGACACCGGCAATGAGCTGCCACGCAAGCCCAGTGTCAGCATCGTCAAAAGCACCAGGACCACTCAGTTGTACCGTGCCGTCAAACTGAATGCGAGCAACACCAATCCCACCGCCCGCGTAAGCTTGAAGGCCGTCATCAGGGCCGAAGTCGAACAGCCCATTAAGCATGAACGACAAGGCGGTGAAATCGCCAGCAGCTGCGAGCGTCTCACCAGTAACAATTTGAGTCCCAATATTGTTACCCGCTTGTAGGCCCAATGGGCCTGCTGTGAGATCCTCAAGGGCAGCTGACTTGTAGGCGACTTCCGTCTCGAGACGGAACGCGCCAAAGTCATAACCGACCAAAGCTCCGAAGTCGTAACCAGTGTCGTAGTTGCCAGACGCGTCGGCGGTGCTACCGTCGATTTCAAAGTTGACGTCTTCGACAATCATAGCACCGCCTTCACCCTGGACATACCACTGACCTTCGCGGGCCATGGCGGGTGCGGTGAGAGCAGTCGAAGCCAACGCCAATCCAATGACGAGTTTGCGCATTCTAACTTTCCCCTTTTTTTGAACTTGAGGCTCGCGCACGGCTCTATCTTTTCCACGGTTGAGTGGCAAGCAATCAATCGTGTCAAACTGTTGCAAGAATGTCGCTTTTGAGGCGTGTAAGCGGAAAATATCCGAGAAAGGTAATCGCTAGCGTTTGCCAAGCACCAAGCTTAATCTTTCAAAAACTACACTTTAGGTCGCGTTGGCTAAAATACCGAGTTTTCGCAGCGTGTTAAGGATCTCATCAATAGCTGCTCTTGCCTCAGTGTCCACAACGGTTCCCCCGGTCGGTTCGTGATGAGCTGCAGCTGCTTCCCAGATAGCCCTGAAGAAGAGTTTCTGCCCCAGCGTCCGGTCAAAGATTTCCATCCCATCCACTGGAGGAACAAAGTGCCATGCTCCCCCGATACGCGCGGCAATCTGGTCGTCGTGTCCTTCCCATTCACCGGTCGCGTTTGAAGCGACCAGATAACAGTGCCCTTCCTGAGTGTTTGTTGGCGGAGTGTCCAGAGTATCCTCGACCGACCAGACAATTACCGCGTCCAAAGTCGCAAGTGCCTGATTGAGGAAAAACTCTTTCTGTGCTTGTCCACTAAAGAGCAAGGGAAGTGAGATGTTTGCAGTTGTTGAGGGGAAGGAAATCGGTTCAGCCATGAGTGTCTCCTGAAATGACTAAGACAGTTGGGTAAGCCACAAGGGATCCGAGCTTGCGTAAGTCCCGACTTGTCGCACCCAAAGGTCTGCAGGTCCGTGCGCCATTATGAGTGATGTCTGCTCTGCTAAGCTCAGTGTCAGGCTCGGAGTGCCTTTAGAAAATGCGGCATAAGGCGCGCTGGTCGGACCGTACCCAACCAGATACTCTTCAGCCTCTTCGATCAATGGCGTGTCCCCCTCAGCATCCCACCGCCACTGCCCGCGCGCCCTGCGGGTCCAGCATGCTTCGAGCTCGGATTCTAACAAGCGTGTCACGCGTGGGTGTACCGGTACAGGCGGACGCCGCGAAAGCCCTGGATTTTGTAGCAGCGCATAGACAGCTTCGGAATCGCCTCGCCCGATTGCGGCAATGCGCAGTCCTGGATCCGAAGTAACCCCAGCACTGCTAAGATCCGTGAGGCGGTTGTCCAAAAGAACGAACGGAGTTGCGGCGGCATGACCGGCTTGCGCGGCATGCTCGGTCCCAGCCCGACCTCTCAGAAGACCGCTTAGTCGCCATTGGCCCTCGCCGAGAGAATGCGCGTTCTGGAATTGTATGATTTCATTACCCACCAGTAGTCGGTTAGCGCCGGCGGCGATCCCTGATATATCGGTTTCAAGGAAGGCAAGGTCGCTCGCGTGAAGCTCAACAAGAAGCTCAGCTGCTGGTTCGAAAAAGAGCGCGTTCGAGGCTGGCAAATCCGTAAAGAGTGCTCCTGACATGGCCCGCAGACTGCTTGAGGTGCCAATGGGAACAAGCGAGTCGCCTTGTTCTGAATAAAGAGCGGCACCATTCCATGCTGAACTCGCCGAGGTTGCCGCTGCCAAAATTATTGCGCTTGACGAGTCGCTTGTGTTTTCAGCGGGAACCTCAAAGACTTGTAGATGCGTAGGCGCCACAGCCACATCGCTTGGAGGCTGCGCTTGTCCAGAGTCGCTTCCGAGTGTTGACGCGGATCCGGGCGCAAGCCGCTCGAGGCCCAACTCGATGCCTTGATCATACCATTCCCAACTCCGCACTCGCCATAGGCCATTGGTGTCGGGCAACCGCACAACGCTTCCCGGATTGATGGCGGGATCGAGTTCGCCAATTCGCCAAACAATCGTCTCATTTCTCCACTTCGCGCGATGGGCGTTGTCATTGGCCAGAGCTTTTGCGCCTTGCGCTGTCATCGTGGCTGGCAGGTCAATCATTTGCTCACGACCATTTGGCCGCAATCCAATGGCACGCTGTACGCCGGGCTGATAGTCGCGATCCTCGTCATAATATCTAAGAGCTAGTGGCTCTTGGCCAAGCGAGTGCGATCTTGTCTTGTGGCGCTCCTGGGCAGCATCGCTTCCCTCTCTCGAGAGCTGCTCAGGTAACTCCAAAACTTGACTTGGCACCTCTATCGCTGAGGTCAGCCGCAGACCGGATTGGGTTGTGGTGCAGCTCAATGGGAAAACTCTGTCGATTGCAGACAGCGTCGCTGAGAGGGGCCCGCCTTCATCTGCAAAGCCTCTTGTATGGCTTAGGGGAACACTCTCGCTGATTTCGGAAGCCTGCGGAATCAGGTCTTTCAGTGAGACCGTTTCATCGCCCTCGGCAAAGATCTCGAACGTCAACGCGGGAATTCGATTGCCAAAATCTGCCAACTGCAGGTCCTCGAATACAACGTAGGCACAGTCTCTGAAAGCTGGTGTCTGCTGGCCTTTATCGGCGGCAATTAATGGATCAACGACGGCATCCCCAAAGCCCAAATATGCGCGCATCTGGCCTTCTGCTTTCAGATCGCCCGTTTCGCCGCGCAGCAAGTTGCCATCGGCCCAGATCCGTCCGATCTGGCTCAAAGGAGTGCTCGAAAGCGCAACGGCAAAACTTGCTGAGTAGCTGTAGGTTGTCACCTTGGGTTGGCCTTTGCCGCCTTCCGTCGATGAACTCTCGTTTAAGTCTGTTGCCCAGATAACTGTCCCGGCTACGCGCATGCGGCCAAAGTGCCGCGGTATAGGCTTGCCGTAGCTTGACGTTGTGACACTCAATTCCTTGAGCCTTGGTCCTTCGCGTGAGCCAGTTCCGAAGATCGCTCTATCCGTTTGTTGACCAACGAATGCGCCAATGGCTCCACCGAGCGGGCCGCCCAGAGCGGTGCCGACTGCGGTTAGCAGTAGAGTTGCCATGATATGTTCCTAGGATTTTCAGTTTCTTAAGCGTAAGTGGCGAGCGATATGGATGGCGTCGCTCAAGGGCTCTCGAACCACACGTCTGAGCCCCGCATGAGCGTGGACCACGCTGCAATCGGATTGAACGATCATAATGTGGTGCTGCAGTGGGCCAGGCTGCGACACGAGCACATCGCCGACCATGATCGCTCCATCCGCACCCACAAGTTCCCATTGCGGCGCAAAGGAGAGCCAGCGTTCAACCGATCGGTTTCGAAGACCATAACCTTGCGGCAATGTGCCGCGAATGCCGACGCGCTGTAAACATGCCAGAAGAAGTCCTACGCAGTCGAGGCCAGTATCCGGTTCTCTACCATGCAGGCGAAAGGGCACATCAAGAAACTCGAGGGCCGCGCTGGCCAAACGCTCCCTTCGTGTCATCCACTTGACCGGCCGTATCTGGCGAGCAAGTCGTTGCCAGGCAAAAAGGGTTCTCCGCGAAAGTTATGAGCATTGCGAAATCGGTCTGTACATGTCGCTAGAGTGTGGTCGCATCCCTCCTGGACCTCCACCGCTATGCCTGTGGCGATACCTTCAGCTAGTGGCCGGTCAAGCACCAGCCATTGTCCGCCAACGTCGAGAATTCCAAACACCAGCCCCGTCTGCGGACCACCAAGCATTCGGATTTGACCATCAATTAAATTGCCGTTGACGTTTGAACTGATCTCAATGCGGTTATCCACCTCGTCAATGCCGGTAATGGCGCAACGAGTGGTAAATCGCGTAGCTGACAGACCACAGCCTCTTGCACAAAACGTCGTCCGGCATGTAGGGCTCGTTCTTGGCACAAGGTCGTGATCAAGGATGTGCTTGGAAGAGCGAAGCTGAGCACTGAAGCCCTGCCGATCATCTTCAATCTGCCCGATCTGACCGGAATAGAGGGTCTCGTGCTCAAGGGTTTCCCAATCCACCGCTCCGATGACAATGCTGGCTTCATCGAAAAGTCCGGCGGCCAGGTCAGCTTCGCTGATGGCATCATGGCTCAACGCGCCCTCCACTTCTGCGCTGTCATCGCTGATCTCGCTGGTTATGCGTATGGCAGCGGGTATCATTCCGGGAGCAGCGCGATGGCGAAGGCCGGAAAATACCAGGTCACGGTCATGGCTTGTGAAGCCAAGCGCTACGCCATCACGCCGGAAAACGCGCCAGAAGGTGGCTACGCTATCCAGCTCGCGGTCGAAGAAGACCCTCATTGCGGCGTCTCGCGCAACTCGATGAGTGGGATGCTCGGCGCTTCGCCAGCTGCGAAATTGACGCCTGAGATATCAATGCGATCCTCGGCAAATCGAACTGGCACATCAAAAAGAAAGCCAGCCCGCACCTCTGTTCCAACAGCTGGCGCCTCGGCGAAGGAGATTATCCCGCCATCATGCAAGGTCCAATTGCTTGTGAGAACATCATGTAGGCTCACCAGTATCGTGTCTGCGCGTGGCCGGGTAATCGGTCGAACTTGTGGCTCATCACCGGTGCCATAGGATTTGCTCAACTGGAAATCGGCGCGCGCACCATCTCCAACGCCGATCAGCTGGTCCGCCATGGTTGGTGTGCCGGTCATATGGTTGGAGCTGAAATCAAATGGGTCGCAGATCCGAAATCCCCTCGCAGGCCCCCGGCGCGCGCGGAAAAAGGCAATCAGCTCTGATAGCTCGGCTTCGGAACGAATGCCTGGCCCCACATCGAAGTTTACTCGCGCATCAGACCAGAGCGAGTTGCGCCGCTCATGGCCCGACGTCGACACCGTCACTGTCGTCGAGAATTCTGGAGCCACTGCGGTGGAGCGGCCCAAGGCAAAGGGATAAAGCACATCGTCAAACGGCTGCATGATTTCATCCTCGTTTGTGGGGAGGCGTGTGTATCCATCGCGCGTAACCTGAGGCAGCGCCCACACGTATCGGCGTGGTATGCCCCGGCTCCGGGCTTCATCGATTCCAGCGTCGATCCGGGCCCAGTACTCTTCCGCGTCTTTGGGAAGCAGAACGAACCCGGCGAGGTAATCCTGCTGTGCGATCGGATAGCCAAGCCAATTATTGACGTATTCGTATGCGGCGCGGCGGGCAGCATCCTTTCCGTCCGTTAGCCAATCATAATCCTCTAGCTGAAGTCGATCGAACGCTGGGTGCGCCCAACCCACAGGCAGATTGGCGCGGTAGGCCTCTGGTGTTTGCGGGTCGAGGATCGTTGGGGTGAAAGCCAGAAGTAGAACTTCGGGCGCACCAGTTGCGGCGGCACGGATTGCAGCTGTAAGGTCAATTGTTGATTGAGACAGCAAGGCGCCCGCTTGGTCCAGCAGTGCCGTTTGTGCGGTATCCAGCGGCAGCCGCATATCGCTTATGATCGGCGGTGTTCCACCGAATGCAGCGCGCGCTGCATCATCATACAGGCAGATTTCAAAGCTATCGGAGGTCGTCCACCACCAAGGCTCCCCGATTTGCATTCTGACTGGTAGGCCGCTGGCGTTTAGCAGGTCTACAAACCGGACAGCGCTCGCCTGGAGCCAGGCCATCGCCTCGGAATTAGCGGGTGAAAGTAGGGTGGATGGCGGCACCCAACCCGTTAGCGCTGGCTCTCCTGTTGATGTCCGCTGCTTCCAGCTTTTAGGGCAGTAAGCATCGAACAGTTCGTAGGAAATTGAGCCTATCGCTTCGAGATCGTTCGCGGCACATTGCTCAAAGAAGTTACGGTGCCATTGAGCGCACGGGGCACACAACTCAGCGTCAGCACCTGCAACCAGGCTGTCGTCGATCTGACGCTCGAGCCGCATGTAGTGGCTCATCCCGACATAATGGACCACGTCTTGGCGATAGCCGAGGCCAACAACGTTGCGTACCAGTCGCTCAGGCGTCTGATCATAGGCATCGTCATAGGCTGTCGCGATACGCTCACCATGGACAGGGACGCGAACATCCCCGATCTCGAGCATTGCACGCCCACCATCTGCATTGATCTCGGATAGCGTAACTCTGCCGTTCACACGCTGAGGTAAGGGAGCTGTCGAACCTGCGACAAAGTCCGGCGCCACCAGCGAAATGAACATTCGGTCTATGCGGGTCGGCATAACCGGTTCGCCCGGGAGGCTGAAGCCTGCCTCCAGAGCGGTGAACGGCAGCGTGACCACGGCGTCTTCCGGCGAACCAACAGCATAGTTCCAGAGCCGCACGAACCAGGTGCGCGGCTGATCTGAGCTGTCATATCCCTCGATTGTCAGCGTAGGGCCGTTGATGCCATCGAGCGGAATGATCCCTTGCGACTGCCAACGAAAGCTCAGAGTCGTGAATGAGTAATCGCGATCCGTCTCATAGGCGAGAAGGGGGTGGTCAAGCGTGTCTTCGCTTTGCCAAATTAGTCCGACCAATTCCCCTTCATTGTGCAATTCAACATCGACTTGCAGTGAATCTGGGCCGGTCGTGACAACAGAAGCCATCGCCGGGCGCGGGAAATTGACTGTCCAAAAGCGCGGATCGAAACGCTGGATGAAGCTGAATTCCTGCGCATCGCGGTTTGTTGCAAGCCAGAATGCCATGCCCGTGCCTCCCCGTTTAGCTTTCCTGGATGGCCTGACGAACCGCGCTAGCCACTTGGCGCGACGATCGGCGCATAGCCGCTGGCGCGGAAACGCCGCGCGGAGTGACCATACTGATCGCCACCCGGACATCACGCCCTGCGCCAGTCCCATTGTCGCGGCGTTCGATGCGTCCCGAACTTGTTGGTACAAAAAGCTCCGGGCCATTTTCACCGACGATATAGCCTTTGCCGGGGCCAACAGGCCCACCGGTTGCACGACCCGGCAGCCCAAGCAGTGCGCCCAGCGAATTGCCAAGGAAACCGCCAAGTCCTCCGGATTGTTCTCCAAAGAGCTCTCCAATTCCGCTTGTCAAAGCGTGCGAAGCAATTTCGTCGAGTGATCGCACTGCAATGCGCTTGAGGTCATCGAAGCCTAGGGTGCCTTTACGTAAAGCCGAGACAAGGCTGCGTTCGAGCGTTGATCCAGCCTTGTCAAATCCGTCGAGAAGCGAATGGTCAACGGACGAGCGGATCTTCTCAAGATCTGTGGCAAAGCCCTGCGTGCTTGCCCGCACATCGATCACCAATTCGTCAAATTTATCGTCCATGAGCATCTCGCTCCATCAGTTTTTCCATTAGCTCGCGTGTCGGGGCGAGCCCTGCGTCCGGGGCAGCCGGATCACGAAGTGCGCAGGCCAACTCAGCGGGCGTCGCGGACCAGAACTCGTTTGGCCGCCAGGCGAGAATTTGAGCCGCAAGCCAGCACCAACGCGGCGCTGCCTTACGAAAAGTCACGCGTCACCCTGGAGCACTTGCGCCAGGATTGCGCGGACCGGAACGGTCGCACCAACCAGACCGAGCGCCAAAACGGCTGCGCCAACGGTATTGCGCTCCGGTCGTTCGGTTTGCGGGAGGCAATGCCAAAGAAGAGCCGTGATTTCGGCCAGAGTAAGTGATCCCGCCGAGGCTCTTTCGACCAGCGCAAATAAAGAACCCAGTTCTTCCTCAGCTGCGACCAGGTTTTCAAAGCTGGGCCGCAAAACGAAAGTCCGGTTGGCAACCGAAAAGCTAGCTTCTCCGCGAAGGGGGTTGGCCGGTCGCGTCATGCTGTTGTGACCGCGCCAGAGCTTTCCAGCTGGAAGGTGTAGGTGCGCTCACCGTTGAAATCGCCAGAATAATCGAGACGCTGCACCATGAAGCGGCCAAACAATTGTTCGCCCCCCTCAAAGGACAACTCATAGTCAGTAACGGTGCCGGAAAGTGCATGCCCGCGGATCAGGCTTTCGGCCTCGCTCCCAAGGAAAATGCCCGATGCGCTGACTGAGACTGAGCGTGTTCCTGCTCCCGAGAGCAGTTCGCGCCAGCCACCAGAATCCTTATTTGTCACAACGACGGTATCGCCGTTGACCGTCATCTGAGTGGTCCTCATCCCGGCGACAGTTTGATAGACTAGCGGCGTTGCGCCATTCCCGATTTTGAGCAGGAAGGTGGCACCATTTTGTGCGGGCATTGTGAATTACTCCGTGATTGGTTGGAACAGGCGGAACCGGAACTCCAGCAAAGCGGCGCGGCGATTGTCATCGCGCCGATCGCTGCGCGCGCGCAGAAAGCGGATTGAGGCCAGCTCGTAGCCATCTGCGAACGGAGGAAGGTCCAAGACCCGACTTTCGATTGCTGAGAGGATAGTCGCGTCTGCGGCGGGTTCATCGATGCGGGTTTCCAGCTCAAGCGCTATACGTATTTCGCGCCCGAGCCGGTCCTTTGTGCTCCAATCGGTTGAAGCGCTGGCGGATATGCCAAGCCACGGAGGGGAGGCGCGCAAGGGGCTCTCTTCCTCAATCGCGTTAATCTCAACCAGAGCCGGATCGTCGCGTAACCACTCAATCAGGTCAGCGCGCAATAGATTTTCCATGCTGTTCAGTCCTCGAACAAATCGGGCCAGAGATGCCGCGCGCTCCTCCAGGAATGCGCGCTTGAACGATAAGGTGCCTTCCGAAACCGACTGTATTCACGCGCAATGTGTTCGCCTTTGACGCGAAGCCGGCGCAGCAGATCGCTAATGGCTGTCTGAGCCTCGGGGCGGATCATGAGAGACGAAGCGTGCGCCAGGGCCGCCACAAAGCAGCGACGCTCGCAGGCGGCTGGGCATCGCGGCCGGTTTCGCGATCGCGATAGTGAAAGGCGGCCAGCCGAATGATGCCCTGCTTCAAGGCTTCAGGCAGAACCGTCCAATCAGACGCAATCCCAGCGCGCATCGACACTACGACTGGTCGGGCCTCAAAATTGCTCTTGAGCTCAATGCATGCGCGATGACCAGCATCAATGCGAAACTCGAAATCGTTTTGATCAAGCGTCTCACGCGAGGCGTCCTCGCTCATGATTTCCACCTTGACGAGGTATCGAGCGGGCTGGGTCGACAGCGTGTAGCTGCCTGTTTCGCTCGGGATGGTCTCCTCGACGGTTTGTTCAAGCGGCGATTGCCCCGTGAACGCCTCACACAAGGAAAGGCTCGCGGCGAGCAGATCTCTCAGCATGGGATCTTCTTTGGGCCGGCTGATCCCGAGCCAGCTCTTCAGGTCATCAAGGGCCGATCCGCTAAGATCGGCGGGCGTGATCACAGTCCGCTGCATCGCGGCTTCTCCCGGTTCCATGTGAAAAACAAATGCGCCCGCGCCGCTCTGGCCTTGCGATAGCAGAGCCCAAGGGCGTGCTCGGCGGCGGCGCGGGCGCCAGGTGCCGGCAAGGGAGGAAGGGGGACCTCAACCTTGCCGGAAAGGGGGAATGCCTGTGGTTTAGGCCTCGACCTTCAGCAGCTTGATCGCATTGGAATCAAGCACTTGCCCCCCAACGCGCTTGGTCGCGTAGAAGTGGACAAACGGCTTGTTGCTGAACGGATCACGCAGCACTCGGGTCGCCGAGTTCTCGGTGATCAGGTAGCCATGGCGGAAGTTGCCGAACGCGATTGGAAACTCACCGCTCTCGATGCTCGGCATATCTTCTGCTTCGAGGACCGGATAGCCAAGCAGACGGTCGGGCTGACCCTCAACAAGTCCCGGTTGCCAAAGGAATGCTCCATCGGACGTCTTGAGTTTGCGCACAGTGGCTAGCGTCGAGGAGTTCATAACAAAGCTAGCGCCTTGACGATGGCCGGCTTTGAGCGAGTGAATGAGGTCAATCAGCTTAACCTCAGGCGCGGCATCAAATCCGTTTGCATCGCCCGAACCAATATACTGAACACTGCCAAATGCGCGCACGCCATCTTTTGCGGTCGACGTCGATGCGGTCAGAAAGCCTTCGGGTTGGTCGTTGCCCGTGCCGCTTACGAAGGCTGCGCCTTCGGCGCGGGCGAACTCGATCGCGATTTCATTGGCAAGCCAGGTTTCGACATCGAAGCCAGCATCATCAAGCATCGTCTGGCTGGCAGCCGGGTTAGCAAAAAGATCGCCAGCCGGCGGCGCGATTTCTGAGAAGTTAGGCGCATCGGTTTGCGTACGAGCCGCAATTTCGCTGACCCAGCCCGACGCGGTTCCGCCGTTTGAAACCAGCTTGCGATAGCCCGATGTTCCGGTCTGAACGACTTGAGCAATGCTGCGGATCGGGCTGATCTCGACCAGTTCGCGTGCGATCAGGGTGTCAATCACCTTGGGTACGGCATAACCGCCATCGCCCGCATTGGCAGTGTTCAGAGACTTCACTTCTGGCTCAAGGCCGCGGCGAAGGTAACCATCGACAAAGCCTTTGATCTGTTCGCTGGGCTGCGCTGCGCCGCTCATGGCGGGGCGCGAGGCTGCGCGGGCTACTTTGTCGAGGCGCGCTTTCACTTCATCAACATCGGTGCGCAGAGCGGTAATGGCGGCTTCCGCCTGATCTTGGCGTTCCACCAAGTCAAAGCTCTCATCGAGCGCATCGCTAGCGGGCATGCTGGCGCCAGCGGTTGTAGGGGTAACAGTAATATCCATTGGGTTTCATACCTTTCTTGAGGAGGTAGGGTGGGTGGGGGCACAAAAAAGGCCGCCCCAATGGCGGCCGGTCGAATGATCCGATTTCGGACCAGCTTCAGGATACGAGGTGGACTCTTGCACCATGTTGAAGAGGATGGGTGACAAGGCTGACTTCGAAAAGGTCGATCCCCAGCAACTCGCGTCCGGCTTCGCTGCGTGTTGCTTCGCGCGCACGGTACCCGAAGCTGAGACCAGAAACCTTGCCCTGCCTCAGCAACTTGGCGGCAAGGCTATTTTTGCTGTCAATGCGCGCGACAACGCGCAGGCCGCGATTGTCCTCTGCAATGCGCTCGATAACGCCGATGTGCTGATCGGGCCGATGCTGCCACAAGAGAGGCAGGGGCTGGTCAAGGCTGGCGATTGTCGCGCTAAAGGCGCCTTTTCGTATCGTGTCGCGATCAGCGTCCGGAATGTCGAACAGGCCAGCGTAACCGGCGAAGCGGATATCTGAACTGGCCATTACAGTATGTCCCACACGCCGAGGCGAACCGCGATGCCGATCAAGAGCAATGCTAGCCCGGCACGAATTGCCCATTCAACAAAGGCCTTCCATGCGCTGGACTTGGCGTCGCGCCAAGCTCCCAGCAGTTCGCGCAGCTCACTGAGGTCTTCCTCAGCATTCGCGTCCCCGAGACCTAACCGTACAAGTACACGGTCAGCGGCGAGCTCGCTTGTCTCCTCGACGATCGCGCGAAGTGTATCCAACTTCGCGCCCTCGGTGTTGGCCTGAGCGAGCAGGCTTGCCAGCATGCCTTCGCGGACCATCGCTTGTTGCTCTATGTTGGTCATGCCGGTGTCTCCGAATTGGGTTCGGGCTGGGCAGGAAAGCCGAGCAGTTGGCGTTTTTCTTCGCGGGTCAGAAAGTCAGCGTCGGAGACTTGCTTCCAAAGTCGTTCGCGATCTTCGGAGAGGGCCGGGACTAAGTCGAGGTCCACTGCCAGCTCTGCGTCGGCAAACCAGGGAGAAAGCCCTTCCTTAAGAGCGCTGAACAGCTTGCTCGCAAGAGGCAGCAGGGTCAGGCGCCAGAGCGCTCGATTGGCTTCGCGGTAGTTCGAGTAGGTGTTGTCGCCGGGAAGGCCGAGGAGCATTGGTGGAACGCCAAATGCCAAAGCCACTTCACGCGCGGCAGTACTTTTCAGTGTCGCAAAATCCATATCCGCTGGTGAGAGCGCCATGCTCTGCCATTTGAGACCGCCGTCAAGCAGCATTGGCCGCCCAGCATTACCCGCCCCTGAAAAGGCAGAAGCTAACTCTGCTTTCAGACGATCGAACTGATCGCTCGTCAGGCCAGCTCCATCCCCTGCATCATAGACAAGTGCACCTGAGGGGCGCGCCGCGTTATCGAGCAATGCTCGGTTCCAGGCCGACGCTGCATTATGGATCTTGACTGCCTGATGCGCTGCGGCAAGCGCGCTTGCGCCATAATGATCTTCAAGCGGGTGCATTGCCTTGATGTGGATGACGCTGGGCCAGCCATTCTCGTCTTCCATCGCTATGCGTTGCTGGCTTGTGCCAACCGAGTAGTCGATGGCGCATGGCCAGCCATTCTCGTCGGCAATGATTTGGACCCGGTCAGGACGCAGGGCGAAAAGCTCAATAGGTTGGCATTGAGCATCTTTCACGATCTGCACATAGCCATTGCCGTGCAGCAGCAAGTGCGCGGAAAGAGTTTCAATCAGCGGCTGTCCTGCGCTTGTGGCGGTCACAAGGGCGGTAAGCTCGAGGTCCGAGCTGCAAATTGGCGCCTGGGCGATCCCCTCCGCCACGATCCTCACAGCTCGCTGGGCAATCGGGTTTGAGAGAAAGCTGTGGCTGACCGCGCTTGTATACTCGAAGCTCTCCGGAACAGGCGCCTCGAAAGTGTCGAACCAGCCACTCGGGAGCCCGGTGGCAAAGCCAGGTGCCAGGGGAACGCGTTCGGTCTCCCCGCTCTTGAAAGAGGCGAGAAGTGAATCCATCCAAGCCATTGGGTTTCCTTTTCAGATCGGGCGAATGCTTGGCTGCGCGGGGCGGACAAGCATGAGTTCGCTGAGCGCCCAGACAAGGGCATCTGCCCGGTCAGGGCTACGGCCGGGGCCGGCATATTCGCCGCCGGTCATCAAGCCGCACAATTGGTCTTCCAGCCGTGCAAATGTTCCGCAGTGTCGGACGCGCCCAGCCGTGTAGAGCGCCGCGATAGGCTCAGCGCGCGCGACTTTGCCGCGGCTGGCATGAACCAGTTTGATAGGCAGCGTCTTGTCAGCGGCGCGCAACACGCTTTCCACCATGACACCGCCCTGGTTCGCTTCAGCTACGACGCGGTCCGCTTCCCAATGCTTTGTGGCCGCGCTCACCGCAGCTGCCCATTCTCCGGGCGCCGCTTGCGCCACGCTGCAATCTGCAAGCACGCGGGCAGAGCCATCAGAGCCTAGAGCCGCTACGATTATGCCGCATTCATCGCCCTGCGCTGAAGCGGGTGGATCAACGGCCACAACTACGCGGCGATTTTCTGGCGCTGACCCCGTTTCACGCGATGCCTCGAGCAGGCTGCGCGTCCAAAGAGCGCCCTCAATGTCGGTAAGGAATTCTCCGCAAATTTCTTGTCTTGCAAGCTGAGTGCCGGAGAACTCGGCTTCAATAGCGTCGAAGAAACGCCGCGGCAGATTGCCGACATTCTCATAAGTCGAACCGCGAGTGATAATGACTGATCCGTCTTGTTCCTGTTTGAGCAAACGCTCCACGATAGGAACAGTCCGCGGTGTTGTCGTGACCATGGCCAGTGGCCGGTCCGTAATGCGCAGGCCCATAAGAAGGTTATCCCAGCAGCGCGTTGCGCGCGCGCCACTGAGCGGCCATTTTCCGATCTCGTCGCACCATGCGTGACTGTGCTGTGGTCCGCGTAGATTTTCCGGCTCAGCGGCCGAAAAAATCTGTGCCTGCGCTCCATTTGGAAAACGCAATCGCCGAAGCGATGGCTCAAAGATGGGACGCCGCTCCGGCGGTGCACAGGCCATAATGCCGCTTTCACCTTCCACCATGACACTGCGCGCCTCGGCAACAGAAGACGAGACCAGCGCAATGCGCGCCTCAGGCTGGTTCTCAGCAATCTGTCGAACCCATTCCGAGCCCGCCCTGGTCTTGCCAAAGCCGCGGCCTGCCATAACCATCCAGATGCGCCAGTCACCAGGAGGAGCAAGCTGCGCAGGGCGGGCCATCATCTCCCAATGATAGTCAAACTCGTTGCGTTCGCTCTGGTTCAGCGCGCGGGTAACTCGGTTTCGCATCTCGGGGTCTTCCTCGGCGAGGAAGGATAAGTCGATGCTCACGAGCGGCCTTGAGCCTTTTGTTTCTCGCGTTGCACTTGCAGACGGATCGCTTCTACTTTGCGGTCGATCGAAGCGCGGATATCGGCCGCGCTGACATTGCGCTGTTCGGCCTGGGCGCGAGCAGCGTTCTCACGATGCGCGTTCAGCAAGCGTATGGCATTGGCAAAGTCGTACTTCTCTTTTTCGCTCTTGGGCTTCTCGCCCTCACGAAGACGGCACAACACTTCCATTTCGAGATGCATGTAGCCCTCCCACAGAGCGGCGAGCCATTGGCGGGCGAACGCGGGCTCCTCTCGGCGGACTTTGTAAGCGCGACTGGGGTTGATGCCAGCACGGCGGGCGGATTCAGAGACGTTTGAGCTTTCGGCGAGAAAGTCGAGAAAGAGCCCGCGCCAATGGCGGTTTAGGCCCTTTTCTTCGCCCTCCTTGAGTTGGTCCTTAATCTTTGTTCGATTGCGGTTTTCGGGCATGCAGACCTCCCGTCGGTGCACAAAAAAGGCGGCCATTCCTCTTAGGGAAGGCCGCCTGTGGCGCGGTGTGCCACGATCCCTTTGCGACTCACAGAATTGCGATTATGTCCCTTGATAACCAGATAGCGTGACAATGTCAAGAAAAAAGTACCAAATAGGTGTATCTATCGCCCTTGCGCTTGCTGAGGTGCTAGCCTAGGCGGGCATCTGGTGGCCAGACGGGCCTTGAACTATGGAAGGCCATAAATGGCTTGGCTGCGCACATTGTACGATTGGACGATGGACAAGGCCTCTCACCCCCACGCGCAAGGGTGGCTCGCTGTCTTTTGCTTCATCGAAGCCAGCTTCTTCCCGATCCCGCCGCACCCGCTCTTGGGCCTGATGTGTTTGGCCAAGCCCAGGAAAGCGCTGCGCTTCGGGATCATCGCGACGCTGGCTTCGGTCGCCGGGGGGCTCTTTGGATATTTCATCGGAGCCGCTTTGTTCGACAGTCTTGGGGTGTGGCTTCTCGGCTTGATTGGGTTGACCGAGAGTATTCCGACAGCGGCCTGCTACCTCAAGGAATATGATTGGGAGGCGATCATCATCGCTGGCTCAACGCCCGTTCCCTTCAAGCTTCTGACGATAAGCGCGGGATTTGTCGGCATGAATCTTGTCACTTTCGTGCTTGCAAGCTTGATTGGCCGGGGCATGATCTTCTTCACGGTGGGCGTGCTGTTCCGCGTCTTCGGTGCTCCGATTAAAGTCTTTATCGACAAGTACCTCGGGCTTGTGACGACTGCGTTTGTTTTGTTGGTAATTGGCGGCGTGATTATCCTCGCGCAGCTCGGCAGCTCGAAAGACGAGGCTGAAGGGCCCTGCGCTAATCCTGCCCCTTTTGAGACAAGCCATGGCGAATGAAGCACCCGAACACGATACTCCGCGCAAGCTAGTAGCCGAGGCGCTTGGCACCTTTTTCCTTTTTGTGGGGGTCATCAGCTCTGGCATTATGGCCGAGGACCTTGCCACTGGAAATGCGGGGGTGGCGCTGCTTTCGAACACGCTCGCGGTTGGGGCGATCCTGTTTGTTATTATCGCGATGTTCGCGCCTATTTCGGGCGCGCATTTCAATCCGGCAGTCACACTTGCATTCGTGCTGCGACGCGAAATGGGCCTTGGTTTGGCTACAGCTTATGTGGCCACACAGTTGGTGTCAGGGGCGTTCGGCGCGATTGCAGCTCACATCATGTTTGAACAACCGCTGTTCCAGATCGCTCAGACCCCGCGCACAGGTGTCGGACAATGGACCGGCGAATTCATTGCTACTTTCGGGCTGATCCTGACGGTTCTGCTGCTTGTGCGCTACCGCCCCACGGCAATTCCGGCGGCAGTCGCACTCTATATCAGCAGCGCGATCTGGTTCACCTCGTCGACAAGCTTTGCCAATCCGGCGATAACGATCGCGCGGGCCTTGTCCGATAGCTATACGGGGATCGCGCCAGCGGATGTGCCGATGTTCATCCTTGCGCAATTGCTCGCCGCTGTTGCTGCGGTCTTTCTAGCGGGCTGGCTCGTCGTCGACGAGTAGGACCTGTCAGATAATGCCAACGGCCTTGCCAGCGCGCTCAAACATCTGAAGGATCGTTTCCACCTCTTCAGATGAATGTTCCGCGCAAAGCGAGCAACGAAGCAGCGTCATGCCTGCAGGCGTTGCCGGTGGACGCGCCAGATTGACGTACAGGCCCTCTTTCAAAAGCGCCTCCCACATCATCGCGCCTTGCTCAAGATCTGGCATGATCACCGCTACAATGGCGCTTTGCGGCACGTCGGTCCCCAATGAAAAGCCCAGCTCCGTAAGGCCAGCGTGAAGACGCTTTGAGTTCTCCCACAGGTGTGCACGTTTATTCGCTCCGTGTTGGAGCTTGCGGATTGAGGTGGCCGCGGTTGCAACGACGCTCGGTGGCAGGCTCGCCGTGAAGACATAAGGCCGACAAACGAGGCGAAGGATGTCGAATTTTGGGTGATTCGAGACGCAAAAGCCGCCCACCGTTCCTACGCTCTTGGAAAACGTGCCGATGATAAAGTCGACATCATCAATAACGCCTTGCTCCTCAGCGACGCCGCGGCCATTTTCGCCGATAAAGCCCATGGAGTGCGCTTCGTCGACCAGAACCATTGCGCCGTACTTCTTGGCGATGGCGATCATCTCCTGCAGCGGTGCGACATCGCCCAGCATCGAGTAAACGCCTTCAAGAATGACAAGCTTGCCCGCATCCTCAGGTAAGCGACGCATGCGCTTTTCAAGCGCTTCAATGTCGTTGTGCTTGAAGGGAACGATCTCGGCCTTGCCCATCGCGCAGCCATCATAGATCGAGGCATGGCTGTCGATGTCGAGGATGATGTAGTCACCCTTTCCAGCGATGGTCGAAATGATGCCAAGGTTGGCTTGATAACCGGTTGAGAAGACCATGGCGTGGTCCATCCCGTAAAATTCCTTGAGCGCGTCTTCGCATGCCTTGTGGCCTTGATACGTTCCATTGAGAACGCGGCTCCCGGTTGTGCCCGAACCATAGGTCTCAAGCGCTTCCTTGCCCGCATCAAGCACGTCGGGATCGAAGGTCATGCCCATGTAATTGTAGGTGCCGAGCAGGATCGTATCGCGCCCGTTGCAGATGGCACGCGTCGGCGAGAGCACCTTCTCCATGACGAGGTTGTACGGATCCTCAACCCCGGTTGCGAGAATGGTCTCGCGCAGTTCGATCATCGCGTCGAACTTGGAGAAGAGGTCTCCCTTGGGCGTGTCGGCCTCGGGAACGGGCTTGGTTGCAATGTCAGTCATGTCAGCTCTTTTATCAGCTATCCTGGAGCTTGTGCACTGCGGCGACAAGTTGTCCATAATTCTCGATCTCAGCTTGTTGGTTCATGCTGATGATAATGTCGAACTCGTCTTCGATCTCAGCCACAAAATCCATCACAGTCAGGCTGTCGAACTCGAGGTCATTGGCAAAGGTCGTCGCTGCCTCGATCGTGACACCCTTCTTGTTAAAAGGTTCAATCAAAGCGCGAATACGCTCATCAACTTCGGCTTCGGTCATAGTCGGAATATCTTTCGTTCCAAGCGATTTGTAAGCGAGCGATGCCGCCATCGGTTCTTTAAACGCTGGAAAAGCGTCTCGGTGCCTGACTTGTCAAGCGGCGCGGCGATCATCAGGTGGGAAGGAGGTTCTTTACCGCGCTCATGAAAGGCGTAATCGACACCGGCTTTGCAAGGTAACCGGAGGCTCCTGCGGTGCGGATGCGTTCTTCATCTCCCTTCGCGGCGAAGGCCGTGACTGCAAGAACGGGGATTTTGTCAAGCAGGGCATCGCGCTTGGCCGCTTCGATCAAATCAACGCCAGATACGCCCGGTAGCTGAATATCCATGATGATCAGGTCCGGCGCGTGACGCCTTGCCGTATCGAGCACAAGTTCACCATCAGCAACGGGCAGAGCCTCAAACCCATTGGCTTTCAAGACATCGCAGAACAATTTCCGGTTGAGGTCGTTATCCTCAACAACCATTATTCGTTTGGTCACACGCGACCCCACCTGTTTTGCGCCCCTATCGACACCTGACCTACCTGACCTGAAAGGCTGCGACAATGCCGCAAAACTCCGAAGTAGGCGCAGATCGTGCAACCAGGGCCGCTACTCTGGCGCTAGCCGCGCTTGGCTGGGTGCTTGAGGATGATGATCGGGCCGAGAGGTATTTGGAGCTGACAGGGCTTGATCCCGACACCTTGCGCACCGGGCTAGGCGATCCCGCCGTGCTCGCCTCCTGTTTGGACTTTCTTGCCAATTATGAGCCTGATCTGATCCGTGCCTCAGAAGCGCTTGCGATTACGCCTGAAGAGCTTATCGCGGCGCGAGGCAATCTCTCGCCCCCGGAACCCCTCTAAGGAGCCTGTCTGAATGACCCGCCCTCTCATCATCAGCGATTGCGACGAGGTGCTGCTGCACATGGTTGCTCACTTCAAGGAGTGGCTTGAAGCGAGTCAGGGCGTCGACTTCAATCTTGAGGGCCACAATTTCGCTGAGGCTTTGCGTTGGCAAAGCAATGGCGAACTGCTCCAGGCGATGGAGACATGGAAATTGCTCGGCAGCTTCTTTGATACAGAGATGGACAGCCAGGAGCCGATCGAAGGCGCAGTTGAAGCGATCAATGCGCTCTCGGAGCACGCAGATGTCGTAGTGCTTACCAATCTCGTCGATGAGCGCCGCGAGAAACGTGCAGAGCAGCTGGCCCGAGTGGGGATTCACGCGCCGGTCTACACCAATCAAGGGCCCAAGGGGCCGCCGCTCAAAGCCATTCTTAATAAACACGGAGGTGGCCGCCGGGCATTCTTCATCGATGATCTGGCGCAGCATCATCTCTCGGTCAAAGAGGTCGCCCCGCAGGTCGTGCGCCTGCACATGTGCGGTGAGCCGATGATCGCTGGCGGGATCACGTGTGCGCACAAGGAAGGCCATGCTGATGCAAGGATTGATCGCTGGGCTGATGCCCTACCATGGCTGATGGAACGCCTGGAAAGGGAACCGGCATGAGCATTGAAGCGCGTTTGCAGGAACTGGGAATTACTCTTCCAGAGGCTGCCGCTCCGCTTGCGAGTTACGTGCCGGTCGTAGTCCATGGCGGTTTTGCGCATGTATCGGGCCAACTGCCCTTCATTGACGGCGTTCTGAAAAGGGGACGGCTGGGTGGGGATGTCGATCTGGCCGAAGGGATGGAAGCGGCGCGTGCATGCGGTTTGATGATCCTCGCCCAATTGCGCGAGGCGGGCATGCTCGAGAGGGTCGAGCGCGTGGTCAAGCTGGGCGCCTTTGTCAGCTCAACGCCAGCCTTCATGGATCAGCCCAAAGTTGCCAATGGCGCATCGGACCTGATGTTCGAGGTGTTCGGTGAGAAAGGCCGCCATGCACGCGCGGCGGTAGGCGTGCCCGTCTTGCCGCTGGGTGCTGCCGTTGAGGTTGACGCTGTGATCGCCATCGCGTCGGACGAGTGAGGCGGGTTTGGGCGATCGCTGCGCCCCTTCATGGCTGACGTCGACATATTATGCACATCGCGGGCTTCATGGGCCTGGTGTTCCGGAAAACTCTGTGGCAGCTGCCGAGGCGGCCATCACGCGTGGGCTTGGGATTGAATGTGACATCCAACGCAGCCTTGATGACCATCCCATGGTCTTACACGATTGGGAGTTGGAGCGTCTGACAGGGGGCCCCGGAGAGACCGAACACCTGATAGCCGACGAGCTAGAGGCCCTGCATTTGCTCGGCACAGACCAGACCCCAATCCGCCTTGAGCGCTGGCTCGAAGTGGTCGATGCGCGCGTGCCTGTGCTGATCGAGATCAAGTCGCAGCCGGGCTATGATGTTGAATGGACGTGCCTTTATGTAAGCCGTACCCTCGCAGGTTATTCCGGGCACCATGCGGTCATGAGCTTCGATCCACGGGTTGGCGAGTGGTTTGCCGCCAACGATCCGAAGGTTTGTCGCGGCCTGGTGGGCACGGATAGCATTCCCAATGGTTTTGAGGGCATGTGGCGCAAATCCCAAGTCCTCCAGCAAGCCGATCCCGACTTCCTCGCCGTCGACCGCCGCGATCTTGGCATGCATGAGGCCGCTGAGTGGCGCGCTGGCGGGCGAGCGCTTCTCACATGGACGATCCGCACCCATGAGGAGGCCGAAAAGGCCCGCCCGCTCGCCGATGCTCTGATCGCTGAGGGTGAGGCGCTGGCATGAGCGAAGACGATCCGGCCAGCACCGATCTGACGGTCCGGCTCGCCCCGTCTGTCGGTAGCTTCAAGCTCGAGGAATGGAATGCACTCGGCGGAAATCGCAACCCCTTTGTCAGTCACGAGTTTCTCACGGCTCTTGAGGACTCGGGCAGCGTTGGTGAGGGCACCGGCTGGGACCCTGTTCCGATCATCATCCAGGATGCGCAGGATCGATTACTCGCCGCAATGCCCAGCTACGCCAAGAGCCATAGTCAGGGCGAATACGTCTTTGACCAGAGCTGGGCCAACGCGCTGCATCAGGCGGGCGGGCAGTATTACCCCAAGCTTCAGATCGCTGCGCCCTTTACGCCCGCAAACGGCCCGCGGCTCCTTTTGTCCGATCCCTCTCTAGCGCCGCACCTTCTCAAGGGAGCCGAAGCGGTTTGCCTGCAGAGCAAGCTTTCGGGTGCGCACGCCACTTTCATCGAGCCCGAGCAGCTCGCGCTGTTCGAAGGGGGGGACTGGCTAATGCGATCTGACTTGCAGTTTCACTGGCTCAACCGGGATTACATATCGTTCCAAGGGTTTCTGGACGACCTCGCGTCGCGCAAGCGCAAGAACCTGCGCAAGGAGCGCGAGGCGGCGCAGACAGGCCTTCGCATCGCCAAGCTGTCGGGCGATGACATCAAGCCTGAACATTGGGACGCGTTCTGGGTCTTCTATCAGGACACCGGCATGCGCAAATGGGGTACGCCCTATCTGACGCGCGAGGCCTTTACCTTGATGAGCGAGAGAATGGGTGAGCGGCTAGTGCTCATCCTCGCCTTTGACGGCGGTGTACCGATTGCCGGTGCGCTCAATTTCATCGGATCAGACGCGCTTTATGGGCGGTATTGGGGGTGCAACCAAGATGTGCGCTTCCTGCACTTCGAATTGTGCTATTATCAGGCGATAGATCTAGCGATCGAACTTGGTTTGGACCGGGTCGAGGCGGGGGCTCAAGGCGGGCACAAGCTTGCGCGCGGTTATGAGCCGGTAAAGACGTGGTCAGCGCATTGGCTCGCTGATCCCGGGTTTCGCGCGGCTGTTGCCGATTTTCTCGAACGAGAGCGAGAGGGTGTTGCGACCGATCAGGTCTATCTCGACACGCGTACCCCTTTCAAGAAGGGCGACTAGGCCGACGGTCCTGCCGATACTTCAGGCAGCGCGGCGACGGTCCTCGGCAAGCCACTGGCGCGCGCGGCGTTGCGCTTCTGCAATCTCACGAGCGTTCATTTCATCCGACACATCAGCACGGCAAAAGGCGGCTTCTTCGTGGCCTTGGGCAGCCGCGATATTGAACCATTTGTGCGCTTCGACAAAGTCGCTTGCAACGCCATTGCTGCCGGTAGAAAAGGCTACGCCGAGGTCGAACAGCGCCGCGATTTCTCCCTTGGCCGCAGCGGCCATAGCCCGCGCCACGAAAAGGTCAGCAGCCGAATCTTCTGCCGGTTGGCTTGTTTCAAGATCGATTGGTGTAAGTTTCATCGTTAATTCCCCCAATTCTCAAATGTCTCCGTGCGATCGGTCCCTCGTTTGATCGCTTGGCCTTTGGTGTTGCGGATCATGGCTAACAATTCGTTAACGAGAACCCAGAGATCTGGTGCTGTCCTGCCCGATTGAGGGAAATTCGCGACCTAGCTCGCTGCCAGATGCGCAAAGCCGCTTGCCTAGGCCATGTCCTCATGCCTATAGCGCCTGCCAATCGCTGCGACTTGCTGGGGGGCAAGCGGGCCACTGAGAAAACTCAGGCACGGATATTGGACTGTCAGGCGGAAATTGACTGATACAAGAGGGCCCAATGGCAACGTCGGCAGCTGACGAACTTGATATTCTCAACAATGCCAAACGTGTACTTGCCGCGGACTATGTGCCGAGCGATCACGAAGAGTACATGAATGAGCAACAGCAGATTTACTTCCGTATGCTCCTCATCGAATGGAAGCGATCGATTCATTCAGCAGCCGATCAGACCCTTCAATCCCTGCAAGACGGCCCCATTCGCGAAGCCGACCTCAACGATCGCGCCTCGAGCGAGACCGACTGGGGCATTGAATTGCGTACGCGTGATCGACAGCGCAAGCTCATCTCGAAGATCGATTCCGCGTTGCGGCGTCTTGATCAGGGCGAATATGGCTATTGTGAGGTGACCGGCGACCCGATCGGTTTGAAGCGTCTGATTGCTCGGCCTGTCGCCACAATGACCGTGGAAGCGCAAGAAGCACACGAGCGCCGCGAAAAAGTGAGCCGCGACGAATAGGCCGCTCCATATGCGGGATACGTGCACTTTCTGACCGCAACACGTTCCACTTTGGCACGATGGCTAATAGACGATTGCCGGGGATACATCCTTTAACCAAGCGTTTACCGCACTTGCCTAGCTCCGATGCGGTCGCGCCTGTCGCAAAAACCGTGTAGGGGAGTTTGGCGCTGCAGACTTGTTGCAAGGTATCACAACGGAAGGGGCCAAACATGACTGTTGAGACACGCAGTGTAACGCGCGACAGCCTTTTCCTTTTGGCTGGTATTCGCGTTGAGCAAGGCGATGAAGTGCATCGCGTGCGCGTCCGCAACCTGTCTGATGGTGGTATGATGGCAGAGGGCGATGTCTACGTGCAACGCGGGACACGTCTTGAAATCGAGCTGCGCAATGTTGGCAAGGTTGGCGGGAGCGTTGCCTGGGTGCAGGACAAGCGCTTTGGCATCGCGTTTGACCGTGAAGTGGATTCGCACAGTGTGCGCAAACCCGCTCAAGAAGACCCCAACGCGCCTACAATGACGCAGGATCGCTCTTGGGTGCACCGCGCGCCCGCCCCGCCCGAGCCTGAGAAGCTTCGCAAGATCTAAGCGTTTGAAGTAAGGCTAGCGCTTGGCTCATTTCCGGCAGATCTCGCGCTGACGCAGCCGCATTGCTCTGCTAAGCTTTCCATCTGATGGAAAGACACACCTTTATTCGCTGGTTTGCTTCGTTGACCGCTATCTCGTTTGCGGTGCTGACTGGTTGTTCGCCGTTCGCAAAAGACGGTCCTGTCGAAGTTGCAATCGTTGGTGACCCGGGCGCTTTGTTCCAGCAGGGGACGAGCCTTTCACCAGCGGCGCAACACCTCTTAGCCGCGTCGAGAGAGGGTCTTGTTTCGCTCGATGCAAGCGGGCAGGTCGTCCCGGCATTGGCCGAGCGCTGGCTCGTCACCGATGACGGCATGAGCTACATTTTCCGCCTGCGCGAGCGAAGCTGGCCAGATGGTGAGCTGATCACCGCGAATGACGTAAGCATAGCGCTAGGCGAGCTTGTCGATCAGCTCGATGATACGTCGCTTGGCCTTGACCTAGAAAAGGTCACGGACATCCGCGCCATGACCGAAAGGGTGGTCGAATTGCGGCTTTCCAGTCCCATGCCCGATTTCTTGCGCCTTCTGGCCCAGCCGGAACTTGGTATCGTGAAAAGCGGAAGCGGTGCGGGTCCGATGGTTGTGTCGCGCGATGAGGAGCAACCGCTTGCCCGGTTAAGTGCGCTACCACCGCAGGAGCGTGGCCTTCCTAGTCGGCAGGATTGGGAAGAGAGCAGCCGCTCTCTTTCAGTGCGAGCCCTCCCCCCTGCAATGGCAATCGACGCCTTCGCACAAGGTGAGGTTGATCTGCTTTTGAACGGGACCTTGCCCTCGTTCCCACAGATCGTACTTGGTCCTCTATCGCGCGGCAATATTCAGGTTGATCCGGCGCAGGGCGTGTTTGGTCTTGTGTTCCGCAGTGATGAAGGCGTGCTGGCTGACCCTGCCCACCGTGAAGCGCTGTCCATGGCATTGGACCGCGCTGCGCTGATTGAACCGTTCGGGCTTGGCGGTTGGCAGCCCAGCAGCTGGATTGTTCCGCCGATCATGCTCGAAGGGCAGATGCTGAGCGAAACCCGCTGGGATGGTCTCTCGCTCGAAGAACGGCGCCAGATCGCGGCCAGTCGCATCGCTGAATGGCGCGCTGAGAACCCTGAAGACAGTAAGGAGATCGTCCTTCGTATCAGCATGCCGCCTGGGCCGGGCAGCGATCTTCTGTTCGAGGGAATTGCGCGTGCTTGGGCCAGTATCGGTGTTCGCGCGGTGCAGGTCTTGCCGGGCGCAGATGCTGATCTTGCATGGCGCGACCGGGTGGCCAGATATTCGAGCGCAAGATGGTATCTCAATCAATTCAATTGCCAGCTAGAGATTGGCCTTTGCTCCGAGGCCGCTGACGAAATGGTGCGTACCTCGCTCAGTGTCACCAATCCGGACGCCAAGCGGCGCATGCTGGCTGAAGCACACGCTGTTCTGGTTGCCGAAGACGTCTTTATACCGTTTGGCGCGCCGGTGCGCTGGTCGCTCGTTCGCGGGTCAGTAACGGGTTATGAGCCCAACCCATGGGGCCTACACCCCTTGTTCCCGCTGTCTGGACCCACCAATTAAGGTGAGGAGACATAGGAATGACAACGCCAAGCCAACTGGAACCCGATAGGCCAGACTGGTCATCTAACGGCCCGCAAACGATGAGCTTTTCGCTGCCCACGGGCACCGATCCGGCCTCGATCCGTACTCGCGTGGAAGCGATGGAGTTCCTGCTTGAGCGCAGCTTTCGCATTCCTGGTGTCAACATCCCCGTCGGCCTTGATGCGCTTATCGGCCTCGTGCCCGTACTGGGCGATGTGATTACAACGGCGCTGGGTGCTTACATCGTCTGGGAGGCGCGAAACCTTGGCCTTTCAAAATGGGCGCTAACTCGCATGGGCGTCAATGTCGCTTTCGACACGCTGATCGGGCTGGTGCCTCTGGTTGGGGATGCAGCAGACCTGATGTTCCGATCCAACACCCGCAATCTTAAGATCATCAAGAAGCACCTCGACAAGCATCATCCTGAAACCCGGATTATTGAAGGGTAGCTTGCGGGCTTCGTGTCACGCGCTAGGGGTGACTGTGCCATGAGCGAGAGCGTCACCTACTCCAGCTATCTCGACCTTGAGCGGATCCTCGAGGCGCAGCATCCCGCCTCGCACGCGCATGACGAGATGCTCTTCATCATCGTCCACCAGACAAGCGAATTGTGGCTCAAACTGTGCCTTCATGAGCTCACCAGCGCGCGCGAGGCTATCGAGGCGGACGATCTGCGTCCTGCCTTCAAGATGCTCGCGCGCGTTGCTCGGGCGCAGACGCAGCTGATCCAGAGCTGGGACGTTCTAAGCACGATGACGCCGCACGATTATTCGGCCATTCGCCCGCATCTGGGCGCATCCTCGGGCTTCCAGTCGCCGCAATATCGGATGATGGAATTCATGCTTGGCGGGCGCGACGTGAGGCATGTGCGCCTGCATGAAAAGACCAGCGATTGGGCTGTGCGACTGCGCGGTGAAATGGACCGGGCAAGCCTCTATGATGCTGCTATTTCGCTCCTTGCGAGGCGCGGATTTGCGATCGACCAGAACGTGACAGAGCGGGACCTAGCGGTACCCTACAGCGCCAATGCCAGCGTCGAGGCTGCCTGGGCGGCCATCTACCGTGAACCCCAGGCGCATTGGGATCTGTATGACCTTGCTGAAAAGCTCGTCGATCTTGAATACCATTTCCAACGCTGGCGGTTCGGCCATCTCAAGACGGTAGAGCGCATTATCGGCTTTAAAAAGGGGACGGGCGGGACGCCGGGCGTGCCCTATCTGGAAGGCGTGCTGAAACAAGCCTTCTTTCCCGAACTCTTGAGCGTGAGGACCGCGATTTGACCCGCCGGATCTGGGATATCTCGCAGCCGCTTCGCCCTGGCCTTCCCGTTTGGCCGGGCGATACCGCTCTGGAGCATAAGCGTACCTGGCAAATGGAAGCGGGGTCTCCGGTGAACGTATCCGCGCTGACATTCTCGACTCATTCGGGCGCGCATGCCGATGCACCGCTGCATTATTCGCAGACCGCCCCCGATATCGCGAGTGTCGGGTTGGAACCCTATATTGGTGAGTGTCTCGTGGTTGATGCCCGGCGTTCCGGCGCTGCAATTGAGGTGGGCGATTTGCCGCATTTGCACGGCGCCGATCGCATCCTTTTCCGCACATTCGAGCGCTTCCCGCACGAGCAATGGGACCCTGATACCACGGCCATTGCCCCAGAGACCATCGAGTGGCTTGGCGTCCAGGGCGTGAGGCTTGTCGGGATCGACACGCCCTCGATTGATCCACAGACATCGAAGGACATGCTCGCCCACAAAGCGGTGCTCAAGCATGATATTCGCGTGCTGGAAGGGCTCGTCCTCGATGATGTTCCCGAAGGCCGCTATGAGCTCATCGCGCTTCCATTGCCGGTTGTGAACGGCGATGCCTCGCCGGTTCGCGCCATCCTCAGAGAGCTAGCATGACCCTGATCGATAAAGCGCGCGAATTCGACGCAGCTGACCCGCTCTCGGCCTACCGCGCCCGGTTTCATCTCCCGCAAGGCGTCATCTATTTCGACGGCAATTCGCTGGGAGCGCTACCGAAAGCGACGCCCGCAGCCATGCGCCGCGCGATCGAAAAGGAATGGGGCGAGGGCCTCATCCGATCGTGGAACGCCAACGATTTTGGGCCCGGCTGGTTCGAGATTGGCAGCCGGGTTGGCGCCAAGATCGCGCCGCTGATCGGTGCGCAGCCCCGTGAAGTCATCGCTTGCGACACCGTCAGCGCAAACCTCTACAAACTGATCGCCGCCGCGCTTGAGATGCGGCGTGATGGGCATGGGGGTCGTAAGGTGATCCTCTCCGAACCCGGCAACTTTCCTACCGATGTCTACATGATCGAGGGCCTTGAGCGGCAGGGTCTGGCAAAGCGGCGGCTGGTCGAGCGGGCCGGGCTCGTTGATGCGCTTGACGAAGACGTTGCCCTGCTGATGCTCACCCACGCGCATTACAAGACGGGCGAGCTGTTCGACATGGCAGCCCTAACCAAATCGGCGCATGAAGCAGGGGCGCTCGTCCTGTGGGACCTATCGCACTCCACCGGAGCGCTGCCGGTCGACCTCAACGGCGTCGACGCCGATTTCGCCACCGGCTGTGGGTACAAATATCTGTGCGGTGGCCCAGGCGCGCCCGCCTTTGCCTATGTCGCCGAGCGTCACCTGGGAGAACTCAAGCAACCGCTCACAGGCTGGTTCGGGCACGCGCGCCCTTTCGCATTCTCAGACGATTACGAACCTGCGCCGGGCATCGAGCAATTGCAATGCGGCACCTCCCCCGTCCTCGCCCTGACCGCGCTGGAAGTTGGCGTCGACCTCATCGCCGAGATCGGGGTTGATCGCCTCTATGCCAAGTCGCAGGCGCTTTCGGAGTTCTTCCTCGAATGCATTGCTAGCCACGGGCTTGATCTGGAGCTTGTCAGCCCGCCGGACAGCGCGCAGCGCGGCAGCCAGCTCTCTTTTCGCCACCCGCAAGCCTACGCAATCTGCCAGGCCCTGATCGCGCGCGGCGTAATTGGAGATTTCCGCGATCCCGACATTCTGCGTCTGGGCTTTGCGCCTGCTTACTTGCGCTTTGAGGACATGGCGCACGCCGCGCGCCACCTCGCGGAAGTGATTGATGAAGACGAATGGCAGCGCAGTGAGTTCAATCAGCGGGCCACCGTCACCTGACCAGCCTCACTCTCCGGTGCCCATGTGCCAGAAGCGCTCCATGTGTAGGTATGTCATCGACGCGGTCCAGGTGACCATGACGAGGCCATTGAGTGCCTCGATCCCGCTCAGCAATCGCAATTCTCCTGAGGGGTAGATGTCGCCAAAGCCCAAAGTCGTGTAGCATACGATCGAGAAATAGACCGCATCGTTGACGTTGCCGCTATTGGGTCCTTCGATTGCGCCAACCTCAAACTGGTATTCGAGCACAAGATAGGCCGCAGCATAAAGCCCGATATGGATAAGATGCGAGATCATCGCCCCGCCCAGCATCATCCACAACCGGCTTCGCGGATGGACGCGCAGGTCCGTCGCGCCAATCGTAGTCAAGCGCAGGATCTCGTAATGGATGAAGATCGTCGCAGCGATTAGCAGAGCGGCCAGGAACAGCGTGGTCATGTCAGACAGTGTGTCCGCATGGGAAGACGGGTCAAGCCTCGAGCTCGATATCCCAGTAGAGCCAGTCGCGCCATGTCTCGTGGAGAAAGTTTGGCGGGAACATCTTGCCATGCTGCTGGAGTTGCCAGCTCGTGGGCCGGATTGGCTTCATCCTCACGGGCATATTGGCCTGCTTTGGCGTGCGGCCGCCCTTCTTCATATTGCAGGGTGCGCAGGCCGTGATGATGTTCTCCCACGTCGTCTTCCCGCCCAGCCGGCGCGGAATGACGTGGTCAAACGTCAGATGCTCGGTGCTGCCGCAATACTGGCACTGAAAGCGGTCGCGCAGGAACAGGTTGAAGCGCGTGAAAGCGGGAAATTCGCTCTGCTTCACATACTGCCTGAGCGCGATCACGCTGGGAATCTTCATGTCGAGGCTGGGCGAGTGAACTTCGCGATCATAGCTGGCGACAATGTCGACCCGGTCAAGAAACACCGCCTTGATCGCGGTCTGCCACGGCCAGATGCTTAAGGGGTAATAGGAAAGCGGTGTGTAATCCGCGTTGAGCACGAGAGCAGGGCAGGCCGACAGGTTACGCGTCGGATCCTCCTCAGCGCCGCGAAACTTGGCAGCCCTCTCGATCAGTTCGGCTTTGAACACTTGGTGTTCCTCCCTGACTGAATGCACTCATGGCGTGGCAGGCCTATGAGTCAACGCTGTTACAGCATTGCGATCCAGCGCGAAGAATTAAGGGGCTGGTGTGGCAAGCTTGTGGGTAGCCTGTGGAAAACCTGTTTGTGGGGTGCTTAAAAGCGCTGGATGGTGCGCGAGTCTGCACTGTGCCAAGATCCTTTGGTTATGACCATTGTCACTCGCTTTGCCCCAAGCCCCAATGGGCCGCTGCATCTTGGCCACGCTTATTCGGCAATTGTCGCAGCCGATGCGGCGAGCGCTGCGGGCGGCGAATTTCTGCTGCGTATCGAGGATATCGATGGCCCGCGCTCACGCCCTGAATTGGCTGACGAATTTCGCCGCGATCTTGAGTGGTTGGGCCTTGAATGGCGCGAGGTGCCAGCCCAGTCGACCCGGCTGAAGAGCTATGCGCAGGCGGCAGAGCGGCTTGCGGATATGGGCCTCCTCTATCGCTGCAATGCGACGCGGCGCGAAATGGAGGCTCTGCCCAAACGCCATCGCGAAGACGGCTCGGAATATCCGGGCTCTTCGCGAGCACTGTCGGCGCGGGTGCGCGAAGATCAGCCGTTTGCGCTGCGCCTCGATATTGATGCAGCGCTGGAGCGCGCAGGTCCTCTTTTCTGGGATGATGAGAGAGCGGGGGGCGTCTCAGCTGATCCGCGTGAATTCGGGGACGTTGTGCTGGTTCGCAAGGAATTACCGGCAAGCTATCATCTGGCATCGACGCTTGATGACGATACCGATGGCGTAACCTTGGTGACGCGCGGGATGGACCTGTTCCCATCGACCCATGTGCACCGGCTGCTCCAGGTTTTGCTGGGGCTTCGCGAACCGCGCTATCTCCACCACGACCTAATCCTCGCTGACGATGGGACAAAGCTCTCCAAGACACGGGGTTCGCCAGCGCTCAGCGAACGGCGGCTTGCGGGCGAGGATGGGCGCGCGCTGGCCGAACAATTGCGCCTCCAGCGCGATATCGCTGGAACTTGAGATAGCCGCACCCATTTAAGGAACATGGTCTATTTTCTAACTGCTGTCTTCGTGGTGCTCGCTGCACTGGTTGTCTTTTCGCTGGTCAGAGGCGTGATCGCGTTTCTCAAGACAACCCGGATCAACCTCGAGAGCGGAGAGGGCGAAACCGTCACTGAAATGCAGAACCTGCAGAACAAGGCGATGTTCGCGCGCATCAAATATCAGGCCGCTGCGATCGCGGTTGTTGTCGTGATCGGGCTGCTGGCGGCGGCAGGCGGCGACTGACGCGAAGCATCCATGGTCAAGCTCAACAAGATTTACACGCGCACCGGCGATGACGGAACAACCGGGCTCGTCGATGGCTCGCGCACCAGCAAGCGTTCAGCCCGCATCGCAGCCATGGGCGCGGTCGATGAAACCAACAGCGCAGTAGGGCTCGCCATTTGCGCGCTTGAAGATGAGGCGCAGGCATCGCTGCTGACCCGCGTACAGAATGACCTGTTTGACCTCGGAGCAGATTTAGCGACGCCTGCAACCGAGGGCGACTTTACGCCATCCGAGATGGTGCTGCGGATAGTGCCTTCGCAATCCGACTGGCTTGAGGAGCAGATCGACGCGCTCAATGAACGTCTAGAGCCACTCACCAGCTTCGTCCTTCCAGGCGGGAGCGAGGCTGCCGCGCGTGTCCATGTCGCGCGTGCAAGCGCTAGGGCAGCGGAACGCACGATGACCGCGCTCAACGAACAAGACGCCGTCAATCCCGCCGCGCTGACCTACATCAATCGCCTGTCCGACCTGCTTTTTGTTCTTGCCCGTGTTGCCAATAATGACGGCGTGGATGATGTGAAGTGGGTCCCTGGCGCCAACCGTTAAAGAGCATTTGCGCGCTCGCTACCAAGCCTGTCATCGCTATAGCCAATCCCGATTTGCGCCGCTAACGAGCCCTGTGGGTCATATGCTGCACATGCGAAGGGAATGCTGCCATGCGGAATATTGCGGTTATCGGGGCAGGCCAGATGGGATCCGGTATCGCTCAGACCGTTGCCGGGCATGGCATGCAGGTGATGCTGGCCGATATCGATCTTTCGCACGCTGAGGCGGGCAAGGCGCGGATCGACAAAGCGGTTGCCAAGCTGGTGGGTCGCGGCAAGATCGAAGCAGACGCAGCCGAGGCGCTGCTGGCGCGGATCACACCGGTGGCCGATTACACGCCGATGGAAGGCGCCGATCTCATCATCGAGGCGGCGACCGAGAAAGAGCCGATCAAGCAGGCGATCTTCGAGAATGCAGGCGAAGTCCTCGCGCCCACCGCAATCATGGCTTCGAACACCAGCTCGATCCCGATCACTCGCATGGCCAACCACTCGCCCGATCCCTCGCGTTTTATCGGGCTGCACTTCTTCAACCCGGTTCCTGTCATGGGTCTTATTGAGGTCATACCGGGCCTAGCCACAGCGCAAGACACGACGGACCGCGTCACCGGCTTTGCCGAAGGTTTGGGCAAGGAGGTCGTTCTCAGCCAGGACGAGCCCGGATTTGTCGTCAATCGCATCCTTCTGCCGATGATCAATGAAGCCGTGTTTGTGCTCGGCCAATCAACTGCTGGGATTGAGGATATCGACAAGGGTTGCCGCCTTGGGCTTAATCACCCGATGGGCCCGCTGCAGCTGGCGGATTTTGTTGGGCTGGACACCTGTCTTGACATCATCACCGTGCTTTATCGGACAACGCGCGATAGCAAGTATCGCCCGGCGCCCTTGCTGGTAAAATATGTCGAGGCCGGCTGGCTTGGTCGAAAGACGGGGCGCGGCTTTTATGATTATTCGGGCGAGGCGCCCGTCCCGACCCGGTAAAGCCCGGAGAGCTGATTAGCTTCCGGCCTTTTTGAAGCCCTTTAACTCTTCAGGCTTTTTGATGTTTTTTCGCGACACAGGGCGATCCTGCTCTCCCGGTTCGGCTCCGAACGCGCGTGTCGAATTGCCAAACGGGCTGGCGCTGGGGGTGGGTGCTGAACGTGTCTCGAAAGATTCAGCAGGCTCGTTATTACCAAGAGATGGAGCCGGCTCCAGCACGACCGAGGTGTCTTTTTGCGGTGTCGGGTCAAAGCCTGACGTGTCATCGATCAGTTCGGTGTCGTCGGCAAAACCTGAAAAATCTCCGAAGAATTCCTGATCCGTCGTGTTGTTCGCATCTCGCGCTACGGCGCGGCGATCCGGTTTGCTGAGACGCTCGCGCTGTTCGGGGGCGTCTTCCTGCGCCTCGTACCGATCGCGTGCTTGAGGGGTAAATTGGCTTCCCATGCTGCCTGCGATCAACACAGCCGAGATAGTGACGCCGCCTGCGAAGATGAGCGCGCCTTTCACATTAGTGAGGAGTGCAATAGCCATGCCGCCAATCGTAACGAATAATCGGTTAACTTTTGGTAGAATTAGGGCTTATCATTCAGCCCTCGCTTGAGCTCGTACAGCAGGTCAAGCGCGTCACGCGGTGACAGCGCGTCAAGGTCGGTGTTTGTCAGCCGGTCTGCCATCCTATCGGCAGTTGAGCTTGTCTGCTCTTCGGCCTCGCTGGCCGCGGCAAAGAGCGGCAATTCGCCAAGGCCAGAGGCGATACCGCCGGTTTGCGCGCGGGTCTTCTCCAGTTTGTCCAGCACAGCCTTGGCTCTCGTCACAACGCTTGGCGGTACGCCCGCAAGTTTGGCCACTGCGAGGCCGTATGACCGGTCCGCCGGTCCTTCGGCAAGCTCGTGGAGCAGGACGAGGTCGCCCTTCCATTCGCGCGCTCGTACATGGTGTAGCGACAGGGCCTCGCAGCTATCCGCCAACCGGGCGAGTTCGTGATAGTGAGTTGCGAAAAGGCAGCGGCACGCGATCTGAGAATGCACCGCCTCGACCACCGCCCATGCGAGCGCGACGCCATCATAGGTGGAGGTACCACGGCCCACTTCGTCGAGGATGACAAAACTGCGCTTGGTGGCTTGCGCCAGGATGGCCGCTGTCTCGACCATTTCAACCATGAAGGTGGATCGCCCGCGCGCCAGATTGTCCGAGGCGCCGACACGGCTGAAGAGGCGATCGACGAGACCAATGCGCGCGGCGCGGGCGGGCACGAAGCATCCGGCCTGCGCCATCAGCACAATCAGCGCGTTCTGCCTAAGGAAGGTCGATTTACCGCCCATATTCGGCCCGCCAATCAACCATAGCCGGTTGTCCGGTGCCAGAGCGCAGTCATTGGCGACAAAGCGCGCATTGGTCTTGGCCAGCGCTGCTTCGACGACAGGGTGTCGCCCGCCGCTTATCTCGAGGACCGGTTCATCGGCGATCTCAGGTCGACACCAGTCACTTTCGGCGGCGCGCTCGGCGTTTCCGGCGGCGACATCAATGCGGGCGAGCGCTGCGGCGGTGCTGGCGATGGCTTCACGCGCCTCGGCGACCGCTGCGACCAGTTCCTCAAAATGCGCCTCTTCAGCAGCCAGCGCGCGACCGCCCGCCTCGGAAATGCGCGAGGCTTCCTCGTGCAGGCTGAGCGAGTTGAAGCGTACGGCGCCTTTCATGGTCTGGCGATGGGTGAAACCGCTGTCAGGCTCCATCAGCGCATCGGCATGGCGGCTTGGCACTTCGATGAAATATCCCAGAACGCCGTTATGCTTGATCTTCAGGCTCGCAATGCCGGTATGATCCCGGTAGCGCGCCTCCATCGCTGCAATCGCCTTCCGGGCATTGCCGGAGGTCGCGCGCAATTCATCGAGCCCCGCGTCATATCCGTCCGCGATGTACCCGCCTCCTGATCGCTCGGTCGGGGGTGAGGCGACGAGGGCTCGGGACAGCCAGTCGGTAAGCGCGCCATGCCCGGTCAGGCGGGGGATCAGCGCATCGAGCATGGGCGGTTTGTCGGGCAAGGCGTTGAGGCCGGTTTCGATACCCTGCGCCTCCCGCAAAGAGTCGCGCAACTGGCCAAGATCGCGCGGTGACCCGCGCCCCGCAACAATCCGCCCCAAAGCCCGTCCCAAATCCGGCAGGCCACGCAACAAATCGCGGAGGTTCGCGCGCTCAAGCGGGCGGTCGCGAAAGTAGTGCACCAGGGCCAGTCGCTCGGTGATGGCTGAGGCGTTAAGGAGCGGCGCTGAAAGATCCTCGGCCAACAGGCGTGATCCAGCTCCGGTAGCGCAGCGGTCCAACGTGGCAACGAGGCTGCCTGCGCGCGCGCCTGTGCTGCTGGCAAGGATTTCCAGACTCGCGCGCGTAGCCTCATCCATCACCATGCTGGCGTTTGAGGTGCTCAGTTGCGGCGGTAAAAGCAGCGGGAGCGTGCCGCGCCCGACATGCTCAAGATAGGCGATGAGCCCCCCGGCGCTTGCGCACATGGCTCTGGAAAAATCGCCAAAGCCATCGAGCGTGGCGACACCGTGCAGGTCTTTCATGCGCTCGGCTCCGCTGTCGCTGTCAAAGCTGGTGCGCGGGTGGAAGGTGGGCTCTTCCGGTACGTCCAGCTCCCAGCCTTCGGGCACGACCACCTCGCTTGGTCCAAGGCGCGCTAGCTCAGCGCTCAGCAGGCCTGGTGCGCATTCGGCAAGAATCATCACACCTGTTGAGATATCGACAGAGGCAATCCCGATGCTGCCGCGAACATCGGCCAGTGCGGCTAATACATTGGCGCGGCGCGGTTCCAGCAATGCTTCTTCGGTTAAAGTTCCCGCCGTCACGAAACGCACAATGTCGCGTTTGACCAGTGCCTTTGAGGATGGCTTGCCCTCACGCTTTGCGCGGGCCTTTGCTTCCACAGGGGTCTCGACTTGTTCGGCTATCGCGACGCGTTCGCCCGCCTTGATGAGCCGCGCGAGATACCCTTCGGCGGAATGAACCGGCACGCCGCACATCGCCACAGGCTCACCATCAAGCTCGCCTCGGGCGGTTAGCGCGATGTCGAGGATGGCTGATGCGCGCTTGGCGTCATCAAAGAACAGCTCGAAAAAGTCGCCCATCCGGTAGAACAGCAAGGAGCCTGCCGCCTCGGCTTTGAGCGCAAGGTATTGCTCCATCATCGGAGTGGGTTTGCTGTTCGATTTGGACGAAGACGCGGCGGCCATTTGCGTTGCGTTACCAAGCTTGGACCGATTCGGCAGGGCGCGCTCTTGGTCTATCCCCTGATCACACAATCAATGGCGCGATTCTCCTATGCCTTGTACCCCGAGCGAGCTAAGGCCCGGTCAAATGGCGACAAGCAAGAGGGATACATGACTGACGAGACAACCCCCGAAGAACCCCGGGGCGGTTTCACCACGCGCGAAGCGTTATTTTACCACGAGACGATCCGGCCCGGTAAGCTGGAGGTGGTCGCGACCAAGCCGATGACCTCGCAGCGCGATCTCAGCCTTGCCTATTCTCCAGGCGTGGCCGCGCCGGTTGAAGCGATCGCTGAAGACCCCTCTCTTGCTGCCCGCTATACGGCCAAAGCGAACCTCGTCGCTGTTATCTCCAACGGGTCTGCCATCTTGGGGCTCGGCAACCTCGGTGCGCTCGCGTCGAAACCCGTCATGGAAGGCAAGGCGGTCCTGTTCAAACGGTTCGCCGATGTAGACTCGATCGATATCGAACTCGCCACCGAAGACCCGCAGGCCTTCATCGACGCCGTTGCCCTGATGGAACCCAGCTTTGGCGGGATCAACCTTGAGGATATCAAGGCGCCCGAATGCTTCATAATCGAGCAGGCTTTGCGCGAGCGGATGAACATTCCGATCATGCACGACGACCAGCACGGCACCGCGATCATCGCGGCGGCGGGTCTGATTAATGCCTGCCACCTGACGGGGCGCGACCTTAGAGATGTGAAGATGGTGGTGAACGGCGCGGGGGCCTCGGCTCTGGCCTGCACCGCGCTGATCAAGTCGGTCGGCGTGCCGCATGAAAATGTAATCGTGTGTGACCGCAGCGGACCGATCTATCCGGGCCGCGATAATGTCGATCAATGGAAGAGCGCGCATGCGGTGAAGACCGACGCTCGCAGCCTTGAAGAGGCGCTGGTGGGGGCAGACATCTTCCTTGGCCTCTCCGCCGCTGGTGCGCTCAAGCCTCAATGGGTCGAGAAGATGGCGGACAAGCCGATCATCTTTGCCATGGCGAACCCCGTGCCCGAAATCATGCCGGACGAAGCCAAGGCGGTCCGCCCGGACGCTATCATCGCCACCGGGCGCAGCGATTTTCCCAATCAGGTCAACAATGTGCTGGGCTTCCCCTTCATATTCCGGGGTGCGCTTGATGTGCAGGCCACGACGATCAACGAGGAAATGAAGGTTGCCGCCGCGACTGCCATCGCTGAACTGGCGCGCAAGCAAGTGCCCGAGGAAGTGGCGAGCGCCTATGGCAAGAACCAGAAATTTGGGACCGACTACATCATCCCTGCGCCTTTCGACCCACGCCTGATCGAAGTCGTGTCCTCGGCCGTGGCCAAGGCGGCGATGGATTCCGGTGTCGCTCAGGTCCGGATCGAGGATTTTGACGAGTACCGTCACCAGCTCAAATCGCGCCTCAACCCGACCACAAGCGTGCTCACCGGCGTTTACAATGAGGCCAGGGCGAACCCCAAGCGCATGGTCTTCGCCGAAGCGGAAGAGGAAGTGGTGCTGCGCGCCGCAATCCAGTTCCGCGACTTTGGTTATGGCACGCCCATTCTTGTGGGCCGGACGAAGGCGGTGCTCGACAAGCTGCACCAGCTTTCTGTTTCAGACCCCGGCAGCTTTGAAATCCAGAACTCGGCCGACAGCCGGTACGTGCCCGAAATGGTGCGCTATCTCTACCAGCGGCTCCAGCGGCGCGGCTACACCGAGCGCGATTGCCGCCGCATGGTCAATCAGGAACGCAATGTGTTTTCTGCTCTGCTTGTCGCGTTAGGGCATGCAGACGGCATGATATCGGGGCTCACCCGAACCTATGCGCAGACCGTGCGCGAGGTGAATCTGGTGCTCGACAAGAAGAAGGGCGCTCTGCCTTTCGGTATTCACATGATGATCGGCAAGAACCACACTTCATTTCTGGCCGACACCACGATCAATGAGCGCCCGAGTGCAAGTGAGCTTGCCTACATCGCCAAGGAGACCGCAGCCGTGGCACGGCGCATGGGGCATGAGCCGCGTGTCGCGTTCCTGTCCTACTCGACCTTTGGCAATCCGTCGGGCCAGTGGCTGGACAATATCCGCCAGGCTGTGGCGATCCTCGACAGCGAGGATCCGGGCTTCGAATATGAGGGCGAGATGGCGCCCGATGCTGCGCTTAACCCGGCGGTGATGAAGCTCTACCCCTTCAGTCGCCTTTCAGGACCCGCCAATGTCTTGGTGATGCCCGGCCTGCAATCCGCCAACCTCTCAGCCAAGCTGTTGCGCGAACTGGGCGCTAACACGACTGTAGGCCCGATGCTGCTGGGCATGGAGAAGCCGGTCCAGATCGCGCCGATGACAGCGTTGGCGCCAGATGTGCTGACGCTGGCCGTTCTAGCAAGCGCTGGGGTGGTGGGTTAAGCAATTCGGTCCTCGATCGGGATATAGTCGAGATCGTAGCCGAAATAGGTGGGGCTGAAGACTTTTAGCCCCGCTTCTTCGCGCCAAAGCGGATCGCAGCGAAAGCCCATTACTGCGACCTGTTGGCCCTTTGTAAAATCGGGATTGTTTACGCCGTCATAGGTCTTAAGGTCGATGACGCTGATGAGGTCAGGGCATGTCGCCACCACGAGGCCGTCACGGCGGGCAATCAGATGCTCGTTTTTGTAGTCTGTCTTGAAGCTTTGACCGGCAAATTCTCCAGTTCCTTCAAGCTCGAGCGTGCCGACAAGAAAGCCGTCTTCATCGCGCCAGTCGAAGTCGGCCACTGAGCCGGTAAACAAGACGTAGCCATCGCCCGCCGCGCGCGCCGCTTCTATGGGATCGCCCCCGCTTTCTTTCGCCACGCGAACTGCTTCGCCTATGGACCGGGCAAGGGTAAAGCTTTCGGTAACGAGTGTTCCCTTGGCGCGGGCTTGTTCACCGGTAATGGGGCTGTCGGTCACGCCGCAAAGCTGACTGACGACTGACACGCTGCGCAGCAGGTCTTCCGCGCGGCTTGGGTCGCCCAGTTTCTTGACCACGAGTTGATCGCCAAAGGGCGTTGCCGCGCCGATTGGCGTAAGGGGTATCCCAGCAACTTTCACCGAGTGCTGATTGATCTCTGGGACAGCGCGGCCAACGGTGTCCGCATCTAGAGCCGGTACGCCGAGACGGGCCGCAATCGAAAGACCCTCAGCAAGGCTTAGGGGGCCTATCTCGCCCAGGATCACGGCCGCGAACTTTTGCCCAACATGCGCTTCCAGCGTTTCAAAGGCGAGTTGCACGGTCTCTTCGAACTGCGCTTCGTTTCCTTCGAGTTTAGCTGCCATGTCCGCGCTGATCGGCGCGAGGCTGGCGAGACCATAAGGGCAAGCGACACGGTCTGCGTCGCTCAAAGCGTCGACAGAAAGGAGGCGAAAGGCGAGGCCCGAAGCCAGGTCCTTTGCGATAAGCGTCCGCGCTTCAGCAAGGCTTCCACCCCCGCCCGTGCCCAAATAGGATGAGCCGGTAAGCGCATCTTCAAGAGCGGTCGCGTCCAGATCTACGGATTTTGGGTTTGCTGCGCGCCCGCCCGTTGCTTTGCCACTGCCGGCGACTTCAGAGCACGCCGAAAGCGCGCCTGCCGCTACAACCAAACCCCCGAGAAATTGTCGCCTTGCTACCATTGGTTCCCCCTGTTTGCGCTGGCTTGGTGCATTAGGAGCGCATTTGCAATTCAGCGCCGCCGAAATCGGAAGTACCAAACCTCGTGGCCGAACACTTCGCGCGCCTTTTGTTCGTAGCGGGTTTCGCACCAGCCTGACGGGCGGTTTTGCCAGCTTGCAGGGCCCTCGACGACCCATTCGAACTCATCGGTGAAGCGCTGCATCACCATCAGCGCGTGGCGCAGATAGACCGCGTGATCGGTGCCGAAGCGAAATTCGCCGCCCGGCTTCAGCTTGTCCGCGATCATCTGCACCGGCCCATCATTCATCATCCGGCGTTTGGCATGGCGCGCCTTGGGCCAGGGATCGGGGTGGAGCAGATAGACCATGGTCAGCGCCTGATCGGGAATGCGCGCCAGAACCTCAAGCGCATCCCCATTGTGCAGGCGGACATTGGCGAGGCGGCCTTCCTCGACATGGGCAAGCGCCCCAGCAACGCCATTGAGGAAAGGTTCAGCGCCGATAAAGCCGTGATTGGGCAGGAGGTCAGCCCGGTAGGCAAGGTGCTCCCCGCCGCCAAAGCCGATCTCGAAATGCAGCGGGCAATCCTCGCCGAAGAGGCCTTGCGCGCTCACCGGGCCTTCGGAAGGCACAGCAATCTTGGGCAGCAGATCATCCACCAATGCCTGCTGCCGCGCGCGCAGCGGCTTGCCGACGCTGCGACCGTAAAGCCGGCTGAGTGTGGTGGGGTCGCCTTCCTTGTGTGCCGTCATAGCGCCAAGCGCTTGGCGATCAATTTTGCGCTTGTCCAGAGGTCACAAGGCTTGAGCGTGAGGGGTGATCCCCGCTAGGGCGCGCTCAGTATGGAACAACTCGCCACTCTCTTCGCCGTGCAAGCGCCCTGGGTGCAATCGTTGATAGGCTTGACCGGGCTCGGGCTCGCCGCCGTAATTGTCAATTACGTCCTCAAGGCCATCATCCTCAGGACCTTGGCGCGCTGGCTCGATCAACAAACCGAAACCGATGACAAGGCGGCTGGCTGGGCGGCGACGGTTATCCCCTTGCTGATCATTTCGCGCGGCATTGAGCTTGTGCCCAATCTGTCGGTCGATACGCGCTTTCTGGTCACCCATAGTGCGCAGGCCTTGATTGTCGTTTCCGTGGCGATGGCCATCGTACGCGCTCTGGCTTACGCGAATGAACTCTACGAACGGCTGCCGACATCGAAAAACCGCCCGATCAAGGGGTTTGTCCAGGTCGCCAAGATTCTCGTCCTATGCGGCGCGGCAATCATCGTCATTTCGATCCTTATCGACGAAAGCCCGCTTTTGCTTCTGTCGGGTCTCGGCGCGATCACTGCGGTTCTTCTGCTCGTCTTCAAGGACACAATCCTGAGCCTCGTCGCGAGCGTACAGCTGACCACCAACGACATGCTGCGCGTAGGCGACTGGATCACCATGCCCGGCATGAACGCGGATGGCGATGTTATTGATATCTCGCTCCACACTGTAAAGGTCCAGAACTTCGACAAGACGATCGTCACGGTGCCCACGCACAGGCTGGTATCGGACAGTTATGCGAATTGGCGGGGCATGGCGGAAAGCGGGGGGCGCCGGATCAAGCGCAGCCTTAGTCTTGATCACAATATGATTCGATTCCTTACCGATGATGAGGTGCAGGATCTCAAACGGTTCAAGATCCTTCAGTCCTACCTAAACGCTAAGTCAGAAGAGCTTGCGAGTTGGAATGCGGAAAACCTGCTCGGCGAAGACGCTCCCGTGAACGCTAGGCGCCTCACCAATATCGGTACGTTCCGCGCTTACATCCTCGCATATTTGAAATGGCATCCGCGCATCGATCAGAACTTCACGCTGCTGGTAAGGCAGCTGCCATCGGGTACGGAAGGCCTTCCGATTGAGCTCTATTGCTTCACCAATACGACTGTTTGGCATGAGTATGAGGGCATTCAGGCAGACATTTTCGATCACCTGCTCGCGATCGCGCCTGAGTTTGGCTTGCGCACGTTCCAGAAGCCATCCGGTCTCGATTTCGCCAACGGTCTTTCGCGGCGATAAGACAAAAAAACGCCCGGTGACCGCCATGGTCCCGGGCGCTTTTGCATGTTCTGAATCGGGCCGTTAAGCCGCTTCAACTTCCTCATGCGGATCGCGCAGCACGTAGCCACGGCCCCAGACCGTCTCGATGTAGTTTTCACCGCCGCAAGCGTGGCTGAGCTTCTTGCGCAGCTTGCATATAAAGACGTCGATGATCTTGAGTTCCGGTTCGTCCATGCCGCCATAAAGGTGGTTGAGGAACATTTCCTTGGTGAGCGTGGTGCCCTTGCGCAAGCTCAGTAGCTCGAGCATCGCGTATTCCTTGCCGGTGAGGTGCACGCGGGCGCTGTCGACTTCAACCGTTTTGGCATCGAGGTTCACAGCAAGCTTGCCGGTGCGGATGATCGACTGGCTGTGGCCCTTCGAGCGGCGCACAACTGCGTGAATGCGTGCAACCAGTTCCTCGCGGTGGAAAGGCTTGGTCACGTAATCGTCCGCGCCAAAGCCGAAGGAGCGGATCTTGCTGTCCATTTCGGCAATACCAGAGAGGATCAGGACCGGCGTCTGCACCTTGGCAACGCGCAGTTTCTTGAGCACGTCATAGCCGTGCATGTCCGGCAGATTGAGATCCAGCAGGATGATGTCGTAATCATACAACTTACCCAGATCGAGGCCTTCTTCGCCAAGATCGGTCGAGTAGACATTGAAGCCCTCAGTGGTGAGCATGAGCTCAATCGCCTTGGCGGTTGTCGGCTCGTCCTCAATCAACAGCACGCGCATTGTTAATCCCCTAATTGCCCCATGGACCCTGGATGTGGCCAAACGGTTTGATGCGGTAACGCCTCGTTCAGAGGTGTTGTCATGTATTAACCACACAACATCTGAACGGGAAAGGTTAATTTAGCGTAAACCCGCAGAATTCCACGAGTCGCAGGGATTCTACTTAGTGGGCTTGGTTAGCCGGGGCAGGCTCCTGAGCGGCCCTTTATAGACCCGCAATCTTCTTCGCCCGGCGGCGCTGTGCGCTTGAGCCGATGCCGATAGCTTCGCGATATTTGGCGACAGTGCGCCGCGCAAGATCAAAGCCTTCCTCCTTAAGAAGATCGACGAGCTTCTGATCTGACAGCACCTTTTTGGCGTCTTCGGCATCGGTCAACGCCTTGATGCGCGCCTTGATCGCTTCGGAGGATGCGCCCTCGCCATCGCTTGAGGAAACGCCGCTGGAGAAGAAATATTTCAGCTCGAACGTACCACGCTCGCACCACAGATATTTGTTGCTGGTGACACGGCTGACCGTGCTCTCGTGCATTTCGATTTCTTCGGCCACCTCGCGCAGCGTGAGAGGCTTCAGCTCAGACACACCCCGGCGAAAGAAGCCGTCTTGTTGTTTCACGATTTCAGCGGCGGTTTTGAGGATCGTCTTCTGCCTCTGATCGAGCGCGCGGATCAACCAATGCGCGTCCGCCAGTTTTTCCTTGAGCCACCCTTGCGCTGCGGCATTTGTCGCGCCGCCCGACATTTCAACATAATAATCCCGGTTAACGATAAGGCGCGGCAGAGTGTCTTCGTTAAGGGCAATGTCCCAGCCGTTTTCGCCATTTGGCGTGAGCAGCACGTCAGGCACAATCGCGGTCTCGCTTTCGGGTGCAAAGGCGAGGCCCGGTTTGGGATCGTAGCAGCGAAGCTCGCTCAGCATGTCGGCCAGATCTTCTTCGTCAACCTGGCACAAGCGCTTGAGCCGCGCGACTTCGCCTTGGGCAACAAGATCAAGATTGTCGATCAGGCGCGCCATGCAAGGATCATAGCGGTCCACCTCCCGCGCCTGGATGGCAAGGCATTCTGCTAGGCTGCGCGCACCAACGCCGCTGGGATCTAGACTTTGCACGGCCCGCAGCGCGCTCTTCACAGCGTCAAGCGGCACGGCAAGGTCAAAGGCGATGTCACGCAGGTCAAGCGTGAGGTAGCCGGCATCATCAAGCAGGCCGATAAGGTGGCGCGCAATGAAGCCTTGTTTTTCATCGCTCACCGCTGAGCCGATCTGAGCGAGCAAATGGTCCCCCAGGCTCACCGGTGCTGCGCGTGTCGCCTCGATGTCCGGGGCCTCGCCATCAAAGCCGTTTGCCGAACTGGCTGCACCGCCCCAATCCTCGACGCTTGCGCTGCGCGAGATCGTTTCGCCATCGCCGGTGTCGCGGTCCCGGTCGAGCGCGCCCGGATCAAGGTCCAGTGGCGCGTCGCCTTCGCCTCCCCCTTGCGCTATCAGTTGGTCGGCTGTGAACTCTTCGCGCGGAATGTCGTCAGGCTCGCCGGGGTCGCCTGTGTTCTCAGAAGACACCGATCCCGCTTCGAGCAAGGGATTGGCCTCAAGCGCTTCGCCGATGAAGGTCTCGATTTCCAGGTTGGACGCCGCCAGCAGTTTGATCGCCTGCTGCAATTGCGGCGTCATGACCAGCGATTGCGACTGTCGAAGGTCCAGGCGGGGGCCGAGAGCCATGAGGCGTAATCCTAGAGCGTGAAGCTCTCGCCCAGATAAAGACGCTTGACGTTCTCATCAGCCACCAGGTCTTGCGGCGTTCCGGCAAACAGAACCTGGCCGCCATATATGATGCAGGCCCGGTCAACGATATCGAGCGTTTCGCGCACATTGTGATCGGTGATCAGAACGCCAATCCCGCGGCGCTTGAGGTCTTTGATAAGGTCACGGATATCGCTGATCGAGAGCGGATCGATACCCGCAAACGGTTCGTCGAGCAGCATGATCGAAGGCTTGGCAGCCAGCGCTCTCGCAATCTCGCAGCGCCTGCGTTCGCCGCCGGACAATGCCATGGCCGCACTGTCGCGCAGGCCAGTGAGTCCGAATTCGCTCAGCAGCCGCTCAAGCTCCTTGGCCCTTGTTTTGCCGTCCGGCTCGATCATTTCGAGCACGCAGTTGATGTTCTGCTCAACCGTCATGCCGCGAAAAATGCTGGTTTCCTGAGGGAGGTAGCCAAGGCCCAGGATGGCGCGCCGATACATTGGCAGCTTGGTCACATCTTCGCCGTCCATCAGAATTCGGCCCGAATCCGGCTTCACAAGCCCCATGATCGAATAGAAACACGTCGTCTTACCGGCACCGTTTGGGCCCAGAAGCCCTAGAACCTCACCTTTCGCAACGCTAAGCGAGATATCGGTCAGAACAGCGCGCTTGTCATAGCTCTTCGCGATCGAGATGACTTCGAGGCCCTCATAGTGGCCATCGGCCGATGCATTCATAGCGGCTGCCTCTGGCGCCGCATCGCGCTCTTGGTGCGTTTCGGTGAGCATTAAGGTCTCGGTCATCACCTTCGTCTTAGCAAAGTGGCGTTAACAAGGAAGCGGAGTTTCCCCTTAGTGTTACGCTCTTTAGGGTCTTTGCGTGGTGTTTGGCAGGAAAATTGCAGTACTGCCACCACCACTGCCACCACCATTCGCACCGGCGCGGGATTTTTGTGCTGCGAACATCGCTTGGCCAACGTGCGCCGCGAACCCCTTGATTCGTCATGCAAATACCAGAAACTTGGGCCTTTGCCGGATTTCGGTCGCGCTGCGGCTTGAGAGTTCTTCGCATTTGCCCTTCAAATTCCGTCTGGATTTCAGCGCATTGACGCCTTGGCTTTGCGCGCTGGGCAATAAAATTTCAAATTTGTTACTAAGCTTGCAACTCGGGCTCAGCTGGGAGATACTCTAATCAGGAAAACATCCGTTGGGGAGCGGTACGATGACCGAATTGTCGCACAAGCATGAAGCAGCAAAGGCTGCTCAAGCAGCATCTAGCACTGACTGGCGCAAGGCTATGAGCGATCATGTCGCCTATGCGCTGCTTGTTTACACCGGGCTACAGATTTTCATGACCGTGAAGGCTTTGGCCGAGGGATTTTCGTCGATACTGCCATATGCGGCGCTTGTAATTCTCGTCGCTGCGATCATACCGGCCTGTCGCTGGTTTGAACGGCGCTGGACGCAGCTTAGCGAGGAAGAGGCCGTAAACCCGGCGCACGCATCAGCTTTTCGGCGTGACACGATAGCGCTTTGGGCCCTCGCGATTGGGCTGCCTTTTGCGCTCACAGGTCTGGTCATGGGAATTTTCGCCGTAATCTGAGCGGCGATCTTTACAGCCAATACAAGCGGGGCGAACAATTGGCCCTCTCCGGCCCGCCCGGCCCGCGCCGAAAAGCGAGCGATCAGCCGTTTTTCTCAGCCCGCTCAATCGCTTCAAGAACGATCTGGCACGCTTCTGCCCGGTCGCCCCATTTCCCGATACGCACCCATTTCTCCGCTTCCAGATCCTTGTAGTGCGTGAAGAAGTGCTCAATTTGCTGCATGATGATTGAAGGCAGATCCTTCGCCTCACCGACATCCGAGTAATACGGGAAGGTCGTGTCAACCGGCACGCAGATCAGCTTTTCATCGCCGCCATGCTCGTCTTCAAGGTTGAGCACGCCGATCGGACGCGAGCTCACGATGCAGCCAGGGATAAAGGGCGAGCGCGCAATCACCAGAGCATCCAGCGGGTCACCGTCGGGGCTGAGCGTGTGAGGGACAAAGCCGTAATTGGCGGGATAGCGCATCGGAGTGTGCAGGATACGGTCGACAAACAGAGCACCGCTTTCCTTGTCGAACTCATACTTCACCGGCTCGCCGCCGGTCGGAACTTCGATGATGACGTTGAGATCATCAGGCGGGTTGGAACCGGTCGGAATTTTATCAATGCGCATTTGAGAGGGTCCCTAATTGATTGCCGCGCCGTTTTTCTGGTCGGTCTTTTGAGCGTGAGCCGGGTGGCTGGCCGGGCCATTAGCGAAGCGCGAGGCATTGCGAAAGACCTCCCATAGTCCTAGCTGCGCTCTCACGATCCGATAAGAGACACAATGAGCAAAAACACACGAACCCAAACCCCAGGGGCCATCAGGGGCACTCAGGATATATTCGGAGCCGACGCCGAAGCTTTCGCGTTCGTGGTCGAGACCTTTGAGCGCGTCCGAAAGCTCTACCGTTTGCGCCGCGCGGAGTTTCCCGTGTTCGAGAAAACAGAAGTGTTCGCGCGCTCTCTGGGCGAGACGACGGACGTGGTCTCGAAGGAAATGTATTCATTCGAGGATCGCGGCGGCGATTCCCTGACCCTGCGCCCGGAGTTTACGGCCGGGATTGCGCGCGCCTTCCTCACCAATGGCTGGCAGCAGCACGCGCCTTTGAAGGTTGCGACCCACGGTCCGCTCTTCCGCTATGAACGCCCGCAAAAGGGCCGCTATCGCCAATTCCACCAGATCGACGCCGAAGTCATTGGCGCTGCCGAACCACAAGCGGATGTCGAATTGCTGGCGATGGCGGACCAGCTGCTGCGCGAGCTCGGTATTGAGGGGGTGACGCTGCACCTCAACACGCTGGGCGATGCGGAAAGCCGGGATGCGTGGCGCGCCGGGCTGATAGACTATTTCGGGAAGGTGCGGGGCGATCTGTCCGAAGACAGTCAGGAGCGGCTTGAAAAGAACCCGCTGCGCATCCTCGACAGCAAGGACCCGCGCGACCGGGCGTTCCTGCCCGGTGCGCCCAAGATCGACGCGTATCTGTCGGACGAAGCCTTGGCGTTTTTCGAGAGCGTCACCAGCGGGCTCGATGCAGCGGGCGTCAAATGGACGCGCGCTGAAAGCCTGGTGCGCGGCCTCGACTATTACCGCCACACCGCGTTTGAGTTCATTCCTGACGAAGGCTCAGCAGCGGCTGATGCGCTGGGCGCGCAGAGCACAGTGTTGGGCGGCGGGCGCTACGATGGCCTGATGGAAAGCCTAGGCGGACTCGTGACACCTGCGGTGGGTTGGGCGGCTGGCATTGAACGGCTGGCGATGTTGGTAGGAGAGGTTCCTGCTGATCAGGTTGAACTGGCAGTGATCCCACTTGGCGAAGACACAAGATTGAAGGCTCTCGAAGTGGCGCAGGAATTGCGGCGAACTCACTTTTGCGTCGAAGTCTTTGCGCGCGGTAATATGAAAAAGCGCTTCAACCGCGCTGACCAAGCTGGTGCCAAGGCAGCGATTGTGATTGGCGAAGAGGAACTGGCATCCGGCTTATTCCAGTTCAAAGACTTAAAGACGGGCGAGCAGACCGGGCTTTCCCTAGGCGAGATCATCGAGAAGGCGTGGGACATGCGCTTTAGCGAGGATGTTGCTGAGCTTGGTGATTCAATCGAGCAGCTTGAACGCGACGTGGCCTCCATGGGAGACCGTGATTGACATCGGTTCCCCCCGAACGCCTTGATCAAATTGCCAATCGCTTCGCTGAGCTCGAAGCGCGAATGGCCTCGGGCACGCTCGAAGGCGATGACTTCGTCCAGGCCTCTCGCGATTATGCGGAGCTGGAGCCGGTCGCCAAGATCGCGGCGCAAGTGAAGGCGATGCGTGAGGAGATCGCCGGGCTCGAAGAGATGCTTGCCGACCCTGAAATGAAGGCAATGGCAGAAGAGGAACTCGCCGACTTGCGAGAGGCGCTGCCTGAGAACGAACGCGCGCTGGCGATTGCTCTGCTCCCCCGAGACGCCGCAGACAGTAAGCCTGCAATGCTCGAAATTCGCGCAGGCACTGGCGGCGATGAGGCGGCGCTTTTCGCGGGCGATCTCTACCGCATGTACGTACGCTTCGCCGCCGAACAGGGCTGGCGCGTCGAGCCGGTCAGCATGAACGCAAGCGAAGTGGGCGGCTTTAAGGAGATCGTCGCCAATGTGACCGGCGCGGGCGTCTTTGCGCGGATGAAGTTTGAAAGCGGCGTCCACCGGGTTCAGCGCGTGCCCGTGACCGAAAGCGGCGGGCGTATCCACACCTCGGCAGCGACCGTGGCGGTTTTGCCTGAGCCCGATGAGGTGGATGTCCAGATCGATCAGAACGATCTCAAGATCGACACCTATCGCGCCAGCGGGGCGGGTGGTCAGCACGTCAACACAACCGATTCCGCGGTCCGCATCACGCACTTGCTAAGCGGGCTGGTGGTGATGCAGCAGGATGAACGCTCGCAGATCAAGAACCGCGCCAAGGCGATGCAGGTCCTGCGTGCACGGCTGTACGAGAAGATGCGCGATGAAGCGCAGGGCGCCGAGGCCGAAGCGCGCAAGGCGATGGTGGGCAGCGGTGACCGCTCCGAACGCATTCGCACCTACAACTTCCCGCAAGGGCGCGTGACCGATCACCGCATCGGCCTGACACTGCACAAGCTTGAAGAGGTGCTGGCTGGGCCGGGACTCAATGAAATGGTTGATGCGCTGATTGCGGAAGACGAAGGCAAGCGGCTGGCGGCGCTGGCTGAGTGAATGTCGCTGAGGCCATTCTTGAGGCGACGCAGCGGCTGACAGCGACAAGCGATACCGCGCGGCTCGATGCTGAGGTACTGATGGCGCATTGCCTCAATGCCAGCCGGTCGCAAATGCTGGTGCGGCTGATGCGCGAGTCGGCTCCCGATGGTTTCTCGCAAGCTGTGGAAAGGCGCGCTGCGCATGAACCTGTGGCGTATATTACCGGCAAGCAGGAATTCTTCGGCCACGAATTCGCGGTTGAACCCGGTATCCTCATCCCGCGAAGCGACAGCGAGACCTTGGTGGAGGCAGCCCTTGAACTCAGCGCTGCACCATCAAGGGTGCTTGATCTTGGAACCGGATCAGGAGCTTTGCTTATCTCGGTCCTCACGCAGCGCCCGCAAGCCAGAGGTGTGGGGGTGGATGCGTCACCCACTGCTATTCGTGTCGCGCAACGCAATGCAGTAAAGCTGGGCGTTGCGGATGCGGCGGATTTTCACCTGCGGGACTGGCGGGAGGCGGGGTGGTCCTATGATCTTGGCGAATTCGACCTCATCCTGTGCAATCCCCCCTATGTCGAGGAGGATGCGAACCTTGCGCCAGACGTGCGTGATTTTGAGCCGGGATCGGCGCTTTTCTCTGGCGGCGAGGGGCTTGATGAATACCGCAGGGTTATCCCTCAGCTGCGATCCGTAATGACACCCAGCGCAATTGCCTTGCTCGAAATTGGGGCCACTCAGGCCAATGCCGTGAGTGAACTTGCTGAAAAGGCAGGTTTTGTGACTGCTCTGCGCCAGGATCTTGCAAATCGGCCACGCGTGGTGATCCTTTCCTGAAGAATTCGCGCGCAGGGCTTGGCAAATCGCGATCGGCTCGCTAGCTACCGAATCAGACGAGCTGATCAGCGCCCCGCGCGAACTCACCACGTCAAGCCCCGACTTATTGCTTTATCTGGCCGTGAGGGTCGAACCCTTCGGTTTACGCAAGGGCCGGGTGCGCACCATGTTTCATGATGGGGCATGGCTGATTTTCGGGCCCATGGGGGATCCAATGGCCGCAAGGCGTTGCATTGATTTTTGCAAGAAATTGGGCGGACCAGGCCGCAAATGAGGATGAATTTCCTTGAATAACAACCGGAATAATCGTCGCCGCGGTCGCGGTAATCGCAATCAGAACAGCGGCGGCAATCAACTCAATCGGATCGATAGCCGGGCGCGCGGCAACGCGCCTCAATTGCTCGATAAATACAAGAAACTGGCGCAGGACGCTCAGCACAATGGCGATCGGGTGCAGGCTGAATACTATCTCCAGTTTGCAGACCACTATTTCCGCGTGATCGCCGACAACAAGGCGCGTCAGGAAGAGGCCCGCGCCAAGCGTAATGAGGGCCGCGATTCGTCGGGAGACGACAATGATGCGCGCGGCGAGGATGGCGATGAAGGCGATAATCGCCGCAACGACAACCGCCGCTCCAATCGCCGCAGTCGCTCGCGCCGCGATGAGGGGGACGCTTTTGAGGCCAAAGGTGAAGCTGGCGTCGAAGGCGAAGTCGTCGACCAATCGGATGGATCTGACGAACGTTCATCCTACGAGAAAGACGATGAGGACGGTGACCGGCGCCCGCGTCGCCGCCGAACCGCTGCCAAGGATGAAGACCGCGCCCCGCGCGCTCGTAAGCCGCGCGCCAAGAAACCGTCCGATGATGAACCTGCCGAAATTGATTCGTCGGTTCTCCCCCCGGCAATTGGTGGCAGCACGCCGCCTGCCAGCGATGACGGCGACACGCTCGAAGCGGTTAGCTGACGCGTAGATCAATCGAGTTTGAGGAGGTCGTGTGCCGGATGGTTCCGCTCGGTCTCCTGTTTCACGCGTGACCACTATGCTTGATCGCGTCGCGGGCATTGCGTCCAAACGTCCGGCATTGTCAGCGCTCATTCTGGGGCTCGTGGCAGCTCTCGGCTATCCGCCCTTGCATTTGTGGTGGGTCTCGCTTCCCGCGCTTGCTGCCTTCATTGCTCTCTTGCGCTCTGCTCCAACGACCAAAGCGGCGGCTTGGTACGGATGGCTTTTTGGCTGGGCGCACTTGACGCTCGCCAACAACTGGATCGCGACGGCCTTTACCTATCAAGCCGAGATGCCTGAGATATTGGGCTGGTTCGCCGTCCCTTTGCTTTGCATATATCTTGCTGTCTATTCGGCTCTGGCTGCCTCGGCTGCGCATTGGCTCGCAAGGGGCGCGCCGCTCATGGCATTTGCAGCAGTTTTCGCAGGCTCATGGATCGTCTTTGAATGGATGCGAGGCTGGGTGTTTACCGGTTATCCTTGGCCACCGCTGGGGCTGATCCTGCTCGGAGGTTGGGAAACCCCTGGGGTGGCGCTGATTGCACCTTACATGGGGACCTACGCGCTTTCTGGTGCAGCGGTCCTTTTGGCTGGAGCGGTTTTTGCTTTGGCCAGACGATGGAATGGCATCGCGCTGTTGCCGGTGTTCACTATCCTTGCGCTGGTGATGCATGCCGTGACACCGAATTCAGGCGATAGCGACATCGCCTACACTCTCGTTCAGCCGCTGATCCCGCAGGATGAAATAAACGACGTCTCCAAATTTGACGAACAGTTTGAGCGGATCGCGAGGCTGACGCAGGCGGGCAGGGGCACCTCGCGACTGGTTCTTTGGCCAGAAAGCGCCATTCCCGACTATCTCGAAGTTGATTACCCGCAACGCTACTATGATCAGACAACGGCGGTGAACCCGCTGACGAGGCAGGGCGATCCCGCATTTGCACGGCATAGAATTGCAGGGGCGATCGGCCCGGAGACGACGCTGCTTACCGGCGTCATCAATCTCGACATTGACGTGATTAATGGCCGCAGGCGCGCGGTGAGCGCACGCAACTCCGTCATCGCGATGAATGGCGCAGGTGAGATTACGCACACTTATGCGAAGGGGCATCTCGTCCCCTTTGGTGAATACCTGCCATTTCGTTCAATCCTTGAGCCCGTGGGGTTGTCGCGCCTGGTTGCCGGGACGATTGACTATCGCTCAGGTCCGGGGCCTCGAACTCTTGATCTGGGGGAGCACGGCAGAGCGGGCGTGCAGATTTGTTACGAGATTGTTTTTTCCGGGCACGTTGCCGCGCGCGAGGATCGCCCTGACTACATCTTCAACCCCTCAAATGACGGATGGTTTGGCTGGTGGGGGCCGCCTCAGCACCTCGCGCAGGCGCGTCTTAGAGCGATCGAAGAAGGGCTGCCGGTCTTGCGATCGACCACGACAGGGATAAGCGCGGTCATCGATGCAAATGGCATTGTTCGCCAGAGCGTGGCGCCGGGCACGGCAGGCGCGGTCGAGGGCATGATCCCTAAGGCGCATGCCCCCACCCTCTTCGCTCGGTTTGGCAACACCTTGGCGCTGGCATGGGCGCTTGTCCTGCTCGCGCTTGGTCTGGGCTTGCCAAGATTGCTTGCGCTTAGAACATCGTAAGGCTACGTGGCCAGGCAGACATAAAGGTTTCCTTATATCTGCATAAGGGTGCCGTTCAGAGCACAAGCAACCGGGAGTTCCCATGCGCCAAGAATACCTCTTCACCTCGGAAAGCGTCTCGGAAGGGCACCCTGACAAAGTCTCTGACCAGATTTCGGACGCCATTGTCGATCTGATGCTTGGCAAGGACCCTGAGGCGCGCGTGGCATGCGAGACGATGACCACGACCCAGCGCGTCGTGCTGTCCGGTGAAATTCGGTGCACCCCCATGTACGACACGTCGCGCGAAGACTGGAAGTACAACAATTATTGGGCGCCGGGAGCGCGCGACGAAATTGAAAGCGCGGTGCGTCGGACCGTGGCCGAGATCGGCTATGAGCAATCCGGGTTCCACTGGGAAACGCTGACGTTTGAGAACCACCTGCATGGCCAATCTGCCGAAATTGCCATGGGCGTTGATGCTGGCGAGGATGGCTCCAATAAGGATGAGGGCGCGGGCGATCAGGGCATCATGTTCGGCTTTGCCTGCGATGAAACACCTGACCTGATGCCCGCGACGCTCGACTATAGCCACAAGATCCTTGAGCAGCTCGCCGCTGATCGCAAGTCAGGCATCGCACCATTCCTGGAACCCGACGCCAAGAGCCAGGTCACTCTCAAATACGAGCACGGCAAACCGGTCGCCTGCACCGCAGTCGTTGTCTCCACCCAGCACGCAAGCGGTTATCATGAGGGCGCAAAGGAAGCCGAGCTCAAGGCCTATGTTAAGAAGGTCGTCACAGGAGTACTCCCTGAGGGCTTCATCACCGAGGAAACCGCCTGGCACATCAACCCAACGGGTGCTTTCGAAATCGGCGGCCCTGATGGCGATGCCGGCCTTACAGGGCGCAAGATCATCGTTGATACCTATGGCGGCGCATCGCCCCATGGCGGCGGCGCTTTCAGTGGCAAGGACCCCACAAAAGTGGACCGCAGCGCGGCCTATATCACGCGCTACCTTGCCAAGAACGTTGTCGCCGCTGGCCTTGCAAGGCGCTGTACGATCCAGATTGCCTACGCGATCGGTGTGTCGGAACCGCTGTCGCTCTATGTCGACACGCATGGCACTTGCGCGGAAGGCGTGAGCGATGCGGGCATTGAGGAGGCGATCAAGTCGATTGCCAAGCTCGCCGCCCTAACGCCTCGCGGCATCCGCACGCATCTCGGCCTCAACAAGCCGATCTATCGCAAAAGCGCTGCCTATGGGCATTTTGGCCGCACCGCTCAGGGCGACTTCTTCCCTTGGGAGCGCACCGACCTCGTTGACGACCTCAAAACAGCGTTGGCTTGAAAAATAGGCTAGGGCGGCCGTGATGCAGCCGCTTGCAAACCCAGCCAAGGACCGGGTCGTCCAGCTTGACGCTTTGCGCGGGCTTGCTGTCATCGGCATTGCGTGGATGAATGTCTACGCGTTCGCTTTGCCGCTTCAGGCCTATTACAATCCAGTCGTGTTTGGCGGCGATGATGCGGCTGATCGGCTGGTCTGGCTCGTCAGTTTTGTCTTTATCGAAGATAAGTTCCGCACGCTCTTCGCCATGCTTTTTGGCGCAGGCTGCCTGATCCTTATGGACAAGGATCAGGCGCGACCCTGGCGTGCCCATGCCGCTCGCATGGGGGTGCTGTTCGGCATTGGCCTTGCGCATTCCATCCTTCTTGCCAGCAATGATGTGCTGCGTGCTTATGCGATTGCGGGCCTTGCTCTCCCATTCCTGAGGGGCCTTACCTCGCCTGCCCTTTACGCGGTCGCAATCGGGCTTGTGGCGGTGCATGTGGGGGGAGGAATTGTCGTATTTGGCGCAAGCGTTCTCGATTTCTATGCGGGGCGGCTGAGCACGGACGCTGCGTTGTTTGCAGAGCGTAACTTCGGGAATACTCCCGGCGCGGTGGAATACGCGATGGGCCTGGGCCGTGAAGACCTGATCGAGCGCATCCTTCGCCGAAGTGCTTCGATACCGAACCAATTGGCTACCCTCTCAGGATCGCTGCCGATTAATCTTGCTGCGATGGCACTTGGTATGGGCTTGTGGCGCGATGGGATGCTGGCTGGGAAATGGCGAACCTTGCGTATGCAGCGCCTTGCGGCTGCCTGCGCGCTGGTAGCGATACCTTCATTACTGGCGATTGGGTGGTGGGTGGCTAATGCGGGCTTTCCCGGCGCGCTTGTTGGGGCCGCTGCACTCATTGTGTCGGCGCCTTTCGACATGCTTTTGGGCCTGGCCTATGCACTTTTGGTCATTGCCTTGCTGCGTCCGGAAGGCGGCCTCACCCTGCGCCTGGCTGCCGTGGGGCGTTTGTCGCTAAGCAATTACATCGCAACCAGCGTGATCTTCGCCGCTTTGTTCGCCAGTTGGGGCCTTGGATGGTTTGGCGCAGTGAGCCGCTTTGAAGCCTTCGCTCTCAGCTTCGTGCCAATCACCGCGATGCTGGTTTGGTCACCGGTGTGGCTCTCGCGCTTTGGTCAGGGGCCGCTTGAGAGGTTTTGGCGACGCGCGGCGAAGCTGCTGGCCTAACCATGCTCGCCCAGCATCGGTGACGGGGTGTCGAGTGCAAGCTCACCTTCCGAGAACAGGAACGGGCTGCGCACGCCAGCCATGCCGCCAAGTTCGACACGCATGCCCCGCGCAAGGGTCTGCGGATCGGCGAAAACTTGATCAAGATTGTTGATCGGACCGGCTGGGACACCGGCTTCGTGACACGCGTCTAGGAGCTGCCGCTTTATCCAGCCTGCGGTTTTCTCGGCTATCATCGCGTCAAGATCGTGCGCATTGGTGATCCGGTCCGCATTGCTCTGGAAACGCGGATCAGCCGCCAGCGGATCCAGACTCAGAACCCGCGTCAACTTTGCGAAAAGGCCATCATTCGCAGGCGCAAGGATCACATGCCCATCGCTGACCGGATAGACCCCATAGGGCGCGACTTGAGCGTGTGCGTTTCCCATGCGCGGCGGGTTTTCTCCGGTGGTAAAATGATAGGTCGCCTGATTTGCCAGCAACGCGATGGAACAGTCCAACAGGCTCATATCGACATGCTGGCCAGCCCCCGTCCGCTCGCGCATCAAGAGCGCCGCCTGAATGCCATTGGCCGCCCAAACGCCCGTTGATAGGTCCGATATCGAAATGCCCATTTTGACAGGCGCGCTTGTCGGTTCGCCCGTTAGCGACATGAACCCGCTCATGCCCTGAATGACAAAGTCATACCCTGCCTCATGAGCGCGGGGGCCCGTGTGCCCAAAGCCGGTGATCGAGCAATAGACGAGGCGAGAATTGGTGGCACGAAGCGCGTCGTAGTCGAGGCCATGCTTTGCAAGGCTTCCGGTTTTGAAGTTCTCGATCAAAACATCCGCACCGCGTGCCAGATCGCGGACCCGCTCCAGATGACCGGCATTCTTGAAGTCCGCGATGAGTGAACGCTTTCCGCGATTGCAGGCATGGTAGTACGCAGCTTCGCGATGCTCGACGCCTTGCGCATCCGTGCGCGTGACCCACGGCGGTCCCCATAGGCGTGTGCCATCGCCCTCAGGGCTCTCCACCTTGATGACATCAGCGCCCAGATCGGCGAGGATTTGTCCCGCAAAGGGGCCGGCGAGCACCCGCGCCAGCTCAAGAACTTTCAGGCCTGCAAGAGGCGCATTGGGATTGCGGGGAGAATCGAGCCAGTCAGTCATAGCGACGCGGCTATAGCGGTTTTGCCACCATCAACCACAAGACGATGCAAAGCGGTACTGTGCTGATAAGGCCCCAGGTGATCCACCACCGGGAAAGTCTGCGATATTCCTCGGTCACGCCCTCTTGCCCGGTCCAGCTGTTGGCGATCCGTGCTTGCCGGATTTGGATTGGGACAAGGATGAACAGCCAAATTACGCCCGCTGCCACGAACATGATCTGGCTCCACAAAAGCCAGGCAGGCTCAAGCAGCGAATAGCCCATCACCCAGAGCGATCCGTAACCGCCAATCATCGTCAGCACGATGCCGGGAATGGTCAGGCCGAAGTCGGTGCCCGTGACCAGTCTCTGCCCGAACTGCACGATGCGCCAGTCGCCATTGCGATCGGCAAACACTTTCCAGACTGCCGTGACCGTGATGTTACCGACGAGCAGAATGATCCCCAGATAATGGAGGAATTTGAAAGTGTAGACCCATCCCATCGAAGGGATGTGTATCCCGGGCTGAGCGCTGTGTCGATGCTCTATGACAGCGACCCTGTCTGCGCCCATTGACGCATGAGGAAAAGCCGAGCAGTCGTCACAAGCCGCACTAGCCAAGGGCGATTTCGTAAGCCGCGGTCGTGTTTTGGGCTATGTCCTCGACCGTAACACCGGGAGCCAGCTCGATAAGTGCAAATGGTGAGCCTTTGTCGGGCCGCTGAAACACGGCGAGATTGGAGATGATCATGTCGACAACCCCGGCACCGGTGAGCGGCAGAGTGCATTCAGGGATAAACTTGGGATCGCCCGCTTTGCTGGAGTGATCCATGACCACGATGATTTTTTTGACGCCAGCGACCAGGTCCATCGCGCCGCCCATGCCCTTGATCATCTTTCCCGGGATCATCCAGTTGGCGATGTCGCCATTCTCGGCCACTTCCATTGCGCCCAGCACGGTGAGGTCGATATGCCCGCCGCGAATCATCGAGAAGCTGGTGGCGCTGTCGAAATAGGCGCTGTGCGGAAGCTCGCTGATGGTCTGCTTACCTGCATTGATGAGGTCGGGGTCGACTTCATCATCATAGGGGAACGGACCGATGCCCAGCATCCCGTTCTCGCTTTGGAGGGTGACCAGCATGCCTTCGGGAATGTGGTTGGCGACCAGCGTCGGAATGCCGATGCCGAGATTCACATAGTAGCCATCCTGAAGTTCGCGAGCAGCGCGGGCGGCCATTTCGTCGCGGGTCCAGCCTTTGGGTGCGTCGCCCATTACGCGGCCTCCCTTTCGCGGGTGGTTCGAAACTCGATTTTCTTGTCATAGGGGGCGCCAGGGACCATGCGATTGACGAATACGCCGGGCAGGTGGATCGCATCAGGATCAAGCGCGCCGGCGGGTACGATTTCTTCAACCTCTACCACGCAAACTTTGCCGCAGGTGGCAGCGGGCTGGTTGAAATTGCGCGCGGTCTTGCGGAAAATGAGATTGCCTGTCTCGTCCGCCTTCCAGGCCTTCACGATGGCCAGATCCGCAAAGATACCCTTTTCCAGAATGTAGGTGGAAAGCACGCCGTCAGGGTCAGGAAATTCCGCGTGATCCTTGCCTTCGGCGACTTGTGTGCCAACGCCGGTCTTGGTGTAAAATCCGGGAATACCTGCACCGCCTGCTCGCATGCGTTCAGCAAGCGTGCCTTGAGGGCAGAATTCCACCTCCAGCTCTCCGGCTAGATACTGGCGTTCAAATTCCTTGTTTTCGCCGACATAGGAGCTGATCATTTTCTTGACTTGCCGCGTGCGCAGGAGCTTTCCGATCCCCTCATTGTCGATTCCTGCATTGTTGCTGGCGAAGGTCAGGCCTTTAACGCCGCTGTCGCGGATTGCGTCGAGCAGACGCTCGGGAACGCCGCAAAGGCCAAAACCACCCGATGCAATGAGCATGTCGTCACTCAGCACGCCTTCAAGCGCTGCAGCGGCAGTTGGGTAGATCTTGGACACAATACTGATGCCTCTTTGGTGGTTGCGTTTGTGTTCGGGTTTTCGGCGCAAAAATGAGCGCGCCGCCGAGGTGCCTAACCGCTTAGCCTTGGCCTGTCACCCGCAGCTTTTTCGTTCGACGGCGGGGCCATCCGAAGTGCGCGAATCTGGACTTGCGCCACAACACATGGTGCGCTGCAGCATATTGAATCGACTTAGTTGCTTAAAAAACATGCAAATGCTCAATAATTAAGCGGGAAACTGCAAAAAAAGTGATCGAAAGCGAACGCTAAGCGGATTTATATGCGTATTATGCAACTTACTATGCGGCTTTCGCACTTGCACAAAAATCGCCGTACGATCATACAGGCAACGTGCCTTTCAGGCATCCTCTCCCAAACTATCCAGCCCGGCCTTCGCGCCGGGCTTTTTTTTTCCTTCCAGGTTTGCGGCAGGCTGGCATTGCCTCTCTAAATCAATCGTATCCAACCGCATCAGGCTCTCTCGCCAATTGCATTGGCATGCGAGCAGACCTAGCTACGGTGGTATGCAGCACATTAGAGGCATGCGGCGAGGGGATTCTTGATGGCAGATGCACAAACTCGCTCCGACGCGCGCTCAGTTCGTCTTCAAGTTGCGCCTGCTCGGCAGGAGGAATCCGGTCAGGGCATTGTGCGTATCCCGCGATCTGCATTTCAGCAGCTTGGCATTACCGAGGGTGATGTTGTCCAAATCGAAGGAAAACGCCCGACGGTCGCCATTGCGATGGCAGCTTATCCTGAGGATGATACGCTCGAAGTGGTGCGCCTCGATGGCCTCCAACGCGGCAATGCCGAAGCGGGCTCGGGCGAGCATGTCGTCATATCAGGCGCTCAGTCTCGTCCCGCCGCGCGCGTGGTCTTTGCTCCTGCTCAGCGTGATATGAGGCTTCAGGGGCCGACGCAGGCGCTCAAGCGCAACTTCTTCCGAAAGCCGCTTATGGCGGGGGACCTGGTCGCGACCACCGGCCAGCAGCCGGTTCAGAACATGCCGAGCGATGTGCGCCAATTGCTGCGCGCGCCCGCCTATGCGCTCACGCAAATCCGGCTGTCCGTCGCCTCCACCAACCCCAAAGGCATCGTCCACATTGACGAGAACACCGAAGTGGAATTGCGCACCGAGTTCGAAGAGCCGCGCGATCCGCGAGCCGGTGTGAACTACGATGATGTCGGGGGGATAGAAGACACGATCCGAGCGCTGCGCGAGATGGTGGAATTGCCGCTGCGCTACCCAGAGCTCTTCACCCGGCTTGGTGTTGACCCGCCCAAAGGGGTCTTGCTTCACGGACCACCAGGCACAGGCAAGACGCGGCTCGCTCAGGCAGTCGCAAACGAATCGGATGCGGAATTCTTCACGATCAACGGGCCTGAGATCATGGGCTCTGGCTATGGCGAATCGGAGAAGCGCCTGCGCGAAGTCTTCGAAGAAGCAACGCGCAGCGCTCCCGCTATTGTCTTCATCGATGAAATCGATTCGATCGCGCCCAAGCGCACTCAAGTACCGGGCGAAGCGGAAAAGCGCCTTGTTGCCCAATTGCTCACACTGATGGACGGCATCGAAGCGCGCGCCAATCTGGTCGTCATCGCCGCAACCAATCGGCCCGATGCAATCGACGAAGCGCTGCGCCGTCCAGGGCGGTTTGATCGCGAGATCGTCATAGGCGTGCCCGACACTCGTGGCCGGCGCGAAATCCTTGCCATCCATACGCGCGGAATGCCGCTTGAAGAGGCGGTGGACCTTACCGAACTGGCGCGCGTCACCCATGGCTTTGTCGGTGCTGATATTGCCGCGCTTGCCCGTGAAGCGGCGATTGATGCGGTGCGCCGGATCATGCCGCGCCTCGATCTTGATGAACAGACCGTGCCGCCCGAAGTTCTCGATGATCTATGCGTCACACGCGAGGACTTTCTCTCAGCGCTCAAGCGCATCCAGCCGTCTGCCATGCGCGAGGTCATGGTGCAGGTGCCCAATGTCGCCTGGGATGACATTGGCGGTGTTGGCGATGCGATCGACAAGCTCAAAGAAGGGGTCGAACTTCCGCTCAAGAGCCCCGATGCCTTCCGCCGCCTGGGTATCCGGCCTGCCAAGGGATTTCTCCTCTATGGCCCTCCGGGAACGGGCAAGACGCTTCTCGCAAAGGCGGTGGCGAAGGAAGCGGAAGCCAATTTCATCTCTATCAAGAGCTCGGACCTTCTGTCCAAATGGTATGGAGAGAGCGAGCAGCAGATCGCCCGCATGTTCCAGCGTGCCCGCTCAGTAGCGCCGTGTGTGATCTTCATTGATGAGATTGACAGCCTTGTGCCTGCGCGCGGGTCAGGCCAGGGAGAGCCGCAGGTCACGGGCCGCGTCGTAAACACAATCCTTGCCGAGATGGACGGCCTGGAGGAGCTTCAATCCGTGGTGGTGATCGGTGCGACTAACCGCCCCGGCCTGATGGACCCCGCGCTGCTTAGACCGGGACGCTTCGACGAGCTGGTCTATGTCGGCACGCCCGACAAACCTGGGCGCGAGCATATCCTGCGCATCCACACCTCGAAAATGCCGCTTGGCAAGGATGTCGATTTGGCTGAGGTGGCCGCGCAGACCGACCGGTTTACCGGCGCCGACCTTGAGGACGTGGTGCGCCGTGCGGGACTTGGCGCATTGCGGCGTGTGGGCGGCGAGGTCGCGGAGGTCGCCGCTGTCGACTTTGCCCAAGCGCTTGAAGACAGCCGGGCCTCGGTCACCCCGCGCATGGAGGCTGAATATCGCAAGATGCGCGGAGAGCTCAAAAAGCGTGCCGTTGAAGTCAATCCGATTGGCTTCTTTGAACCCGACACCCTCGAGCCGACCCGCTCAAAGAAACACGATTAGTGCGCCGCGTCCCAACTGCTTCCGGTGCCGATTTCAACGCCTAGAGGCACATCGAGGGTGACGGCGGGTAGTGCGGCTTCCGCCATGACCCGCTCAATAATGGGTGAGGCGGCCGCGACATCGCCTTCGGGCAGCTCGAAAACGAGTTCATCATGCACTTGCAGCAGCATGCGAACATCGGTCAGCCCTGCATCTCGCAAGGCAGGCAGCATGCGCACCATGGCGCGTTTGATGATGTCTGCGCTTGTCCCCTGGATCGGTGCGTTGATCGCCGCGCGTTCAGACCCCTGGCGTTCGGCCTGGTTTTTGGATTTGATCCGCGGGAACCAGGTTTTGCGGCCAAAGAGCGTTTCCGAATAGCCCCGCTCACCCACGCTCTGCAGCGTCTCGGTGATGTAGCGCTGGATGCCGGGAAAGCGCTGGAAATAGGTGTCGATCATGTCCTGCGCTTCGTCGGGCTCGACTTCGAGCCGCCCGGCAAGCCCCCAGCGCGAAATGCCGTAGAGAATGGCAAAGTTGATCGTCTTGGCGCGCGCGCGCGTGTCGCGGGTGACCTCGCCGAACATCTCGGTTGCGGTGCGCGCGTGGATGTCTTCGCCATTGGCAAAGGCTTCCTTGAGCGTGTCGACATCCGCCATATGCGCAGCGAGCCTCAGCTCAATCTGCGAATAGTCCGCCGCAAGCAGCGTGTTGCCGGGCTCGGGCACGAAGGCCTCGCGGATCGTGCGGCCGATTTCGGTGCGGATCGGAATGTTCTGCAAATTGGGATCGGTTGAGGACAGCCGCCCGGTCTGCGCGCCCGCAAGGCTGTAGCTTGTATGCACGCGGCCCGTATTAGGGTTGATCTGCGCCTGCAACGCGTCGGTGTAGGTTGATTTGAGTTTCGACAAGTGCCTCCACTCCAGCACCTTCTTTGCAATCGGCGCGGCTTCGGGATCGGTGCTGAGCTTTTCGAGCGTTGACTGATCGGTTGAATAGGCTCCGCTCTTGCCCTTTTTGCCGCTTTTGAAGCCCATTTTGTCGAACAGAACTTCGCCGAGCTGTTTGGGGCTGCCGACGGCAAATTCCTGCCCCGCGATTTCGTGGATCTCTTTTTCAAGGCCGGCGGTGGTGGTGGCAAATTCCTCGGACAGCCGGGCAAGCTGTGCGCGATCAACCTTGATGCCCTCACGCTCCATCCCTGCAACGACTGGGATCAGGGGGCGGTCGACCCGCTCATAGATCCGTGTGCCGCCTTCTTCCGCGAGGCGTGGTTTCAGCATCCGGTAGAGCCGCAAGGTCACATCGGCGTCTTCGGCTGCATACTCGGTCGCCCAGTCGAGCGGCACTTCGCCAAAGGGGATCGCCTTCTTGCCGGTCCCGCAGACATCCTTGAAGGCGAGCGGGGTATGCCCAAGGTGGCGTTCGGAAAGCTCGTCCATGCCGTGGCCGCCGCCCATGCCCTCGCCACGGCCCGCATCAAGGTCGAAGCTCATCACCATCGTGTCATCGATGGGGTGGACGTCTACGCCGCAGTGCGCGAGTACGTTGAGATCGTACTTTCCGTTTTGGAATACCTTGAGCACAGCCTCGTCAGCCAGCAAGGGTTTGAGGATCGCAAGGGCAGTGTCGCGATCAATCTGTTCGGGCTTTTCAGCCAACAGGTCTGACCCGCCATGCGCGAGCGGAATGTAGCACGCATCGTTGGGGCCAATGGCGAGGCTGACACCCACAAGGTCTGCCTGCATCGCATCGAGCGAGGATGTTTCGGTGTCAACGGCAACCAGCCGCGCCCTAGTCGCGCGCGCTACCCACGCTTTAAGGTCTTCAACTTTTTGGACGGTCTTATAGGCGCTGCGATCAACCTTGGGCATTTCAGGGAGCGGCTGACGTGAGCCCTGCGCAGTGCCCGGATCGCCGCCCTTGTCAGCCTTGGCAGGGTGCAGATTGTTGGGGCGTTCAGGACTGCCAGTGCCTGCCCCTAAGCGCTTGAGCAGTGAGGTGAAGCCATGGGTCTCAAGAAAGGCGGTGAGCGGCTCCTCCGGGATCGCCGAAAGCGCCATATCCTCAATCGGCACGGGCAGGTCGCAATCTTCCTTGAGCGTCACCAGAACCCGGCTCATCTCCGCATCGGCCCGGCCTTCGATCAGGCGCTCCTTGAGCTTGGATTTCTTCATCTCGGGCGCCTGGTCGAGTGCGGCCGTTAGCGAGCCATGCTCAGCGATCAGCTTCGAGGCGGTCTTGGGCCCGACGCCGTAAATGCCGGGAATGTTGTCTACGCTGTCGCCCATCAGCGCGAGGACATCGCCGACCAGCTGCGGCGGGACACCGAACTTTTCCTCAACCTCGGGAATGTAGATGCGCGCCGATTTCATCGTGTCGAGCATATCGATGCGGCCGGTGCCATTGGGGCCATCCTCTTCCCCCACAAGCTGCATCAGGTCCTTGTCAGAAGACACAATCGTCACGTCCCAGCCGCAGCGTTGCGCCTCGCGTGCATAGGAGGCTATCAGGTCGTCGGCTTCGAGACCCTGCTCTTCGATGCACGGCAGACTAAAGGCGCGGGTTGCATCACGGATCAGCGGGAATTGCGGGCGCAGATCTTCGGGCGGCTCGGGCCGGTTGGCTTTGTATTCGGGGTAGATCTCGTTGCGGAAACTGGTCGAGTCCTTATCGAGGATTACCGCCAGATGCGTAGGCCCGTCGGCTTGATCTAAGTCATCCGCGAGCTTCCAAAGCATGGTCGTATAACCGTAGACCGCGCCAACAGGCGTGCCTTCGGGGTTGGTCAGCGGCGGGAGCCGGTGATAAGCGCGGAAGATGTAGGAGGACCCATCGACGAGGTAGAGATGCTGCTTATCGGCCATGGCTGGTCTGCTAGCACCGCGAGGGCGAGGGCTCTAGTCGCTTTCCCGCGCTAACCCGGTGATAGCGGGCCGACACCGCCGCCTTAAACTCGGGTGAAATGTGGCGAAAAAGCGGCAAATCTTCTCTCAAGCAACCGAACTTGGCTTGATTTGCCACATTTCGGCCATTATTGAGGGAGCGGGAGTCGGGGGAATTTGGTCCGGCTTCGCGTGGATCAGGCTTTCATTCCCCACGCACATTCACTCACTGAACAAGGATTTTGCACTATGCGTAAGTTCGTTCTTGCCGCCGCGATCGCCACTTCGGCTCTCGGCCTTGCCGCTTGCTCGGAGACTGCTGAACAGGCTGGCGAAACCGTCGACGCCATGGCCGCCGACGCCGAAGCCAACGCCGAAGCGGCTGGCGAAATGGTTGGCGAAGCTGCTGAAGCGACTGGCGAAGCCGTCGAAGGTGCTGCTGAAGCTACCGGCGAAGCCGTTGACGGCGCTGCCGAAGCCACTGGTGAAGCGGTCGAAGCCGCCACCGAAAAGGCTGAAGAAATGATGGCTGGCGAGTAACTCGCTAAAGCTTAGCTCCTACGCGTGAAGGGGCAAGCGAGGTAAGCAGAGGGCGGTGCCAATCTGGTGCCGCCTTTTTCTTTTTGGATTGTCTGGCTTAGCCGCCGGTAGCGGTCGGATCGGGCGCTGCGGTCCAGCCGCTGGTGGGATCGTCTAGAAGTCCAGCTTTGGCTGAGAAGCCAACATAAAGCGCACGAGTGATGTCCGCGATTCTCTCATCCCGTCGCTTGCGCGCGGCGCGCTTGTTGCGGCGCTCATCCACAAGGTCCGCGCTTTGTCCTGTCACATAAATGGCGGCAACGATCGCGCGCCCGTCTGCCAGGCGGAAGAGCCCCACATCGCTCGCGGTGCGGCTGAGCGTGCCGGTCTTGTGTGCGAGATTTGCTTCGAGGGGCAGAGCAGCATTCATCCGCCGGCGACCTGTCGTCGTTTTTTCCATTGCCGCAATCAGCACGCTTCGGCTTTCTTCGCTGAGCCAGCGGCCCTGATAGAGACCGGCGATCAATTGCCCCATAGCGCGCGGCGTGGCGGACTCGCGCGGGTCGATCCATTCGACCGGATCATACTCGCCATCATCGCGCACAAGAGTTGCGATGTTGCGTGAAAGTTCAAACCCTTCAATCAGCGCTTCCTCGCGCATCCAGGCGTTGACCGCATCGGGGCCGCCAACAACCTTGAGCAAGGCGTCAGTACAGCTGTTGCAGCTTTTGGAGATCATCAGGCTGATAAGTTCATAGGCAGGCACATGATTGCCATGCTTGACCGGTGCGCTGGGGCTCGAAAATTTCTTGGAGCGAATGGGGATCAGCAGCGGATATTCACTCGTCAGGCTGTATTTGCCCTCATCGACGCCGGCGAGGAATGTCGCTGCGACCGCAAGTTTGCTGGTCGAGGCCATGGGAAAGCGCATATCGCCCAGAACCGAGACTTCTTCGCCGGTGGCAAGGTCCACAGCATAGACACCGATCCGCCCGCGTGACCCATCAGCAAGATCGGCGATCTGCTCTTCGAAATTGGTAGAATAGATCGCCTCAAAGCTGGTGGGCGAACGCATCTCAGTGCCAAAGGCGCTGTCAAAGCTGGCCTCGAAATCGGCCTGATCCTTACCATCGGTCGCGTAAGAGGGCGCGGTGAGAGCGCCCAGCACAGCAAGATAGGCAAGGAAGAGGCGAAAGCGATGCATGGCTCAAATGTCTCCGACTTGGGTTAGCGCTGCGTTAATTCGCAGAAGTAAACGCGCTCGATTCATCCCGGCAAGCGCACGCACTGGCGGTTGCGACCAAATGTGCGCTGTCAGCGACCAGGTTCACTATTCCAGACGCGCTAACCTGGCTGACGCGAGAGCGGCTGACACCGCCCAACCTCTAAATACGCGACCACGTGGCCCGAGGTTCCCAACCAACAATTCGACAAACGTCGCACAGCGCCCTTGACTAGAGAGTGAACCGAGGCACTTTGCGCCGCAAGATTTTTGTAACATGGGGAAGTTTGATGTCCGATTCTTATCGTCAGTTTGCCGCGCGCGCCGCGATTTCGGCTTTGCTGCTGGGGTCCTCCAGCGTTGCGCTCGCTCAGGCCGCGCCAATCGTGCAACCCGGCGCGCCAGGCCAGGCGAGCCGCACGCTGAGCGCTGAAGAAGCGAGCTCGCTTGCTGCTGCCAAGTACACACCGGCCGATGTGGTCTTTATGCAAGTTATGATCGGGCACCATCAGCAAGCTGTCGAAATGGCCATGCTGATCAAGGATCGCACCAACAGCGAAGAGATCGTGGCGCTGGGCGGCCGCATCGAATCGAGCCAGGCGGACGAGATCGAGTTCATGAATGGCTGGCTCGAAGAGCGCGGCGAGAAGACCGTCATGGTCGCCATGATGGATGGCGCGATGGATGGCATGGACCATTCCAAGATGGACCACTCCAAGCACGCCATGATCGATCATTCGAGCATGGCCGGCATGGCGACGCCCGAACAGATGGCTGAACTGGCAACGCTTGAGGGAACGGATTTTGATCGCATGTTCCTCACGCTGATGATCGCCCATCACGAAGGCGCGATCGACATGGTGGATGACCTCCTTGGCCAGCCCGGCACCGCAGCTGACCCGGTGCTGTTCCAGTTCGTCAGCGACATTGAAAACGATCAGGCCGCCGAAATTGACAAAATGACCGAGCTGCTCGCCGGCCTGTCGACCGATCCGCGCGCAGGGCTTGCACCGGGCTTTGCCGATGCGGGCGAGGCTATCATGAACCTGCGCAAGGTTGTCAGCCTGTCCAAGCCTGCTGGCTTCTTCAATCCGGACAACCCGGCTGATCTGCGCCCGGAAGTTCCGAAGGATGAGCCGGAAGAGGAAGAAGCCGAAGAGAAAGCTGAAGAGGCCGTCGAAACAGTTGCGGATGCTGAGGGCGCTAAGACACCGGACCGCGCTGAGGAAGAGGAAGAAAGCCTCACCCAATTTGCTGAGCGTTCGCCGCTGCTCGACTTTGCCAATACCGATATGGCCTTCTTCGATGATATCATGGTCGCAGGCAGCTATCACGGCTTCAACATCTACAAGCTGGGCGATGATGGCGTTCCCGCGCTCCAGAGCTCGGTTGTGTGTCCCGGCGGCCAGGGCGATGTCTCGGTTGTGGGCGACATCCTCGTCATGAGCGTCGAGCAGACCCGTGGGCGCGTCGATTGCGGCCTTCAGGGCGTGGCTGAAGATGTGAGCGAGGAACGCTTCCGCGGCCTGCGCATCTTTGACATCTCTGATCTCACCGCTGTGCGCCAGGTCGGCCAGGTGCAAACCTGTCGCGGTAGCCACACGCACTCGATTGTTGCCCATGATGATGAGAAGATCATCGTCTACAATTCGGGCACATCGCGCATCCGCAAGCAGGAAGAGCTCGCACGCTGCATCGACAACCCCTCGGACACGCGCACGGCCCTGTTCAGCATTGACGTGATCGAGATCCCGCTTGCCGATCCCTCGCAATCGCGCATTGTCAGCAGCCCGCGCGTCTTTGCCGATGCTGAGACGGGCGAGATCGCCGGTCTGTGGAAGGGCGGCGACAGCGGTGAGGGCACGCAGAACACTCGGCAGACCAATCAGTGCCATGACATCACCGTGTTCCCCTCGCTCAACATCGCAGCGGGCGCGTGCTCGGGCAATGGCATCCTGATGGACATTTCTGATCCTTATAATCCTGTCCGCACCGATGCCGTGTTCGACAAGGGCTTTGCCTATTGGCACTCGGCCACGTTCAACAATGACGGCACCAAGGTCATCTTCACCGATGAATGGGGCGGCGGTGGCCGTCCCCGCTGCAAAGCCTCGGACCCGATGGATTGGGGCGCCAACGCGATTTACGACATCGTCGATGGCAAGCTTGAATTCCGCAGCCACTACAAGATGCCCGGACCGCAGACCGACATGGAAAACTGCGTCGCGCACAATGGCTCGATCATCCCCGTTCCGGGCCGCGATCTGTTTGTCCAGAGCTGGTATCAGGGCGGTATCAGCGTGATGGACTTCACCGACAGCGCCAACCCGGTTGAAATCGCCTTCTTTGACCGTGGGCCGATCGACACTGAGCAGATGGTCGTGGGCGGGTTCTGGTCCTCCTATTGGTACAATGGTCGCATCTACGGCACCGAGATCACGCGCGGCATCGATGTGTTTGCTCTGGAAGAGAGCGAGTACCTCACCAGCGCCGAGATCGAAGCCGCCGAAGCAGCGAGCTACGCCAACACCCGCTTCAACCCTCAAACGCAGACTCAGGTTACCTGGGACAATGCTACGATCGAAGCCGCCGAGGCAAGCCGTAAGGGCGGTTGAACGCGAGCGGCTGATCCAGAGCGGATCGAGCGACGAAGGCGACACCGTGTCGCCTTCGTTTCTCGCCCCCCAAAGCCTTGTTAAATCATGGGCTTTTCCGGCTCATGGCCTGCGAAGGCGACAGCGCGGCGCGCTTAAAACTCTCCTTCTTCGCATCCCCTCTCTTCCGCGAGGGTCTCGTGGCTGGATTGCGCGTTGTCCGCTTGGTCGAGATCGCTGAGGTTGTCGCCATAGGCATGATCGCCGTAGGCAAAGCCGCGCTCGGCTTCGAAATCGCACCATTGCGGCGGGCCGCTCACAATGCGCTCCAACAGCCGGGTAAGATCGCCGCCTGCATACTCATCTTCGATGGAACTTTTCACGCGCGCCCTTGTCTCAAGCAGACCTGAATTACGGAGCGCGGCGGTTAACCTCTCATCGAAGCGGCGCGAGGTGCCGACCAGCTCGCCTTGCCAGTAATGCGGCACTTCGACGCCGTTGATTGCGCGGTCGAGCGCGGCTTCGAGCAGGAGGCTGCGCGCCCCTTGTGTCGCCATCCGCCAGCTCGCGCCAAACGGCGCATCCTCAAGCCGGGCGCGCAGTTTGTAGGCCGACTGTCGGCTCATCCCGACACTGCGCGCCGCTTGTGCCACGCTTCCGGTGGTCGCAAGGGTCTGGAGAAAGGCCACCTGCTTTTGGGTTGTCCAACCATCGTGGCGGATAATCGGGCGCGCTGGCTGCGTAGAGCCGGCTTGCGCTTGTTCGGCGATGGGGTCTGATTGTGCCATCCGCCCGCGTGGCACAATTGGCCGTATGTAGGAAAGTGGGATGTGGGCGCTCTAGGGTCGATGACGGCTTTCAACCCACAAACAGACGTCCAAACAGGCGACAGCATGTCGTAACCCCAGCCTCGGCATTGTGGCGCTCGCGCGTCATGCGTTGAGGTAAGACCTTCCTGGCAAAGTTCCGCTTCCCCGACTCAGGCATCGCGCCTATGCGGGCCGGCTGCATGGAACAGGCCACGCCTCTTGAGGGTCCAAGACTGACCACGCCGACATGGACCGGCGAATTGCGCGCCACGCTTATGCTGGCCGCGCCGTTGGCGCTCGCCAATATGCTTCAGATGCTCACCTATGCGGTCGACGTCATCTTCATTGCGCGTCTGGGCGAAGAAGAGCTCGCCGCCTCCTCGCTTGTGATGGCAGTCTTTGGCCTGATCGTGTGGGCGCTCAATTCGCTCACCGCGGCCGTTGCCCCGCTGATCGCTGCTGAGCTTGGCGCGCGTCCGAACGCGGTCCGCCCCGTGCGGCGCGCGATGCGCATGGCGCTGTGGCTGGCAGTCATCTCGGGCGCGCTTGGCATGATGCTCGCGATGGTCACCATTCCCGTAATGTACACGACGGGCCAGCCTGAAGGCGTGATCCATGCTGCCATTCCCTACCTTGTGGCGGTGGTGTGGTCGCTCATCCCCATGGTCGTTGGCAATGTGCTGCGGACCTATGTCGCAACGCTTGGCAGGCCGATCTTTGCAACCGCCATTACCGCGCTGGGCATCGGCGTGAACGCAGCTGGCAATTATGTTTTGATCTTCGGGAATTTCGGCGCGCCGAGGCTCGAATTGATCGGAGCCGGGATCGCGACCATCATCACCACCAGTGCGACAATGTTCGCCTATGTCGCGGTCATCCAGCTCGATGCGAAGCTCAAGCGATTTCACATCTTCGGGCGTTTGTGGCGACCTGACTGGGCGCGCTTTGCCGAGATCGTCAAGATCGGCACGCCGATAGCGCTAACCGTTATCGCAGAAGCCGGGATTTTTGGTGCGGCGGCATTCCTGATGGGCCGGTTTGGCGCATCTGAGCTTGCCGGGCACACCGTGGCGCTCAACATCGCGGCCTTCGCCTTCCAGGTCCCGTTCGGCGTGGGGCAGGCAGCAACCATCCGCGTGGGCTATTTCTACGGCGCGCGCGACAGGCAGGGCATGAGCCAGGCAGGGTGGGTCTCGATTGCGCTGGGAACCGGCTTCATGGTGCTGACGGCGAGCGCGATGATCTTTGCGCCCTATGCGCTGCTGTCGGTCTATCTTGATCCCTACGCGGCCAAGAACGCAGCACTGGTGGGCTTTGCGTTGCAATATCTGATCTGGGCGGCTGCGTTCCAGATCGTGGATGGCATGCAGGCTGTCTCGCTTGGGTCCTTGAGAGGATTGCAGGATACGCGCGTGCCGATGTGGATTGCGGTGTTCAGCTATTGGGTGCCCGGTTTCGGCCTTGCCATCGGCCTTGGCTTTTACACCGCTCTCGAAGGCATCGGCGTGTGGATTGGCCTCGCGACAGGCCTATTGTTCGCGGCGATTTTGCTGACATGGCGCTGGTCAAGGCGCGAAGCCCTCGGGCTAACAGCGCGTATTGGCCAGGGCGCCGCCTGAGCCACGGGCAGGGTAGCTCAAAATAATTGCATCGCCGTGCTTGACTCTGGCGAGGCGCACAACCAAATGCGCCGCGCTGGCACTCTCGTCGAAGAGTGCCAGAGGGAACACATTCATCATTCAAGGAAAGGTCATAAGTATGGCATTTCGTCCGCTGCACGACCGCGTTCTGGTCCGTCGCATCGAAGCCGACACGAAAACCGCTGGCGGCATCATCATCCCCGATTCAGCTCAGGAGAAGCCCAGCGAAGGCGAAATCGTCGCTGTTGGCGAGGGCACGCGTGACGACGATGGCGATCGCATCGCGCTCGACGTCAAGGTCGGCGACCGCGTCCTTTTCGGCAAATGGGGCGGCACCGAAGTCAAGATCGACGGTGAAGACCTGTTGATCATGAAGGAAAGCGACATCATGGGTGTGCTCGGCTGAGCACCCATGTGAGTCCCCATGAAGAGGGGGACTTCCCGCTTTTACGAGATAGGCTCCCGCCTGCGCGGGAGCGCACAATGAATTCGAAAGGATTGAAATATGTCTGCCAAGGACGTGAAATTCTCGCGTGACGCACGCGAAGGCATCTTGAAGGGCGTCGACACGCTCGCAAACGCCGTCAAGGTGACGCTCGGCCCGAAGGGTCGCAATGTTGTCATCGACAAGAGCTTTGGCGCGCCGCGCATCACCAAGGACGGCGTCACCGTCGCCAAGGAAATCGAGCTTAAGGACAAGTTCGAAAACATGGGCGCGCAGATGCTGCGCGAAGTCGCATCGAAGGCGAACGACGCCGCCGGTGACGGCACCACCACCGCGACCGTGCTCGCGCAAGCCATCGTCACCGAAGGCATGAAGTCGGTCGCAGCCGGCATGAACCCGATGGATCTGAAGCGCGGCATTGATCTGGCAGTGGCCAAGATCACCGAAAACCTCGCCACCCGTTCTAAGGAAGTGGCAGGCTCGGCCGAAATCGCGCAGGTCGGTATCATCTCAGCCAATGGCGACGTCGAAGTCGGCGAAAAGATCGCCGAAGCGATGGAAAAGGTCGGCAAGGAAGGCGTAATCACCGTCGAAGAAGCCAAGGGCCTCGAATTCGAGCTCGATGTTGTCGAAGGCATGCAGTTTGACCGCGGCTACCTCTCGCCCTATTTCATCACCAACCCTGACAAGATGATGGTCGAACTCGACAACCCCTACATCTTGATCCACGAAAAGAAGCTGTCGAACCTGCAATCGATGCTGCCGGTGCTCGAAGCGGCGATGCAGTCGGGCCGTCCGCTGCTCATCATCGCGGAAGACATCGAAGGCGAGGCCTTGGCCACGCTGGTGGTGAACAAGCTGCGTGGTGGTCTGAAAGTGGCCGCCGTCAAGGCTCCGGGCTTTGGCGATCGTCGCAAGGCCATGCTGCAGGACATCGCGATCCTCACGCAGGGCGAAATGGTCAGCGAAGATCTCGGCATCAAGCTTGAGAACGTCACACTGGGCATGCTCGGCGAAGCCAAGCGCGTGACCATCGACAAAGACAACACCACCATCGTCGATGGCGCAGGGTCAGCCGACGACATCAAGGCGCGCGTCGCAGAAATCCGCACGCAGATGGAAAACACCACCAGCGATTATGACAAGGAAAAGCTGCAAGAGCGCCTTGCCAAGCTCGCCGGCGGCGTTGCCGTGATCAAGGTTGGCGGTGCGACGGAAGTCGAAGTGAAAGAGCGCAAGGACCGTGTTGACGATGCTCTGCACGCAACGCGCGCAGCCGTTGAAGAAGGCATCGTGCCAGGCGGCGGTACCGCTCTGCTCTACGCCACCAAGGCGCTGGAAGGCCTCGAAGGCACGAACGACGATCAGACCCGCGGCGTCGACATCGTGCGCCGGGCGCTGACTTCGCCGATCCGTCAGATCGCTCAGAATGCTGGTCATGATGGTGCCGTCGTCTCAGGCAACCTGCTGCGCGAAGACAACGAAGCGATGGGCTTCAACGCGGCGACCGACACTTACGAAGACCTCGCCAAGGCCGGCGTGATCGACCCGACCAAGGTTGTTCGCACCGCTCTGCAGGACGCGGCTTCTGTGGCGGCCCTGCTCATCACCACCGAAGCGGCCATCGTGGACGCGCCGGAAGACAAGAGCGCGGCGCCTGCCATGCCCGATATGGGCGGAATGGGCGGAATGGGCGGCATGGGCGGCTTCTAAGCTCAGCCACCAGCTTCAACGCTTACAAAAAGGCCCCGGTGGAGCGATCCGCCGGGGCTTCTTCTTTTGTCCGGATTTGGGGTGGGATTTGCGACAGTCCGCTTTTGGAAAAGAGCACTGAGATAGCGGACGCTTTCAAGCCGAAGGTCTTATTCCCGCTAGTGACCCAAAATTTCGGTCGCGTCCAAGTTAAATCTGTTAACCGAAAAGCAGACCAACGAGCATTACTCAATGCCCTCAGCCTGCATCATGTTTTGACTTTGCAAGAGCATTCGCTTCACGTGCTAACATATCTTCAAACCATTTACTCTGATCCGAACCGGCCACTTCTTCAAGTACGGCGAGCATGCGAGGGGTCCGCGCAACTTTCTCGTTCATCAAACGCCTAAGGAAGCTGCGAAACAGCGCCTTGCCTAATCTTTCTTCAAGTTGTGCAAGTGCCAATGGGGCTGCGACATAGGCGACTAAGAACGACGTGCGGTCATTCAGATCAGGCGTCCAAATGGGTCCAAGAGAACCTTCCGCTGACAAAAGCCTCTCGCGATAACTGGCCAGGCGATCTTCATAGGCCTGTGATCCGAAGATATCTCTAAGGGCGAGGTTGGCAATGGCATCTGCCAAACCCTCATTATGCCACTGCTCGGGGGTTGAGCTGTTGGCTCGGCTCCAATTGTGGGCCAACTCATGACAGATGAACTGAGTGAGAGGGACCTCATCACTGCCGGAGGGGTCGGTCAGGGCAATCACCGTCCGCCTCGAATACCCGCTGGATCGTCGGCCAAAAACCATGATTTGCGCTTTTGGTAGGAGGTCAGCGGGGCCTGCAAGATCATTCAGAAAGCCTGAGCATGCGCTAAGCGCGGCAACGACCCCTTCGATATTTTCACCTAGTTCGCTTCGATTGTCGTAGACGGCGTAGTCGCCGACCCGATAAACAACAGGATGGCTCAGCAGCGCTAAAGAAATATCGCTGCCTCCCACATCCTGTTCAAGCGAGAAACCGGTAGAGGTTTGTTCGAACGATCCCGGAGCTACACCGTTCCAATTTCCATCGATCTCTACCGTGAGGGAAGCATCGATGCTTCTCCCAAAGCTCGTCTCAAGGGGGAACCAAAAGCTATCAGCTGTCAGTTCAATTCGCCGCTCACTGATCGCGTTGATGGCCAGAGGAGCATCGTCGGGAACAAGCTCGCCGCCGTACTTGAAAGCGACAACACGCTCAGACCCGTTACGGGATGGCGCGAGGGTGATTGTGTAGGCATTCACAGTTCTGCCGAAGGTCTGCTGGGGCGAGATCGAAATGTCCCTGACTTCGGGCCCTGTGACTTGCGCATTTCCGAGGGATGCAGCGAGTATGAAGGAGAACTGCCTTTGCGAAGGATCAGGAATTGCGATTTGAAGATCGGCTTCCAGTGCCCCGTCGGTGGGCATGAAGCGGATCGTGCCACGATACTCTAGCGATTGAAGCTCGACTAAAGATGGAACCAGGACCTGCTCTTGCCTCAGTGAACAGCCCGTAATCGTTGACAGGCCCAATGCAGTCGCGACCAAAATCAGGAGACGTTTTCCCAAGCTAGTCAGACTGTCAAACAATGCCGTTGCTTCCACCTTTGTTCAAGCTTGCTTACCCAGCGACCTGCAAGCCTAAGTGTCATGCTTATATAAAACACCGTAAGGCCCTGCAACATGGCTTTTCAGACTGGAATACTGGGTTCATCAACGAAACCAGTCCGTCCGCTTCCACCCCCAATTCAATACAAAGCAAGCCAGCGCAAATCGCGTCTGCTTTTGGCAATTTACATGCTCGCGCTTTATGGCTGAGACTGGGTGGTTTGCGGAAGGTCTGGTTTTAGAAGTGAGCGTCGAGAAAGCAGACACTTTCACCCTCAGACCGTTATGACTGCACACGACCCAAAGAGCGATGTCCGGACTGGCTGATCGAACTTGCCTAAATGACCAATTCAACGACTGCGACAAAGGGTCCCTTCTTGTGAGCGCTGCCTAAGAACTCGTATTCCCCCAAAGCTAGCCCCTGAATCTCTACAAATTCTCGCAGCTGTTCATCGGCATTTTCCTCGCAATTAAGGCCGAATGCCATATCCTCACCAGTCAGATCGAGCGACCAGCCAATAACCTTGCTCTTAGAGAGTCTCACCAAGCGGTTCGCGTAGATGTCAGCAAGGACCACGCTTCCAGTTGGCGCGCTTTGCCTCAACGCGGCCAACGTCGCCTTCACGGCATGCTCGGACAGGTAGAGTGTAACGCCCTCCCAAAGGAATATGGTTCTCTTCGCAGGATCAAAGTCGGTGGCGAGAAGCGAGTTGATCCAGTCGGTCTTTGAGAAATCGACTTCGACAAATCGCACATGCGAGGAATCGATCTTTGCGGCTTCGAGGTATTTTCGCTTGTGAATCTGATCTGCGATTTGGTCGAGCTCGTAAAATGCCACATCGCTGATCTTGAGCTTGCCATAGGCGCGCGTATCCAAACCTGCGCCTAAAATGACGAGCTGCGCAGCATCAGCGATGTTTTTCTTGATGAGTTCGTCGAACACCGCCGTCCTTGAAGGTACCAGGTTCGCAATGCCAGCCTCCGCTGGATCGGGCAGGGTTGGATAAAGGAATTGAACGCCCGTTGCCCTATGCACCAGCCACAATGGGAAGAGAGTCAGCCAAAGACCGAAGACTGAGTTATTTGGAAGCTCTGTGGCAAGCCGCCGCGTTGCGCGGTCGGATCGCAATCCGAAGACATCCATAGTCCAACGCCCGTTGATGATCTCGACCGCCGTTTGCGACACGCCGAGCTTCTTGCTGATGACAAGCTGCCGATAAGCAACCAGGAGGGCGCCAATTAGGCTTAGAGGAAGCCATACAATCTGAAGCGGAACGAATATCAGAAAAGCAAGAATTTTCACTCGACATTCCTCCCAATCGCCGCTGGCAATAGCCCTTTAGCATGCGATTGGAATTCCTCACGATCGAACGTCCGCTTTCACCCCCAATTGACGCCATTAGCAACCATCGCAAGTCGCGTCAGCTTCTGATGCTGTGGACGGCTCTCCAACCACCTGCGGTAAGATCCGTGGGATGAGCTGGAAGGAGAGCTATGATGGAAGAAGTCGTTACTATTGGTCTGGATATCGCGAAGTCAGTGTTTCAGGGTCATGGGTTAAACAGCGATG